>NZ_JAMXMW010000013.1:0-281047 GCF_024055675.1 Actinoallomurus rhizosphaericola | reverse complement strand
AGCCCGTGTCGGACCGGCGCTACGGTCAGGTGGCGGCGAAACGCCCGGCGCGGGCGAGGGCGCCCGCCGGCATGGCGAACGGAGGATGAGCAGTCGGTGCAGATCACTTACGCGACCCGGGCGGCCCCCGGCACCGTCAACGAGGATTGTGTGGTCGCCGGTCCGGACTGGGCGGTCGTGCTCGACGGGGCCACCGCGCCCGCCGGCGTGGACAGCGGATGCGTCCACGACGTCGCGTGGCTGGTGCGGCGGCTCGCTGGCGCGCTGAGCGCCCGGCTGGCCGTGGCCGCCGGCGGCCCGCTCACCGACCTCGTGGCCGACGCGATCGAGCAGGTCCGCGCGTCGCATGCCGGCACCTGCGACCTGGCCAACCCGGACAGCCCGTCATCCACTCTCGCGGTGACGCGACGGCGCGACGGCCAGGTCGAGTGCCTCGTCCTGGCCGACTCCCCGATCGCGGTCCGCGGCCGTGACGGCCGGCTCCGGATCGTGGAGGACGATCGTCTCGCGCACCTGCCGGGCGGGCGTCCGTACACGCTCGAACACGTTCGGGCGCACCGGAACCGGCAGGGCGGCTTCTGGGTCGCGAGCAGCGCTCCGGAGGCCGCTCATCAAGCGGTGACGGCGGCCTTCCCGGAGCCGGAGGTCGACCAGGTGGCGATGTTCACCGACGGAGTGACCCGGCTGGTCGAGCACTACGGGTACGACTGGCCGAGTCTGCTGGAGACCGTGCGAACCGACGGTCCGGCGCACGTCATCGGCCTCGTGCGGCAGGCGGAGCGGACGCGGCCGATACCGGGGGCGAAATCGCACGACGACGCGACCGCGCTGCTCGCGACCATGCCGACCTGACGACTCCCGCCTCGCCGGTCACCCGTGGTCGCCGGGTCGAGCGGCCGGGGTGCTCCGCTGAGCCGCGGCGGCTCGGCTCGGCGTGCCGTGCCGAGCCGCCTGTCGGCGCAGCAGGGGGACGAGCGAGATGAGCAGCCCGCCGACGGCCACGGCCGTGACGAAGACCAGGCCGGGCCGGTACTGCGCGAGCATGGCGGCGGCGGAGTGGGATTGCGGCGTCGTGTCGTCGCCCGTGATGAGGGCCGTGGTGACCGCCAGGACGAGCGCGGAGCCGACCTGACCGGCCGTCTGCACGAGCCCGGCGGCCAGCCCCTGCTCATCGTCCTCGACACCCGCCGTCGCCTGCACGTTGATGGACGGGAATCCGAGCGCGAAGCCGGAGCCGAGCAACAGCACCGTCGGCAGGATGGCCAGCGCGTAGACCGGATGCGTGTCGACGCGCAGGAACAGCAGGTAGCCGGCCGACATCGCGATCAGCCCGCCGACGATGAACCGGGCCGTGCCGAAGCGGTCGATCATCGACCCCGTGAACGGCGCGCTGAGCACCACCAGGAGCCCGGCGGGCAGCAGCGCCAAGGCCATCGTCAGAGGCGCCCAGCCGAGGACGGACTGGAGGTACAGCGTGACGACGAACTGGAACGAGGTGTACGAGCCGAGCAGCGCGACGATCCCGAGGTTGGCGCGCACGAGCGTGCCCTTGCGCAGGATGCCCAGCCGGACCAGCGGGTGCCAAACCCGGCGCTCGACCAGGAGAAACGCGCCGAGCAGCACCACGACGGCGCCGAACAGCACCAGCGTCACCGGGGCGGTCCAGCCGCGGTCCGGGGCGGACACCAGGTCGTACACCAGAAGCAGCATCGCCGTGGTGGACGTGAGCGCCCCGAGGACGTCGTGGCCGCCTTCGGAGGCCGGGCGGTCCCGGGGGATCAACGACAATCCGGCGACGAGCGCGATGAGCGCGATCGGCACCGGCATCAGGAAGGTCCAGCGCCAGCCGAGCCCGGTCATGAGCCCGCCGAAGATCAGTCCGAACGAGTAGCCGCTGGCGCCGAAGACGGTGTAGATCGACAGCGCCTTGTTGCGCGCCCGGCCCTCCGCGAACGTCGTGGTGATGATCGACAGGCCGGTGGGCGCCGTGAAGGCGGCGCTGACCCCCTTGATGAACCGGGTGGCGATCAGGAGCGGCCCCGAGTCGACCAGGCCGCCGAGCAGTGAGGCGACGGCGAACACCGCCAACGCGATCAGGAACACCCGCCGCCGGCCGAGCAGGTCGGCGGTGCGGCCGCCGAGCAGGAGCAGCCCGCCGTAGCCCAGGACGTATCCGCTGACGATCCACTGGAGGCTGGAGGTGGTCAGGCCCAGCGCTCTGCCGATGGACGGGAGTGCCACGCCGACCATCGACACGTCGAGGCCGTCGAGGAAGAGCACCAGGGAGAGGACGGCCAGGATGCCCCACAGTCGGGTGGGCCACCGGTGAGGAGCGGCCGGGGCACCGGGAAGCGTGCGTGAGTCAGGGATTGCTGTGGTGGTCACGACAGGGAAGTTACATGCATGTGCATCAGATGTCCACGCATTAAATGCAGTTGCATCTTCGGAGGGTCGGTGTTATGGTCCGGGCATGACGGAGACGGGCGAGACCGACCTCGTGCGACGCTGGCGCGACGTCCTGGCCTGTTACAGCACGGTCTCGTGCGCTCTCGACCGTGCGCTGCAGGAGGCCCACGGGATCGGGATGAGCGAGTTCGAGGTGCTGGACCGGTTGATCGACGCGTCCTGCGACGACCTCCGGATGCACGACCTCGCGGGTTCGATGTACCTCAGTCAGAGCGCGTTGTCGCGGACGGTCGCCCGTCTGGAGCGCGAGGGTCTCGTCGAGCGGTCCATGTGCGCCGACGACCGGCGCGCGATCTTCGTGAAGCTCACCGCCGCCGGGCGGGAGCGCCACTCGCGGGCGCGCACGACCCAGCGCGCCGTCCTCGCCGAGCATCTCGCGGCCGAGCCGGTCCGAGCCTGACATCGAGGCGGCCCGAGCCTGACCTTGTCGGCGGCTCTCCGCGTAGCATCGGGGGAGACCGACCCCCGACCACCCCGCGCCGCGCGCTCTGGGCCGACAGAGACGGCGGCAGGAGAGCCGTGCCTCACGGACCCGACCATCACGGACCAGATCACCTCTCGGGCTCCGCGTATTCGCCCGTCACCGCCCCCGGACGCGAGCTGCACGCCCTCGGCTACGCCGAGGACCCCATGGCCCGGCCGCTCACCTATCCCGGCCGCCGCCCGCCAGGATCCGGGCCTCCTGGTCGACGGATGTTTCCTCGACCTGCGCGCCGTGTCCCCGCCGCTCGTCGTTCGCCCGCCGGCCCGGCCCTGCGCCCGGCCGGATCCCGCCCCCGATGCCGGGACGCGCGTCGCCCCCGATGCCGCGACGGACGTCGCACACCATCGCGCGACCGCTGCCGCTCGCGATGCCGCGGCCGGCCCGGCGGTTCGACCGGCCGCGCAGCCACCGCCCGGGGACTGGCTCATCGAGGCGCCGACGGCGCCGCCGCACGTGTTCGGCGGACCGGAGGTCCCACTGGACGACGCGCTGAGAGCCTGCGGCCGGCCGGTCATGGCCGAACGCCGGCCGGTGCTCGCCATCGGGTCGAACGCCTCGCCCGCCCAGCTCGTGAGGAAGCTCGCACGGTGGATGCGCGTGGTCGTCCCCATGACGTACGCCCGCGTGTCCGGGCTCACCGCCGGGGCGTCCGCGCACGTGAGCCGGCCGGGATACGTGCCCGCCGTCCCCGTGCTCAGCCCGGGCGCGAGCGCCGAACTGATCGTCCTGTGGCTCGACGACGAGCAGCTGACGGCCGTCGACCGTACGGAGCCGAACTACCACCGGACGCGGCTGCCGGCGTCGGTGACCGCGGAACTGCCCGGCCGGGGGCCGTTCAGCTGTCACCTGTACGCCGGGCGGCACGGCTGCCTGACCGGGGAGGACGGCACCCCGATCCGCCTGGCCGGGCAGGCCGAGCTGCTGACAGGGCTCCTCGCGGCATCGCCCCGTCTGGCGCGCCTGACCGGCGCCCGTACCCCGGAGGAGTTCGTCGCCCGTGCCCGCGCCGACGCCCGCCTGCGGGACGAGGTGCGGCGGCTGTGGCGCGACGAGGGCGTCGTGCTCCACCAGCCGGAGCTCGCCGCGCGACGGCCCGCGGCCCCCTGACCGCTCGTACAGCCCTGACCGCTCGTACAGCCGTGACCACGCGCGGAGCCGTGACCCTCGCCTACCCGTCACCGCGCGCGCAGCCCTGAGCAGGCCGTTCGCGCGGCCCCGACGGCGCGCGGAGGGCTCAGTCCGATCGGCTCCCGTATCGCGGCGTCGAGGGATCCGTCACTCGCCGACCGATCCGTCGATCAGCTCGCGTACGACGTCGAGCTGCCCCACGTGCCGCGCGTACTCCTGCAGCAGGTGGAACAGGATCCGGCCGAGCGTCGGCCGGACCGCCGGCGGCGCGAACCGACCGCCGTCGGACGCCACGTCGGCCAGGCGGACCGCCGCGACGATCTTCCGGGACCGCCGGCACTGTTCGGTGAAGAACGCCACGATCTCGTCGACGCTCTCGCCGTCGGCGACGTGCCACCGGCCGTCCGGCCCGTCATCGCCCCAGGGCTGCCGGACCGGCTCCCCGGCGAACCCCCATTCCAGCCACCGTCGTTCGACGTGGGCCAGGTGCTTGAGCAGCTCCAGAGGGGTCCATCCGCTGGGCAGCACGCTGCCGCGCAGTTGCCGCTCGGACAGGCCGTCCAGCTTGCGCAGGACGGCGTCCCGGTAGAAGTCGAGGTACGCGGCGAGCAGCTCCGCGGGGTCGCTCATCGTCTGCGGAGGCTCGGGCGCGGCGTTCCTGGGGCCGATCATCGTCCGACGGTAGCGGAGCCGAACGCGGGCGGGGCGATGGCGTGATCCGTGGGGTACCCGTCGTTGACGCCATCGCGAGCGGCGGGCGAGCCTGGGGAGGTGGACACCCCGCAGATCTGCTTCGTCGTCTTCGACGGCTTCCAGTCGCTCGATCTCACCGGACCGTACGAGGTGTTCGACCACGCGGGATACCGGTCGCGGATCGTCGCTCCGCGGGCCGGGCTCGTACGCTCGCGGAGCGGCCTGCCCGTGTACGCGGAGTTCGGGGTGGACGACGTCGACCCCGGCGGTATCGACACGCTCGTCGTGGTGGGCGGCGCGGGCGTCGACGAGGCCCGCCTGGACTCCGCGCTGGTCGGCTGGATCGCCGCGGTGGGGGCCACGGCCCGGCGCGTCACGTCCGTGTGCAGCGGGGTGTTCCTGCCGGCGGCGGCGGGACTGCTGCGCGGCCGGCGGGTCACGACCCACTGGAAGCGCCGCGACCAGCTCGCCGCCGAACACCCGGAGCTGATCGTCGACTGCGATCCGATCTTCATCCGGGACGGCAGGTTCTGGACGTCCGCGGGCGTGACGGCGGGCATGGACCTGGCCCTCGCGCTGGTCGAGGAGGATCTCGGCCGTGACGTCGCCCACGAGGTGGCCCGCGAGCTGGTCATGTTCCTGCGCAGACCGGGGAGCCAGTCGCAGTTCAGCGTCCCCCTGTGGTCGGCGCAGCCGTCGAGCGACCCGATCCGCGCCGTCGTCGACGCGGTGCACGCGTCGCCGGGGGCCCGCCACGGCATCGGGGACCTTGCCGAGAGGGCCGGGCTGAGCCCTCGTCACCTGCAGCGCCGGTTCACCGCCGAACTCGGCGTGCCGCCGGCGGCGTACGTCGAACGGGTCCGGGTGGAGGCGGCGCGCCGTGCGCTGGCCGAGGGGGACGACCCGGTCGAGGCCATCGCCCGGCGGTGCGGCTTCGGCACCGCCGAGACGCTGCGCCGGGCGTTCCACCGGCACGTCGGCGTTCCCCCCTCCGACTACCGGGACCGTTTCCGATCGACCAGGGAGTACGCGTGACCACTTATGGACTACTGCTGTTCGACGAGGTGGAGGAGCTGGACGTCGTAGGACCATGGGAGGTCTTCACCGCCTCCTCGATGCTCCGCGACGGAGCCGACACCGCGGTGACCATCGCGGAGGAATCCGGCATAGTGCGGTGCAACAAGGGACTCCGGATGCTGGCCGACCACTCCTTCGGTGACCACCCGCCCCTGGACGTCCTGCTGGTGCCCGGCGGCCAGGGCACCCGGCGCGAGGTGTCCAACCCGACCCTGATCGACTGGATCGCACGGACCGGCGCGTCCTGGGTCACAGGCGTCTGCACGGGCGCGCTCCTCCTGCACGAGGCCGGGCACGCGCGCGGGCGCCGGGTGGCGACACACCACGCCTTCGAGGACACGCTGCAGGCACGAGGGGACATCACCGTCGTACGCGACGCGCGTTACGTGGTCGACGGGAACCTCGTCACCAGCCAGGGCGTCTCGGCCGGCATCGACATGGCGCTGTGGCTGATCGGCCGGCTGCACGGCAGGCAGCACGCCCGCGCCGTGCGCCGATACATCCAGTACGAGCCCGCCCCGCCGTACCTCGCCGACGAACCTCAGGACGCCTGAGCGAAAGGTGATGTGGGCAGCGTCACAAGATGGGAGGCTGCGGGGCCTAACGGGCGGATGGGCTGCTATGTATGCGGGGTAGGAATCGGATCGCCCATCCGGGCGATCCGGCTCGCCGCGCCGCGTCCGCTAAGGTATATTTGCATCGCAAGTTTCACTAAATGGTGTGACGGCGATTTCTTGACACTATTACGGCCGAGCTCTATAACGGCTATGCTGAGGTAGTAACGCTCGACCGGTGAGCTCTCGCCGGTCGGCTGGGGAGGAACAAGGTGCCCGGGCCCGGAAGTGGCACGGTTCGTAACCGCAGACTGGCAACCGAGTTGCGCCGCCTCCGCGAAAGAGCCGAACTGACCGGCGATGACGTCGCCGACCGACTCGGATGGTCGGCATCGAAGGTCAGCCGTATCGAGAACGCCCGCCAAGCCCCCCGTCTGGGAGACGTGAGGAGCTTGCTGGATCTCTACGGTGTCGAGGGCTCCTATCGGGACCAACTGCTTCAGCTGGCCCGGGACGCCGTTCGAAAGGGCTGGTGGGAGGCGTATTCGGACGCCCTCCCCGAGCAGTACGCCTCCTACATCGGGCTTGAGATGGAGGCGGAGGAGATCCTCCAGTGGGAGACCCAGGTCGTGCCCGGTCTGCTGCAGACGGAGGCGTACGCCTCGGCCGTCGAGCAGTGGTCGCACTCGATCGAGGTCATCCCGCCGAGCCGGGTCGACGCGCGTGTGGAGACCCGGCTGGCGCGGCAGTCCGTGCTCAAGCGCGAGACGCCGCTGCGGCTGTCCCTCGTCCTGGACGAGTCGACGCTGGTGCGCCGGTACGGAGACGCGAGCGTCATGCGCGAGCAGCTCGAACGTCTCGTGGAGTTGGCCGAGCTGCCCAACGTCACACTTCAAGTGCTTCCACTTGATGGGCCCCATCCGATCGCCACGGGGTCCTTCACGCTTCTGCAGTTCCCGCAGGTCGGGGGCATCAAATTCCATGATGTGATCTATATCGAGCATCAGAACGGCTGCTCGTATCTCGAAGAAGAGACCGAGACCTACCGGCATCGGCTCAGTTTCGAACGACTCAGTGCAGAGGCGCTCCCGCCTGCCGAATCCGTGGAAATGATCTCCAGGATCGCCCGGGATGCGTGGGGATCTTAATAAATACCGAAGGGGGGTGATAGTGATGGACCAGGCAACCAGGCATCCCGGCGTCATCTGGCGCAAAGGATCTCGGAGCATGGCCAACGGGGCATGCGTCGAGGTCGCGTCGGTGCCGCAGGCCGCGTCGGAGGACGACGTGGCTCGGGCGGCGGAGTAGCGCCACAACTGAAAAACGACGAATAACTTGTATCGCTCGCAATAGCAATATTGTGAGCGTTTGTGCGTGAATAGCAGTAATGACGGCCCACTTCCCGCGCGGCGCGGCGAGGGAAGTGGGCCGTTCGAGGTTTTCCGCCGAATGAAGGCCCCCGGTTCCTCGACCGCATCATGCGGGCCTGCCGCGATCCAACGGCCGGCGACCGGTCGCGCCGAGCGATCTTGAGCAGCGAAACGCCGACCGCTCGGGCGAGCGAATTCCTCGGCGGTTTCGGCTGCCTCCCCGTCATGTCCGGACGCCCTTTCTGGACCCCATCTCGCCTACATCGGGCTTGAGATGGAGGCGGAGGAGATCCTCCAGTGGGAGACCCAGGTCGTGCCCGGTCTGCTGCAGACGGAGGCGTACGCCTCGGCCGTCGAGCAGTGGTCGCACTCGATCGAGGTCATCCCGCCGAGCCGGGTCGACGCGCGTGTGGAGACCCGGCTGGCGCGGCAGTCCGTGCTCAAGCGCGAGACGCCGCTGCGGCTGTCCCTCGTCCTGGACGAGTCGTCGGTTCAGACCAGGGGCTTGGTGCCGCTGCGTCCTACGACATCGGGCGCAGGCGCCAAGCTCTTCCTCATCTTCCAGCCGACGGGCGCTGAACAGCCGGAGGCGGCTGCTCAGGCGAGGAAGTCGAACCGCCTGGCCGGCCTCGCGGCCCGGTAGGCCGCCCAGCTGAGCGCCAGGTCCTGCCACGGCAGGCCGACGGGCGCGTAGACGGTGACCTCGGACGGCTCCGTACGACCCGGGGTCACGCCGCGCAGCACGTCCGCGAGCACACCGGCGGCGTGTTCGCGCCCGAGACCGGCGTTGCCGAGCGCTCCCATCGCGACGGCGAGATCGAGGTCGTCGACGAACGTACGGCTCGCCCGCAGCAGATCGGCCGAGACCTCCGCCTTGCCGGGCTCGTCCGCGCCGAGGGAGGTGACGTGCGTACCCGGGCCGACGTCCCCGGCGTGCAGCAGCGGTGTTCTCGCCCAGGTCGCCGTCACGATGATGCCCGCCTCCGCGACGCCGGGCGGGACACCGCGCCCGGCCCGTGCCGGCACCGCCCGGCCGCCGTGCCGGGCGGCGAAGGCGGCCGCCCGCTCCGGGGAGATGTCGGTGACGACCAGCTCGCGGATCGGCCGCAGGCGGCGCAGGCCGGTGACCACGAGGTCGGCCTGGGCGCCCGCTCCGATGACGGCGACGGTGTCCGCGTCCGGCCGGGCGAGCGCGTCGGTGCCCAGCGCCGCGGCCAGGCCGGTGCGCCAGGCGGTCACCGTGGCCGAGTCGAGCAGCGCGAGCAGGTCCCCGGTCCGCAGGTCGTGCAGGCAGACGACGCCCCGCAACGCGGGTGTCGCGTCCGGGAACTTGGCGTTGACCTTCACCGTGTAGGCCGGCACGCCCTCGATGAGGCCGGGGATGAGCGCGGTCGCGGTGCCGGGCCCGGGCAGGTCCGTCCGGACGCGCTGGGGCCGTACGGGACCGGAGGACGCCACGAAGCCCGCGCGGAGCGCCTCCAGGCACGCCCGGGGGTCGAGGAGCGTCTCCAGATCGCTGCGGCCGAACAGTACGGTCACCGGACGATCTTCGTTCATCCGCACGCCTGAGGAAACCGGCGGGGTGCCCTGAGTGCCGGCGGAACGCCCGGGGCCGGAGGGCGGGAGAACGATGCCCGGGGACGGCGCGGGAGGGGGTGTCCGCAACGGGGCCGGAGGGAGCGCCCCCGGGAGGCCGGGGCTCCCGGAAGGCGTACGACGGCGGGGGACGCGCGGCCCGGGGGCCGAGCCGTCTTGGCGTCCGGGGCCGCGCTGGTCATAGGTTTCTGCCATGGACTCTCGACGCCGGGTTCCGCGTACGGACGCCGTGCTCGCCGATCCACGGCTCGCCGAGGCGACCCTCCGGCTGGGGCGGGGGATCGTGAAGTCGGCCGTCGTGGCGGCGCAGGAGCGGGCGCGGCGCGGCGAGATCGCCGCCGAGAGCGTCGCCGACGCGGCCGTGGCGTCCCTGCCGTCCCACGCCGCGACCCTGCGCCCGGTGATCAACGCGACGGGCGTCCTGCTGCACACCAACCTGGGCCGCGCCCCGCTGTCCGCCGCCGCCCGGGAGGCGGTGCTCGCCGCCGCCGGCTGCACGGACGTCGAGTACGACCTGGAGACGGGACGCCGGGCCCGGCGGGGCGGCGGCACCCTGGCCGCCCTGCTGGAGGCGTGCCCGGCCGCCGAGTCGGCCCACGTCGTCAACAACAACGCGGCCGCTCTGGTGCTGGCCGCGACCGCCCTCGCCGACGACCGGGAGATCGTCATCAGCCGCGGCGAGATGGTCGAGATCGGGGACGGCTTCCGCCTCCCCGACCTGCTCGTCTCCACCGGCGCGCGGCTTCGCGAGGTGGGCACGACCAACCGTACGACCGCCGCCGACTACGCGGCCGTGGTCGGCCCGGAGACCGGGTTCGTGCTCAAGGTGCACCCGTCCAATTTCCGCATCGAGGGGTTCACCGCGCAGGCTCCAGTGCGCGAGCTGGCCGGGCTCGGCGTCCCGGTCGTCGTCGACATCGGCTCCGGGCTGCTCGCCCCGGACCCGGCCCTGCCCGAAGAGCCGGACGCCGCCACCGCCCTGCGGGACGGCGCCGACCTCGTCACCGCCAGCGGCGACAAGCTGCTGGGCGGCCCGCAGGCCGGCGTGCTCCTCGGCCGCGCGGACCTCGTCGAACGCCTGCGGCGCCACCCCCTCGCCCGCGCGCTCCGCGTCGACAAGCTGACCCTCGCCGCGCTGGAGGCCACCGTCCGCGGTCCCCGTACGCCCACCGACGAGGCCCTGCACGCGGACGTCCGCGTCCTGCGCCGGCGGGCCGAGCGGCTCGCCAAGCGGCTCCCCGAGCACGACGCGCTGGCCGTCGAGTCGACCGCCCGGGTCGGCGGCGGGGGAGCGCCCGGGGTCGGACTGCCCAGCGCGGCCGTCAGCCTGCCGGCGTCGTACGCCGTGCCGCTCCGCCGGGCCGGCGTCGTCGGCCGGCTGGAGTCCGGCCGTCTGCTCCTCGACCTGCGTACCGTTCCCGCCGAACTCGACGACGGCGAACTGGCGCGGCGGATCGAGCGGGCGGTCGCGGCGGGGGAGGAGCGCCCATGCACGTGATCGCCACCGCGGGCCACGTCGACCACGGAAAGTCCACGCTCGTACGTGCGCTGACCGGGATGGAGCCGGACCGATGGGCCGAGGAGCGCCGGCGCGGCATGACCATCGGCCTCGGGTACGCCTGGACGACGCTGCCGTCGGGGGACCGGATCGCGCTCGTCGACGTGCCGGGCCACGAGCGGTTCGTCACCACCATGCTGGCCGGTGTCGGGCCGGTACCCGCCGTCATGTTCGTGGTCGCCGCCGACGAGGGCTGGATGCCGCAGTCCGCCGAGCACCTCGCGGCGATCGACGCCCTCGGCGTCCGCCACGGCCTGCTCGTCGTCACCCGTGTCGACCTCGCCGACCCCGCCGCCGCCCGCGACGAGGCGGCGGCGGAGATCGCCCGTACCGGCCTCGGGCGGGTCGAGACGGTCACCGTGAGCGGCGCCACGGGCGAGGGGCTGCCCGCCCTGCGGGACGCCCTCGACCGGCTCGTCGCCCGCCTTCCCGCCGCCGACGCCACCGCGCCCGTACGGGTCTGGGTGGACCGGGCGTTCACGATCAAGGGCAGTGGCACGGTGGTCACCGGCACCCTGCCCGCGGGGACGCTCCGCGTCGGCGACGAACTGCGGCTCGACGGCCGCCCGGTACGCGTCCGTGCCCTGCAGACCCTGAAGGAGACCACCGAGACCGTCTCCGCCGTCGCCCGGGTCGCGATCAACCTCCGCGGCGTCGACCGCGACCAGGTCGCGCGGGGCATGGCGCTGACGAGCGACGAGTGGGCCGTCACCGACCTCGTCGACGTCCGCGTCCACGGGGCCGAGACGTCGGCGTTGCCCCGCGAGCCGGTCCTGCACATCGGCTCCGCCGCCGTCCCCGTACGCCTCCGTCCGCTGGGGGAGGACACGGCACGGCTGACACTGACCCGGCCCCTGCCGCTGCACATCGGCGACCGCGCGCTCCTGCGCGACCCCGGCGCCCGGCGCGTCGCCGGGGTGACCGTCCTCGACGTACGGCCCCCGGCGCTGCGGCGGCGCGGCGCCGCCGCCGACCGCGCCCGCGAACTGGCGTCCGGGGTCCCGGACGCCGGGGCGCTGCTGCGCCGGTACGGCCTGGTCCGAATCCCCGACCTCCAGGCCATGGGCGTCGCCGCCGAGGCCGAGCCGGTCGCCGGGGACTGGCTCGCCGACCCGGAGCACTGGGCGGGGCTGCGCCGCCGGCTGGTCGAAGAGGTGGAGCGCCACGACGCCGCCGACCCGCTCGACCCCGGGCTCCCGGTCGAGGCGGCGCGCGCCCTGCTGGGCCTGCCCGACCGGCGGCTGGTGGACGCACTGGCCCGCCCGCCGCTCCGTCTGGACGGCGGCCGGGTGCGCGGTCCGGCCGAGGCGAGCCTGCCGGCGCCGGTGGCGGGCGCGGTCCGGCGGCTGCGCGGCGATCTCGAGAAGGAGCCGTTCCACGCTCCGGAGGCCGGCCGGCTCGCGGAACTGGGCCTCACCGGCCGCGCCCTCGCCGCCGCCGTACGCGCGGGCGCGCTGCTGAGGATCGCCGACGGCATCGTCCTGCTGCCCGGCGCGGACACCGATGCCGCCCGACTGCTGGCCGGACTGCCGCAGCCGTTCACGGTCAGCGAGGCGCGCCGCGCGCTCGGCACCAGCCGGCGGGTCGCCGTCCCGCTGCTGGAACACCTCGACCGGCGCGGCATCACCGAACGCACCGGGGACCGGCGCCGCGTCCGCTGAGGCTTCCCACCGGGCATTAATTCGGTTGAACCGGGCACCGCCTGTCTGGCGTCATAGACCCGGCTCACCGAAGATCTGGAGAGGAGATGGTGATGCCGTACCGCACGATGAAGGGCGGCCACGTTCCGATCCGGATGTGGACCGACCCCGCGGACGTCGAGACGGTCGCGCTCGACCAGTTGCGCAACGTGTCCAACCTGCCGTGGGTGCACGGCCTCGCGGTCATGCCCGACGTGCACTATGGAAAGGGGGCGACGGTCGGCTCGGTGATCGCGATGCGCGACGCCGTCGCGCCGGCCGCGGTCGGGGTGGACATCGGCTGCGGGATGACCGCGGTCAAGTCCAGCCTCACGGTCGAGGACCTCCCCGAGGACCTGAGCCGTCTGCGCGCGAAGATCGAGAAGGCCGTCCCGGTGGGGCGCGGGGCGCACAAGACGCCCATCGACCCGTCCGCGATCCCCGGTCTCAAGGAACGCGGCTGGTACGAGTTCTGGAGCCGGTACGACGAGCTGGCGCCGGTCGCGCGGTCCCGCCGGGGCAAGGCGTCCTCGCAGCTCGGCACCCTCGGCTCGGGCAACCACTTCCTGGAGGTGTGCGCCGACGACGAGGGCTCGGTCTGGATCGTGCTGCACTCCGGCTCCCGCAACATCGGCAAGGAGCTGGCGGAGTACCACATCGAGGCCGCGATGCGCCTGCCGCACAACCAGGACCTGCCCGACCGCGACCTGGCGGTCTTCGTCAACGGCACGCGCCGGATGGAGGAGTACCGCCGGGACCTGTTCTGGGCGCAGGACTACGCGCGGCGCAACCGCGCCGTGATGATGGCCCTCACGCAGAACGTCGTCACGCGGTTCTTCGCCGGCAAGCGGGTCCGCTGGGAGGACGTCATCTCCTGCCACCACAACTACGTGGCAGAGGAGGTCTACGACGATGTCGAGCTGCTCGTCACCCGCAAGGGCGCGATCCGCGCGGGCGACGGCGACCTCGGCATCATCCCCGGCTCGATGGCGACCGGCACGTACATCGTGCGCGGCCTCGGCAACGAGAAGGCGTTCAACTCCGCGTCACACGGCGCGGGCCGGCGGATGAGCCGCAACCAGGCGAAGCGCTCGTTCACCGTGGACGACCTGATCGAGCAGACCAAGGGTGTGGAGTGCCGGAAGGACTCCGGGGTGATCGACGAGATCCCGGGGGCCTACAAGGACATCGAGTCGGTGATCGAGGCGCAGTCCGACCTGGTGGAGGTCGTCGCCCACCTGCGCCAGCTGATCTGCGTGAAGGGCTGAGAGATCCCCGCCGGGTCGCGGCCCGGCGGGGACCTCGAAGGGCTCACCGGGAGCCGTTGAGTCGTCCCCACCGGGAAGGTGGGGACGACTCCGGCGTATCCGTGACGTGGTGGGTGGTCGCGTGAGGCAAGGATTGGGCGATGGAGACACCTCAGGTCGCGCCAGAGATCATCGATTACTACACCTCGGCCTACGACGAGGTGGTTCGCCTGTCGTCCGTGGCGCACGGGAGGCTGGAGTTCCTCCGCACTCAGGAGCTGCTTCGACGCCATCTGCCCGCAGCACCGGCCGCCGTGCTCGACGTGGGCGGCGGTCCTGGAGTCCACGCACGGTGGCTCGTCTCCCACGGCTATAGGGTCCACCTGGTCGATCCGGTCGAACGACACCTGCAGCAAGCCCTTGCCTCGACCGCGTGTACCGCCGAGCTCGGCGACGCCCGCGCCCTTACGGCCACGGACAGGTCGTACGACACTGTTCTCTTGCTCGGCCCCCTTTATCACCTCACCGAGCGGACCGACCGCATCCAGGCACTGCGCGAAGCACGGAGGGTGCTCCGGCCTTCCGGGTTGATGGCGGCTGCAGCGATCAGCAGGCATGCCGGGCTGCTCGACCTGGCGGCGACCGCTCGTCTGGAACCGGACTCCGCTGACAGCCTGCTTCCCGTGCTCGCATCTGGACGCCATGACGGCCGGCTCGGATTCACGACCGCGTACTTCCATACCGCCGACGAGCTCAGGACGGAGGTGATCGACGCCGGGTTCACCGACGTCCGGCTCTACGGAATCGAAGGACCGGCGTGGCCTACGCTCAAGGGCATCGAGACGCATACCGGCGAGTCGCTGACCGACTCTCCGTTGCTCGAATCCGCCCTCACCGCCGCCCGTATCGCCGAGTCCGACCCTGCTCTCATTGCCTCCAGCTCCCACATCCTGGCCGTCGGCCGCACACCCGCCGACTCCGGTTCGTGAACCGAAGCACCCGAGCGGGAGCATCGGACGCCGAAGTCCAGGTCTACGAGGTGGAAAGCGCAACCACAACCGATCTGGTGATCATCGCGCGAGCCCTTACTCAGGTCCGGGTAGGCGCGCGGTTCTGCGCGGCTGATGGCCGCAAAGATGCGGTCGGACTCACGCTGGCGGAGATTCGACGCTATCCCAC
Source organism: Actinoallomurus rhizosphaericola (assembly GCF_024055675.1). Lineage (NCBI taxonomy): Bacteria > Bacillati > Actinomycetota > Actinomycetes > Streptosporangiales > Thermomonosporaceae > Actinoallomurus > Actinoallomurus rhizosphaericola. The sequence continues at coordinate 266,016 of NZ_JAMXMW010000013.1, read as the reverse complement.
GGTGCCTGTCGATGAGCTGGACCCTGGTACGGCGGCACGCCTGGTGCTGACAGGAGTCGGCTCGGCTCTTGTCCGAGACCGGACCATACTCCGAGGCGTCAACCCTGCGATGTAGCCGGCCGGCGGATGAGCGGCATGCAGGCAAAGCGCACGGTGTCCGCCGGGTCGCGGCCCGGCGGACGCCGTGAACGGCTCACCGGGAGCTGTTGGGCCGTCCCCGCCGGGGAGGCGGGGACGGCTACGGCGGGGTCAGTCCAGCCAGGGCTTCAGGGCGCCGACCTTGATCTTCTTGGAGCTCGGGGTGTTCGAGGTCCAGCGGATCGTCTTGAAGGTTCCGGCCTTGGGCGACACCGTGACCCGGACGTACGCCGGGTGGAAGGGGTGCTTGCCGCCCGTCGTGAAGGTCAGGTGGAACACCGCCTCTCGCCCGGCGCCGACCAGAGCCTGGCCCTTGGCGCCCTCGTAGACGCCGATGACCTTGTGCTTCTTGTTCAGCAGCCGCACGACCGGCCGGCCGCTGAGCAGGCAGGTCTTCTTGCTCTTCGTGCTGATCGACAGCGGCTGGTCGACCTTCTTGCCCACGACGTAGCCGTGCGCGAACTGGAGGACCAGCTTGTTCTTGGCGACCGAGCAGGCCGGCGCCTTCGCCGTCGTCGTCGCGGCCTGCGCCGGTGACGCGAGACCGGCTACCGCGATGGCGCCGGCGACGCCGGTCATCGCGAGCGTGGTGCTGAGCTTCACCTGGGTGACTCTCACTCTCCATCGGAGACGGCTCCCGCTGTGCGCGGGAGGGACGGGTGCCCCGTCCAGAGACCATGATCATTTAGAGAGGCGGTACGAGGGGCGATTTCGGGATAAGTGATGAGGAAGGTTGCGCGGGAGGTCCCGGCGGGGGCCGCGCGTTGTCGGCGCGACGGCATAGGCTGGAGCGTCCGTATCGAAAGAGGGGGTTCGTCCTTGCTGATGGACGGGTTCGGCCGGGTGGCCACGGACCTTCGCGTGTCCCTCACCGACCGGTGCAACCTGCGTTGCACGTACTGCATGCCCCCCGAAGGCCTCGAGTGGCTGCCCAAGCCGGAGCTGCTCACCGACGACGAGGTCGTCCGGCTCGTACGGGTGGGCGTCGAGCGCCTCGGAATCACCGAGGTCCGCTACACCGGAGGCGAGCCGCTGCTGCGCCGCGGTCTGGTCGACATCGTCGCCCGCACCACCGCGCTGCGCCCGCGCCCGCAGGTCTCGCTGACCACGAACGGCATCGGGCTGGTCCGCCTGGCCGAGCCGCTGCGCGAGGCCGGTCTCGACCGGGTGAACGTCTCCCTCGACACACTCGACCGGGACACCTTCGCGCGCCTCTCGCACCGGGACCGGCTGCCGGACGTCCTCGCCGGGCTCGCCGCCGCGCAGCGGGCCGGGTTGCGACCGGTGAAGGTGAACACCGTGCTGATGCGCGGCGTCAACGACCACGAGGCCGCGGACCTCCTGCGCTTCTGCCTCGAGCACGGGTACGAGCTGCGGTTCATCGAGCAGATGCCGCTCGACGCCCAGCACGGCTGGCGCCGGGAGGACATGGTGACCGCGGACGAGATCCTCGACCGGCTCGCCGCGGAGTTCACACTCGTGCCGGACGACACGGCCGTACGCGGCAGCGCGCCCGCCGAGACGTTCGTCGTCGACGGCGGTCCGGCGCGGGTCGGCGTCATCGGCTCGGTCACCCGGCCGTTCTGCGGAGCGTGCGACCGCGTCCGGCTGACCGCGGACGGCCAGATCCGCAACTGCCTGTTCGCCCGGGAGGAGTCCGACCTGCGCGCCGCCCTGCGTTCCGGCGCCTCGGACGACGACCTCGCCGAGCGCTGGACGGCCGCGGTGGCGGCCAAGCGCGCCGGTCACGGCATCGACGACGTCGGCTTCCTGCAGCCCGCGCGCCCGATGTCCGCGATCGGCGGGTAGAAAGGGACGCGTGACCGAGCAGCCGCAGGAACACCGGGTCGAGATAACCGTGCCGCCCGAGCACGAGGTGGGGGCGTACGCCGGGTTCGCGTCGGTGTGGCGCACTCAGGACTCGTTCGTCATTGACTTCTCCACGGCGGTGCGCCCGCCGGAGGTGATGCGGGACGACGAGAGCGGCGCCTCGTACGTCCACGTCCCCGCGCAGGTGGTGTCCCGGGTGCGGATCCCGCCGAGCCAGGTCTGGGAGCTGATGAAGTCCCTCGAGCAGAACCTCAGCGCGTACGAGCGGGAGAGCGGCAAGAGCGCGCATGACGAGGGATGACGCGTACGACGCCGTGATCCTCGCGGGCGGGGCCGCGTCACGGTTGCGCGGCGCCGACAAGCCCGGCCTGCTCGTCGGTGGGCGGACGCTGGTGGAGCGCGTCGGCGCGGCCGTGGCGGGCGCGCGGCGGATCGTGCTGGTAGGCCCGAGCCGTCCCGAACTGCCCGACGCGATCAGCGTCCGCGAGGACCCGCCGGGAGGCGGGCCGGTGCCCGCCCTGCGCGCCGGGCTGGCGCGGGTCGAGGAGCCCTGGGTGGCGGTACTCGCCGCCGACCTGCCGTTCCTCACCGCGGACGACGTGGCGGCTCTGCACCGTCGTGCCCGTGGCCGGGACGGGGCGGTGTACGTCGACGACGAAGGCCGGTCCCAGTGGCTGACCGGTATGTGGCGGACCGCGGCCCTGCGCACCGCTCTGGCGGGATATCCCGGTGCGTCGCTGCGGGGGCTGATGACGCCGCTCGATCCGGTCCGCGTACGGGCCGCTGAACGCCGCCGGCCCGCATGGTACGACTGTGACACGGAGGACGACGTCGCGCAGGCGTCCCGGCTGATCGAGGAGAACAATGCTTGACGAGTGGCTCGACACGGCATGCGCCGAGCTCGGCATCGACCGCGCGGAGGTGGACCGTGATCTGGTCCTCGACCTGGCCCGCGACGTCGCGCACGGCGTGGCCCGGCCCGCCGCTCCTCTCACGGCCTACCTGCTCGGCCTGGCCGTGGGCCGCGGCGAGCCCGCGCGGGACGCGGCCGCACGCGTCACCGCGCTCGCGAACGAGTGGCCCGCACGCCGTGAGGCGCGGCCGTCGTAGCCTCATGACCGCCGGGGCCGGCGGGGGACGACCCGGCCCGCGGCCATGGCCGCCACGACCGTGAGGGCGGCGGCCAGGGGCAGCACCGGGGCGATCGGGCGTAGCCAGGCCAGCAGCGCCGCCTCCAGCGACGCACCGCTCAACGCGGCCGCGAGCACGGCGGCGCGCCGTCGCATGACGTGCGGTGTTCCGGTGGTGGCCGTCTCGGTCATGAGCGCGGTCAGCGTTCCGGTGAGGTAGGTGGTCGCGGCTCCGCTCACGGCCAGGGCGTTGACCGCCGTGCTCTGAACGCCCATCGCCACGGCGGCCACGGCGATCAACGCGACCTGCGGGCCGGTGCCGGGACGGCCCGCCGCGGCGAGCCAGCCGGCGAGCACGGCGGTCTGCGCCGTGGGCACGGCGGCCAGCGCCGTGATCACCCGGCCGGGCCATGGCCCGGAGCCCGCGGGCGACGTGCCCCGCAGCCACCGGGCGGCGCCGAGCACTCCGGCCGCGTACGCCGCGAGAGAGATCGCGGAGCGTACGACGCCGCCCGCGTCGGTGTGGACGACGGCGACGCCGAGCAGCACGAGGTTGCCGGTCATGACGCTGGTGAAGACCGCGCCGAGCGCCACGAAACTGAACGCGTCGGCCGCCCCCGAGCCCAGCGCGAGCAGGACGACGGCCGCCGTGGCGGCCCCCGCCCGTGGCGCGACCGCCGGGCGTACCTCCCACCCGGAGCGGAACGGCCGGGCGAGACCCCGGGCCCGCGCCGGCCACGCGAATCGTCTCCGCGGGCTCACGCAGGTCGTGTTCCCGCCCGCCGTCGCTCCCATCCCGGCGCGTGGCCGTGCAGGTGAGTGGCCGTGCGGCGGCGCAGGGGGCCGCGGCTAAGGCAGGTCGTCGACCGGGATCGTGTCGCGGAGGAAGCCGCGGCGCGCCAGGAACGTGCTCAGGTGCTCCTTGTGGTCGTCGCAGGCCAGCCAGACCTTGCGCCGTTCGGCATCGTGGATCTTCGGGTTGTTCCAGCGCAGTGCCCACCGGGCGTCGGCCCGGCAGCCCTTGGCGGAGCACTGGAGGGGTTCGGCAGGGGTCACCTCCCCAGTCTGGCGGATCCGCGAACCGGCCGCGTCCCCGCCGGACCGGTGCGGACCGCCGCGCAGCTCACGCCATTCACCCTGACTGTGGGTATTCGTAGCGACTTGTTTGGGTTGTGGGCGTCCGGGTACGCGGGGCGCAACGGTTGAGCAGACAGCCGATCCCGCGCGGGCGGGGCTGTCGCTCGCCCCGGGGTCGGCGGATGAGGAGGCATCGTGCCGTCCGATCGTGGGTCCCGGGACGTCATCGACGTGCTCACCGGAGATCACCGTCGTGTGAAGGAGATGTTCGTTCGCGTCATCGCGCTCCCTCCCGGAGACAGACGACGCCGCTACGTCGTGGCGAGCGTGATCACCGAGCTCATGCGCCACGCCGAGGCGGAGGAGAAGTACCTGTACCCGGCGGTCCGGGCTCACGTGCCGGACGGAGACCGGCTCGCCGCGGAGAAGATCGCGGACCACGCCCTGACCCGGCAGACGATCAACGAGCTGGACGGGCTCGACCCCTCGGACGCGCGGTTCGACGAGGTGTTCCGCCGCCTCATCGGGGCCACCCGGGAACACCTCGCGGACGAGGAGACGAACCTCTTCCCGCGGTTGGCCGGCGCCTGCGACACCGACACGCTTCACGACCTCGGTACCAAGGTCGAGCGGGCCCGGCGGGCGACGCCCGTGTGGCCGTCCGTCGAGCCGGCCGACGTCCCGCCGCTCGGCGGCTGGTACGGGCCGGGGCCGGTCGACCATCGGGGCCGGGGACTGGACGGCCGGCCGGCCACCGGCTCCGGACCACGCACGTGGTGAACGGCCTTCGAGCCGCCCAAGCGGTGAGCGGGCTCCGGCACTCGGACACGATGCACTCGGACTCGATGAACGAGCCCTGGCGCGGTGAAGGGGCTTCACGTCCCTTACGCGGTGAACAGGAGCAGCCCGAACAGCGCCACTCCCGCGGTGAGCCACGCGGCGTACTCCCCGACATGCCCGGAGTGCGCCGCCCGCAGGCGATCGACCACGGGCCGCAGGAGGCCTGGCACCGGGTGGCGCAGGCCCAGCACGGCGACCACCGCCGCCAGGACCACCCCGGCCGCCCCGCCGGCGAGGCCGGCCGCCGTCCACGGATGGAGCGGCGCTGACGCCGCGTGCCAGGCGCCGCCGGACAGCACCGCCGCCACGTACCCGTCGTGGTCGACGAAGAGCCCCGCCGCGTGCGAGACGCCGTGGAGGAGCCCGGTGATGAGGCCCAGCAGCACGGCGCCGCCCGCGAGGATGACGCCCGGCGCGAGCATGGTCCAGGGCAGGCGCGACATCCTCGGCCCGGTCTCGCTGTCCTCGTGCTCGGCCGTCCCGCCGCCGGACGGGCCCACCCCCCGGAAGACACGGAGCCAGACCCGCAGCACCGCCCCCGCCGTGAGCGCGGACGCCACCACGCCGACCGGCGCGGCCCACCACCAGCCGGCGCGCTGGGCGGCCTCGTCCATGACGGCCTTCCCGGCCCACAGCCCCGAGGGCGGCATCCCCGCCAGGCCCAGCCCGCCGACCAGGAAGACGGCGCTGGACGCCCGCATCCGGAGGCCGCGGCCGTGCAACTCGCGTTCGTCGAGGGTCTCGAACCGGTTGAGCAGCGTCCCCGCCGCGATGAACAGCGCGGACTTCACGCCCGCGTGCCCGAGCAGGTAGTACGCGGCGCCGGCGAGGGAGTCATGGTCGAGCGCCGCGACGCCGAGCAGGATGACGCCGACGTGGCTGACGGACGAGTAGGCCAGCAGGCGCTTGACATGCCGCTGCAGGACGCACATGACCCCGCCCAGCACGGCCGTGACCGCGCCGAGGAAGGCCAGGGCGGGACGGGCTCCGGGGACGGTCCCCGCGAAGGTCGCCCAGTACGTCCGCGCGACCCCGTAGACGCCCAGTTCCACCATGACGCCCGAGAAGAGCACGCACACCGGTGTGGGGGCGACCGCGTGCGCGTCCGCCAGCCAGAAGTGGAAGGGCGCCGTCGCCGCCTTGACCAGAAAACCGGTGCAGACCAGCGCGAACGCGACGGTCACCAGGCGATGGTCCTGACCGGGAAGCCGCGCACCCATGGCCGCGAAGCCCAGCTGCCCGGTCCGGGCGTACAGCAGGCCGATCCCCATCAGCGTGACGTACGCGCCCAGCGAGTTGATCACGCCGAAGTTCAGCGCGCCGTGCACCGTCCGCGGCTCCTCGGCCTTGTAACCGGTCAGGACGTAGGCGATCACGCTCATCAGCTCGAAGAACACGAAGGCGTCGAACAGGTCGCCGGTGAGCACGAACGCGCACATCGCGGCGGTGAACAGGAGCATGAGCGCGTGGTAGATCGCCTGCACCTCGACCAGGTACCGCCAGGAGAACACCAGGGCCGCGAGCGTCAGGACGGCGACGAGGAGAGCGAGACCCGCCGACATCGGGTCGGCGACGAGGGGGATCCCGACGCTCACGCCGCCGTGCGGCGGCCATCCCCCGAGCCACGTCACGACCGGGTGCCGGAGCGCGGTCGCCAGCACGATGCCGAGCAGCACCGTCACGGCGAGGACCGTTCCGGTCGCGACCGCGTCGACGACCGGGCGCGGCAGCAGACGGCCTCCCGCGGCGAGCAGGATCGCGATCAGGACGGGCGCCGCGATCGCGGCCTGGACCATCATTCCAGCGGCCGGAGCTCGTCCGGATCGATGGTGCCGCGCCGCTTCGCGACCTGGACGGCCAGCGCGAGCAACAGGGCCGTCGCCGTCGCGTTCACCACGATGTCGGTCAGCGTCATCGCCTGCACGACGGGGTCGGCGACCTTCCCGGTGGGCTTGATGTCGGAGAACACCGGCGCGGTCCCGCCCTTGCGGTAGCCGATGGTCAGCAGCAGGACGTACGTCGCCGACTGCGTCACCGACAGGCACACGACGACATGCACGAGGTTCCGGCTCGTGACCATGCCGAAGATCCCGGCGAGCAGGATCCACCCGGCGGCGAGGTACGGCAGGTGACTCACGACCCTTCCTTTCCCGCCTCGTCCGTGCGTACGAGGAGGGCCTGCTCGAAGAACTTGGCGAGCACCAGGACGAACGCGCAGCCGACCTCCAGCCCGACCACCGAGTTCATCGGTATCAGCAGCCCGGCGCCGGCCAGGCCGAGCACCACGAAGGCTCCCGCGCCGAGCGCCTCCGCCGTCTCGAAGACCGGTACGGGACGCAGCCGCGCCAGCGCCGGGTAGTCACCGGTGAGGTAGAGGAGGTGCAGAGCGGTACCGAGCACGACACCGCCCTGGAAGCCGCCGCCGGGGGAGAGGTGGCCGTGCGCGACGATGTACACGCCGACCAGGAGCGTCACCGGCAGCAGGAGATATCCGGTGAGACGGAGCGCGTCGAACACGTCGGCGGGCCCGTATCCGTGCTCGCCGGCCTCCTCCTCACGCTCTCGCCGGACCATGCGCAGCAGGACGACGGCGCCGAGCGCGGACGCGAACAGGATCAGCTCCTCGCCGACGGTGTCGAAGGCACGCTGGTCGAAGTTGACCGACGAGACGACGTTCTTCGTCTTCTCGGCGATCGCCGCGGTCACGGCGCGCTCGCCGTACGGGTGGAACCGCCCGCCGAAGTCCGGCAGGCGGAACGCCGCCAGGACGAACAGGACCATGAGACCGGCCGCGCCGACCGCGAAGACGGCGAACCGCGTCCGGCGGCTCACCGGCGTTCTCCGTGCTGCTTGCGGATCGCGTGGATCGCCAGGATCACCACCAGGGGGACCACGACCGTGCCCACGGCGATCTGGGACAGCGCGACGTCGGGGGCCTGCAGGACCAGGAACAGGATGCCGAGCGTCACCCCGTACGCGGACAGCACGATGGCCTGACGGGCCGGGTCGCGGGTCAGCACGACCGCCGTCGCCATGACGACGACCAGCGCCAGGGCCACGACGAGGACGGCCTCACTCATCGGGGCCCCGCCGCGCGCGTGCGGTGGCGACGACGGTCGCCGGTCCGGTGCCGACGAGCAGCACGCCGATGAACACGAGCTTGAACACGTCGTGCCAGGACGACCACGGGCGCAGGGCGAGTCCCGCGACGACCAGGGGGGCGGCCAGCACCGCGGCCGGCCCGATGAAGTGCAGCCGGGCGAACAGGTCACGGGTCAGCGCGAGCCGGAGCGCGCTGAGCGCGGCGACCGCGACTCCGGCCCAGATCAGTACGGCGCTCACAGGGTCCGTCCGATGAAGCGGGCGTAGACGAGGGAGCCCGCGAACGACAGCAGGCCGAGCACCAGCGCCACGTCGAGGTAGGCGGGCCGGTGGTACCCGGCGGACAGGAGCAGGAGGACCATCGTCGCCGTCGGCCCCGCGAGGATGAGTCCGGTCAGCCGGTCCGCCGGATCCCCCCACAGGGTCGTGAGCAGAGCGGGCCCGACGGCGGCGACGAGCAGCACCAACGCGGCGGTCAGCATGAGGTCAGCTCCCGTTCGACGGGGGAGGAGCGGTCCTCCGTACGGTGGACCTGAACGGCGTTCCGGTCCGGGCGGACGCGGGTGACGTACGTGCCCGGCGACAGCGACAGGAGGAGGGTGAGCACACCGTCGTGGTCGGAGGGCATCGGGACCTCGGCGAACCGGCCGTGCCGCGCCGGCCGCAGCAGCACCACGGAGTCGCGGACGATCTGCGGGGGGAGCAGCAGCAGGACACGAAGCCGGGGGCGGGCGATCGCCAGGTCGGTCAGGAGCGCTCGCCGCGTGGCGACGGCCGCCGTGGCGCAGAACGCGGCCGCGACGGCCCCGACGACGAGCTCGGTCACCGAGACCGTCGAGATGATCCCCAGGTAGACCACGTACAGGGCCGCCCACCACACCACCGGCTCGACGACGGATCGCGTCAGGCCGGCCGTTCGACGGTCGTGCCCGGGCCGTCCGCGCGCGTTCCCTGGCCGTCTTCGTCCGAACACGAATGGCCATATACCCGTTCGCCCGACCCGAAACCCGGACGCCGCTCGGCGCCGCGCCGCCGCGTCGGGTCGATGAACACGTGCGGGGTCACGGACAGCCGTGCCCCGACCCGCCGGTCGATGTCCTCGGCCATCTCCTCGACCCGTTCGGCGGTCATGTCGTCGGCGAAGCTCGCCCGCGCCGCGATGAGGAGGTGGTCGGGGCCGAGGCGCATCGTCAGCAGTTCGGCCACGTCGTCGACGCCCTCGGTGGCGTTGAGCTCTTCGGCGATCAACCGCTGCTCGTCGGGGTCGGCCGCGTGGCCGATGAGCATGTCCCTGCTGTCGCGGCCGAGGCGGTACGCGACGACGATGAGCAGCACGCCGACCGCGACGGACGCGGCACCGTCCCACACCGAGGAGCCGGTCAGCTGGGTGAGGACCAGGCCGCCCGCGGCGAGGACGAGACCGATGACGGCGGCGGTGTCCTCGAACAGCGCCGCCTTGACCGTCATGTCCGGGCTGCGGCGAACGTGGTCCAGGACCTCCCGGCCCTGGTCCGCGGCCTCCTGACGCATCTGGTGAACGGCACGGGCGAACGAGATGCCCTCGGCCACGAACGAGACGGCCAGCACGATGTACGCGACCAGCGGATCCTCGTGGCCGTGGGGCCGCAGCATCGCGAGGATGCCCTCGAACACGGAGAATCCGGCACCGGCCACGAAGATCCCGAACGCTGCCAGCAGCGACCAGAAGTACCGCTCCTGCCCGTAGCCGAACGGGTGGTCGCGGTCCGGCGGCCGGTTGCTCTGCCGCAGCGACGTCAGCAGGAAAAGCTGGTTGAGGGTGTCGGCGAGGGAGTGGGCCGCCTCGGCGAGCATCGCGCTCGACCCGGAGATCAGGCCGGCGACCAGCTTGGTCGCCGCGACCACGAGGTTGGCGGCGCCGGCGACGAGGACCGTACGACGGGTTGACCGATTCATGGGGATTCCGTTACCCGCGCACGACCCTTCGATACGCGCCCGCCCGGTCCAGGTCGGCCCTGCGCGGACGGTGGTTGGGCGTGATCGTTCCACCTCATGTGACACACCCGGACGGCCGGAGACCGGAAATGGCCGGACGGCGATCGGATAGATACCAAGGGTGGATCCGCTGACATAAGGCAGCATCTAATGTGATTGAGCTCACGTCCCCTGTCCCCGAAACTCAGGACCTGCTGATGATCGAGGCTAAGAACCTCACCAAACGCTACGGCGACAAGCTCGCCGTGCAGGATCTCTCCTTCACCGTCGAGCCCGGGAAGGTGACCGGATTCCTCGGGCCGAACGGCGCCGGGAAGTCGACGACGATGCGACTGCTCCTCGGGCTCGACCGGCCCGACGGCGGTGACGCGACCATCGGCGGCCGGCACTACCGGGACCTGCCGCGGCCGCTCTCGGTGGTCGGGGCGCTGCTCGAGGCGCGGGCCGTCCACACGGGGCGCAGCGCCTACAACCACCTGCTGTGCCTGGCCCAGACCCAGGGCATCGGCGCCGACCGGGTTCAGGAGGTCATCGACCTGGTCGGCCTGCGGGAGGTCGCCCGCAAGCGTGCCGGAGGCTTCTCCCTGGGCATGGGCCAGCGGCTCGGCATCGCGGCGGCCCTGCTCGGCGACCCGTCCGTGCTGATCCTCGACGAGCCGGTCAACGGTCTCGACCCCGAGGGCATCCTGTGGATCCGCAACCTGATGAAGTACCTCGCGGGTGAGGGGCGGACCGTCTTCGTGTCGAGCCATCTGATGAACGAGATGGCGGTCACCGCGGAGCACCTCATCGTCATCGGACGGGGTCGTCTCATCGCGGACTGCTCGACGGAGGAGTTCATCGAGCGCAGCGCCGAGCAGCAGGTGGTCGTCCGCAGCCCGGACGTCGAGCGACTCGCCACCGTCCTCGGCGAAGAGGGCGGCAAGACCACCCTGGACGGCGACGGAGTGCTGCTCGTCTCCAACCTGGAGGCTCCGCGCATCGGCGAGCTCGCCGCCGCCGGCGGCTTCGTCCTGCACGAGCTGACCCCCCGGCGCGGCTCGCTGGAGGAGGCCTTCATGGAGCTGACCCGCGACAGCGTCGAGTACGGCACGGCATCGACCCCGCACGCCGAAGGAGACCCGCGATGACCACCGTCACGAGCACGACGGCGGGGCCGGCCGCTCCCGCCGACCACCGGCCGGGCTTCCACCACCTGCTGCTCAGCGAGTGGACCAAGATCAGATCAGTGCGCTCGACGGTGTGGTCGCTGATCCTGCTGGTCGTGATCGACCTGGGCTTCACCGCCCTCTTCGTGGGCATCATGGTCGGGCAGTGGGACAAGACGTCGCCCGCGGACCACGCGAACGCCGTCGCCGACCCGACGAACGCGATCCTCGGCAGCGGCTTCTTCCTCAGTCAGCTGACCGTGTGCGTCCTCGGCGTCATGGTGATGGCGTCGGAGTACTCCACCGGGATGATCCGGGCCAGCCTCCTGGCGGTGCCCCGGAGGGTGCCCATGCTCGTCGCCAAGGCGACCGTGTTCGGGCTGCTGATCCTCGTCCTCGGAACGGTGGTGTCGTTCGCCTCCTTCTTCATCGGCGCGCCGATGCTCCATTCCAAGGTCGCCGTGTCCCTCGGCGACCCGGGAGTCCTGCGCGCCGTCATCGGCGGCGGTCTGTACCTCGCCGTGCTGGGCCTGTTCGCGATGGCGCTCGGCGGGATCATCCGCCACACGGCGGCGGGCATCACGGCCGTGATCGGGTTCGTCCTCGTCCTGGAGCCGCTGGTCCAGCTGCTCCCGGGCAGCTTCGGCAAGCACGTGCACGCGTACCTGCCGTCCGAGGCGGGTCATCTCATCGCCCAGGCGCACCAGGCCAAGGACGACCTCCTGACGCCGTGGCAGGGCTTCGGGGTCTTCTGCGTCTGGACCGCGGTGCTGCTGGTGATCGCGGCGATCGTGCTGAAGCGGCGCGACGCCTGACGGGCGGCCGCCGGGCCGCGACCGCGCGGCCCGGCGCCGTGACCATGAGGTCCGGTGGGGTGTCGGTACGGCCCGGCGGTGCGTCCGGGCACGGAATCACGACAACCGAATAAGGCTGGAAAAGTGGCGACGCCGGGAGGATACGGGGGCAATCCTCCCGGCGTCGCAATCATCGGTGTTCCGACGGGGGCCCGGAACACCGGCACGGGCGCTCCGACGGGGGACCAGAGCGCCGGTACAAATCGTACACCGAACCCCCCCTCTGTTAGTCAAGAGATTGTCACGAGCCGATTTCATCGCGCGGGCCGGAAATCTCTTTTCGGTCACCGGTCTTTGGCTCGTACGGGGTGAATCGGGAGGCCGAGTCCGGCTCGCGGCCGCCGTTGGCGAAGATCACGGCGACATAGGGCAGCACCACCGCGCCGAGCAGCGCGACGATCGCCGTCAGCCGCCACGCGCCCGGGAGCGCCACGGCGAAGATGATGCTCAGAAAGAAGCACAGCGCCCGCACGCCCATCGTGATCAGGTAGCGGCGCTCGCGGTAACCGATGTCCTCGGACAGTGGCCGGCGGGCGTCCGTCACCGTGTACACCACGGGCCGCTCACGTCGCCGGATCGGCGGTCTCACCCTCACCCTTCCCACCGTAGTCCTCGTGACGAACCGGGCAAGCGCCCGGGTGATCCACGTCGTCCCGTACGGCGTTCGCCGGGTACGCCGGGCGGGAAGGACGATCAAAGCATGTTCATCGCGGCGCGGGAGGAACTGTCATGACGGACCGGACGTACCGGGTAACGGAGATCGTCGGCACCTCACCGGAGAGCGTCGACGCCGCGATCCGCAACGCGATCAGGCGGGCCGGGCAGACGCTGCGGCACCTGGACTGGTTCGAGGTCACCCAGGTGCGCGGCCAGATCGTCGACGGCGAGGTCGCGCACTACCAGGTGGGCCTCAAGGTGGGCTTCCGCCTCGAGGACGCCTGAGCGGGAAACCGCGCCCGAGTGGGACACGACGCCTGAGCGGGACACCGGAACCGAGTCGGGGGGGCGGCGTGTGGTGGACCCCGGAACGTAGTCGGCCGACAATGTTGCGGACATGGTCGGCCGACTTTACGGACATGACTCGCGAGGAGGAGGTTCAGCTGGCCTTGCTGACCGTCGACATGTTGAAGTCGGCGATCCGCAGCGGCGGCATCGCCGTACGCGTGAAGTAGTCGGACCACTCACGCGGGAGCGTGCGTCGCGTCGCGCCGGCCTCGGCGATGCGCTCCAGCACGCCGACCGGGCTCTCGTTGAACCGGAAGTTGTTGACCTCGCCGACGACCTCGCCGTCCTCGACGAGGTACACGCCGTCGCGGGTCAGGCCGGTGAGCAGCAACGACTGCGGGTCGACCTCCCGGATGTACCACAGGCAGGTCAGCAGCAGCCCGCGACGGGTGCCGGCGATCATCTCGTCGAGCGTCGCGCCGCTGCCGGGAACCTCCATCAGCAGGTTGTCGACGGCGGGAGTGAACGGCAGGCCGGTCAGCCGGGCGGAGTACCGGCTCTGCATCAGCGCGGACAGCCGGCCCTCGGAGATCCAGTCGACCGGGTGGAGCGCCACCCCGTTGTCGAACGCCGACGAGTCGCGGCTGGACGCGTGCGCGACCGCGAACGGCGTGCACTCCAGACCGGGCGCCGCGGGGTCGCTGTACAGCCGGACGGGCGTCTCGGTGAGCCTCTCGCCGACCTTCGTGCCGCCGCCCGGCCTGCTGAAGACCGTACGGCCGTCGTGCGCGTCGCGGGCGCCCGCCGACCAGTAGAGGTAGACCATCAGGTCGGCGACCGAGCTGGGCGGCAGGAGCGTCTCGTAGCGGCCGGCGGGCAGGTCGATCCGCCGCCTGCCCCACTCCAGCCGCCGGGCGAGGTCGCCGGCGAGCGCCGTGACGTCGACGTCGCGGAAGTCACGGGTGCCGACGCCGCTCCAGGCGGACCTGGACAGGTCGTCGGACTTGGCGTTGAGCTCGACCTTCCCGGTCGGCTCGTCGGACCGGAGCCGCAGCCCGGCCGAGGTGCCGAGGAAGGTGGTGTTCATCGCGTGCTCGGCGAAGCCGTACAGCCGGCGGGCGTTGCCCTCCGCCTCGGCGAACGCCGCACCGAGCGACGGCGCGAAGCCCTCGAAGACGCCGATGGACGTCTCGGCCGGCGGGTCCTCCCAGCGGCCGCCCGGACCGGCCTCGGCCGCCTCGATCAGCGACGCGGCGTCCTCGGCCGGGGCGTTGTCGGCCGCCGCCCGTTCGGCCGCGCGCACCAGGTCCTCGATCTGGTCCTCGGTCACGCCCGTACGGGACGTGACGCCGGTCGAGACGCCCTCGGCCTTGTTCTTGATCGCGATGACGGTGAGCCGCCGGGAGCGGCTGACGCCGTTGGTCGTCAGCGTGTTCCCCGCCCAGCGCAGGTTCGTGCCGCTGGACTCCTCGGCGATGACGACGCAGCCGTCCGTGCGCGACAGCGCCAGCGCCCGCTCGACCGTCTCCTGCGGGGTGGTCACTTGCCCGCCTCCTTGACCGCGTTGAGGATGTTGACGCCGCGGAACAGCGCGGAGGGCGTCCCGTGGCTGACCGGCGCGACCTGGCCGGGCTGGCCCTTGCCGCAGTTGAAGGCGCCGCCGAGGACGTAGGTCTGCGGCCCGCCGATGGCCTCCATCGAGTTCCAGAAGTCCGTGGTCGTCGCCTGGTAGGCGGCGTCGCGCACCTGGCCCGCGAGCCGGCCGTTCTCGATCTTGTAGAACCGCTGGCCGGTGAACTGGAAGTTGTAACGCTGCATGTCGATCGACCAGCTCTTGTCGCCGACGACGTAGAGACCGCGGTCGACGCCGGCGATGAGCTCCTCGGTGGACGGGCCGTCCGGCGCCGGCCGCAGCGAGACGTTCGCCATGCGCTGCAGCGGCATGCTCGACGGGGAGTCGGCGAACGCACAGCCGTTGGACCGCTCCGCCCCGGTCAGCCGCGCGATCCGCCGGTCCAGCTGGTAGCCGACGAACAGGCCGTCGCGGACGATGTCCCAGGCCTGCGTCTCGACGCCCTCGTCGTCATAGCCGATCGTGGCCAGGCCGTGCTCGGCGGTGCGGTCGCCGGTGATGTTCATGACCTTGGAGCCGTACTGGAGGCTGCCGAGCTTGTCGGGCGTCGCGAAGGACGTGCCGGCGTACGCCGCCTCGTACCCCAGCGCGCGGTCGAGCTCGGTGGCGTGCCCGATCGACTCGTGGATGGTCAGCCAGAGGTTCGACGGGTCGACGACGAGGTCGTACGTCCCGGCCTCGACCGACGGCGCCGCGAGCTTCTCGGCCAGCAGCTCGGGGATGCGGGCCAACTCGTCGTCCCAGTCCCACGCGCCGCCGGTGAGGTACTCATAGCCGCGGCCGGCCGGCGGGGCGAGCGTGCGCATCGTGTCGAAGGCCCCGTCGCGGATGCCGACGGCGGTCAGCACCGGGTGCAGCCGCACCCGCTGCTGCGTCGTGACGGTCCCCGCGGTGTCGGCGTAGAACTTGTTCTCCTTGACCTGCAGCAGCGAGGCGTCCGCGTGCGCGACGCGGTCGTCGCCCAGCAGCCGGGCGCTCCAGTCGCCCAGCAGCGCGACCTTGTCCCGCACGGCCACGTCGAACGGGTCCACCTCGTACGAGGAGATCCAGACCCGCTCGCCGTGCGCGGGCTCGGCGGCCAGCTCGATGCGCTCGCGGTTGATGGCCGCGGCGACCCTGGCCACCTCGACCGCCTGCTCGGCGACGCGTGCCGCGGCGTCCGTGGTCAGGTCGATGCCGGAGGCGAACCCCCACGTGCCGTTCAGGATCACGCGGACGGCGAGACCGGTGCTGTCGGCGTCGACGGCGGTCTCGAGGTTGCCATCGGACAGGCGCAGCGTCTGGTGACGGATGCGCTCCAGGCGGAAGTCGACATGCTCCGCGCCGAGGTCACGGGCCCTGGACAGCGCCGCGTCGGCCAAGGCCCGCAGCGGCAACGCGGTGAAATCCGGATCGATCTCTCTCACCCGAGCAACCTATCGCGTCCTACAAAGACCGGCCGGTCCTCCTTGGCGGTGCCGTGCTCGTGTTACCTATCGGTAGGGCAATAGGCTCGCCACGATCGAACTGGAGGTTTGTCGAATGAGTCGCTCCGTCCTGGTCACCGGAGGAAACCGGGGAATCGGGCTGGCCATCGCCCACGAGCTGAAGAACGCCGGGGACGCCGTCGCCGTGACCTACCGCTCCGGAGAGCCCCCGGAGGGCCTGTTCGGCGTGCGCTGTGACATCACCAGCACCGAGGAGGTCGACGCCGCCTTCGGGAAGGTCGAGGCGGAGCAGGGCCCCGTCGAGGTGCTGGTCGCCAACGCGGGCATCACCCGGGACAACCTGCTGGCCCTGATGAGCGAGGACGAGTTCACCTCCGTCCTCGACACCAACCTCACCGGCGCCTACCGCCTCGCCAAGCGCGCGGTCCGCGGCATGATGCGCAAGCGGAACGGCCGGATCATCCTGGTGTCCTCCGTCGTCGGGCTGCTCGGCTCCGGCGGCCAGGCCAACTACGCCGCCTCCAAGGCCGGTCTCGTCGGCTTCGCCCGCTCGCTCGCCCGCGAGCTCGGCTCCCGCAACATCACGGTGAACGTCGTGGCGCCGGGCTTCGTCGACACGGACATGACCGCGGTGCTGGGGGAGGACCGCCAGGCCGAGATCAAGAAGCAGATCCCGCTGGGCCGCATCGCGCAGCCGGCCGAGATCGCCAAGGCCGTCCGCTTCCTCGCGGGCGAGGACGCCGCCTACATCACCGGCGCCGTCATCCCCGTCGACGGCGGCCTCGGCATGGGCCACTGACCCGGCCACCCCGGCACTGACCCGGCGTACCCGAAACGAGCACCGGGCCGCGGCGAACGGCGGCCGACATCTGGAAATGGGACACTGAATGGGCATTCTCGACGGCAAGCGGATCCTCGTCACCGGCGTTCTGACCGACGCCTCCATCGGCTTCCACGTGGCGAAGCTCGCCCAGCAGGAGGGCGCCACGCTCGTCCTCACCGGGTTCGGCCGCATGTCGCTCGTCGAGCGCATCGCCAAGCGGCTCCCGGAGGCCGCCCCGGTCATCGAGCTCGACGTCACCAACGCCGAGCAGCTCGACGGCCTCGCCGGGAAGGTCGCCGAGCACGTTGACGGGCTCGACGGGGTCGTGCACTCCATCGGGTTCGCGCCGCAGACCGCCATGGGCGGCAACTTCATGAACACCGGGTGGGACGACGTCGCCACGGCGGTGCAGATCTCGGCCTACTCCCTCAAGTCCCTCACGGCCGCCTGCCTGCCGCTGATGAAGAACGGCGGCTCGGTCGTCGGCCTGGACTTCGACGCCACCCAGGCCTGGCCGGTGTACGACTGGATGGGCGTGGCGAAGGCCGGCCTGGAGTCCACCGCCCGCTACCTCGCCAAGTACCTCGGCCCGGACGGCGTGCGCGTCAACCTCGTCGCCGCCGGACCGCTCAAGACGATGGCGGCCAAGAGCATTCCGGGCTTCGAGGAGTTCACGAACGTCTGGCCGGACAAGGCCCCGCTGGGCTGGGACGTCGCCGACCCGGAGCCGACCGCCAAGGCGTGCGTCGCGCTGCTGTCCGACTGGTTCCCCGCGACGACGGGCGAGATCGTCCACGTCGACGGCGGCGTCCACGCCGTCGGCGGCTGACCTGGAGCGCGGCCCGGGCGCATCGCCGGCTCGGCGGAGCGCCCGGGCGACCCGGCCGCGACGGGACCGCGGACCGCACCGCGTCTCGCCCTCGGCTCACCGCCGGGGGCTTTCCGCGCTCTGAGCGGCGTGCGCTGCGGTGACACGTCGCGCCGCGGCCGTCAGGCTGGGCTCCAGAAGCCTTACGGCGACGGCGGCGAGGCAGTCGATCGCACCGAGGGCGACCCACGGCAGGGCACGGTGAACGCCGAAGAGCCGGGTGAAGAACGCGGGCGCGATGATCCCGGCGACGGTGAACGAGTACTGGAACGCGGCCATGTACCGGCCCCTCAGCTCGGCGGGGGAGATCGCGGTCGCCAGCGCCATCGAGACGGGCGCGTGCATCACCTCGGCCAGGGTGAACAGCAGCGTCGCCCCGATCAGCACGGGGATCATCAGCGCGGGCCGGCCGGGGACGAGACCGGACAAGAGGAAACACCAGAGGGCCCACAGGGCGGCCGCGGTCACCAGCACCCGGGTGCGCCGGTGCCCGGCGAGCCGTTCGACCACGGGCGCGGCCAGCACCGACACCAGGACGAAGTTGCCCACGAGCAGCGCGGACGCGAGCCACGAGGGTCCTCTCAGGCCCGTGATCACGAAAGTGGGGGTGGCCAGGGCGAGCATCATGCTCGTCATCGCCAGGACGGTGTTGACGCCGGTCAGGGCGAGGAACGGGCGATCTCGGAGGATCGTTCCATACCCGGTTCCGGCCCGTCCGGCGCCGCGGTGGAGCCGTGGGGCGCGGACGAAGACGGCGATCGCGGCGGCGGCCGCGGCGAAGCAGCCGGCCGCGCCGTAGGCGACTCCGCGATAGGCGGACGCATGACCGTCGGCCATGACGGCTCCCGTGATCAGGCCGCCCACGCCGAGCCCCGCGGTGCGGGCCATGTTCGCCCACGCGAACCAGGAGTCGGGGGTCCGGCCGGAGGCGGCGGCGTCGGCGTAGTCCGCGACCGCGGTGAAGATGCTCGACCAGAAGAACCGCACGCCGATCGCCACCAGCGCCGCCGCGAGGAAGATGCCCACGGGCTCGTCGACCCTGGTGTAGGCGAGGTAGCCCAGTGCCTGCATGAGCTGGGCCGCGACGACCAGGGGCAGGGCGCCCAGCCTGTCGGCCAGCGCACCGGCCCAGACCGGGACCGGGAGCGTGATGGCGTTGGCGACGCTGAGCAGGACCCCGAGGAGACCGAGCGGAACGTCGGTGAGCCGGGTGAAGAACACGAGGGACAGGGGCAGGAAGAGCCCGTTGCCCACCGAGTCGACGACCAGAGCGCCGATCAGGACGCCGCCCCCACGTGCGCTGGCCGAATCGGTCATCTCCCGCGCCACCCTAACGGACCTCCACGCCGTCCGCCGCTGGTTCGGACGGCGGTCAGCGACAGGCGGCGAGGACGGCGTCGGCGACCTCGCCGAGGTGGCCGGCGGCCCGCCGGGGCGGCAGCAGGTCGGTCAGGTAGGCGAAGACCAGGTCCCGCGACGGGTCGGCCCAGGCGATGCAGCAGTTGCTGCCGTTGTGGCCGAACGCCCGCGGGCTGCTCCGCCCGCCCATCGGCCGGCTCCGCGCGCCGCCCGCGACCGGGCCGCCGAGCTGGAAGCCCTGAGCCCAGCGGATCGGCACGCCGAGGAAACGGTCGATCTCCCCGTCGCTGGAAGGGCGCGTCGCCTCCTCGACGGTGGACGGTTCGAGGATCCGGGCGCCGCCCGGCGCGCGGGCGTCCAGGAGCGCCTGGTAGAAGCGCGCAAGGTCGCGTGCGGTCGCGGAGACGTTCGCGGAGGGGATGACGGCCTCGCGCGTCGAGCGCCGGTTGAACAGCCCTGCGGTGACGCGCCCGGCAGGATCGGTCGCGCGCACGGGCACGTGCCGGGGCCACAGCCGGCGGGAGAGTCCCAGATGGACGTCGCGCAGGCCGAGCGGGTCAAGGAACGCCTCCCGCAGAAGCGCGTGCACCGGCGCTCCGCCGACCCGCCGGGCGAGCTCGCCGAGGATCACGCCGTAGGTGAGGATGTGATACGCGGGGACCTGACCGGGCGGCCATCGTGGACGGGCCCGCTCGACCTCGCGTACGGCCAGTCCCCAGTGCCGCATGACCAGCGCGTCGCCCGCGACGCTCCGGGCCACCGGAACGCCGGAGCGGTGGCGCAGCACCTGCCGGACGGTGACGTCCTCCTTGCCCCACCGCCCGAACTCCGGCCAGTGCTCGGCGACCCGGTCGTCGAGCGACAGGTCGCCCCGCTGGGCGAGCAGATGGACCAGCAGCGCCACGAACGGCTTGCCGGCGGAGAACAGGCAGAACAGCGCGTCCGGACCGCACCCGACGGAGCGGTCGAGGAGCACCCGCCCCTCACGCAGCACGCACAGCTGCGCCCTGCCGCCGCGCGCGTGTACGAGGTCGAGCGCGCGGGACAGCGTCGACGGGTCGGCGCCCAGCTCGCGCGGCGGGAGTTCCGTCCAGTCGGTCGTCGGCCCCGATCGGGGCGCGGTCGGCACCGGCCCTCAGCGCGGGCGGCGCAGCCGGCGGCCGAGGACGCTGAGGTTGAGCGCCGTGACGGCGCCGACCAGGCCGGAGGCGGTCGCCACCAGCAGTGGCGGGACCGAGTCGCTCTCCGGGGCGCTGGCGGCCATCAGCCGGGCGGAGGTGGCATGGTCCTGAACGGCGGGCGCCTCCTGCGGGTACACGAGAGGATCCCGTCCCACGATGTCGGGCAGCGCGGGGCCCTCCTGCTGCGGCGCGGCGACCTCGGGCACGTTGCCGGCCGAACCCGCCGGCGGGGCGATCGGCGCGTTCACCGCGCCCGACCCGCCGGAACCACCGGCCGAGCCCGCTCCCGAACCGGACCCGGAGTGGGAGGAACGCCCGGAGGCGGGCTTCGACCTCGGCTTCGGCTGGGGCTTCGGCTTGGACGACGGCTTGCTGCTGGGCTTGGACGACGAGCCTCCGCTCGATTTCGGCGGAGCGGAGGCGCTGCCCTTCCCGCCGTTCAGGATGCTGCACAGCAGAGGGCCGAGCTTGCACTCGCCAGCCTTCGAGCTCGTCTCCGCCGATGCCGGTCCGGCGCCGACCGCGAAGAAGACCACCGCGCCGGCGGACACCGTCGCCGACGCCGCTCCGACACGCCGCCAGTCTCGCCTTGAGCCCATGTCACTCCCTGCGTCGCTCCCGTTGTTACTGACAACCAGTCCAACGACACGAGCGTTACACGGAAACGCCTGAAACGACAGGGGTTACAGGTCCGCCATGTTCTCGCGCAGCAACGCCGCGAGGCGCGTGCGGCGCGGCGGCTCGGCGCGGTCGCGGACCGCACGGGCCAGCTCCGGGCCGGCGGCGTGCACGACCGACAGGTGCCGCCCCGCCCGGCTGAAGGCCCCGACCACGAGCGGCCGGGACAGCGCACCGGCCGCCTCTCCCGGCAGCACGGCGACGACGGCCGGCCAGCGCGTGCCCTGGGCCCGGCCGACGGTCACCGCCCAGCCGTGCCGCACCGCGGATCCCGGCACCGTCGCCTCACCGGACGGGAACGCGACCACCAGCGCGCCCCGGTCCGGATGGACGGCGGTGACGGTGCCGAACTCGCCGGCGGCGGCCGTCGGCAGATCGGCGACGCAGACGACCCGGTCCCCGGCGTCGTACGGGCCCGCGCCCGGGTTGAGCCGTTCCTTCAGCGCGCGGTTGAGCGCGATCGCGCCCGCCTCCCCACGGCGTACGGGCGTCACGACGAGGATCTCCTCGACGGGGATGCCGAGGGCGCGCGGAATCGAGTCCGTGACGAGCTGCACCGCGCGGTGGGCCGCCTCACGGGCCTCGGCGGCCGGCACGATGACGACCTCCCGGTCGGCGGACTCCACCGGGGCGAGCACGCCCTCCCGGGCCGCCGCGGTCAGCCGCCCGATGACCGTACGAGGCTCCGCGGGCAACTCGACGACCGGGACCGTGCCGGACGCGATGACGTCGGCGAGGACGCGCCCCACGCCGGACGGGGACGGCGCCGCCGGGTCGCCCGCCAGCACCAGGTGCGTCCCGTCCATGCACGCGTCGAGGAGCGCGGCCGCCCGCTCGACGTCGAGGGTGCCCGCCTCGGCCACCACGACGAGGTCGGCCTCCAGGGGACGGTCCTCACCGCGGGCGTAGCCGTCCGGCCCCGGCTCGAGCAGCAGGTGCAGGGAGCTCGCGCCGCCCAGCGCCCGTGCGGCCCGGTCGGTCGGCGCGGTGACGGTCACGCCGGGGGCGCCGCGAAGCCGGCCGAGGACCTCCTCGACGGCCTCCGGGGCGCCCGCCAGCACGCTGACGCCGCTCTCGTACACGGCCGCCGGCACGCCCTCGGGCGCGGGCAGGGGATCGGCGGTGGCGGTGAGCCGGGCCAGGCCCTCGGCCACCGTCTCCTCCGCGGCGGTGAGGCGGGCCAGGCCGAGCAGCTCGTCCTCGGACGCCTCGTCCATCACCGCGGCGATGTCCCCGGCGGCGATGGACGCGCGCAGCGTCTCGACCGCGTCTCCCGGGTCCAGGGCCTCGAGCGCGGACAGGATCGCCTTCGCGGAGGTCACCGTGTGGCCGTCGCCCGCCGCGCGCCGCAGCAGGTGCGTCGCCAGCGCGGCCGCGCGCCGCGGATCGTGCGGCCCGGCCTCCGCGCCGAGCAGCCTGCGGGCGAAGAAGTCGGCCTGCTCGGGCCGTACGCCGGGGATCTCCAGCAGACGCCACGGGTCGCCGCGCAAGATCTCGGCGGCGGCCTCGCCGAGGCGGACCAGGGCCTCGGGCGCCAGCCGGGCGGGGACGTCACTGGCCGCGAACAGCTCGGCCACGTCGGAGAGAGGGCCGGAGAAGGTCTCAGTCATCGTTCGTCACTCTAGTGGCGTCGCCGCCGGCGGTGGGGTCACCTCCGCCCCGCCGGCGCCGTACGGATGCTATTCGGAGGAGACGTCGTCGAGCGCGTCCCGGATCTCGGTGGGCAGCGTGACGTCCTCCGCCTTGAGGATCGCGGTGAGCTGGGCCGCCGTACGCGCCCCGACGACGGGGGCCGTGACGCCGGGCCGGTCGCGCACCCAGCTGAGCGCGACGGCCACCGGCGAGACGCCGAGTCCCTCGGCGGCGGTCGACACCGACTCGACGATCTGGGCGCCGCGCTCGCTCAGATAGGGCTGCACGAACTCCGCGTAGTGCGGGGACGCCGCGCGGGAGTCGGCGGGGATGCCGGTGCGGTACTTGCCGGTCAGCACCCCGCGTCCGAGCGGGGAGCACGGGAGGACTCCGACGCCCAGCTCGGCGCAGGCCGGCAGCACGTCGTCCTCGATGTCCCGGCGCAGCAGGGAGTACTCCACCTGCGTCGAGACGATCGGGGTACGACCCGGCCATGCCCGCTGCCACGTCGCGGCGCGGGCGAGCTCCCACGCGGCGAAGTGCGACACGCCGGCGTAGCGCGCCCGGCCGGAGGCGACCGCGTCGTCGAGGGCGGACAGCGTCTCCTCGAGAGGCGTCCGAGCGTCGTAGGCGTGCAGCTGCCACAGGTCCACGTGGTCCGTGCCCAGCCGTTCCAGCGAGGCGTCGAGGGCGCGCAGCAGGTGCCGCCGGGACGCGTCGCGCGTACCGTCGGCGGTCAGCACGGCCTTCGTGGCGATGACCAGGTCGTCACGGGCGACGACCTGGCCGACGAGGGAGCCCAGGACCCGCTCGCTCTCTCCACCGCAGTAGACGTCCGCGGTGTCGACCAGGGTGCCGCCCGCCTCGACGAAGGCGGTGAGCTGGGCGGCGGCGTCCTCGACCTCGGTGTCCCCGCCCCACGTCATCGTTCCGAGGCCGAGGCGGGAAACGGCGAGGCCGCTCCGGCCGAGGTGACGCTGTTCCATGTCTGCGGAGCGTATCGGCAGTCCGGGGGCCCGGCATACGCCGCCCGCCGGCCCGGGACGCGCACGCACGGACGGCGGGGACACGCCCGACCCGAGGGTCGGGCCGGGGCTCGCGCGCCACTAGGCTTCCATCGTCATTCAGCGACTTCCCGCATGCCGGCGGGTGCACAAGGAGACACCGAACCCGTGAACTTCGTGCAAGCGACCGTGCTGGGCATCGTCCAGGGCCTTACCGAGTTCCTCCCGATCTCCAGCTCCGCGCACCTTCTGATCGTGCCGCGGCTGCTGGGCTGGAAGGACCCCGGCGCGGCGTTCACGGCGGTCATCCAGCTCGGCACGATGCTCGCGGTCCTGCTGTTCTTCTGGCGGGACATCGTCCGCATCATCGGCACGTGGTTCCGCAGCCTCACGAACAAGGAGCTGCGCGGCCACCTGGACGCGCGGATGGGGTGGTACGTCGGGCTCGGCACGATCCCGGTCTCCGTCGTCGGGCTGGCGTTCAACAAGATGATCGAGGGACCCGCGCGGAATCTCTGGATCAACGCGGGCTCGCTCATCGTCATGGGCCTGGTCATGATGGTCGCCGAGTGGGCGGGCCGGCAAAAACTCGAGGTCGGCGACCTGAACATGCGGGACGGCCTGATCATCGGCGGCTTCCAGTGCCTGGCGCTGATCCCCGGGTCCTCGCGGTCGGGCTCCACCATCACCGGCGGCCTCTTCCTCGGCTACACCCGTGAGGCCGCGGCGCGCTACTCCTTCCTGCTGTCCATCCCGGCGGTGGTCCTGTCCGGCCTGTTCGAGCTGCGCAAGGTGAGCGAGGGCGGCCTGCCGGTCGCCGGCACCGCCGTCGCGACCCTGGTGTCCTTCGTCGTCGGGTACGCCTCGATCGCGTGGCTGCTGAAGTTCCTCGTACGGCACTCGACGCTGCTGTTCACCTACTACCGGGTGGCGCTCGGCGGTGTCCTGATCGGCCTGCTGGCCGCCGGCGCCATCACCGCCACCTGAGCCGCCGCGTCCCGGTCACCCGAACCGCGGGGTCACAGCCAGCCGCTCTTGCGGAACCAGCGGTACAGGGCCACGCAGATGCCGAGGATCAGCAGGAGCGCCGCCGGGTAGCCCCACCACTCCTTCAACTCCGGCATGTGGGTGAAGTTCATCCCGTACACGCCGGTCACCATCGTCGGCACCGCCAGGATCGCCGCCCAGGCGGAGATCTTGCGCATGTCCTCGTTCTGCTGCATGCCGACCTGGGCCAGGTGGGCGTTCAGCACGTTCGTCAGCAGCTCGCTGTGGGAGTCGACGCGCTCGTCCACACGCAGCAGGTGGTCGAGGACGTCGCGGAAGTACTCCCTCGTGCCGGGCGCGACCTCGACGCGGCCCTTGACGATGTCCTGCAGGACCGGGATCAGCGGATCCTCGGCGCCGCGGAACTCCAGCACCTCGCGCTTGAGGTCGTAGATGTCCTCGGTGACCATGCTGCGCCCCGGCGAGAAGACCGCGCGCTCCAGCTCGATGATGTCGGTCTCGACCTCGTGCGCGATCGTCTCGTACCGGTCGACGACCTCGTCGAGCACCGTGTAGAGGACGGCGCTCGGCCCGTGCTCCATCAGGGCGTGGTCGCCCTCCAGCCGCCGGCGCACCTCCTTCAGCGGGCTGCCCTGGCCGTGCCGGACGGTGATGACGAAGTCCGCGCCGACGAACAGCATGATCTCGCCGACCTCGATGTCGGAGGTCTCGTCGATGTAGCGCAGCGTCTTGATGACGACGAACAGTGTGTCGCCGTAGCGTTCGAGCTTCGGGCGCTGATGGGCGTTGACGGCGTCCTCGATCGCCAGCGGGTGCAGCGCGAGCTCGCCGGCGACCAGGTCGAACTCCTCGCGGGTCGGCTCGTGCAGGCCGATCCACATGAACGCGTCGCCGTTCTCGCGAGCGACGTCGAGAGCGTCACTGAGGTCACCGTCGACGCTCTCCCGCTCGCCTTTGCGGTAGATGGCGCAATCCATGATCATGGCCGGACATTGTTCCGTATCGCTGGTTAACAAAACGTCCAACAGTCCTTACCCAGGGAGACGGGAGGCAAGCGCCGCTCCCGAGTGCCACTAGAGTTCACCGGGTGGCCACACTTCTGCTGGTACGCCATGGGCTGACCGAGATGACCGGACCGGTGCTCGCGGGCTGGACCCCGGGCGTGCACCTGGACGACCGCGGCCGGAAGCAGGCCGCCGAACTCGCCGCGCGACTGGCGCCCGTGCCGCTCGACGCGATCGTGTCCAGCCCTCTGGACCGCTGTCAGGAGACCGCCGGGGCGATCCTGGCCGGCCGTGACGGTCTCGGCGTCCAGACCGACGAACGGCTCGGCGAGGTCAAGTACGGCGAGTGGACCGGCCGTCCGCTCGAGGAGCTGACCAAGGAGGACCTCTGGAAGGTCGTCCAGGCACATCCGAGCGCCGCGCGGTTCCCGGGCGGGGAGTCCCTCGCGGAGGCGCAGCACCGTGCCGTGTCCGCGATCCGCGAGTGGAACGACCGGCTCGGACCCGAGGCGACCTACCTCGTCTGCAGCCACGGCGACATCATCAAGGCGATCGTGGCCGACGCCGTCGGGCTGCACCTGGACCAGTTCCAGCGCATCCAGGCCGACCCCGCCGCGCTCACCGTCATCCGCTACACCGAGCTGCGGCCCTTCCTCGTCCGCCTCAACGACGTCGGCGGCCGGGTCGACGATCTTCTTGCGAAGTCGGGGCGGGACAGTGACGCACCGGTCGGCGGCGGAGCGTAGGGTCTTCCTCATGCCGGTCATCGCATACGACATGCCCGACAGATTCGTCGCGGGCACCGTCGGCCAGCCGGGTGAACGCGCCTTCTTCCTCCAGGCGCGGGCAGGCCGCCGCGTCACCAGTGTCGGTCTGGAGAAGTTCCAGGTGACGCTCCTGGCCGAGCGCCTCGAGGAGCTGCTGGACGAGGTGCTGCGCCAGGGCGGCGGCGCCGCGGTGGTCCCCGCCGTCGCGCCCGTCGAGCTGCAGGACGACGAGCCGCTCGAGCAGCCCGTCGAAGAGGAGTTCCGGGTCGGCACCATGGCCCTCGCCTGGGACCCCGAGGACGAGCGGATCGTCATCGAGGCCCAGGAGATGACCGAGAGCGAGGAGGACGAGGCCGACATCGGCAGCGAGAACCCCGCGGTCGCCGTGCTCCGGGTGCGGATCACCGCGGCGCAGGCGCGGGCGTTCGCGCAGCGGGCCTTGAAGATCGTCGCGGCGGGTCGTCCGCCGTGCCCGCTGTGCGGCCTTCCGCTCGACGCTCAGGGTCACGTGTGTCCCCGACAGAACGGCCATCTTGGCTGAGACCCCGATCCCCTGGACACTTAAGTCATGAGTCAGCCCTCCAGGTACGGCCTCGGCGGGGACGGCGCGCTGAGCCCCGCCGACACCGAGGCCGCCCTCCGCCTCCTCCAGCACGGCGACATGACCGTCGAAGGGCGACTCGTCGCTGCCAGCAACGCGACGCTGTACTGCTCGATCACCCACGACGACCTGCGCGCCAACTGCGTCTACAAGCCCGTGTCCGGAGAGCGTCCGCTGTGGGACTTCCCGGACGGCACCCTGGCGGGGCGTGAGGTCGCCGCATACGTCGTCTCCGAGGAGATGGGCTGGCACGTCGTGCCGCCGACGGTGCACCGCGACGGGCCGTTCGGACCCGGCATGGTGCAGCTGTGGATCGATCACGACACCGATGTCGACCTGCTGGAGCTGTCCCGTGGCGACGATCCGGGCGTGCGCCGCATGGCCGTCTTCGACGCCGTGATCAACAACGCCGACCGGAAGATCGGTCATCTGCTGCCCACCCGGAGCGGCCACGTGTACGGCTGCGACCACGGGGTCTGCTTCTCATCGGAGTACAAGCTCCGTACGGTGCTGTGGCAGTGGCGGGGCAAGTCGCTCACCTCCGAGGCCGTCGACGCGCTGCAGCGGCTGCGCCGCGCCTTCACCCGGGACGGCTTCGCCCGGCGGCTGTCCGGGCTGCTGACGACCGAGGAGGTCGAGGCGGTGCACGGCCGGATCGAGCTCATGCTCAAGCACCGGATCCATCCGTACCCGCCGGAGGACTGGCCCGCCATCCCCTGGCCCCCCCTGTAACGCCCGGCCCGGCGTCAGCAACGTCTTCACGCCGCGCCGTCTTCACGCCCCCCGTCCGCAGCCGCGCCGTGCGCGCTCACCGGGGCGGAGGCCGCTACTGGGGCGAGCCGCTGGGAGCGGGCGCCGTGTTGACCGGCCCGGGGGCCCCGGCCTTCGTCCAGCCCTGCGCGAGGAAGCCGAACGCGTCGGGGAGGACGCTGCGCACATAGTCCCAGTCGTGGCCGCCGGGGCGTTCCTCCAGGACGGCCGGCACGCCGGCCGCGTCGAGCAGCTTCTTGAACCGCTCCGGCTCGCCCTTGATGACGTCGTTCT
This sequence comes from Actinoallomurus rhizosphaericola, assembly GCF_024055675.1. Lineage (NCBI taxonomy): Bacteria > Bacillati > Actinomycetota > Actinomycetes > Streptosporangiales > Thermomonosporaceae > Actinoallomurus > Actinoallomurus rhizosphaericola. The sequence continues at coordinate 237,949 of NZ_JAMXMW010000013.1, read as the reverse complement.
CCTCGCTCTCGGCGGCCGACAGGAAGATGCGCACGCGGCGCGCGGCCTCGACGTTGTGGTCCGGCCGGTTGGCGTCGATGACGGCGTCCTGGTCGCCGAACATGTGGGACGGGTCGTCGACGTGGAAGTAGCCGGAGATGGACGTCACCGCGCCGAAGACGCCGGGGTGGCGCAGGGCGAGGTTCATCGACCCGTAGCCGCCCATGGAGAAGCCGCCGATCGCCCGGTGCGCGGCGTCACGCCGGTGCCGGCCCTCGACGGCGGGGATCACCTCGTCGAGCAGCCGGTCCTCGACGCGGTCGGACCCGTCGGCGGCGTTCGCCCACTCGGTGTCGTCGTGGTGGCTGCCGTTCCCGTCCGGCACCGCCAGGACGAACGGCGTGCCGCCCTTGGCGACGTACGCCGCGACCTGCTTGGCGAGCCCCTCGTCGTCGATGAGCGTCTTCGGGTCGCTCGGCACACCATGCAGGAAGTACAGCACCGGCAGCCTCCGCGTCTCCGGCACGTCGGGACGCCACACGTACACCCCGTACGCCTTGTGGTCGACCGGGTCGGTCACCTGAATGCGGGTGAGGCCCGGTCGCGCGGGGGACGGCGTGTCGATGTCCTGCGGCCGGCGGGTGGCGGCCGAGCCGTGGTGCAGGCCGAGGTTGACGATCACGTACGCGAGGCCGAGCGCCGCCACGAGGGTTCCCGCCCACACGGAAAGGCCCGCCAGCGGCGGGCGTCGAGTCTTCTTCCTGCGATGTTTCGCCACGGTGGGTGCTCAGGCTAGGGGAGGGGACAAGCGCGACCAGACTTCCACATCGCTGACGGACCAGCAGTTATTCCACGCGACATGGCGCAAGCTTTACCCTCCGCCCGACATTTGGAACCCGAGCGGTATTCGGTTGACCGTCGGCGAACCCGAACCTGCCTGATCGCGGATCCCGGGACGCCGGTTAGGCTGCTGGGTATGCGATCGTGGCCCGCCCCCAAGGTCCCCAGCCTGGCCGAACACGGCCTTCCCGCCCCTGACGACGTCCGACTGAGCGTCTACGACTCGTCCACCGGCGCCGTACGCCCCACCGATCCCGGCCCGACCGCGCGGATCTACGTCTGCGGCATCACGCCCTACGACGCGACCCACCTGGGTCACGCCGCCACGTACCTGGCGTTCGACCTGGCCGCCCGGGTCTGGCGCGACGCCGGGCACGACGTGCACTACGTGCAGAATGCCACCGACGTCGACGACCCGCTGCTCGAGCGCGCGGTCCAGACCGGCGAGGACTGGCGGGCGCTGGCCGAGCGGGAGATCGCGCTGTTCCGCGACGACATGACCGCCCTGCGCGTGCTCCCTCCCCGCGACTACGCCGGCGCCGTCGAGTCCATCCCGCTGATCATCGAGTTCATCGAGCTGCTCCGGGCCAAGGGCGCGACCTACGAGCTGGACGGCGACCTGTACTTCCCCATCTCCGCCGACCCGTCGTTCGGCGCGGTGAGCCGCCTGTCGGCCGATGAGATGCTCCCGCTGTTCGCCGAGCGCGGCGGAGACCCCGGGCGCAAGGGCAAGAAGGACCCCCTCGACGCGCTGCTGTGGCAGGCCGAGCGCCCCGGCGAGCCGTCATGGGACTCGCCGTTCGGCCGGGGCCGGCCCGGCTGGCACGTCGAGTGCGCGGCGATCTCCGTGCGCAGCCTCGGCATGTCCTTCGACATCGAGGGCGGCGGCTCGGACCTGGTCTTCCCCCACCACGAGATGGGCGCCTCACACGCCCAGATCGCCACCGGCGAGCGGCCGCACGCCAAGGCGTACGTCCACGCCGGCATGGTCGGCCTGGACGGCGAGAAGATGTCCAAGTCGCGCGGCAACCTGGTGTTCGTCTCCCGGCTGCGGAAGGCGGGCGCGGACCCGATGGCGATCCGGCTGGCGCTGCTGAACCACCACTACCGCTCCGACTGGGAGTGGACGGACGACGACCTGACCCGGGCCGAGGCGCGCCTGGCCCGCTGGCGTGAGGCGGTCCTGCTCCCGGCGGCGCCCCCGGCGGCCGAGCTCGTCGGCCGCATCCGGCGGCACCTGGCCGATGACCTCGACGCCCCGGCCGCGCTCTCGGCCGTCGACCAGTGGGCCGACCACGCCCTCGGCGTCACCGACGAGGACCGCGAGGCCGACGGCGCCGCGCCCGCTCTGGTCCGCGCCGCCGTCGACGCGCTGCTCGGCGTCGAACTGTAGAAGTGACGGACGAGGGGAGGCGCGTCGCCTCCCCTCGTCAGGGCGTCGGTGGGCGTTCTCTCGTCAGTACGTCACCGGCGTCGCGCCATCTGCGCGTCACCGGAGTCACGGCACCGGACGCCGCGTCGCCTGCGCGTCGGCGGGCGTCCGTTCGCCGGCGCGTCACTCGGCGTCGCCGCGGCGGCGCAGGTAGCGCTCGAACTCCCGGGCGATCGCGTCCCCGCTCGCCTCCGGGAGCTCCGTGGCGTCCTTCTGCTCCTCCAGCGCGCGGACGTACTCCGCGACCTCGGTGTCCTGCTCGGCCAGCTCGTTGACGCCGTGCTCCCAGGCGCGCGCCTGCTCGGGCAGCTCACCGAGGGAGACCGAGATGTCGAGGACGTCCTCCACCCAGCGCAGCAGCGCCAGGGTGGCCTTCGGCGACGGCGGCTGGGCAACGTAGTGCGGCACCGCGGCCCACAGGGACACCGTCTCCAGGTCCGCCTTCGCGCAGGCGTCCTGCAGCACGCCCAGGACGCCGGTGGGCCCCTCGTAGCGCGCCGGCTCCAGCTGCAGCCGCGTGGTCAGGGCGGCGTCGGAGGAGGCCGCGGTGACCGGCACGGGCCGGGTGTGCGGGGCGTCGGCCAGCAGCGCTCCGAGCAGCACGACGGTCCGGGCGTTCAGCTCGAGCATGATGCCGACCAGGTCACGGCAGAACGCCCGCCAGCGCATGTTCGGCTCGATGCCATGGATCAGCACGACGTCACGGTCGGAGCCGGGCATCTTGGCCACCGACAGGCGGGTCGTCGGCCAGCTGATGCGCCGGGTCTGCCCATCGACCATCTCGACGGTCGGACGCGTGACCTGGAAGTCGTAGTAGTCGTCCGGGTCGAGTGCGGCCAGCGGGGTCGCGTCCCAGATGTCCTCCAGGTGCCGTACGACACCGCTCGCCGCTTCACCGGCGTCGTTCCACCCTTCGAAGGCGGCGATCACCACCGGGTCGACGAGCTCGGGCACGTCGTCGAGTTCGACCACGCGCTGCCTCCCAACCGACGTCCGATAAACGACAACGTCCAGCCTATGTCCTGTACGCCCCCCGGCGTTCCCCGGAGATCATCTTGCGGCCGAGCCCGCCGTCACCGGCCGTCGGTCGTACGGACGATCAGCACGTCGCAGGGGGAGCGGTGCGACAGGTTCGCCGGCACCGAGCCGAGCAGCCGGCCCGCGAGGCTGTTCAGCCCGCGGTTGCCGACCACGACGAGGTCGGCGCGGCGGCGCTCGGCGAGTTCGACGAGGGAGTCGACGGCGTCGCCCTCGACGGCGACCGCGTCGATGTCGCGGGCCCCGGCGGCGACGGCCCGCTCCCGCGCGGCGCGCAGCGCGTCGTCGGCGGGGGTCGAACCCTCGATCTTGTAGGCGAGGTCGCCGAGGCGGTCGGCGGCGTGCTGGCGCTCGCGCTCGGGCATCGGGTGGTAGGCGCAGGCGAGGACGAGCGTGCCGCCGGCGTCGGCCGCGATGCGCGCCGCGGCCTCGACCGCCCGGAACGAGGACGGGGAGCCGTCGGTGCCGACGAGGACGGTGCTGTACGAACCCACGGGTCCTCCTTGAGGGAGACCGGACCGGACGGGTGCCCGGCGACGGACGATCAGGCATACGGTGCCGTTCAGGACAACGCGCATCGACCGTAACGGTTACGGAACGCATGCGCGCCGAGATGTCGATCACGTTCCCGTGCGCCCGTCCGCCGCGTGCCGCGCGCGAGCGGGATTCCGGCGGCCGCCGATAGGCTTGGGGCCCATGGACGCGACGTCAGAGACCCTTCGCCAGGCACTCCGTGACCGTGTCGTCGTGGCCGACGGAGGCATGGGGACGATGCTCCAGGCGGCCGGCCCGACCCTCGAGGACTTCGAGGGGCACGAGGGCTGCAACGAGGTCCTCAACGTCACCCGGCCCGACATCGTGCGCCGGGTGCACGCGGAGTACTTCGCCGCCGGCGTCGACTGCGTCGAGACCAACACCTTCGGCGCGAACCTCGGCAACCTCGGCGAGTACGGCATCACCGAGCGCATCGAGGAGCTGTCGGAGGCCGGGGCGCGGATCGCCTGCGAGGTCGCCGCGGAGCTGTCGGCGCCCGACCGGCCGCGCTGGGTGCTGGGCTCGATGGGGCCGGGCACCAAACTGCCGACGCTCGGCCACGTGCCGTTCGCCGAGCTGCGCGACGCGTACGAGCGCAACGCCGCCGGCCTGATCGCGGGCGGCGCGCACGGGCTCATCATCGAGACCTGCCAGGACCTGCTGCAGGCGAAGGCCGCCATCATCGGCGCGAAACGGGCGATCGCCAAGGCCGGCGCCGACACGGTGCTCATCGGGCAGGTCACGATCGAGCAGAACGGCGCGATGCTGCTCGGCTCGGAGATCGGCGCCGCCCTGACGGCGCTGGAGCCGCTCGGGCTCGACGTCATCGGCCTCAACTGCGCGACAGGCCCGGCCGAGATGAGCGAGCACCTGCGCTACCTCGCCCGCCACGCGACGACCGCGCTGTCCTGCATGCCCAACGCCGGGCTGCCGGAGCTGACCTCCGACGGCGCCCGCTACCCGCTCACGCCGGACGAACTCGCCGACGCGCACGACACGTTCACCCGTGAGTTCGGCCTGTCGCTGGTCGGCGGCTGCTGCGGCACGACGCCGGAGCACCTGCGCCGGGTCGTGGAGCGCGTACGCGGCAGAGAGCTCGCCGGGCGCCGGCCGCGGCCGGAGGCGGGCGCCGCCTCGCTCTACCAGCACGTGCCGTTCCGGCAGGACACGTCCTACCTTGCCATCGGCGAGCGCACCAACGCGAACGGCTCCAAGGCGTTCCGCGAGGCGATGCTCGACGGCCGCTGGGACGACTGCGTCAAGATCGCCCGGGACCAGGCCCGCGACGGCGCCCACATGCTCGACCTGTGCGTCGACTACGTCGGCCGCGACGGCGTCGCCGACATGAAGGAGCTGGCCTTCCGGTTCGCCACCGCCTCGACCCTGCCGATCGTGCTGGACTCCACGGAGCCGCCGGTCATCCAGGCGGGGCTGGAGATGCTCGGCGGCCGCGCCGTGATCAACTCGGTGAACTACGAGGACGGCGAAGGCCCGCAGTCCCGTACCGCGCGGCTCATGCCGGTCGTCAAGGAGCACGGCGCGGCGGTCATCGCGCTCACCATCGATGAGGAGGGCCAGGCCCGTACGGCCGAGTGGAAGGCGCGGGTCGCCACCCGGCTGATCGAGGACCTCACCGGGAAATGGGGGATGCGCGTCGAGGACATCATCATCGACTGCCTCACCTTCACGATCGGCACCGGCCAGGAGGAGTCCCGGCGCGACGCCGTCGAGACGATCGACGCGATCCGCGAGATCAAACGGCGTCACCCGCGCGTCCAGACCACGCTGGGCCTGTCGAACGTCTCGTTCGGGCTCAACCCGGCCGCCCGGATCGTGCTCAACTCCGTCTTCCTCAACGAGTGCGTCAACGCGGGCCTGGACTCGGCCATCGTGCACGCCTCCAAAATCCTGCCGATGGCGCGGATCCCCGACGAGCAGCGCCAGGTCGCGCTCGACCTCGTGTACGACCGCCGCCGGGACGGCTACGACCCGCTTCAGCGGTTCCTGGAGCTGTTCGAGGGCGTCGACGCCGCCGCGATGCGCGCCGACCGCGCCGCCGAGCTGGCCGCCCTGCCGCTGTGGGAGCGCCTGAAGCGCCGCATCATCGACGGCGAGTCCGACGGCCTGAACGCCGACCTGGACGAGGCGCTGACGCAGCGCCCCGCCCTGGAGATCGTCAACGAGGTGCTGCTCGACGGCATGAAGACGGTCGGCGAGCTGTTCGGCTCCGGCGAGATGCAGCTGCCGTTCGTGCTGCAGTCCGCCGAGGTGATGAAGACCGCGGTCGCCTACCTCGAGCCGCACATGGAGAAGACCGACGAGGGCGGCAAGGGCCGCATCGTGCTGGCCACGGTCAAGGGCGACGTCCACGACATCGGCAAGAACCTCGTCGACATCATCCTGTCCAACAACGGCTACGAGGTGGTCAACCTCGGGATCAAGCAGCCGATGTCGGCGATCCTCGATGCGGCCAGGGAACAGCGGGCCGACGTGATCGGCATGTCCGGGCTCCTGGTCAAGTCGACCGTGATCATGAGGGAGAACCTCGAGGAGCTCAACTCCCGCGGGCTGGCGGGCCGCTGGCCCGTGCTGCTCGGCGGCGCCGCCCTGACCCGCGCGTACGTCGAGCAGGACCTCGCCGAGCTGTTCGACGGAGAGGTCCGGTACGCCCGCGACGCCTTCGAGGGACTGCGCCTGATGGACGCCTTCATGGCCGTCAAGCGCGGCGAGGCCGGCGCCGCGCTGCCGCCGCTGCGCCGCCGCCGGGTCACCGGGGGCACGCGGCTTCAGGTGACCGAGCCCGAGGACATGCCGAAGCGCTCCGACGTGGCGACCGACAACAAGATCCCGGACCCGCCGTTCTGGGGGGACCGGGTGGTCAAGGGCGTCCCGATGGCCGACTACGCCGCGTTCCTCGACGAGCGGGCCACCTTCATGGGGCAGTGGGGCCTGCGGGCCTCCCGCGGCGGGGACGGCCCCTCGTACGAGGAGCTCGTCGAGACGGAGGGCCGGCCGCGGCTGCGCATGTGGCTGGACCGCATCCAGACCGAGGGCCTCGTCGAGGCCGGGGTCGTGTACGGCTACTTCCCCTGCGTCAGCGAGGGCGACGACGTCGTCGTGCTCCATGAGGACGGCTCCGAGCGCGCCCGGTTCACCTTCCCCCGGCAGCGGCGCGACCGGCACCTGTGCCTGGCCGACTTCTTCCGGCCACGGGGGTCCGGCGAGACCGACGTGATCGGCTTCCAGCTCGTGACGGTCGGCTCGAAGATCAGCGAGGCCACGCAGGAGCTGTTCGAGAAGAACTCCTACCGCGACTACCTCGAGCTGCACGGCCTGTCGGTGCAGCTCGCGGAGGCGCTCGCCGAGTACTGGCACACCCGCGTCCGCGCGGAGCTCGGGTTCGGCGGTGAGGACCCCGAGGACATCGACGCGTTCTTCAAGCTCGGCTACCGGGGCGCGCGGTTCTCCCTCGGCTACGGCGCGTGCCCGGACCTGGAGGACCGCGCCAAGATCGTCGAGTTGCTGCGGCCGGAGCGGATCGGCGTGACGCTGTCGGAGGAGTTCCAGCTCGTTCCCGAGCAGTCCACCGACGCGATCGTGGTGCACCACCCGGAGGCGAAGTACTTCAACACCTGACCGCCGCCGTCACGCGGACGCCCCGGCCTGCGACGGACGCCCCTTTGGCGGCCGTCGCACGCGTGACATAGGCTTCGTTGCCCCATTTCGGCGAGGGGGACGAAGGGAAGGCACGGGTGCTGCAAGCGGTCCTGTTCGACATGGACGGGTTGCTGCTCGACTCCGAGCGGCTCTGGCTGGAGGCCGAGGCCGAGGTGATGGCCTGGCTCGGCGGTTCGTGGGGACCGGAGCATCAGGAGTTCCTGGTCGGCGGCTCGCTCGACCGCACGGTCGCCTACATGCTCGACCTGACCGGCGTGCCCGCCGCGCCCGAGGAGGTCGGCCGCAGGCTGATGGGCGCGATGGCCGAGCGGCTCCAGGCCGACGTCCCGATGATGCCGGGCGCGCGGGACCTGCTCGACGAGGTCCGCGGCGCGGGACTGCCGTCCGCCCTGGTCTCCTCCACCCACCGGGTGCTGATGGAGTACGCCCTCGACGGGATCGGCCGCGACAGCTTCACCGTGACCGTGGCCGGGGACGAGGTGCGCCGGACGAAGCCGCATCCGGAGCCGTACCTCGCGGCGACCCGCCTGCTCGACGTCGACCCGCGCCGCTGCGTCGCCCTGGAGGACTCGCTCAACGGCGCGACCAGCGGGGCCGCCGCGGGCTGTCACGTCGTCGCCGTGCCCAGCGTCGTGCCGATCGACGAGGCTCCGCGCCGTACGGTCGTCACCTCCCTGCGCGAGGTCGACCTGGACCGCCTGCGCGCCCTGATCTGACCCCGGGGGCCGCCTCTGTGCCCTGGCGCGGCCCTTGGGCCGCTTCCGTGTCCGGCCCGGCCCCTGGACCGCCTGGGCGCCTTGAGTCGAGCCCTGGACCGTCTCCACCCGGCCGGGGTCCGGGACCACCCTGAGGTCATGCCGGGGGAGTACCCGGAACGGTCCCGGAGGAGGAGCGCCGAACACGTCATGACGTGTCAGGATGGAGACGTCATGAGATGGCCGGACCCCGGCCGGTCCGGTGGCGCCGTCCGCCTCGGACGGGCCGGTGGGCGGCCGGGCCGCGGGTGAGGTGTGCGATGAGCGATGTCCTTCTCTTCACGATCAGCCTGGCGGCGACCGTGCTCGGCCTGCTGGGCAGCTGGGCGGCCTTCCGCAGGCGCGGCGCCGCGTCGGGCATGCGGGGCGCCGCCTGGTCCATGGTGCCGATGGCCGCCTATCTGACCGGCCTCACCAAGTTCCTGGCGGACCTGGCGTTCAGCCCGGTCAAGTGGGCCGGCGTCGCCCTGTTCGGTCTCGGCGCCCTTCTCTACGTCGCCTCCGGCATGATGCTGCGCAAGGGCTCGGCCGTGGAGGGCGGGCCCCGCCGGAAGGCCGAGCCGAAGAGTGCGCCGAAGGGCACGGCGGCCAAAGGCGAGATCGAACACCGCCGGTCGGCCGGCGGGCCGGCCGCCGACCCGGATCTGGCCGAGATCGAGCAGATACTGAAGAACCGTGGTATCAGCTGATGACCTGCGAAGATAGAGATTCGGTAACGCTCCGCATTCGCCGCATCGCGCTTTCGTGAGATCACGTCTGGCCTTGATGACGACGAGATCACAATCGAGACACGGGTACTAGCGTCAGCCTGCTCACGGGCGTGAGAGTCATCTCCGGGGAGGTAGGTTCCCTCTCCGATGGACCGCAACGATGGGTGTCCGCAGCTTGGCCCCTGGTCGGTCCTGAGATGAACAACGCGGCCGAACGTGGGAGGTACCTGTCGTGACCGCACCGATCGAGGTCACCGGGTCAGAGCTCGAGGCCAGGCCCGATGCCGTCCTCGGCGGCGCGCGAAAGATCGAGGGACGTTCCCTCGGCCAGATCGCGTTCCTGCGCCTGCGGCGCGACAAGCTGGCGATGACCGGCGGGATCGTCGTCGTCGTGCTCATCCTGGTGGCGATCTTCGCTCCGTGGCTGACCGACTGGTTCGGTCACCCGCCGAGCGAGTTCCACCAGGACATGATCGACCCGAACCTGCAGCGTCCGCTGCACGGCCCATGGCACTCCGGGATCAGCGGGAAGTTCATCCTCGGCATCGAGCCGACCAACGGCCGGGACATCTTCAGCCGCATCGTCTACGGCGCCAGGATCTCCCTGCTGATCGCCTTCCTGGCGACGCTGATGTCCGTGGTGATCGGCACCATCCTCGGCATGATCGCCGGCTACTTCGGCGGCTGGGTCGACACCCTGATCGCCCGGGCGATGGACGTCTTCCTGGCGTTCCCGCTCCTGCTGTTCGCGATCGCGCTCGGCGGCGTGGTGCAGGGCAAGGCGTTCGGGCTCTCCGGCAACGGCCTGCGCATCGCTCTGCTGATCTTCATCATCGGCTTCTTCAACTGGGCCTACATCGGCCGCATCATCCGCGGCCAGACCCTGTCGCTGCGCGAGCGGGAGTTCGTGGACGCCGCGCGGGCGATGGGGGCGCGCGCCCCGTACATCCTGTTCCGCGAGGTGCTGCCCAACCTCATCGCGCCGATCCTGGTGTACTCCACCCTGCTGATCCCGACGAACATCCTGTTCGAGGCGGCGCTGTCCTACCTCGGCGTCGGCGTCAGCGAGCCCACCCCGACGTGGGGCGGCATGCTCTCCCAGGCGGTGCCGATCTACTCGGTCGACCCCTGGTTCATGCTGGTGCCCGGCCTGGCCATCTTCGTGACGGTGCTGGCCTTCAACCTGTTCGGCGACGGCCTCCGCGACGCGCTCGACCCGCGGGCCCGCTGACCGCACGCCTTCTCCAAGAAACCCCCACAAGGAGGAACGTAGCCAAATGAGGAGAACCATCCCTCTCGTCGCGACAGGGCTCGCGGCGACCCTCGCCCTGGCCGCCTGCGGCGGCGGGAGCGGCGGTTCGGGCACCAGCGGCGGTGACGGCACGTTCAACGCCGCGCTGACCAAGCCCGTGAACGCGTCGACCAAGACCGGTGGCACGCTCCGCCTGGCCAACTCGGGTGACTGGGACAACGTCGACCCGGCCGACACGTACTACGCCTACTCGTGGGACTTCGCCCGCCTCTACGGCCGTACGCTGATGATGTTCAAGTCGGTGCCCGGCCCGGACGGCGCGCAGCTGACCCCCGACCTCGCGCAGGGCCCGGGCCAGCACAGCGCGGACCTGAAGACCTGGACGTACAAGCTCAAGCCGGGCATCAAGTACGAGGACGGCACCCCCGTCCGGGCGCAGGACATCAAGTACGACGTCGAGCGGTCGCTGGACAAGAAGGTCTTCCCGAACGGGCCGACCTACTTCAACGACTACCTCGACCTGCAGGGCTACACCTCGCCCTACAACGACAAGACCCCCGGCAAGCTGGGTCTCAAGGCCATCGAGACGCCGGACGACCAGACGATCATCTTCCACCTGAAGAAGCCGTTCGCCGCGTTCGACTACTTCGCGATGCTGCCCAGCACCATGCCGGTGCCCCCGGCCAAGGACACGGGCGCGAACTACAAGTCGCACGTCGTCGCCACCGGCCCGTACAAGTTCGAGAACTACACGCCGGGCAAGTCGATGGCGCTGGTCCGCAACACCAACTGGGACCCGAGCACCGACCCGAACCGCAAGCAGCTGCCCGACCGGATCGAGGTGCAGCTCGGCATCAACGCCGACGACCTCGACAACCGCCTCATCAACGGGTCGCTGGACAGCGACGTCGTCGGCACGGGCGTGCAGGCGGCCGCCGCCGCCAAGATCCAGTCGCAGCCGCGGCTCAAGAAGAACGCCGACGCAGCGCCGACGGCCCGCCTCTGGTACACCGCGATCTCCAGCGACGTCGCGCCGTTCGACAACATCCACTGCCGTCGCGCCGTGGAGTACGTCGCCGACAAGCAGGCCATGCAGACCGCGTTCGGCGGCCCGCTGTCCGGCGGTGACATCGCCACGCACCTGCTGATGCCGCTGATCCCCGGCAGCAAGGACATCAACCCGTACCCGTCCGGTCCGGGCAACCACGGCGACATCGCCAAGGCCAAGCAGGAGCTGGCGGCCTGCGGCAAGCCCAACGGCTTCAAGACGGTGCTCACGGCCCGCACCGAGCGGACCAAGGAGGTCAACGGCGCGCTGGCCCTCCAGCAGAGCCTCGCGAAGGTCGGCATCCAGGCGGAGATCAAGAAGTTCCCGCAGGGCGACTACTTCAAGCTGTACGCCGGTAAGCCGGAGTACGTGAAGAAGAACGGCCTCGGCCTGATCATGATGGCGTGGGGCGCGGACTGGCCGGAGGGCTTCGGCTACCTGTCCCAGATCGTCGACAGCCGCGTCATCCGCGACGCCGGCAACACGAACCTCGGCGTCAAGGACCCGGATGTCGACAAGCTGGTCGACAAGGCCGCCGTCACCCCGGACGCGACCGCCCGCAACGACCTGTGGGCGCAGATCGACGCCAAGGTCATGGACGACGCGTACATCATGCCGTTCCTCGACGTGAAGGGCCTGCTGTACCGGCCGCCGGGCGTGAAGAACGTCTTCGTGAACCAGGGCCTCAACGGCCTGTACGACTACGCCCAGATGGGCGTGAAGTAACCTCCGCTCCCTAGAAGGCAGGTGAAGGCCGTCGGTGGCCGGCGGGCGACTCCGCTCGCCGGCCACCGTGGCCGGGCACTGTGGTCACATTCCTCATCCGGCGTCTCATCGCCGCGATCGCGCTGCTCATCATCGTCAGCATGGTGACCTTCGCGATCTTCTTCCTCGTCCCGAGGCTGACCGGGGCCACCACCGCGGACCTCGCCTCGCGGTACGTCGGCAAGAGCGCCGGACCGCAGGCGATCCACGAGGTCGAGGTACGGCTCGGGCTGAACAAGCCGGTGGCGATCCAGTACTGGAACTTCGTCAAGGGCATCATCATCGGCGCCCACTACGACTTCGGACCGTCGAAGGTCTACTGCGGGCCACCGTGCTTCGGCTACTCCTTCATCAACCAGACGCCGGTCTGGCCCGACCTGCTCGACCGGGCCCCGGTCACCCTTTCGCTCGCGGCCGGCGCCGCGATCCTCTGGGTGATCTTCGGCGTCACGGCCGGTGTGATCTCCGCGCTCAAGCGGGGCACGGCGATCGACCGCATCTCGATGGGCATCGCGCTGGCCGGCGTCTCACTGCCCATCTTCTTCACCGGCCTGCTGTCGCTGGCCATCTTCCGTGACAACCTGAACTGGTTCCCCAACGCCGGAACCTACGTGGGGCTGACCCAGAACCCGCTGCAGTGGGCGTCGGCACTCGCCCTGCCGTGGGTCACCCTCGCGTTCCTCCAGGCGGCCCTGTACGCCCGGCTGACCCGGGCGGGCATGCTGGAGACGATGGGCGAGGACTACATCCGGACGGCGCGCGCCAAGGGACTGCCCGAACGCACCGTCATCATCCGGCACGCCCTGCGGTCCACGCTCACCCCGGTGCTCACGATCTTCGGCCTGGACCTGGGCATCCTGCTCGGCGGCGCGGTGCTCACCGAGAGCACCTTCTCCCTGCCGGGGCTGGGCAAGTTCGCCATCGACTCGATCAACAACAACGACCTTCCGCGCGTGCTCGGCGTGGTGATGGTGGGCGCGTTCTTCATCGTGCTGTGCAACCTCGTCGTGGACATCCTGTACGCCGTGGTCGACCCGAGGGTGAGGCTGTCGTGACCCAGGACCAGACCGCGGGAGCGGCTCCCGCCGCGGCGCCGAAGTCCTTCCTGGACGTCCGCGACCTGCGCATCCACTTCCCGACCGACGACGGGCTGGTCAAGTCCGTCGACGGCCTGTCGTTCCAGCTCGAACGCGGCCGCACGCTCGGCATCGTCGGGGAGTCCGGCTCGGGCAAGAGCGTGACCAGCCTCGGCCTGCTCGGCCTGCACAACCGCCGCAACGCGCGCGTCTCCGGCGAGATCTGGCTGGACGGCCAGGAGGTCGTCGGCTCCTCGCCGGAGCAGGTGCGCCGCCTGCGCGGCCGGAAGATGGCGATGATCTTCCAGGACCCGCTGTCGTCGATGCACCCGCTGTACACGGTCGGCGCCCAGATCATCGAGGCGTACCGGATCCACAACGACGTCAGCAAGGAGGTCGCGCGCAAGCACGCGATCGACATGCTGGGCCGGGTCGGCATCCCGCAGCCGGACAAGAGGGTCGACGACTACCCCCACCAGTTCTCCGGCGGCATGCGGCAGCGCGCGATGATCGCCATGGCGCTGTCCTGCGATCCCGAGCTGCTCATCGCCGACGAGCCGACCACCGCGCTCGACGTGACCGTCCAGGCGCAGATCCTCGACCTGATCCGTGACCTGCAGGACGAGTTCAACTCCGCCGTCATCATGATCACCCATGACCTGGGCGTGGTGGCGGAGCTGTCCGACGACATCCTCGTGATGTACGGCGGCCGGTGCGTGGAGTACGGCTCGGCCGAGGACGTCTTCCACCGGCCCGAGCACCCCTACACCTGGGGCCTGCTCGGTTCGATGCCGCGGCTGGACCGCGACCGGTCCGAGCGTCTCATCCCGATCAAGGGCTCCCCGCCCAGCCTCATCAACGTCCCGGTCGGCTGCGCGTTCAGTCCGCGCTGCGCGTACTCCGAGCTCAACGAGGGCCGCAGCGAGACCGAGCGGCCCGAGCTCCGCGAGGTCGCGCCCGGCCACCGTGTCGCCTGCCACCTCGGCAGGGAGGACCGGCGCCGCATCTGGAACGAAGAGATCCGGCCGAAACTGTGATCGAGGAGATCGTGGGGGACGGGCACGCCGCGCCGGCACGTACCGTCGATGGATGGCACCGGCCGGACGGCCGGATCGAACTGGAGAGACAGTGACTACACCCGACAGCGAGGTCGTGGCGGACCAGCGACCGGCCGGTGACGGCGACGCGCTGCTGGAGGTCCGCGGGCTCCGCAAGCACTTCCCCGTCACCCGCGGCGCGCTCGTCAAGCGCCAGGTGGGCGCGGTCAAGGCGGTCGACGGCGTCGACTTCATGGTGCGCCCGGGCGAGACGCTCGGCCTCGTCGGCGAGTCCGGCTGCGGCAAGACCACCACCGGCCGGATGATCACCCGGCTGCTGGAGCCGTCGGACGGGCAGATCCTCTTCGAGGGCCAGGACATCACGCACGTGTCGCAGGGCAGAATGCGGCCGCTGCGGCGCGACCTCCAGATGATCTTCCAGGACCCGTACTCCTCGCTGAACCCCCGCAAGACCGTCGGGTCGATCATCGGGGCGCCGTTCCGGCTGCAGGGCATCGCGACCGAGAACGGCGTCAAGCGGGCCGTGCAGGACCTCCTCGAGGTCGTCGGGCTCAACCCCGAGCACTACAACCGCTACCCGCACGAGTTCTCCGGCGGCCAGCGCCAGCGCATCGGGATCGCCCGCACCCTCGCGCTGCGGCCGAAGCTCATCGTCGCGGACGAGCCGGTCTCCGCGCTGGACGTGTCGATCCAGGCCCAGGTCGTCAACCTCCTGGAGGACCTGCAGGAGGAGTTCAACCTCACCTACATCGTGATCGCCCACGACCTGTCGGTGGTGCGCCACATCTCCGACCGTGTCGGCGTCATGTACCTCGGCAAGCTCGTCGAGATGTCCGACGCCACCAACCTGTACGACAGCCCGATGCACCCCTACACGGTCGCGCTGCTGTCGGCGGTCCCGATCCCCGACCCGGCCAAGCGGAAGGGGCGCGAGCGCGTCCGGCTGCAGGGCGACGTGCCGAGCCCGCTCAACCCGCCGCCGGCCTGCCGCTTCCACACCCGCTGCTGGAAGGCGCAGGAGATCTGCGGCAAGGTCGAGCCGCCCCTCGTCGAGGTGGTCCCGGGGCACCGCGTCGCCTGCCACTTCCCCGAGAACGCCCCCGAGGGCGCGGGGGAGAAGGTCACCAAGGCGGCCGAGCAGGCGGATCTCGCCTGAGGCCGAGCCGTCGGCTCCACTCTCGCCTGAGCGAGCCGTCCGCTCCAGACCCGGGACGCGGACGGCCGCCGAGGCGTGGTGAAGCTCTCACAGCGCCGATTCGTCCAAAACATGCACTCACTGCAATAATTTACTCGTGAGCGGTAGATTCGCGGCCTGCGCCGTCCTCCTCCTGCTCGGTGCCGTCGCCTGCGGCGGACCGGCCACGGTGCGTCCCGACACGTCGTTCGACCAGGCGTCGTCGCGTGTCGTGTACCCGTCCACCGCGCGCGGTGGCACCCTGCGCCTGGCCGTGACCGACGCGCCGGTCTCCCTGGACCCCGGCGACGCCGGCCTCGCCTACGAGGCGGACCTCGCCCGCCTGTACGCCCGCTCTCTGGTCACTTACGCCCCGGCTCCCGGATCCGCCGGACTGCGGCTCGTGCCCGACCTGGCGGAGACGCTCGGCCGGCCCGGCGACGGCGGCCGGACCTGGACGTACAAGCTGCGCGCCGGGCTCACGTACGAGGACGGCACCCCAGTCCGGGCCCGCGACGTCAAGTACGCGGTCGCGCGCAGCTCCTACACCTCCCAGCTCAGCGACGGGCCCCGTGACCTGCGCGAGGCTCTCCGCGGCGCCTACTGGGGCCCGTACCTCGACCCCGATCTGGACCACTTCACCGGCGTGACCACGCCGGACGACCGCACGGTCGTGTTCCACCTCAAGCGACCCGACTACGACTTCGACCAGCTCGTGGCCAGCCCGCAGACCGCCCCCGTGCCGCAGGCGAAGGACACCCGGCTCGACTACGAGCAGCACCCCCTGTCGACCGGGCCGTACCGGTTCGAGCGGCACGACATCGGCACCGGTTTCACGCTGGTCCGTAACCCGCACTGGCACGACGACCCGAACCGCACCGCGCTGCCCGACCGCATCGAGGTGACCGAGCGCGTCGCCGCCGCGGACCTCGACGCGAGGCTGGGCTCCGGCCGCCTGGACGCCGACCTGGCGGGCGCGGGCGTGCAGCCCGCGACCCGGACCACGATCCTGGGGGCGCCCACCGCCAAGGCCCATGCGGACGACCCGCTGACCGGGCTCGTGCACTACGCCGCGCTGTCGACCCGCGTCCGCCCGTTCGACGACGTGCACTGCCGGCGGGCCGTCCAGTACGCCGTCGACCGCACGGCGGTCCAGAGCGCCTACGGCGGGCCCACCGCGGGCGCGCCGGCCACCAACGCCCTGCCGCCCACGGTCACCGGATACCAGGCCGCCGACCCGTACCCCTACGACCTCACGCGGGCACGGCAGGAGCTGGCGGCGTGCCATCACCCCAACGGGTTCAGCACGGGCATCGCCGTGCGCGCGGACCGGCCGGGCGACGTCGCCGCCGCCCAGGCCCTCCACCAGGCGCTCGGGCGGATCGGAATCGACGCGCGGGTCACCGAACTCTCGGCGTTCCAGTGGGGGAGCACGGCCGGTTCCCCCGGGTACGTCCACCGGCACGGCCTGGGCGTCCTGATCGACTCCTGGGCCGCGAACGAGCCCACCGGCTACGCCTTCCTGCGCCCCCTCACCGGCACGGTCACGAGGGTCAACAACCTGAACCTGATGGAGCTGCGCGACGCGAAGGTGAACCGGTACCTCGCCCTGGGCGCCCGCACCCCCGACGCCACGCGCCGCGCGCAGCGATGGGCCGACGCCGACCGCGCCGTCATGCAGACGGCCGCCTTCGTCCCCCTCCTCGCCGAGAAGACCGTGCTGTACCGACCCGCGGCGCTCGCGAACGTCTACGTCCACCCGGCGTACGGGATGTACGACTACGCCGCGCTCGGCCTGCGGTCCGCGACCCGGACGCCGGCGTCCCCCTGACCGGCCGCACGGCGGCGATCAGGGGGGCCGAGACGGCCGGGAGACCCTGCCCTGTCAGGAGGCCCCGGTCCGGCTCCGTCAGGACGTCCCGGCCCGGCCCGGTCGGGAGGTCCCGGTCTACTCGACGGCGATGGCCGTCAGGACGTCCATGCGGGAGGCCCGCCACGCCGGCCACGGGGCCGCCAGGACACCGATGACCGCGGACAGCACCAGGTAGCCGGCCAGGGTGGTCACCGGCACGCTCAGGACGTTCAGGCCCTGGCCGCGCAGCGCCCGCTGGAAGCCGATCCCGGCGACGACGCCGATGGCGAGGCCGAGCACCGCGCCGAACACCGCGATCAGCACCGACTCCAGGCGGATCATCCGCCGCGTCTGCCGCCGGCTCGTGCCGATCGCCCGGAGCAGCCCGATCTCCCGTGTCCGCTCGATCACCGACAGCGCGAGCGTGTTGATGATCCCCAGCGCGGCGATGAGGATCGACAGGGCCAGCAGCGCGGTCAGCAGCAGCACGAACTGGTCGACGCCCTGCTGGACGCTTCTCTTCACGTCCGACCGGTCCTGCACCTTCAGGCCGGGGTACGGGCCCAGCGCCCGCTCGACGCCCTGCCTGGTGGCGGTGTCGGCCTTGGCGACGTTGACCATCAGGGCGACGCCCGTGGGGTGGTCGGTGTGCGCCAGATAGGCCGGCAGCGCCAGCACCCGCGACCCAATCAGCGGGTTCTCGGCGTAGATCCCGGCGACCCGCAGCGACGCGGTCCTGCCGTCGGCGAAGCGGACGCCGACCGCCGAACCCACCTGGAGACGCTCCGAGGTCGCGGTCGGCCGGTCCACCAGGAGACCGTCCCCGCCCACCTCCGTCGAACCGGACACCAGCGACAGCCGGGCGGCGCGCCTCAGGTCCCCAGGGCGCTCGGTGGCCACGAAAGACCTCGCCTTCCCGCCGGCGACGAAACGGCCGGCGTACAGCGCCGTGACCTGCTCGACCCCGGCCGCGGCCCGTACCGCCCTCCCCGGCTCTGCCGGGCCGAACACCCGCCCCGCCGCGGTGACCATGTAGTCGGCGGCGAAGCTCGCGTCGACCTGCCGGGTGATCGACGCCTTCGCCGACGCGCTCATCACGGTGATCCCGCTGACGAGGGCCAGCCCGATCATCAGCGCGGAGGCGGTGGCCGCCGTGCGCCGTGGGTTGCGCAGGGCGTTCTGCGTGGCCAGGCGCCCCGGCGTGCGGAACACCCGCGGGTACGCGGCGCCGAGCGCCGTCACGACCGGGCGGGCGAGCACGGGCGCGAGCATCGCCACGCCCAGGAAGACGAGGGCGAGACCGACGCCCAGCAGCGCCGCGCCCGAGCCGCCGAGACCGAACCCGCCCAGGACCACGCCCGCCGCGATCACCGGCGACCCGAGCACCACCCGGATCCGCAGCGAACGCTGCGGCATCGCGACGTCGTCGTGCATCGCGGCGACCGGCGGGATGCCCGCCGCCCGCCGGGCCGGGAAGTACGCCGCCGCCATCGTGACCACCATGCCGACGGCGTACGACCACAGGACGGGCTTGTAGGTGAAGGCCAGGCCGCCGCCCAGGTCGGCGCCGAGCGCGTTGAACAGCGCCTGCAGCAGCACGGCCAGGCCCACCCCGGCGCCCAGTCCCACGGTCGAGCCGACGAGCCCGACACCGGTCGCCTCGCCGAGCACGGCGCGGGTGACCTGCCGGCGCGAGGCGCCGACCGCGCGCAGCAGCGCGAGCTCCCGTGACCGCTGGGCGACCAGCATCGAGAAGGTGTTGAAGATGATGAACGCGCCCACGAAGATCGAGATGACCGCGAAGATCAGCAGTGCCGTCCGGATGAACGACATGATGGTCGCGACCTGGCTCTTGTTCTCCTCACGGAGCTTCGTGCCGGTGATCGCCTCATAGTCCGGTGGCGGGAGCACCCGCTGGATCCGGTCGCGCAGCACCGTCTCCGAGACGCCGCTCCGCGCCGCGACCGTGATGTCGCTGAACCGGCCCGGCCTCAGTAGCAGCCGCTGCGCGGTGCCCTGGTCGAACGCCGTGAGGGTCGCGCCCATCAGACTGCCGGAGTCCACGATCCCCACGACCGTCACCGACTGCGTCGGCCCTTGAATCACGACGCGAGCCCGGTCCCCGACCTTCAGACCGGCCTTGCCGGCCGTCCGCCGGTCGACGGCGACCTCGCCGGGACCGCTCGGGCCCCGCCCGGCCCTGACGGGGAAGTTCCGGTCGGCGGGGTCCCAGTCCACGCCCAGCTGCGGAGGTCCGGAACCGCCGACGACCTTGCCGTTCCTCCCGACGACGGCGGCGAAACCGCTCACCCCGCCGCGCGCCCGCGCCACACCGGGCACCCGGGCCACCACCGGGACCAGGGACGCGGGCAGCGTCGGCGCCGCCGCGCCCTCCTCCGACTCGACGACCTTCTTCGGGCGGACCTGCACCGCGACGCCCTTGCCGGTCCTGGAGAACAGCCGGTCGAACTGCCGGCCCATCGTGTCGGTGAACACCAGCGTGCCGGCGACGAACGCCACTCCGAGCACCACGGCGAACGCCGTCAGTGCCAGGCGGATCTTGTGCGCGACGAGGTTGCGCACGGTCACCTTGAGCATCACCGGTAGCCGACCCCAGGCAGCTCGAAGCCCTTCATGCGCTCCAGCACGTTCTCGGCCGTCGGATCCGACATCCGGTCCACCAGCCGCCCGTCGGCCAGGAAGAGCACTAGGTCCGCGTACGCGGCCGCCACCGGGTCGTGCGTCACCATCACGACCGTCTGTCCCATCTCCCGCACCGCGTTGCGCAGGAATGCCAGCACCTCCGCGCCCGACCGGGAGTCCAGGTTGCCGGTCGGCTCGTCCGCGAAGATGATCTCCGGGCGGCTCACCAGCGCGCGGGCGCACGCCACCCGCTGCTGCTGGCCGCCGGACAACTCGCCCGGCCGGTGCGACAGCCGCTCACGCAGCCCGAGCGAGTCGATGACGGCGTCCAGCCACGCCTGGTCCGGCCTACGGCCGGCGATGTCCAGCGGCAGCGTGATGTTCTCCAGCGCCGTCAACGTGGGGACCAGGTTGAACGCCTGGAAGACGAAGCCGATCCGGTCCCGCCGCAGCCGGGTGAGTCGCTTGTCGTCCAGCCGCGTCAGGTCCACGTCGCCGACGAACACCCGCCCCGAGTCCACCGAGTCCAGGGCCGCCATGCAGTGCATGAGCGTCGACTTGCCCGAGCCCGACGGCCCCATGATCGCGGTGAACCGGCCGGCGGGCAGATCCACCGACACCTCGTTCAGCGCGACCACCTTCGCGTCACCCCGGCCGTACTCCTTGACGATCCGATCGGCGCGCGCGGCCGGCGCGGCCGTCACGAGGGCGCGAGGATCGCCGCTCACGGGGGAGGGGATATCGGTCACGGAAGGAACTCCTGCTCACCTGCGGTGTTCTGTCCCGAATGACACTAGGAGCCGCAGTGAGCCGTTTCGTCGGCCCAGCGAACGGAGGCCGCTTCCACCCGCAGGCGGAGCATCCGGACCGCCTCCTCCTCGGGGATGAAGACGAACAACGCCCGGGGACAAGGAGTCGGACGCCCGGGGACAAGGAGTCGGACGCCAGGGTACGAAGAGGGCGGACGCCGGGAGACGAAAAGGGCGAGCGCGCCTAGCCCTGGCCCGGCTGGGTGAGACCCGTCTCGTACGCGAAGACGACGGCCTGGACCCGGTCGCGGAGCCCGAGTTTGGCCAGGAGGTTGCCCACGTGCGTCTTCACGGTCGTCTCGCTCACGACGAGCTCCGCCGCGATCTCGGCGTTCGACAGGCCGCGGGCGACGTGCCGCAGCACCTCCAGCTCCCGCTCGGTGAGCATCCGCAGTCCGCGCGGCGGCGCGGTCTCCCGCACGGCCGGCAGCCGTGTCGCGAACTTGTCCAGCAGCCGCCGCGTCACGCTCGGCGCCACGATCGCGTCGCCGGCCGCCACGATCCGGATCGCCGTCACCAGATCCTCCGGCGGCGCGTCCTTCAGCAGGAACCCGCTGGCCCCCGCCCGCACCGCCTCGACGACATACTCGTCCAGGTCGAAGGTCGTCAGGATCAGCACCCGCGGATCGTGGGTCGCCGCCCCCTCCCGGACGATCCGGCGCGTCGCCTCGATCCCGTCCACGCCCGGCATCCGGATGTCCATCAGGACCACCTCCGGCAGCAGCGTCCGCGTGAGCTCCACGGCCTGGGCGCCGTCGCCGGCCTCGCCCACCACCGCGATGTCGGGCTCGCCCTCCAGGATGAGCCGGAAGCCGGTGCGCAGCAGCGGCTGATCGTCGACGAGGAGCACCCTGATCGTCACCTAGACCTCCAACGGGAAACGGGCGCGGACTTCGAACCCACCACCGGAACGCGGCCCGATCCGCAGATCGCCACCATAGAGGGCGACCCGCTCACGCATGCCCACCAGCCCATGCCCACGGCTGCCGTTCTGGCCCAGCCCGGCCGCCAGCCCACGGCCGTCGTCCTCGACCTCCACCATGAGCTGCCGGTCCGCGTAGTGGATCCGCACCCAGGCCCGCGCCTGCGGACCCGCGTGCTTCAGCGTATTGGTCAGCGCCTCCTGAATCAGGCGGAACGCCGCCAGGTCCACGCCCGGAGACAGATTCCGGCTCTCCCCCTCGATCCACAACTGCACCTGCAGCCCCGTCTCCCGCAGATGATCGACCAGCTCGCCCACGTCGTTCACCCCCGGCTGCGGAGACAGCTCGCCCCGCACCGGCTCCGCCTCCGTCCGCAGCACCCCGACCAGCCGCCTCATCTCGCCCAGCGCCGTACGCCCCATCTGCTCGATGGTGCTCAGCGCGTCGCGCACGGCGTCCGGATCACGCTCCAGGATCCGCCGCGCCGCTCCGGCCTGAACGGTCATCACGCTGACGTGGTGGGCGACCACGTCGTGCAGCTCGCGTGCGATGCGCGAGCGCTCCTCCGTACGCGCCGCCCGCGCGTCCGCCTCCCGCGCCCGCTCGAGCCGCCGCGCCCTGGCCTCCAGCTCGTTCAGGTACGCCCTGCGCAGCCGCAGACTCCGGCCCAGCCACCACACGCCCACGACCAGGACCGTGTTGCTCACCGCCGGCCAGAAGTCCGCGCCCGCCGCGACCAGCAGGCCGATGAACAGCATCAGCGTCAACGCGCCGACGGGCAGGCTGGTCGCCATCCCCCGATGCGCCGCGACGGTGTAGGTCGCGATCAGCATGGCCACGGCGGGCGCCGAGACGTCATACCCCATCGCCGTCAGCGTTCCGCAGACCGTCATGACGAACGCCAGCACCCCGACCGGCAGGCGCCGCCGCACCGTGAGCGCCACCAGGGCGACGCCGCTGAGCACCACGCTGAAGACGTCCGGCCCCTTGGGAGCGCCGTTGCCCCCCTGCAGCACGACCGCGGCCAGGTAGGCCACCGTCAGGAGCACGGCCATGAACGCATCCGCCGTGATCGGATGCGCCTCCAGCCACGCGCGGCGACCACGAATCAGCTCGGACACACCCACACGTTATGGCGTGTGACGGTATGTGGTCCCCTCCTGCGCGCGGATCCCGTCTCCTCCTCGGGGAGGAGGTCACCGGCCGGTACGGCCGGGACATCACCGGATGAGGTGTGCCAACGTCCGCCGCGCGGTCCGGCCGGGGGACCGCGGGACGGGGCGAGGGTACGACCGCCGGCCGATCCGGCCGAGGTGTCGCGCGCCGGGGTGGCGGGACGGCCGTTGGCCGATCCGGCCGATCCGGCCGATCCGGCCGATCTGGCCGAGGGGGCGCGGGGCGCGGTGGCGGTACGTCCGCCGCGCGGTCCGGCCGGGAGGTCACCGGACCGGGGCGCCGTCCCACGCCATCAGGTTCTGCAGCAGCTCGGCCTGCTCGACCGCGTCGTCCAGCGCGTGGTGCGTGTGCCGCCGACGGGACAGCAGGTGACGCGGCATCCTTCCCTTGACCGACCGGGTCACCGTCTCCCCGGACCTGGCGGCGTACAGCGTCTTGAGGTCGATGAAACGCGAGTGCCCGAACGGCGACCCCGTCTCGGCGAACCGTACGAAGTACCAGTACAGGAACATCCAGTCGAAGCCCAGCGGATAAGCCGCGAACACCGGCTTGCCGCCCTCCGCCCGGCCGGCCGCCTCGACCCACCGGGCCGCCGTCGACATGGCCTCCGCCGGATCCCGGCCCTCCCGCAGCAGCCGATCGCGGTCCAGGCCGCTGACCGCCAGCGCGTCCGCGTCGTACTCGTCACTGATCGGGCGCAGCTCGGCGTAGAACGTCGACGCCTCCGGATCGCGCCGCGCGAACGTCCGGCCGTCGTACGTCCCGGCGACCGCCAGTCCGAAACTGATCATGGAATACGGGCCGGGGATCGGGCCGTCGGCCTCCACGTCGGCCGAGATGTACACCTCCGGGGCGGGTCCGCCCGCCGACCTCGGCGTCTCGTTCCGGCTCATACCAGCCGATCATGCCGGTCGCCGGACACCCGGTCACCCCATTTTCCGTCCGCTCACACCAGTGGCGGCGGCCCTCATCGGCCGTCCGCGCGGACCGATCCACACGCCGTTGCGTTGACTCGCCTCACGCGCGCCACTGCGCCGACCCGCCCACACGCGACATCGCGTAGGCCGGGTTCCCCACTTCTCGCGCGGACCGACCGCCCACGTCATCGCGCGGACCGGCCTCGCACACCGTCACGGGGCCGGGCTCACACGTCGTGCGCGGATTGGCCTCACGCGGCGTCGCGGGGCGGGGCTCACACGTCGTCGCGGGGATCCCGCGGTGACACCTCTTCCCGTGGCAGCCCCGGCCCGCCGGCCACGGCCGGCAGCGGCGGCGGCTCCCCGCCGAACGACGGGCAACGCTCCTGGTGATCGCACCAGTCGCACAACCGGCTCTTGCGCGGCCGCCACTCGCCGGAGTCCATCGCCCGGCGGATCGCCTGCCACAGCGCGTCGACCTTGCGCTCGGTCGCGCGCAGGTCGGCCTCGTCGGGGGAGTAGCGCAGCACCTCGCCGTTGCCGAGGTACATCAGCTGCAGGAGCCGGGGCACCGTGCCGCGCAGCCGCCACAGCACCAGCGCGTAGAACTTCATCTGGAAGAGCGCCCGCGCCTCGAAGTCGGCCCTCGGTGCCTTGCCCGTCTTGTAGTCCACCACCCGGACCTCACCGGTCGGGGCGACGTCCAGCCGGTCGATGTAGCCGCGCAGCTGCAGCCCCGAGTCCAGGACCGTCTCGACGTACAGCTCGCGGCTCGCCGGCTCCAGCCGGCGCGGATCCTCCAGCACGAAGTAACGCTCGACCATCGCCCGCGCCTCGGCCAGCCACTCGGCGCGCGCCGTCTCGACGTCCTCGCCGTCGAACAGGTCCGCGAGCTCCGGCTCCTCGGTCAGCAGCCGGTCCCACTCCGGCCCCAGCAGCTCCAGCGCCGTCGCCGGCGTGCGCCGCGCCGCCGGGATGTCGAACAACCGCTCCAGCACCGCGTGCACGAGCGTGCCGCGCACGGCCGCCGGACTCGGCCGCTCGGGGATCCGGTCGATCACCCGGAAGCGGTACAGCAACGGGCACGTCATGAAATCGCCCGCCCGCGACGGGGACAACGTGCCGATCACTCGGGCGCCGTCCGGAGACGTCGCGCCGGTCTCGATGGCCGTCATGCCCGCAACCCTAGGGGAGACCGACGACAGAATCGCGCCGGACCGTGCCCGGCAGCCACCTGCCGGCACCCACCGGAGGGCCGCCCGGTGGGTCACCGGCCGACAACAGGCGGGCCACCGGCCCAGCACGGGCGGAGTCGTCGGGCGACCACCGCGCGACCGCGGCGGAACCGTCGGCGGACCACCGGCCGACAATGGGCGGGCCACCGGCCGAGCACCGGCCGAGCCCGGCGGAGTCGTCGGCCGAGCACGGGCGGAAGCGTCGGGCGACCACCGTACGACCGCCGGTCGACCACCGGCCGAGCACTGGGGGACCGTCGGCCGAACTTCGGCGGGACCATCCAGGGGGCGGCGTCCGACGCCCTTAGGCGGCCTTGACGGCCGGACGCGTAGCATTCCCCCCGTGGCAGACAGCACCCCCCGCGACCGCGGCCCCTCCCCCCGCCCGGGCATCCTCATGGGACGGCCGTTCGGCATTCCGGTGTACGTCTCGCCCACCTGGTTCATCGTCGCGCTCATCATCACGGTGATGTTCGAGCCCACCGCGCTGCGCATCGTCGACCGGCCGCAGAGCTACCTCGTCGCCTTCCTGTACGCCGTGCTGCTCTACGGCTCCGTGCTGGTCCACGAGCTCAGCCACTCCGTCGTCGCCCGCGGCTTCGGCCTGCCCGTACGCGCCATCACCCTGCACGTGCTCGGGGGCGTCTCCGAGATCGAGCGCGAGCCGCGCACCCCCGGCCGTGAGTTCGCCGTCGCGGCGGCCGGCCCGGCGCTGTCCCTCGCGCTCGCCGCCGCCGGCTACGCCGTCCTCCACCTCGTCGGCCTGCCCCCGGTCGCCGAACTGCTCGTCGAGGCGCTCACCGTCGCCAACCTCCTCGTCGGCGTCTTCAACCTCCTGCCCGGCCTGCCCCTCGACGGCGGCCGGATCGTCCGCGCCGGAGTGTGGAAGCTCACCGGGCGCCAGCGCGCCGCCACCGTCACCGCCGGCTGGATCGGCCGCGCCGTCGCCCTCGCCGTCCTCGCCCTCAGCGCCGCCATGTCCGTCACCGGCGGCGGCCGCTGGCTCACGGTGCTCTGGGGCGCCCTCGTGGCGTCGTTCATCTGGATGGGCGCCAGCGAGGCGATCCGGGTCGCCGTACTCCGCGAGCGCATCCCCCTCCTCAACGCCCGTGCCCTCGCCCGCCGCGCCGTGCGCGTCCCGCAGAACCTGCCCCTCGCCGAGGCGATCCGCCGCGCCCGCGAGGCGCGCGCGGGCGCCATCGTCGTCGTCGGGCACGAGGGAGACCCGGTCGGCATCGTGAGCGAGAGCGCCGTCAACGCCACCCCGGAGAACCGCCGTCCCTGGGTCGACGCCTCGGCCCTCACCCGCACCCTCGACCCCGGCCTGATCCTGCCCGCCGACCTGGCCGGGGAGGACCTCCTGGCCGCCCTCCAGCGCACCCCCGCCACCGAGTACCTCCTCGTGGAGCCCACGGGGGAGATGTACGGCGTGCTCGCCACCGAGGACGTCAGCCGGACCGTCGCGAGGCCGTAGCCTTAGAACATGACCGAACCCTCCTCCGCCGGTTCCCGCATGCCCAAGGTCCCGCACGGGCCGTTCCGTCCCGGCGACCGGGTTCAGCTGACCGACCCCAAGGGCCGCATCAACACCGTCACCCTCCAGGCCGGCAAGGTCTACCACAGCCACAAGGGCTCCATTCCGCACGACGAGATCATCGGCAGCCCCGAGGGCAGCGTCTTCCGGTCCTCCGGCGGCACCGAGTACCTCGCCTTCCGCCCCCTCCTCGCCGACCACACCCTCCGCATGCCGCGCGGCGCCGCCGTCGTCTACCCCAAGGACGCCGCCCAGATCCTCGCCGCCGCCGACATCTTCCCCGGCGCGCGCGTCGTCGAGGCCGGCGCCGGCTCCGGCGCGCTCAGCTGCTGGCTGCTGCGCGCCGTCGGCGAGCACGGCGTCGTCTCCTCCTACGAGCGCCGCGAGGACTTCGCCGAGATCGCCCGCGCGAACGTCGAGGGCTACTTCGGCGGCCCGCATCCCGCCTGGCGCCTGACCGTCGGCTCCCTCGAGGACGCCCTGACCGACACCGACGTCGACCGCGTCGTCCTCGACATGCTCGCCCCCTGGGAATGCCTCGACGCGGTCGCCAAGGCCCTCGTCCCCGGCGGCATGGTCTGCGCCTACGTCGCGACCACGACCCAGCTGTCCCGCGTCGTCGAGGCCCTGCGCGAGCACGGCACCTTCGCCGAGCCGTACGCCTTCGAGACGCTCGTGCGCTCCTGGCACGTCGAAGGCCTCGCCGTCCGCCCCGACCACCGCATGGTCGGCCACACCGGCTTCCTCGCCACCGCCCGGCGGCTCGCCGACGGCGTACGCCCCCCGGCGCGGCGCCGCCGCCCGGCCAAGGGCGCCTACGGCGAGAACACCGACGCGACGTCCACGCGACCCGAGGCCGAACCCGATCTGTCCGGAGAGTGACGAGAATCTCTCCGCCCGGCACGACCCCGTCCGGACGCCAGGACTTGCGCCGTCAAGGCCTTGAAGCGATCTTTTTCTCGACGACCGGGGGGTTCCGCCGAAGGTCCTCCGTCTCGGGGACCTGCCACTTCATCCTGAACATGGTTCCCACGCCACGACACGAGTACCCATGGGCCAGGTTACGGAGGCGCTCAGGATAGGTAGGGTTTCAGGTAGGTCGTCGTCTCTGCCTGAGGAGGTGACGAGCGTGGCCGCTCGTGACGATGCCGGGGCGCGTAAGGCGCAGCACGAAAAGGAGGTCCGCGACCTCCAGACGCAGGTCTCCTTCCTGGAGGAGGAGATCTCCGTGCTGCGCCGCAAGCTCGCGGAGTCCCCCCGACAAGTTCGTGTACTCGAAGAGCGCCTTCACGAGGCGCAGGCAAGTCTGGCCGCGGTTACGGGCCAGAACGAACGTCTCGTGGCGACTCTCAAGGAAGCCCGAGAGCAGATCATCGCCCTCAAGGAGGAGGTCGACCGGCTCGCACAGCCACCGTCGGCCTTCGGAACGTTCCTCGCCGCGCGCGAGGACGGCACGGTCGACATCTTCACCGGTGGCCGCAAGCTGCGGGTGAACGTCAGTCCGGGCATCGAGATCGACGAGTTGCAGCGTGGCCAGGAGGTCATGCTCAACGAGGCGCTCAACGTCGTCGCCGCTCTCGAGTTCGAGACGCAGGGCGAGGTCGTGATGCTGAAGGAGGCGTTCGAAGACGGCGAACGCGCCCTCGTGATCGCCCACGCCGACGAAGAACGTGTCGTCAAGCTGGCCGAGCCCCTGCGCGGAATCGCCCTGCGCGCCGGCGACTCGCTCATGCTGGACACCCGATCCGGATACGCCTACGAGAAGATCCACAAGGCGGAGGTCGAGGAGCTCGTCCTCGAAGAGGTCCCCGACATCTCCTACCAGGAGATCGGTGGCCTCGGCCCGCAGATCGAGCAGATCCGCGACGCCGTCGAGCTGCCCTACCTCCACGCCGACCTGTTCCGCGAGCACCAGCTCCGTCCTCCGAAGGGCGTCCTGCTGTACGGCCCGCCCGGCTGCGGCAAGACCCTCATCGCCAAGGCGGTCGCCAACTCGCTCGCCAAGCAGGTCGCCGAGAAGACCGGAGCCGAGGGGAAGAGCTTCTTCCTCAACATCAAGGGCCCCGAGCTCCTCAACAAGTACGTCGGCGAGACCGAGCGGCACATTCGCCTGGTCTTCCAGCGGGCCCGCGAGAAGGCCTCCGCGGGTACCCCCGTGATCGTGTTCTTCGACGAGATGGACTCCATCTTCCGCACCCGCGGATCCGGTGTCTCATCCGACGTCGAGAACACCATCGTCCCCCAGCTGCTGTCGGAGATCGACGGCGTCGAGGGCCTGGAGAACGTCATCGTCATCGGTGCCTCCAACCGGGAGGACATGATCGACCCGGCGATCCTCCGCCCCGGCCGGCTCGACGTGAAGATCAAGATCGAGCGTCCGGACGCCGAGGCCGCCAAGGACATCTTCTCCAAGTACATCCTCACGGACCTGCCGCTCCACCCCGACGACCTGAAGGAGCACGGCGGATCTCCGGAGGTGACCGTCGACGCGATGATCCAGCGCGTCGTCGAGCGGATGTACAGCGAGACCGAGGAGAACCGCTTCCTCGAGGTCACGTACGCCAACGGCGACAAGGAGGTCCTGTACTTCAAGGACTTCAACTCCGGCGCGATGATCCAGAACATCGTCGACCGGGCCAAGAAGATGGCCATCAAGGACTTCCTCGACAGCGGGCAGAAGGGCCTGAGGGTCACCCACCTTCTCGCGGCCTGCGTCGATGAGTTCAGCGAGAACGAGGACCTGCCCAACACCACCAACCCCGACGACTGGGCCCGCATCTCCGGCAAGAAGGGCGAGCGGATCGTCTACATCCGCACGCTCGTCTCCGGCAAGCAGGGCACCGAGGCCGGGCGTTCGATCGACACCGTCGCGAACACCGGGCAGTACCTCTGACCGACGAGGAACCCGCGGCGGCCGGAATCCGATTCCGGCCGCCGCGCGGCATTTTTCGAAGAGATCCTCGCTCCGTACGCCCGGCCGCGCTGTGACGCGGACCACAACGGCCGTACGACCTCACCACGCCATGACCACGGCTTGACCGAAGTCATGGCGCCCCCTGCATCCGCCATTGCCCCGACGGTGCGCCGAGGCCGTCCGAGACCGGATCCGGCCTCCCCTCCCGTGACCGGTTTCGCATCACGATCGCGCCGCGCCGCACAGGACCACCGCCATCGAGCATTAGGCTCGGACCTATGAGCGTGCGGCGGGTGATGGGGATCGAGACCGAGTACGGCATTTCCGTGCCCGGTCAGCCAGGGGCCAACGCGATGGTGACCTCCTCGCAGGTCGTCAACGCGTACCTCGCGGCGTCGGCGGCGAAGGCCAGGCGGGCACGGTGGGACTTCGAAGAGGAGAACCCACTGCGCGACGCCCGCGGCTTCGACCTGGCCCGAGAGGTCGCCGACCCCACACAGCTGACCGACGAGGACCTCGGCCTGGCCAACGTCATCCTGACCAACGGGGCCCGCCTCTACGTCGACCACGCGCACCCGGAGTACTCCACGCCCGAGTGCACCAACCCCCGGGACGCCGTCATCTGGGACAAGGCCGGAGAGCGCGTCATGGCCGACGCCGCCGCCCGCGCCGCCCGGGTGCCGGGCACCCACCCGATCCAGCTGTACAAGAACAACACCGACAACAAGGGCGCCTCCTACGGCTGCCACGAGAACTACCTGATGCGCCGGGAGACCCCGTTCTCCGACATCGTCCGGCACCTCACGCCGTTCTTCGTCACCCGGCAGGTGGTCTGCGGCGCCGGCCGCGTCGGCATCGGCGTGGACGGCCGCGGCGACGGATTCCAGATCAGCCAGCGGGCCGACTTCTTCGAGGTCGAGGTGGGCCTCGAGACCACCCTCAAGCGCCCCATCATCAACACCCGTGACGAGCCGCACGCCGACCCGGAGAAGTACCGCCGGCTGCACGTCATCATCGGCGACGCGAACATGAGCGAGGTCTCGACCTACCTCAAGCTCGGCACGACCGGCCTGGTCCTCGCCATGATCGAGGACGGCTTCCTCACCGTCGACCTGTCGGTCGACATGCCGGTCGCCACCCTGCGGGCGATCTCCCACGACCCCAGCTGCAAGCACCTGCTCACCCTGCGCGACGGCCGCAAGATGACCGCCGTGCAGCTCCAGATGGAGTACCTCGAGCAGTCCCGCAAGTACGTCGAGGACCGGTTCGGCGGCGACGCCGACGACCTGACCAAGGACGTCCTCGACCGCTGGGAGTCCGTCCTGCAGCGGCTCGGCGACGATCCGATGCAGCTGTCCCGCGAGCTCGACTGGGTCGCCAAGCTGGAGCTGCTCGAGGGCTACCGCACCCGCGACGGGCTCGACTGGTCCCACCCGCGACTGCAGCTGGTCGACCTGCAGTACTCCGACGTCCGGCCCGACCGCGGTCTGTACAACCGGCTCGCCGCGCGCGGGCGCATGGAGCGGGTCGTCAGCGACGCCGAGATCGAGGCGGCGATCGAGGACCCGCCCGAGGACACCCGCGCCTACTTCCGCGGCCGGTGCCTGCGCCAGTACGCCGACTCCGTCGCGGCGGCGTCCTGGGACTCGGTGATCTTCGACGTGCCGGGCCGCGAGTCGCTGCAGCGGGTGCCCACCCTGGAGCCGCTGCGGGGCACCCGAGCGCACGTGGGCGCTCTCCTGGACCGCTGCCGCACCGCCTCCGACCTCGTCTCGGCCCTGACCGGCGAGTGACCCGCACGCCCGCCCGTACGCCCTCCTCGGCCGCGTACGGGCGGCCGTGGAGACGGGTGCCGCTGTGATCGCTGCACAGTTGTGACCGGTATGACCGTTTCGCCGAGATGGCGACCGGCGATAACGGCGTCAGGAGACCAGCCGCCGATCGGCGTGGCGCACGCTCAGTGATCCACTCCGCGTCGGTGGTCGGCGATAGAGTCGAGGTCTCGGCACGAACGGGAGGACCACGATGGCAACGAGGGACACCGGCGGTCAGCGGCAGACGACCCGGCGCGAGGAAGAGGTCGACGAGACCCAGACCGCGCCCAGCGAGGACGTCCAGGAGCGCCAGGAGAAGCTCACCGACGACGTCGACGCAATCCTGGACGAAATCGACGAGGTGCTCGAAGAGAACGCCGAGGAATTTGTCCGTAGTTATGTGCAAAAAGGCGGCCAGTGAGGGATATGTCCGATTTAATCCCTCCGAATAAACAGTGCAAAGACTGCGGAGAGGTCAAACCGGCGGCAGAGTTCTGGCGCCGGAAGCAGTCGCCCGACGGCCTGGCTCTGTACTGCAAGGAGTGCTTCGGCCTTCGCAACGCCGCCGCTTATCGGAAGAGGCAGGCGGCGGAAGGAAAGTCGGCGCGCGACTACCGCCGCCATTCCGCCGTTCCGGATGGCATGAAGTACTGCGCCGTGTGCAAAAAGATCAAACCGGTCTCCGAATTCGGCCGTAATCGGGCGGAGCCCTCGGGGCTGGCTTCTTACTGCCGTCGCTGCCATAACAAGACGATGGCCGAGATCAAGGCCAAGAAGCACGGCAGTACGCGGAGCTACCACCTTCAGCGTCGGTATGGGATGACCGAGCGCGAAGTTGAGGAGCTTGCCCAGAGGCACGGGGATGTCTGCCTGATCTGCCTGCGCCGTCGCGCGTTGCACGTCGATCACGACCACGCCACCGGAGAAGTCCGGGGAATGCTGTGCTTTACCTGCAACGGCGCGCTCGGCCAGTTCAAGGATGACGCCCTCGTCATGCGCCGGGCCGTCGACTATCTCGAAGGCAGGCTGGTCGAGCCCGTGCAGCCGCGACGGGCGGCGCGCCGCTCGAAAGGCGCCGCGAAAAGCCGCCGCCATTACCGGCTGATGCAGAAGTACGGGATCGGTGCGGACGAGGTCGAGCGGCTGGTCGAGAGGCAGGGCGGCGTCTGTCCGATCTGCCGGGCGGCGGAGCCGGCGCACGTCGACCACGATCACGTCACCGGGGCGGTGCGGGGGATCCTGTGCGGCGACTGCAACACGGGGATGGGGCAGTTGCGGGACGATCCCTGGCTCGTCCGCCGGGCGATCGAGTATCTGACGGGTGGGCTGTCGGGGATCCGGCTGACCGAGGACGGCGGTTTCGAGGTGGCCGTCGTACGCCCGCGGCCGTCCGGGGAGGTCGTCGTCGATCCGGGGTGGCTCCTGGGACGCGCCTGCACGGACGACCTGGCGCTCCTGCACGCGATGGCGGAGGGGAACTCGGAGGATCCGTGGGAGACGGATGTGTTCGTGGTGGGTCCGGAGCCGTCGGAGGAGCGGTTCCCCGGGCTCGATCTGAGCGACCCGGGGTCTCCGGATCGCGGTGCGTTGCCCCGGGCACCGCTGGGGCCGCCGGAGTGGGCCCTGACGGCCGCTGACTGAGCCGGTCGGGTTCGCCCTGGGCGGACGAGGGCAGGGATCACCGGTATGCGCCTGACGTCACAGTGACAGTAGGGTCTGAGTTGCGGAGGCGCATCGCATCCGCTGCCTTTGGAAGGAGTCGTGTGACGTCGCAAGGTTCCGCGCCGGGGCGTCTACCGGGCGCGTTCATGAGCCAGGGCCCCCCGTCGTTCACCGAGTTCCTGTCGTCGTATTCGCCGGGGCTGCTGCCGGGGGCGCGCGAGCTTCCGGCCGGGGTGTCGGCCGGGGACAAGATCCCGCACGGCACGACGATCGTCGCGATCACGTTCCCGGGTGGTGTGGTGATGGCGGGGGACCGGCGGGCCACCGCGGGCAACGTGATCGCCCAGCGGGACATCGAGAAGGTCTACCGCGCCGACGAGTACTCCGCCGTCGCGATCGCGGGCACCGCGGGCATCGGCCTGGAGGTGGTGCGCCTGTTCCAGGTGGAGCTGGAGCACTACGAGAAGATGGAGGGCCGCACGCTCTCGCTGGAGGGCAAGGCCAACCGGCTCGCCACGATGGTCCGCGGCAACCTGGGCATGGCCCTGCAGGGTCTCGTCGTCGTGCCGCTGTTCGCCGGTTACGACGAGGACCAGGACCGTGGCCGGATCTTCAGCTACGACCCGGCCGGCGGGCGGTACGAGGAGCAGGACTTCTACAGCATCGGCTCGGGGTCGGTGTTCGCGAAGGGTGCGCTGAAGAAGCTGTTCCGGTCGGAGCTGTCCGAGGAGGACGCGGTCGTCGCCTCGATCCAGGCGCTCTACGACGCGGCGGACGACGACTCGGCGACCGGCGGCCCGGACCTGACCCGCCGGATCTTCCCGGTGGTCGCCGTGGTCACGGCCGACGGGTACCGGCGGTTGCCGGACGAGGAGGTCGGGGGTCTGACGGAGCGGGTCGTCGAGGGACGGATGCGCTCGCCGGGCGGGCCGTCGGCTCCGCTGCTGTAACGTCCGCGATCTCGAGTAGTGAACGAGTAGTAAGGAACGCCACCGGTGTCCATGCCGTTCTACGTGTCGCCCGAACAGCAGATGAAGGACAAGGCCGACTACGCGCGTAAGGGCATCGCGCGCGGCCGCAGCGTCGTCGTGCTGCAGTACGACGACGGCATCCTGTTCGTGGCGGACAATCCGTCCCGCGCGCTGCACAAGATCAGCGAGATCTACGACCGGATGGCGTTCGCCGCGGTCGGCAAGTACAACGAGTTCGAGAACCTCCGTCAGGCGGGTGTGCGCTACGCCGACGTCAACGGGTACATGTACGACCGCCGTGACGTCACCGCGCGGGGTCTGGCGAACGCCTATGCGACGACGCTTGGCACGGTGTTCACCGAGATGAACAAGCCGTACGAGGTGGAGCTCGTCGTCGCGGAGCTGGGCGAGGACGCCGCCTCGGACCAGATCTACCGGCTGACGTTCGACGGATCGGTCGCCGACGAGCACGGTTACGTCGCGATGGGCGGTCAGGCCGACCAGGTCGCGGGGGCGCTGCAGGAGCACTACGAGGAAGGGCTGCCGCTGGCGCGTGCGCTGCGGCTCGGCGTGCGGGCGCTGGAGCGGCAGGACGCCGACCGGCACCTGGCGGCCGAGCAGCTGGAGGTCGCGGTGCTGGACCGGAACCGGACGCACCGGTTGTTCCGCCGGCTGCCGCCGGCGCGCATCCGGACGCTGCTGGAGGAGGCCGGTGCGGGGAGCGCGGAGGCCGAGTCCGGCTCCGAGTCGGGTGACGCGACCGCGGAGTGACCTGCGCGCCCGCCCGCCGCGTCCGGAAGGCGCGGCGGGCGGGCGCCGCTCTTTTTGATCTACAACGTAAAGGCGGGTGCGCCGGCCGCCGCTTCGGCGTGGTCGCCTGTCCACGGCGGGGCCGCGACGCGCCGTGCGGGCGCGGTCGTCCGGCCGCCGGACCGGCCGGACGCGGGAGCGGGTGACCGCATACCGCAACCTGATCTCTACCAACGGCGGCCTTCGGACGCATAGCCTTGCGGATGTGGATAGGCGCATCTTCGGGTTGGAGAACGAGTACGGCGTAACGTGCACCTTTCGCGGGCAGCGGCGGTTGTCACCCGACGAGGTGGCCCGGTACCTCTTCCGCAGGGTCGTCTCGTGGGGCCGTAGCAGCAACGTGTTCCTGCGCAACGGGGCACGGCTGTACCTCGATGTCGGCAGTCATCCTGAGTACGCGACGCCCGAGTGTGACAGCGTCGACGAGCTCGTCGTGCACGACAAGGCGGGGGAGCGGATCCTGGAGGGTCTGCTCGTCGACGCCGAGCGGCGCCTTCGCGAGGAGGGCATCGCGGGCGACATCTACCTGTTCAAGAACAACACCGACTCGGCCGGCAACTCCTACGGGTGCCACGAGAACTACCTGGTCGGGCGGCACGGCGAGTTCGGCCGGCTGGCCGACGTGCTGATCCCGTTCCTGGTGACGCGTCAGATCATCTGCGGCGCCGGCAAGGTGCTGCAGACGCCGCGCGGCGCGGTGTACTGCGTGAGCCAGCGCGCCGAGCACATCTGGGAGGGCGTGTCGTCCGCGACGACGCGTTCGCGGCCCATCATCAACACGCGGGACGAGCCGCACGCGGACGCCGAGCGTTTCCGGCGGCTGCACGTCATCGTCGGCGACTCGAACATGAGCGAGACGACGATGCTGCTCAAGGTCGGCGCGACCGACCTGGTGCTGCGCATGGTCGAGGCGGGGGTCGTGATGCGCGACCTGACGCTGGAGAACCCGATCCGGGCGATCCGGGAGGTCAGCCACGACATGACCGGCCGGCGCAAGGTGCGCCTGGCCAACGGCCGGGAGGCCAGTTCGCTGGAGATCCAGAAGGAGTACCTCGACAAGGCGCGGGAGTTCATCGACCGGCGGGGCGCGGACCCGGTGGTGCTGCGCGTGCTCGACCTGTGGGAGCGGACCGTGCGCGCCGTGGAGACGGGTGACCTGGACCTGGTGGCCCGTGAGATCGACTGGGTGACGAAGTACCAGCTGATCGAGCGGTACCGGCACAAGTACGATCTGCCGCTGAGCTCGCCGCGGGTGGCGCAGCTCGACCTGGCCTACCACGACGTGCACCGTGGCCGGGGCCTCTACTACCTGCTGGAGCGCAAGGGAGCCGTCGAGCGGGTCGCGCGTGACCTGGACATCTTCCAGGCCAAGTCGGTGCCGCCGCAGACGACGCGGGCCCGGTTGCGCGGGGAGTTCATCCGCAAGGCGCAGGAGAAGCGGCGGGACTTCACGGTCGACTGGGTGCACCTGAAGCTGAACGACCAGGCGCAGCGGACGGTCCTGTGCAAGGACCCGTTCCGGTCGGTCGATGACCGCGTCGACAAGTTGATCGCGGGAATGTAGCGGCGTTCTCACGCTACCTTTAGATGCCCGCTGACAGGGTGGGGTGCTTGTCGCGAACGTCGTCGACCCGCGAAACGGTGGAGAAGATGTCTGAAGTCAAAGGCCGCGAGCAGACGCGGACGGACGAGCCGCAGGACGCCGAGGGGCGGGACGCCTCCGCGGCGGACCCCACGGCGAGCGGTGAGCCCGGAGCCGCCGAGCGGCCCGAGACGGAGGACGCCGAGGCGGCCGTGAGCGGCGGGAAGGGCGCCGAGGCGGCCGAGGTGCGAGCCGAGGACGAGGGCGAGGACCCCGAGGAGGCGGCGGGCGGGACGGAGCCGTCTGCCGCCGGGGAGGCCGCGGCCGAGGGCGACTCCGGTGACGAGCCGAAGAGCCGGTTCGCGCAGCCGGATCCGATCAAGCTGAAGATTCCGGCGGCCCAGGAGATCACGCGGAACGAGTTCACGCCGCACGCGCTGGGCGCCAAGGGCCGTGGCGCTCCCCGCTCGGGCACGCGCGCCCAGGCGAAACGCCGCAAGATCCTTTTCACGACCGCCGGGGTCGTGCTCGTGGCGCTGGCGACCAGCGCGGCGGTCTGGTACGAGACCCGCCCGGCGCCGTCGGTGAAGGTGACGGGCGCGTTCGGCAAGGCACCGGCGGTCAAGGTGCCCAAGGACAAGCCACCCGTGAAGCAGCAGGTGAAGGAGGTCGTGGCGGGCTCGGGCAACGCCGTGGCCAACGGCGACCTCGTCGTCGCGCAGCTGGTCGCCTACAAGTGGGGCGCCAAGGGCGGCGGCAAGGAGCTGCTGAACACCTACACCAAGAAGCAGCCGGTCGTCGGTCAGGCGGGTCAGCTGACCGGGCTGGCCCCGCTCGACAAGGCGATCACCGGGCGTAAGGCGGGGACGCGGCTGGTGATGACCCTGCCGTACCAGGCGGTCGGCGACCAGATCGCCCAGTCGCTGCAGCTCGGCAAGACCGACGACTTCGTCGTGACGGTCGACGTGCTGAACAGCTTCGGCAAGACGGCCTCGGCGCAGGGCACGCCGCAGAAGCTCGACGATCCCAAGCTGCCGACGGTGACCGCCGACGCGGGCAAGGCGCCGACGGTCAAGATCCCGTCCACGGACGCTCCCGGCACGCTGCAGGTCAAGACCCTGATCCAGGGCAACGGCCCGGTGGTGCAGAAGGGCCAGACGCTGATCGCGCAGTACCACGGCGTGCTGTGGCGGAACGGTAAGGTCTTCGACTCGTCGTGGCAGCGCGGCGCGCCCGCGTCGTTCCCGATCGGCGTCGGGCAGGTCATCCCGGGCTGGGACAAGGGCCTGGTCGGTCAGAAGGCCGGCAGCCGGGTGCTCCTGGTGGTTCCGCCGAAGGAGGGCTACGGCTCGAAGGGCTCGCCGCAGGGCGGCATCAAGGGCACCGACACGCTCGTGTTCGTCGTCGACGTCCTCGGTTCGTACTGATCGCCCGGTGTTCGGAGGTTCGCGCATGCGGCGCGTCGCCGCGCTGGCCCTGTTCCCCTTGGTCGCCGCCACGGCGTGCAGCGGGGGCGGCCTGCCCGAGGGGTTGAAGGTCGCCGGGATCGTGGGCCACCAGCCCACGGTGACGATCCCGGCGTCCGCCCCGTCGGGGAAGCTGAAGGTCGAGACCCTGCGGAAGGGGAAGGGCTCGGAGGTGACCGACGGCGACCTCGTGGTCGCCAACTACGTCGGATACCGCTGGAACGGTGGTGACCACAAGCTGGTCGCCAGCAGCTACGAGGCGGGCCGGCCCGCGATCTTCCCGTACGGCCGCCTGGTCACGGGCCTGAACAAGGCCCTCGCGGGCCAGCGGCCGGGCGGCCGGGTGCTGGCCGTGATCCCGCCGGGCCAGGGGTACGGGCCGAGCGGATACGCGCCGTGGCAGATCGGCGCCGGGGACACCATGGTGTTCGTGCTCGACGTGCTCGCGACGTACCACAACGGAGCGAGCGCGCACGGGC
Source organism: Actinoallomurus rhizosphaericola (assembly GCF_024055675.1). Classification (NCBI taxonomy): domain Bacteria; kingdom Bacillati; phylum Actinomycetota; class Actinomycetes; order Streptosporangiales; family Thermomonosporaceae; genus Actinoallomurus; species Actinoallomurus rhizosphaericola. The sequence goes on along the minus strand of NZ_JAMXMW010000013.1, from coordinate 199,823 downwards.
AGCCGCAGCCGCAGAACGACCGGACGCTTCCGCAGGTCACCGCGGGGGCCACGCCGACGATGAGGATCCCCGCGACGGCACCTCCCGGAGGGTTGCGGGTCAGGACGATCGTCCAGGGCGGTGGGCCGCCGGTTCAGGCGCATCAGCTCGTCGTCTTCCACGACCTGGGTCAGATCTGGCGGACGGGCAAGGTCTTCGAGTCCACGCGCTCCCGCGGGCGTCCCGACTCGGCGATGGCCGGAGCCGGCCAGATGATCAAGGGCTGGGACAAGGCCGTGGTCGGGCAGCGGGTCGGCAGCCGGGTGCTCGTCGTGATCCCGCCGAAGGACGGCTACGGGGCGAACGGACACGCCGCCTCGGGGATCAAGAAGAACGACACGCTCGCGTTCGTGATCGACATTCTCGCCGCGTACTGAGCCGGCCGTCCGCTCGTCACGGAGGTCCTCGCCGCGCGTTCTGAGCCGCTCGGCCGCTCGTCACGGAGGTCCTCGCCGTACGTCCTGAGCCGCTCGGCCGTTCGTCACCCAGGTCCTCGTCACGCGTCCTGAGGCGGCCGGCCGGAGCCGCGTCCCTAGACTCGGGACGTGAACGACGTCGACGCCATCGCGGCCCTGCAGGATCCGGTACGCCGGAGGCTCTACGACTACGTGGCCGCGCAGGATCACGAGGTGGGCCGGGCGGAGGCCGCGGACGCGGCCGGGGTCCAGCGCACCCTGGCCGCCTTTCATCTCGACCGCCTCACTGAGGCGGGCCTCCTCGACGCGGTCTTCCGGCGGCCCGCCGGGCGGAGCGGGCCGGGCGCCGGCCGGCCCGCGAAGCTGTACCGGCGTTCGGCGGCGGAACGGGCGGTGAGCCTGCCACCGCGCGACTACCGGGTGCCGGCGGAGCTCCTGGCCGAGGTCGTCGAGGAGGTCGGCGGCGAGGAGATCCTGGAGCGGCTGGCGCGGCGCCGTGGCCGGTCGGCCGGAGCGGCCGCCGCCGGGGAGGCGGGTCCTCACGCCGGTGAGGGCCCGGAGGGCGAGGGAATGGCGGCCGCGTTGCGGGCGCGGGGCTATGAGCCGTACCGCGACGGCGCCGACCTGCGGCTGCGCAACTGCCCGTTCCACGCGCTGGCCGTGGAGTTCCCCCCTGTCGTCTGCGGGATGAACCTGGCGCTGCTGGAAGGCCTGATCGAGGGGCTGGGAGCGACGGGCGTGGCGGCGCGCATGGATCCGAGGCCGGGGGAGTGCTGCGTGGTGCTGGTTTCTAAAAACAATGAGAGTTGACATAGAGGCGGAGGCGATGGTCTGCTGGCGGGCATGACGGAACACCACCTGGCGCAGTTCAACGTCGCCCGCCTCCGCGAGCCCCTCGACGCCCCGTCGATGGCCGAGTTCCTGGCCCTGTTCGAGCCCATCAACGCCCTGGCCGACTCCGCTCCCGGCTTCGTCTGGCGGCTGACGGACGGGGACGCGGACGACGCGACGACCATCCGCCCGTACGGCGACGACGTCATCATCAACATGTCGGTCTGGGAGTCGCGCGAGGCGCTGTGGAACTTCACCTACCGGTCGGGCCACCTCGACGTGCTGCGCCGGCGCCGCGAATGGTTCCTGCGCATGGCCGAGCCCTACATCGTCATGTGGTGGGTGCCGGCGGGCCGGATCCCGTCGGTGGAGGAGGCGCGGGACCGTCTGGAGCGCGTGCGGCGTGAGGGCCCCGGGCCGGAGGCGTTCACGTTCCGGGAGACGTACGACCCGGACGGCGTGCTCGTCCCCGTATGATCTACAACGTAAAGACGGTCGCCGGGTGGTCGCTCACGATCTGATCACCTCGACCAGGAAGACGCCGGAATCGAGCTCCGGCGTCTTCGTCGTCCCCGGCTCAGTGCGCGAAGACGCGCGCCGCCCGATGCAAATCCTCCCGGAGGCCACCGTGGCGGGAGAGGCGCCGCGAGCGCGGGTGGCCGGAGCGGCCGTGGCGAGCGCGATGACCACAGGGGCCCGAGCAGTGGCGGGGGTGCGCGCGGCCTTGGTGCCTGAGGCCGCCATGGCGCCACGTGCCGTCGCCGGGTGACGTGCTCGCGCCCACCCGGGCCACGGCCGCGCTGACGTGCGTCGCGGGGACGCTCTGGTGGGACGCGGGCGGAGTGGCGAAGAGCGCGCCGGCCGTGGCGGCGATCACGACGAGGCCGGTGGAGACGCTCCTCCTGCTGAGCACGATGATCTCCTCATTGCCGAAGACGAGAAGGGCGTGAGCAGCTCGCGATCGCCCTTCCTCGCCTTCCGCTTCCAGGATCCTCGCCGACGTTCCCGGTAGGGCAAGCGGACGGTAACGACCAGGGCATTTCTCGTAAGGCCGGCAGGTCCCCGGCTATCGATCGGCGTCGTCGAGGCGCCGGCCCAGCAGGCTCGCGGCGTGGCGTCCGGCGGCGGCGACCGCCAGGAAGCCCGCGAGGTCCTGGTCCAGCCCGCGGCCCATGGTCGAGACCCGCACGGGCGAGTCGCGGACCGCCTTCTCCAGGCCGTCCACGGGAACGGTGACGAGTTCGTGCCGCGCGCCGAGCGGCGCGGCCTCGGCCCGCACCCGGTCGCCGAACTCCCCCGGCAGATCCGGCACGACCACCTGGGCCCGTGCCAGGGCGACGCGGCCGTAGGCGGTCAGGCTGTGGTGGGAGATCCCGCGGTGACGCTCGCGCGCGTCGGCCTCGCTGACCCGCAGGGACGCCACCGGGCGGCCCTCCAGGACCGCCGCGGCGTTCACCGCCTCGCCCGCCGACACCCCGGAGAAGCCCCAGCGGGTGCCCGTGCCGAGGTTCCCCGGGCCCTGGGCGACGACGGCGACCTCGGCGCCGAGCACCAGACGGGCGGCGAGCAGGCCGGTGTGCAGGGTCACCGCCTCCAGGTCGCCGCCGAACGCCTGGCCGACCGTCACCGTCGCGGTCAGCGCGCCCGCCTCCCGCAGCGTCGCGACCGTCCGGGAGAACCAGGCGGGCAGCGCGCCGCCGTCCGGCATGACGTAGACGACGCGGGTGCCGGGGCGGTCGAGGTGCAGCCCGGCGATGATCGCCGGCAGCGCCGAGTGCAGGTCGGCGACGACCACCGGCATCCCGTCGATCGATTCGGCATCGCGCAGGACCTCGTGGTGGGCGGAGTCCTGCTCGTCCGCGCCGAGCACGGTGGCCTGCAAGGGGGTGTAGCGTGCCTTCACCAGATGGCCCGGGCCGGGCGGATCCGGTGGGAAACGGTCGGGGACCGCGACCACCATGGCGTACCCTCCGGTGCCGAGCCCCATCGCGAGCGCCGTCGTGTTGAGCAGCACGGCGTCGCCCGGCCGGGGCCGTCCCACCAGGGCCGGGTAGGCCAGTGCGCGGGCTTCGCCCTCGTCGTCGATCATGACGTCGAGTTCGACCGCTCCGGGCCATTCGCGGCGTATCTTGACAACCGTGCCTTTGCGCCATCGGATCACCCGCCAACGGTAGCGTCGGAGGCCACGGGGACGGGCCAGAAGGAGTGGACGATGTCGCGCCGCAAGACCGAGCGGCTGCTCAATCTCGTGGTGTGCCTGCTGGCCACCCGGCGGTACCTCACCGCTGAGCAGATCCGCCAGGCCGTACCGGGCTATCCCGGTGGGGACGAGGCGTTCAAGCGGATGTTCGAGCGCGACAAGGAGGAAGTGCGCGAGCTCGGCATCCCCCTCGAGATGGGCAGCGACGGCGACGAGGAGCCGGGCTACCGCATCCAGCGCCAGGCGTACGAGCTGCCGGAGATCCAGCTGGCCCGCGACGAGGCCGCCGTCCTCGGGCTCGCCGCCCGGGTGTGGCAGCGGGCCAGCCTGGCCGAGGCGGCCTCCGGAGCGCTGCTGAAGCTGCGGGCCGCGGGCGTGGACACCGACGAGGCGGCCTCCCTCGGCATCGAGCCCAGGGTCGGCACCGACGAGCCGGCCTTCCCGGCCCTGTGGCGCGCGGTGCGTGACCGGCGGCCGGTCGCCTTCGAGTACCAGGGCGTGGGCCGGAGCGCGCCGCAGCGCCGCCACCTCGAGCCCTGGGGAGTGGTCAGCAGACACGGCCGCTGGTACGTCGCCGGCCACGATCGCGACCGAGGCGAGGCGCGGGTCTTCCGCCTCAGCCGGATCCGGGGCGACGTCGCCGCCGACGGGCCCGCCGGCACGGTGACCGTGCCGGAGGGCGTCGACGTGCGGGAGGTCGTCACCTCCATGGGCGGTCCGGCGCCCGGGCGGCGTACGGCGACCGTGCGCCTGCGGCGCGGCGCGGCGGACGGCATCCGGCGCTGGGCGGCGAACATCCGCCGCGACGACGACGAGTGGGATCTGGCGGAGCTGACGTTCGCCGAGGTGGACAAGCTCGCCGACCACCTCGCCGGGTTCGCCGACGACGTGGTCGTGGTCGAGCCGCCGGACGCGCGCGACGCGATGATCCAGCATCTGAAGGCGGTGTGCCAGTGAGCTCCTCGGAACGGCTGCGGCGGCTGCTCGCCCTCGTCCCGTACGTCATCAACCGCAGCTCGGTCAGCGTCGAGGAGGCCGCGGAGGCGTTCGGCGTGACCGAGAAACAGATCATCGACGACCTGAACCTCCTGTGGTGCGTCGAACTGCGCGCGCCCGACCCGTACTGCCCGATCGACCTGTCGTACGAGGGCGGCGAGATCGTGGTCTGCGAGGCGGAGTCGATCAGCCGGCCGCTGCGGCTCGACGTCGACGAGGCCGCCGCCCTCCTCGTCGCGCTGCGCACGATCGCCGGGCTCCCCGAGCACGGCGACGCCGTGAGCCGGGTGATCGCCAAGCTGGAGGACGCGGCGGGCACCGCCGCGCGGCCGAGCAGCCAGGTCGCCGTCGAGCTCGACGTGCGCCCGGACGTCCTGGTCCAGGTGCGCTCGGGTCTCGACCAGGGCCGCCGGCTGCGGATGACCTACTACGTGCCGGGCCGGGACGAGAACACCGTGCGCGACGTCGACCCGATGCGGTTGCTCCTCGTCGACGGCTGGTCCTACCTGGAGGGCTGGTGCCGTCGTGCCGAGGCCGTCCGGCTGTTCCGCCTGGACCGGATCGTGGACCTGCGGGTCCTCGACGTCGCCGCCAGCATCCCGGAGGAGGCCGAGCCGCTCGACCTGGACGCCGGGCTGTTCCGTCCCTCGCCGGAGGACGTACGGGTGACGCTGGAGTTGTCCCCGGCCGGGCGCTGGGTCGCCGACCACTATCCCTGCGAGAGCGTCGCGGAGCTGGGAGAGGGACGTCTCCGCGTCGTGCTGCGGACCCGCGACGTGCGCTGGGTGCGCCGGCTGGCGCTGCGGCTCGCGGGCAGCGGCCGCATCGTCGAGCCCGCCCAACTGGCCGCCCAGGTCCGCGAGGACGCCGCCCGCGCCCTGAAGCTGTACGACGCGTGACAGCCGGCGGACCGTGACGGCGCCCGCGCCGGCGAACCCCGCTATGGTCGGCGTGTGCCGTGGATGATGCTGTACGTCGGGCTGGCCTTCGCCGGGCTGGTGGTTCTGAGCGTGTGCGCGGTCAAGGTGGGCCTGGCCGTCCGTGGTCTGGGCCGTGAACTGCGGCGGACGCGGGCGCGTCTGGAGCCGAAACAGGAGGCCTTCGCCCGTGAGTTGCACCGCTTGGAACGATCAGGGGAGTGAGACATCCGGCTCGACGGCGTACGATCGGGGGGAGTAACACCCCTCCTGCTGAAGAGGACTTCAAATGGATCTTGGTCCCTGGGAGATCGCGATCATCGCGGTCGTCATCCTGGTGCTGTTCGGTTCCGCCAAGCTGCCCCAGGCCGCTCGTTCGCTCGGCCGGTCGATGCGGATCTTCAAGTCCGAGACCAAGGGCCTGATCAGCGACGACGACGATCAGCCGCGCCAGCCGCAGGACGCCCGCGCGCAGGCCGCCCGGCTCCGCGAGCAGGCGGCGCTGCTGGAGCAGCAGGCGGCGGCCCAGCAGCCGCAGCTGAACGCCTCGGCCGAGGACGGCACCACCATCAGCGGCGTGCCGCTTTCCCAGACGGAGCCCGGCAGGAAGTCCTGACCGACCGGCACAATCGACGACCATGACGATCAGACCGTCGCGGAGCACGAACCCCGATGGGCGCATGCCGCTCATCGAGCACATCCGCGAGTTGAGAAACCGCCTGCTCAAGGCCCTGCTGGGCATCCTGGTGGGCACGGGCGTGGGGCTGTGGTTCTTCGACCCGATCTGGAAGTTCCTCCAGCAGCCGTACTGCCAGCTCCCGGAGAAGAACCGTCTGGGCAAGGGGTGCGGCCTGGTCGTCAACGGCCTGACCGAGGGTTTCTTCCTCGAGCTCAAGATCTCGTTGATCGTCGGAGTGGTGATCTCCTCTCCGATCTGGCTGTACCAGCTCTGGGCGTTCGTCGCTCCGGGGCTGTACCAGCGCGAGCGCCGCTGGACGTACGCCTTCCTGGCCGCCTCGGTTCCGCTGTTCGTCGGCGGCGCCACGCTGGCCTACGTGACGCTCGACAAGGGGCTGGGCATCCTGCTCGGCTTCGTCCCGAACGGCACCACCGCCCTCATCACGGTCTCGAGCTATCTCGGCTACGCCGTCGCGATGCTCCTGATCTTCGGCGTGACGTTCGAGCTGCCGCTGTTCGTCGTGATCCTCAACCTGGCGGGGGTGCTGACGCACGCCCGCATCCGCAAGTCCCGCCGCCTGATCATCTTCGGGCTGTTCGTGTTCGCGGCCGTGGCCACCCCCAGCCAGGACCCGTTCACGATGCTGGCGCTGGCACTGCCGACCGTCCTGCTCTTCGAGGTCGCCGAGGTCATCGCCTACATCCACGATCGGCGTAAGGCCGCCCGGCCCGACCCGTACGCGGGCCTGTCGGACGACGAGGCCTCCCCGCTGGACCTGCCCGACGGCGAGCTGGAGGACGGCGAGCGCGTGTAGGCGCGGGCCGCACGCGGCCGTCTCCGCCGGGCCCGCGATCCGGACCGGCGGGGTCCGCAATCCACGGAGTGCCACCGTTTCGGTCGGCGGTGGTCCGTAGGCTTGAGCCATGACCACCCCCGCGGAGCGCTACGCGGCGCACCGGCAGCGCATGGCGCTCTTCACGCCCGCGCTGACCGAGTTCCAAAGCCTGTACGACTTCGACCTGGACTTCTTCCAGGTCGACGCCTGCCGTGCGCTGGAGGAGGGCCACGGCGTGCTCGTCGCCGCGCCCACCGGGTCGGGCAAGACCGTCGTCGGCGAGTTCGCCGTGCACCTGGCGCTCGCGGGCGGCCGGAAATGCTTCTACACCACGCCCATCAAGGCGCTGTCCAACCAGAAGTACGCCGACCTCGTCCGCCGCTACGGCGCGGGCAAGGTCGGCCTGCTCACCGGCGACAACGCCATCAACGGCGAGGCGCCGATCGTCGTCATGACGACCGAGGTCCTGCGCAACATGCTGTACGCCGGGTCCTCGACGCTGGCCGGGCTGGCGTTCGTCGTGATGGACGAGGTGCACTACCTCGCCGACCGGTTCCGCGGCGCGGTCTGGGAAGAGGTGATCATCCACCTTCCCGAGTCGGTGCGGCTGGTGGCGCTGTCGGCGACGGTCAGCAACGCCGAGGAGTTCGGCGAGTGGCTGCAGGAGGTCCGCGGCGAGACCACCGTCATCGTCGACGAGGAGCGGCCGGTGCCGCTGTGGCAGCACATGCTCGCCGGCAACCGGCTGTACGACCTGTTCGTCGACGACGAGCACACCAAGGTCAACCCGGACCTGCGCCGGTGGGCACTGGACGACCTGCGGCGCACGCGGGTCAACCAGGGCCGCCGTTCCGGGCGGCGGCGCGAACGCCGCCCCGAGCGGTACCGGCCGCCGTCACGCGCCGACGTGATCGAGCGCCTGGACCGCGCCGGGCTGCTGCCCGCCATCACCTTCATCTTCAGCCGGGCCGGCTGCGACGCGGCCGTCGAACAGTGCATGTACTCCGGGCTGCGGCTCACCTCCAAGGAGGAGGCCGAGGAGATCCGGGCGCACGTCGAGGCGCGCACCGCGGACATCCCGCGTGCCGACCTCGACGTCCTCGGGTACGGCACCTGGCTGGCCGGGCTGGAGCGCGGGCTGGCGGCGCACCACGCGGGCATGCTGCCGACCTTCAAGGAGGTCGTCGAGGAGCTGTTCACCGAAGGCCTGATCAAGGCCGTCTTCGCCACCGAGACGCTCGCCCTGGGCATCAACATGCCCGCCCGCACCGTCGTGATCGAGCGACTCGTGAAGTGGAACGGCGAGATGCACGTCGACCTGACCCCCGGCGAGTACACCCAGCTCACCGGCCGGGCCGGGCGGCGCGGCATCGACGTGGAGGGCCACGCCGTCGTCCTGTGGGCGCCCGGCGTCGACCCGGCGGCGGTGGCCGGCCTGGCGGGCACGCGGACGTACCCGCTGAACTCCAGCTTCCGCCCGTCGTACAACATGGCCGTGAACCTCGTCGGCCAGGTCGGCCGCGAACGCGCCCGCACGCTCCTGGAGGAGTCCTTCGCCCAGTTCCAGGCGGACCGCGCGGTCGTCGGGCTCGCCAAGCAACTGCGCCGCAACGAGGAGGCCCTTGAGGGCTACCTGGAGGCGGCCACCTGCGACAGCGGCGACTTCATGGAGTACGCCCGCCTGCGGCAGCGCCTCACCGAACGCGAGCGGGAGCTGTCCCGCGAACGGTCGGGAGCCCGGCGCGCCGAGGCGGCGCGGTCGCTGGAGCGGCTGCGGTTCGGCGACGTCATCATGATCCCGCACGGCCGGTTCGCCGGGGCGGCGGTGGTCCTGGAGTCCGGTTCCGCGAAGCGCTCCGACGACCCGTCGCCGCTCGTCCTGACCATCAACCGGCAGGTCAAGCAGCTCGCCCTGGCCGATTTCCGCGGCCCCGTCGAGCCGGTCGAGCGCATCAAGATCCCGCAGTGGTTCAACCGCAGGTCCGCGCAGCACCGCCGCGACCTGGCCTCCACGCTGCGCAACAAGACGGCGCACCTGGACAAGCCACGCCCGCAGAAACGCCCGGACGCGACGCGTGAGGACCCGCAGATCACCGAGCTGCGACGGCACCTGCGCGAGCATCCCTGCCACGGCTGCGCCGACCGGGAGGACCACGCGCGCTGGGCGGAGCGGTACTTCCGGCTGGAGAAGGAGACGACGGCGCTCCGCCGCCGCGTGGAGGGCCGCTCCCAGGTGATCTCCCGGACGTTCGACCGGGTCTGCGCGGTCCTCGACCAGCTCGGCTACCTCGACGGCGAGCGGGTCACCGACGAGGGGCGCCGCCTCGGGCGGATCTACACCGAGCTCGACCTGCTCACCGCCGAGTGCCTGCGCGACGGGCTCTTCGACGACCTGGGCCCCGCCGAGCTCGCCTCGACCGTGTCCGCGCTGGTGTACGAGTCGCGTGCGCCGGAGGACGGGCGGGCGCCACGGGTGCCGGCCGGACCGGTCCGGGAGGCGCTCACCGAGATGATCCGGCTGTGGGGCGACCTGCAGGAGGTCGAGAAGGACCATCGGGTGGCGTTCCTGCGCGAGCCGGACCTGGGGTTCGCCTGGGCGGCGTACCGCTGGGCGAGCGGCACCCCGCTCGACGTCGTGCTGGTCGACACCGACCTGACCGCCGGTGACTTCGTGCGCCAGATGAAGCAACTGCTCGACATGCTCGGCCAGATCGCGGACGCGGCCCCACCGGGTGGCGGGGTCCGGGACATCGCGGGGCGGGCGATGGACGCGATCCGGCGCGGCGTCGTGGCCTACTCCTCCGTCGGCTGACCGGCACGGCTCTTCGCACCGGCCGACCGAGACGGCTGCCCGTTCCGGTCGGCCGGGCCGCTCATCCGCACGGACGGTCCGGCTCGGTGCGGACCGGCCGCCCGGAGTAGGCCGCGCGCAGCAGCCGGGCGAACGCGCGGTAGTCGACGTCCACCTCGCCCGGCTCGAACGCCGCCGCGCGGAGGCAACGCCGGAACACCTCGCTGAACTCCTGGTACGCCGGGGTCAGCGGGCGCGGGCGCGCCCTGGCGATGGCCTGCCGGATCTGCGCGGCGAGCTGGGTCAGATCGGCCTGGCCGATCGGCTGTTCGCCCGGGGACGCGTCCGCGCAGGGCCGGGGCGCCCGGTACGCCGACTCGCGGGTCGGCACGAACCCTCCGCAGGCGAACAACCGGCTCTCCGCGTCCCGGTCGGTCAGGAACTCGATGAGGCGGCGTGCCCCTTCCTTCTTCCGGCTGTACGCCGAGATGGCGAGGTTCTGTCCGCCGAGGACGCTCGGTCCCGGCAGCGGGGACACCCCGAACCGCAGCCGGCCGCCCGAGCGCATCCGCGGGTCGGCGGCGAGGGTGCGGAAGGCGTACGGCCAGTTCCGCATGAAGGCGACACGGTGGGCCTCGAACGCCTGGATGCTCGACTCCTCGGTCGCGTCACCCGCGGTCCGGTCGATGCCCGCGACCTGGGGCGGCAGGTTGGCGTGTACGGCCGCCAGGGCGGATCGGACCTGGGCGGCGTACGCGTCGATGACGACCCGGTCGCCCCGCACCACGTCGCCGCCGAAACCCCAGATGAGCTCCAGCGCGTTCACCGTGGCGCCCTCGTAGTCGGCGAGCTGGAGGGAGTATCCGGCCTGGAAACCGTGCGCGGTCACCGCCTCGGCGGCCTGGCCCAGCAGGTCCGGCAGGCCCACGGGAGCCTGCCGTCGCGCGTCGTTCCAGTAGTACAGCAGGCCGACGTCGGCGTTGAACGGCAGCGCGTACACCGTGCCGTGCCAGGTCACCGACTGCCGGAGCTCTCGCAGGAAGTCGTCGTCCCAGCCGTGGGGCAGCGGGAACGGGACGATCTCCTTCCGGTCGGCGAACTCCGCGGTCCAGGGCGCGTCGAGCGTGAGCACGTCATAGTCGCAGCCGCGCGCCTCGGAGACCGCCGCGAGCTGGCTGCGTTGCAGGTCGGCGAGGCTGGAGACCTCCACGATGCGGGCCTGCAGATCCGGGTCGTCCTGATGCCGGAGGTTCCATTCGTGGACGAGCGCCCGGCGCTCGGCCCCCGCGCTGACGTCCGTGCCGGCGGCGACGACGATGCCGGCGTGGCCGGGGCAGGGGGTGCGGCCGGCCGAGTCGCTCCACGGCGCCAGTGGCACGAGGACGGCGGCGACGCCGGCCACCAGACCGGCCAGCATGGCGGTGCGGTGTCCGCGGAGAAGGCCTCCGAGCATCCGCATCACCCTCCACCGGCCGGCGTCGCCGGGTCGAAGACGGACGTCACCACGTCGGTCGGCTCCTGGTCGCCTGCGTCCACGCACCGCACCGACGGCCCCAGCGCCTTGAGCGCCGCGGAGCCCCCACAGGTGACGGTCCCCGTCAGGACGATGATCGGCCGGATCTTGAGGGCGCGGCGCAGGGCCGCGGCGCGATCGCGCGGATCGGCCTCCTCGGACCCGCCGTCGGTGAGGACGACCACGGTGGCGTCCTGGTACGCCGCGACCCGGTCGGCGGCCGCGCGGATCGCGTCGTACAGGGGAATGTCGCTGCCCTGGGGCGTCAGGCCGTCCAGCGCGGCACCGATCGTGCCGGGCCCCGCCGGGGGTGCCACGGTGCGGAACGAGGGCCTGTCCTGAATCCGGGAGAAGGCTCCGAGCTCGACGGTGTCCCTGTTGTCATGGATCACGGTCTGCGCCGCGGTGCGGGCGACCTGCACGGCGGCGGTGAAGCGGGAGCCGCCCTGCGGGCGGCCGCCGCTCATCGACCCGGACACGTCGAGGGCCATGATGATGTGCAGAGGCGGCCTGAGCAGGGCGAACCGGGCAAGAGTCTCGTTGATCTCATCGCGCCCGTACGGCCGGACGGACACGCGCGGGGCCGTGCCGAGGTAGAGACGGCCGCCGGTGGAGTCGCCGATGCCCGGGCGGCCGGCGGCGTCACGGAACGCCTCGCCGCGCAGCCCACCGTGACCGAGCCAGCGGCGGAAGTCGTCGATCCGGCGGTCACGGCGCGTCGACGACTGGCCGTCCCAGGAGACGCGGATGAACGGATAGTCGAAGGAGTGCGTGTCGGAGACCCGGTGGATCGTCAGCTGTGGCCCGCCCGCGCCGGGTGCGGGGCAGGCGGTGCCCAGTGCCCGGCCGTTCATGTAGTCGGCCAGGACCTGCTCGGGGGCGATCACCGCGAGGCGCTCGTCGGAGGGGGGACGGTGCCGTAACGCGCACAGCAGCGCGGCGGAGTCGCTGAGCGGCAGGGCGGCGCTGCCGAGGATGTGCTCGGCCGGCCCGGGACCGCCGAGGGCGCGGCCGGCGTAGAGGTCGACGCTGGCCAGGGCGCCGATCTCCGAGACGTCCGGGCTCGCGCGGAAGATCTCCTGGACGCCGTTGCGGTGGGCCGCGTCGAGCAGTTCGGCGAGGCGGAGATGATCCTGGCCGGCCAGCGCGTTGTTCAGGTCTCCGCTCGCGGAGGAGGAGATCCCGACCGCGAGCGGCGAACTGCCGATCGACCCTTCGTCCTTCAGCCGCACGCCCGGATGGGGCGCCGCGAGGAGCCGGTCCGCCTCACCGGAGGAGGCCGGGATCAGGACGTCGGGCTGCAGGGCTCCGCGGCCGTTCTCACCGGCGCCTGGATCGGAGTACCAGCCGTTCTGGAAACCGGACGCGACGTTGAGGACGCTGCCGGAGGGCGCGACGGTGATCCGCACCGGCCGGCATCGGGAGGAGTGCGCGGCGGTGTACTCCGCGGCGGCCCGCCGCAGCGCGGTGAGGTTCTCCGGAGCCGTCAGGACGCGCAGGTCCAGGGGCGGAGAGCAGGATCCGGCCAGCACGGCCACCGCGCCGGTGGCGGCCCAGCCGGCTCCGGCCACCGCGGCGGCCGTCAGGACGAATGCCAGGAGCGACCGGCCGAGCTTCGCCACCTGCTCCCGGGTGTGTTCGGCCCAGCCGGAGAGCCACTTGGTGATCTGGTCCTTCTGACCGGCCAGGATCATGAGGCCGGACAGCGAACTCGCCACGGCGATCACCCAGGCCAGCGCGATCGAGATCTGCCGCAGGTGCCGCAGGAGGAGGGCCGCGCCGAGGCCGGCGAAGGGGAGCAGGAAGACGATCAACTGCCAGAGGTTGGTGACGACCTCGAGCAGCTCGCGCAGTAACCGCGAGCGTCCCGATCCGCCGCCTGACGGTCGATCGCTCGTCATCTGGCGAGGATGCTCCCCTCAGCGCTGAAGGGTGATCGGGGTCCTGAAGTCTAATGCGGCGGCGCCGTGGCGAATGTGCTGTATGACACACGTCCGCCGTTCACAGGGCGTTCGCCGTGCGTCAGCCGTCGTCGTCGCGCTCGGCGATGTCGCGCAGCGCCTCCAGGCGCAGGATGACGATGCGCATCCGGCGCGTGACGACGATCCCCTCCCGCCGCCACACCGTCAGCGCGCGTGCGACGGTCTCCCGCGCCCTGCCGATCATCGTCGCCAGCTCCTGCTGGGTGAGCGGCAGCGGCAGCGTGACGGCGCCGCCGGCGCCCGGGACGCCATAGCGTTCGGCCAGATCGAGGAGGAGCAGGGCGAGCAGCTTGGGGCCGCTCGTGCCCACCTGTGAGGTCATCCGGCGGTCGGCGTCGTCCATCCGACCGACCATCACCCGGGCGAGGACCTGCGCCGCGTGCGCGTGACTGTTGAGGAAGGAGGCGAACTGCTCGGCGGGGATCGCGAGGGCGCGGACCCGGCCCAGCGCCTTGACGTTGGCCGACCGCGGCCGGCCGTTCAGCCAGCCGCTCTCGCCGATCGTGTCCGACGGGCCCCGGATGGCGAGCATGACCTCCTGACCGTCCGCACGGCCGGCCGTCACCTTCACCCACCCGTCCAGAATGATCAGGACGTGGTCGGGGTCGGCGCCCTGGCTGCACAGCAGCGTGCCGGTCGCATACTCACGAGTCCGACCGGCCGCGCGCAACGCGGCTCGTTCGGACTCCTGCAACGCCTGCCAAAACCCGTGTCTGTTCGCGAGGATCTCCTGCACCCGGTCTCCGTCTGCGCGTGACGGCAGAGGTTCGCTATTGAACCTCATTACCTCCAGTGGACCTAATAAAGGGGAAATCTGTCTAGAGGCCGGCGCCCGGGAGCATCGGGGAGGGGGCGGAGTTCCGTGCCCCGGACGCCGGCCGGCCGAGGGAGGTCAGCGGTGGCCGGAGGCCAGCGCCACCGCGGCGGCGCTCCAGGTCAGGAACGCGGCACCGGCGACGTACGCCCAGGCCAGAGCGGTGCGGGTCAGGATCGCGCGGTGACGGGCGGCCGCGGTGAGCCGCCGTAGCCGCCGGAACGCCGGCGCGGCGAACTCCGGCTCGTCCGGCGGTGTCATCGCGATGAAGCGGTGGAAGTCCTCCTGGGCGCCGGCGGTGACGGTGTGGGCGCGTGTGAGGAGCACCACGACATAGCCGAGCGCGGCGGCCACGGGGCCGAGAGCGGCCAGCAGGACGAGGCCCGGAGCCGACCCGGTGAGCGACCGGATCGTGTCCCACTGCAGCACCACACCCATGGCGCTCGTCGTGACCACCCAGCAGGCGAAGGCCGTGGCGTGGTTCGAGCGCTGCGTCATGGCGAACATCTCCGTCACGGTGGCGAACGCGGCCTCGTCGTCCCCGGGCGAGACCGGCGTTCGGCGGCTGACAGTGAACGTCATGGGCAGCCTTCCTCCCCGTGTGGGCCGCAACTTTCACCGACCCTGTCACTGAAATGAGAACGCCGAATAGGCCCCCGTAGTGCGCCAAATGACGCAAGAAATGCAAACAGTCACCTAGCGGTCACCTGCCGGGATCGCCAGGAGCCGGTCACCTTCTGCGAGGCCGGTCATCTGCCGCGGGCCGGTCACCTGCCGCAGGGCCGGTCCTCCACCTTCGGCAGGTGTCTCACTCCTCCGCGAGCGCGGTGAGGAGACGGTCGACCGGACTGTCCAGACTCCATCGGTCGGTCAGCGCGACGAGGCGCTCGGGGTCGTGCGGCTTACGCGGCACGCCCGCCTCGAACGCCGGCAGGGGGATGCGAGTGGCGACCCGGACGACCGTCCGTGCGGCCGCGAGGTAGTCGCGCGCCTTCTCCAGCTTCAGGCGGCTGCCCGCGGGGAAGCCCGCCGTCTCACCCGCGTCGAGGGCCTCCTCGACGCCCTCCAGGGATCCGAACCGGGTGATGAGCGCGGCCGCGGTCTTGTCGCCGACCCCCGGCACGCCGGGCAGCCCGTCGCTCGGGTCGCCGCGCAGTGTGGCGAAGTCGGCGTACGCCCGGCCGGGGATGCCGTATTTCGCCGTCACCTCCGCCTCGTCGACGACCTGCAGGGCCTTGATGCCCCGCGCGGTGTACAGCACCCGTACGGGCTTGTCGTCGCGGACGAGCTGGAACAGGTCGCGGTCGCCGGTCACGATGTCGACCTCGCCGTCCTCTGTGGTCGCGAGCGTGCCGATCACGTCGTCCGCTTCATACCCGGCGGCGCCGATCCGCGCGATCCCGAACGCGTCGAGGACCTCCTCGATCACCGGGACCTGCGTGGCGAGAGCGTCCGGCGTCTGGTCGCCGCCGTCCGGCGCGACCCGGTGCGCCTTGTACGACGGCAGCGCCTCCACGCGGAAGGCCGGCCGCCAGTCCGCGTCCATGCAGGCGACGAGGGAGCGCGGGGAGCGTTCCCGTACCAGGCGCGCGATCATGTCGAGGAGGCCGCGTACGGCGTTGACCGGCGTGCCATCGGACGCGGTCACCGTCTCGGGCACCCCGAAGAAGGCGCGGAAGTACAGCGACGGCGTATCGAGCAGCATGAGTCCACCCACGCCGCCATCCTCTCAGCTTCCGGTCCGTCGTGGTCCGGGCCGGAGATTCCTCCCGCCGATCAGACGATCTGGATGGCCACGACACAGGTGTCGTCGTTGGGGTTGGGCGCGCCGAACGCCGACAGGACGCGGTCCAGGACGGTCTCCGGGTCGTTGCTGGCCGCCGTCTCGGCCACTCGCAGCAGCAGGTCCAGGCCGACCTGCAGGTCGCGGTCCCGCCGCTCGATCAGCCCGTCGGTATAGAGCAGCAGCAGGTCTCCGGGCTCCAGCGACGTCGTCGCGACGCCGAACTCGGCGTCGTCGATCGCGCCGAGCAGCATCCCCTCGGGCGGATCGAGCGTCGTGGCCTTGCCGTCACGGATCAGCAGCGGCGGGAAGTGCCCGCCCTGCGCCCACGTCAGCGTGCGGGTCTCCGGATCGAACCGGCCGGCCAGCGCGGTCGCGGTCAGCGACGTCGGCCAGTGCAGGGTGAGGCGGTTCAGCCAGGCCAGCAGCCGGTCGGGCGGGGCGCCGGTGAACGCGAGCCCGCTCAGGCCGTTGCGGAGCCGGGCCATCGCGGCCGCGGCGGTCCGCCCGTGCCCGGAGACGTCGCCGATCGCCAGGAAGACGCCTTCTCCGTCGATGGCGCTGGTCTCGTACCAGTCGCCGCCGACGCGGGACAGGATCCCGGCCGGGAGATAGCGGATCGCCGCCCGCAGGCCGGGCTTGTCGACGACGCGCTCGGGCAGGGGCAGGATCGAGCGCTGCATGTCGATCGCCTGCCGGCGCTCCTCGTCGACCCGCAGCTGCTCCAGCTGCCGGCGTGACGCCGTCAGCGCGCGCTCACCGCGCCGCCAGCCCGTGACGTCCTGGTAGACGCAGCGGACGGCCACCGGCCGGCCCGCCCGGTCGACCACCGGCTCACCGATCAGCCGCAGCTCACGGGTCTCCCCGTCACGCCGGATGTGGATCTCGCTGTCGACGGGCTCCCGGCCGTCGACCAGCGTGCTGATCAGGTGGGCGGTCAACGGGACGTCCTCGGGCACGACGACCGCGGCGAGCCGGTCGAGCGGCAGCGGCCCCTCCGCCGGATCACGCCCGAAGATCGCGTAGACCTGGTCGGACCAGTGGCTCGCGCCGGTCGCGGGCTCCCACATGCCGCAGCCGAGGTTGCCGAGGCGCTGGGCGTGCTCGAACTGCTCGACCAGGTCGTCGAAGACGGGCCGGGGACACACGCCGGCATCGGGCGGCGGGCCGTCCGCCGCGACCGCCGCCGACGGCCGCCGGCCCGCGGCCGGTGACGCGGGCCGGCCGGCGTCCCCGTCACCGCCGTCGCCATGGTCGCCGTCACCGGCGTCGTCGGCGGGGGAGCGGGGCGCGGGAGGCGTGTCGTCGTCGCGCGTCTCCGGGGTGAACAGTAATGACGCGGCGTCCAGCGGGGTGATGCCGCTGTCCCGCGCCAGCTGGAGGAGGTGGGTGTAGGCGGCGTCGACGCCGCAGCCGAGACGCTCGGCCAGCGCGCCCTTGGCCCGCTCGATCGCGGCGGTGTTCCGGAGCTTGTCGCGCAGCTGCTCGAGCTCGGCGCGGAGCCGTTCGATCGTCGCCTCCGACGTGTCCGCCTGCTCGTCTGAGGGCCTGTCGCCCGTGGTGTGAGGGAGTCCCATGGAGACCACTTTCGATTGTGATCGTCTGCGAGGGCGATGGTGGATCTGCTTCGCTGAGGAGGTTGTGGTGGGTTGAGTTGGTGTGACGCACGAGGCCAGCGAGACATCGCGCTCGCCTTGTGCACGCCGTGAGCGTGTACGTCATCGTAGCGATTTTCGCTGTCCGTGATGGGGTTATCGCACACAGCGAGCATCATCCATCGGGCTTGTGCGCGTCTTGTGCATCGCCGCCGCCTCGCCGTCACCGTCCGCCGGGGGCGGTCGCACGCGCGCCGCCCGCCCCGGCGGATACTCGTCAGGAGACGGCGGGACACTCGCGCGGGTGACGCTCGGACGCCCCCGCGGGAGTAGATTGCCGCCGACATGTGGATCCTCATAGGAGAGGGAACGGTGTGACCAGCCCGACAGCACTTTTCGAGCCCGACCGCCTCGCCCGGGTGCGCCAGGCGACCGCCGACGCCGGACTCGGCGCGCTCCTGCTGACGCCGGGGCCCGACCTGCGCTACGTCACGGGCTACGACGCCATCCCGCTGGAGCGGCTCACGTGCCTCGTCGTGCCCGCCGCGGACGACCCCTTCCTGATCGTGCCCCGGCTGGAGCTGGCCGCCGCCCAGGCGTCCACGGCCGGCGGGCTCGGCGTGGAACTGGTGCCCTGGGACGAGACCGAGGACCCGTACGCGCTGGCGGCCGGGCGGCTGCCGCGCGACCTCGGCCGGGTCGGCGTCGCGGACCGGATGTGGGCGGTCATGGCCCTGCGCTTCCGCGCCGCCATGCCCGGCGTCGAGCAGGTCGCGGCGGGCCGCGTGCTGGGCGAGCTGCGCAAGCGCAAGAGCGCGGCCGAGATCGAGGCGCTGCGGGAGGCGGGCGCGGCGATCGACCGGGTGCACGCCCTGGTCCCGGCCCTGCTGAAGGCGGGCCGTACCGAACGTGAGGTCGGCCGTGACATCGCCGAGGCGATCCTGGCCGAGGGACACGCGACCGTGGACTTCGTCATCGTCGGCTCCGGGCCCAACGGTGCCAGCCCGCACCACGAGCTGTCCGACCGGGTCATCCAGGCCGGTGAGCCCGTCGTCGTCGACATCGGCGGCACGATGCCGAGCGGGTACTGCTCCGACGAGACCCGCGTGTACGCCGTGGGGGAGGCGCCGGCCGACTTCCACACCTACTACGCGGTGCTGAAGGAGGCGCAGGAGGCCGCCCGCGCCGCCGTCCGTCCCGGCGTCGCGCCCGAGGCGGTCGACGCCGCGGCCCGCGAGGTCATCGCGGCCGCCGGGTACGGCGAGTACTTCATCCACCGGACCGGCCACGGCATCGGCCTGGAGACGCACGAGGAGCCCTACATCGTGGCGGGCAACGCCGAGCCGCTCGAGCCGGGGATGGCCTTCTCCATCGAGCCGGGGATCTACCCGGGGCCGCACGGGGCGCGCATCGAGGACATCGTCGTGTGCACCGCCGACGGCCACGAGAGCGTCAACCACGTCACCCGCGACCTCATCGTGGTCGACGCCTGACCACTCCGCCGCAGGAGATCCTCAGGCCGTCCCTCCGGTGAGGTACGGGATGGTCTGGGGCCCTTCGGGTAGCACGCAGACCCGTGCGCCCGGGCCCGCCTGGGCGAGGGCGTCCGCGACGGTCGCGGAGATGTCGCGGGTCTGCTCCAGGTGCGCGGCGGCCAGCTCCTCGTCGCCGAGGTGGGCGGTGTGCATCACCACCCGGGCGCCCGCCTGGATGCGGGCCTGGATCTGCACCTGCCACTGGTCGGGGACCGTGCGCGGACGCGCGGAGATGTCGGCGAGCAGCGCCTGCGGGGACGGCGCCGAGGCCAGCACCTCGCGGTACGACCCGTGGTCGGGGAACCCGTCGCGGCACTCCGCCGCGCAGACGATCATGCCGCCGGGCCGGACGATCTGGTACGCCGCGGACATCCCCTTGACGGCCTGGTACAGGTTCTGGTCGAGGGGATATCCGGCGTTGGTGGTCACCACCACGTCGAACGGCGCTTCCAGCGGGCACATCGCCGCCTCCCGCGCGGCGGCCGTGGCGGCGGCGTGCATGGCCGGGAGGTCTCCGCCGAAGGCGGCGACGATCTCCTTGTCCCCGTTGAGGATCACGTCAAGGCCGAAGGTGACGCCGGTGGCGGTCGCGATGGCGCGTATGTCGTCGTGGACGGGGTTGCCGCGGGTGACGCCCCAGGTCGCCGAGGGGTGCCCGATGCGGGCGGCGTCGTGCAGCGTCAGCACGGTCTCCAGCCCGGCCAGCCCGGGGGCGACGAGCTTGGGGCCGCCGGAGAAGCCCGCGAAGAAGTGCGGCTCGACGAAGCCCGTCGTGATGCGCACGTCGGCGTCGGCCCAGGCGCTGTTCAGCCACACGGGCACACCGGCGCCGTGGACGCCGGCGTAGGTCAGGGACGCGGTGTCCCGCGCGTCGTGGTTGATGACGCGGACCGTGTCGACCACCGTGTCGCCGAACATCTCGCGCAGCTCGGCGTCGGTGTTGCCGCGGTGAGTGCCGGTCGCGACCAGGACCGTGACGTCGCCGGGGTCGACGATGCCGGCGAGCTCCTCGAGGATCGCCGGAATCATGAGGTGGCGGGGCTGCGGCCGGGTGCCGTCGCAGGCGGAGATCGCCACGGTCTGCCCGGGGTGGACCCGGTCGCGCAGCGCCGGCCCGGCGACGGGTGAGCGCAGCGCGGCCCGCAGCGCGGCGGCCGGGTCCGGGGCGGCGGGATGGTGCCGTGGGGTGACGACGGTCGTGGCCGCGTCCGGCAGCTCGATCTCCAGCCCCGTTTCACCGTACGCCAGCCGGACCCGCATCGCGCCTCCTCGACCCGGCCGGAGCGACAGCCGGTGATAGCCCAGGACGTACCGTACGTCTCCTCTGGGTGATAGCGCCCACTTAGTTGGACGTCCTAGTATTTCCGGGGCGCCCCTCAGCGTGGAGGGGCTCGATGCCGGAGGCGAGTGGACGATGGGCGTTGATCGCGAACTGCCGACACCGGAGGCGTACGAGCTGCTTGAGCTGACCCGTGACCTGGTCGCCGCGGAGCTCGCCCCGCGGGCCGCCGCCGACGAGGAGGCCGCCCGGTTCCCCCGCGAGGTCTTCCGCACGCTCGGCCGGGCGGGGCTGCTCGGCCTGCCGTATCCGGAGGAGTTCGGCGGTGGCGGCCAGCCGTACGAGGTCTACCTGCAGGTCGTGGAGGAGCTGGCCGCGGGCTGGCTCGCGGTCGGCCTCGGGGTCAGTGTTCACACGCTCGCGTGCTTCCCGGTCGCGGCGTACGGCTCGGACGAACAACGGCGACGGCTTCTGCCGGACCTGATCGGCGGCGAACCACTGGGCGCCTACTGCCTGTCCGAGCCGCACTCGGGGTCCGACGCGGCGGCGCTCGCCACCAAGGCGTACCTCGACGGCGGCGCGTACACCGTCAACGGCACCAAGGCGTGGATCACCCACGGCGGGTACGCCGACTTCTACACCCTCTTCGCCCGGACCGCGCCCGACAAGAGCCACGGCATCTCCTGCTTCCACGTTCCCGGCGACGCCCGCGGCGTCCGCGCGGCCCCGCCGGAGAAGAAGATGGGCCTGCGCTCGTCGCCGACCGCGCAGGTGCACTTCGACGACGTCCGCGTCGCCGAGGGCGACCGGATCGGCGCGGAGGGCCAGGGTCTCCCGATCGCGCTGTCGGCCCTGGACGGTGGGCGGCTCGGCATCGCCGCCTGCGCCGTGGGCGTGGCCCAGGCGGCGCTGGACACGGCGGTCGCCTACGCCCGCGAGCGCCGGCAGTTCGGGCAGCGGGTCGCCGACTTCCAGGGGATGCGGTTCATGCTCGCCGACATGGCCACCGGCGTGGCGGCGGCACGGGCGCTGTACCTGACCGCGGCCCGCCGCCGCGACGCGGGCCGGCCGTACGGGACGCAGGCGGCGATGGCCAAGCTGTTCGCCACCGACACCGCGATGCGCGTGGCGACCGACGCGGTGCAGGTGCTCGGCGGCTACGGGTACGTCAGCGACTTCCCCGCCGAGCGGTTCATGCGCGAGGCGAAGGTCCTGCAGATCGTGGAGGGCACGAACCAGATCCAGCGGATGGTGATCGGCCGGCACCTGGCCGATCCGCGGTGACGCGCGGTGGCGCGGCCCGGGGGCGGCGGCATGGCCCGCGATGCGCCGCCCGGAAGTGGCCGCGGGCACTTCCGCCGCGAAACCGTCCATCGCGATAGGTTCTGAGGCGTGGAGGACATCGACCGGCAGATCGTGGGCCTGCTCGCCGAGGACGGCCGTATGAGCTTCACGGACCTGGCGCGGGAGACGGGCCTGTCCGTGTCGGCCGTGCACCAGCGGGTGCGGCGGCTGCAGAAGCGAGGCGTGATCAAGGGTTATTCGGCGGTGCTCGACCATGAGGCGGTCGGCCTGCCGCTCACCGCGTTCATCTCGATCAAGCCGATCGACCCGGCGGCCCCGGACGACGCGCCGGAGAAGCTCGCCCATCTTCAGGAGATCGAGGCGTGCCACTCGGTCGCCGGTGAGGAGAGCTACATCTTGAAGGTGCGGGTGGCCTCGCCGTTCGCGCTGGAGGAGCTGCTCCAGCAGATCCGGGCCGCCGCGAACGTCTCGACCCGGACCACGGTCGTCCTGAGCACCCCCTACGAGGGCCGTCCGCCCCGCCTGTGAGGAGGGCGGCCCCGCCTGGGGGGAGGGCGACCCGGGCCGTTCCGCCGCTCGCTCGCGGTGGACTTACTTTGTAAAGGGCGGTGCCGTCTCCGGTCCGCGAAGAATCCGCCGTGATGCCACGGACTCGCCACAACTGAGCCTCGTGGACGCCGTGGACAGCACGTTCGCCAACCCGTGGCCACCGGGTCGTCGCCTTCGGGCGGCGGGCTCGCGAGAGTACTCGACATGTCTACGCGAATGCGCCGGGGCACGGCCTCGGGCACAGGGGATTGGCTGCTGGTGTTCCTCCAGGCGAGGGACGCGCCGCCGCGCCGCTGGCACGGCACGGCGACCGGACCGGGGGAGTGGCTCCTGGTCTTCCTGGAGGCGGCACGGGCCGGCCGGATGATCGCCGCCGGGCTCGAACCCGTACGCGCGAGGGGGGCCTAGTGGTCACGCGGATGCTCTTCGCGGCCCTGTTCGGCGCCGTCATCGGCGTCGCGGAGCTGGTGGGGCGCTACCAGGACAAGCCCGCGGCGGCGGTCTTCTGCCCGTCCGGGATGCTGTACGTCATCGTCAACGCGTCCGCCTCGACGCTGGCGCTCATCCTGGCCGAGTCGATGGGCTGGCGCTTCGCGTTGCCCGACGGCGCCCCGCCCATCGGCGCCGACGTCGCGCAGGTCATGGCGGCCGCGATCGGCTCGGCCGCGGTGTTCCGCTCCTCCTTCATGATCGCCCAGGACAAGGGCATCAGCATCGGCCCGATCCTCCTCCTGGCCGGCCTGCTGAAGATCGTCGACGCGGCGATGGACCGCAAGCGGGCGCTGAGCCGGCTGGCCGGCAACGACCTGAACGGTCTGTCCTTCGCCCGCGACCACGCCGCCCTGGCCGAGCTGTGCAGTCACGCCCTGCGGCGGTACGACCTGGCCGAGGCGCAGCGGCTCGGCGAACTCGCCGCCGACCTGCGAGCACGCGACGACCTCACCGACGCCGACAAGCTGGACTGCTTCGGCCTGGAGCTGAGCCGGCTCGTCGGCGAGCGGGCGCTGCGCAGGGCCGCCGACCGGCTGCGGGACCGGCCGACCCTTGAGGAGGTGGCCGTGACCGTCGAGGATGTCCAGGAGGTGGAGACCGACTTCACCTCGCGCCTGGGGGGCGGGAGACGGCTGGCGCGCCGTCCGGAATACTGAACCCTGGGAAGTCGTCGCGCACGAAGGAGGGCTCATGGGGGGACCGGCGGCACGCGTGGGGGAGTTCGCACAGTCGGTCAAACCGCGCCTGCGCGGATGGCTGCACGCCGGCGCCTTCCCGGCCGCCCTCATCGGCGGCATCGTCCTGGTCGCCCTGGGCCCGACCCCGTCGGCGCGGCTGGCCGCCGCGGTGTACGCCGTGACGTCGGCGCTGCTGTTCGGCACCTCGGCGCTCTACCACCGGGGCCACTGGTCGGCGCGCGGCGAGGCGGTGCTGCGTCGGTTCGACCACGCCAACATCTACCTGATCATCGCCGGCACCTACACGCCGTTCGCGCTGCTGGCCCTGCACGGCACGACGCGCACCGTGGTGCTGTCGGTGATCTGGTCGGGCGCCGCCGCGGGCGTGCTGTTCCGCATCGTCTGGGTGCGCGCGCCGCGCTGGCTGTACACCGCGCTGTACGTCGGCCTCGGCTGGGTGGCGGCGGGCTTCATGCCGCAGCTGCTGGACGGCGCCGGCCCGGCGGCGCTCATCCTGGTGTGCGTCGGCGGTCTGCTCTACAGCATGGGCGGCCTGGTGTACGGCCTGCGGCGCCCGGACCCCTCACCCCGCTGGTTCGGCTTCCACGAGGTGTTCCACGCGTTCACGATCGCCGCGTACGTCGCGCAGTACATCGCGGTGTCGTTCGTCGTCTACCGCGCCGCCTGAGCGTCCGGCCGGGTCAGTAAACCGACACACCGTACGCGCTGAGCGGTTTGGCGATCGGCTCGAAGTACGACACGCCTCCGGCGGCGCAGTCGCCGCTGAAGCCCGACAGGACGCCCAGCACCGTGCCGCCGTCGTACAACGGGGCGCCGGTGTCCCCGGCCGCGGCGCAGATACTCGTCCGGATCAGGCCGTACACGGCGCCCTCGGCGTAGGCGACCGTGGCGTTGATCGCGACCACCCGGCCGCAGCGGACCCCCGACACGCCGCCTCTCATGCAGACGGCCTCGCCGACGTGGGCAATACCGGCCGACACGATGTCCTGGGCGCCGACCGTGCCCGGGTGGGAGACGCCGCCGCCGTACCGGACGATCGCGTAGTCGTCGCCGGGGAAGCTGCTGCCGGCGGTGGTGCCGACGGACTCACCCGAGGCGGTGGTCCAGGTGGAGGCGGCGTTCCCGCAGTGCCCGGCGGTGATGAAGTAGGAGGAGCCGCCGCCGGCCACGTTCACGCCCACGGTGCAGCGGTGGCCGCCGCCGTAGACCGGATCGCCACCGGTCACCTCCGTGGCGAGCGGCGCGGCCGGAACCGGCTCGTGCGGGACGCGCGACGCCGCGTGCGCGGCCGGAGCTCCGAGCAGGAGACCCGCGGCCAGGCCGGTCGTCACGCCGCACCGGCGAACGCGGCGTGACGCGGTGCGCTGAAGCCTCATGGCGGCCTCCTCGGCGCTACCGGGCGCGCGAGCGCGCCCGCCGGTGATCGGACCCGGCGGAGGGAGGCTTCTGACAGGAGTCCGATCGCCGGTTGACCGACAGTGTGAGCACCGGTCGCCCGGCCCACAAGCCGGACGGATGACCGGGTACGGTCGGACACGGGAGGCCGTTGCCCCGCCTCCGGCGGCGGGATCCCGGGCGGACCGGGACCGTGTCGGCCGGACCCGCGCAGGGCAATATCGTTACTGCTCATGAGCACTCATTTCGACGTCGTCGTTCTCGGCGCGGGCCCGGGCGGGTACGTCGCCGCGATCCGTTCCGCCCAGCTGGGCCTCAAGACCGCGGTCATCGAGGAGAAGTACTGGGGCGGCGTCTGCCTGAACGTCGGCTGCATCCCTTCCAAGGCCCTGTTGCGCAACGCCGAGCTGGCGCACATCTTCACCCGTGAGGCGAAGACGTTCGGCATCCAGGTCGACGGCGAGGTGCGCTTCGACTACGGCGAGGCGTTCCGCCGCAGCCGTACGGTCGCGGACGGCCGCGTCAAGGGCGTCCACTACCTGATGAAGAAGAACGGCATCACCGAGTTCGACGGCCGGGGCACCTTCACCGACCCGAACACCATCCAGGTCAATGGTGAGACCGTGACGTTCGACCACTGCATCATCGCCGCGGGCGCGACCCCCCGGCTGCTGCCCGGCACGTCGCTGAGCGACCGGGTCGTGACGTACGAGGAGCAGATCCTCAGCGAGGACCTGCCCGGCAGCATCGTGATCGCCGGCGCCGGCGCGATCGGCGTCGAGTTCGCCTACGTGCTGAGCAACTACGGCGTCAAGGTCACGATCGTGGAGTTCATGGACCGGATGGTTCCGCTGGAGGATGAGGAGGTCTCCAAGGAGCTGGCCCGGCGTTACCGCAAGCTGGGCATCGACGTGCTGACCTCCACCCGCGTCGAGGGCATCGACGAGTCGGGCGACAAGGTCCGCGTCACCGTCTCCAAGGACGGGCAGCAGCAGGTCATCGAGGCCGACAAGGTGCTGCAGGCGATCGGCTTCCAGCCGAACGTCGACGGCTACGGCCTGGAGAAGACCGGCGTCCGGCTGACCGAGCGCGGCGCGATCGACGTCGACGGCCGGTGCCGCACGAGCGTCCCGCATATCTTCGCCATCGGTGACGTCACCGCCAAGCTGATGCTCGCGCACGCCGCCGAGTCGATGGGCATCGTCGCCGCCGAGACCATCGCGGACGCCGAGACGATGGAGCTCGACTACGTGATGATCCCGCGCGCCACCTACTGCCAGCCGCAGATCGCCAGCTTCGGCTGGACCGAGGCGCAGGCGAAGGAGAAGGGCTTCGACGTCCAGGTCGCCAAGTTCCCCTTCACCGCGAACGGCAAGTCGCACGGCCTGGGCGACCCGACCGGCTTCGTGAAGATCCTCAGCGACAAGAAGTACGGCGAGATCCTCGGCGCGCACCTCATCGGACCGGACGTCACCGAGCTGCTGCCCGAGCTGACCCTCGCCCAGCAGTGGGACCTGACCGTTCACGAGGTCGCGCGGAACGTCCACGCGCACCCGACGCTGGGCGAGGCGGTCAAGGAGGCCGTGCACGGCCTGGCCGGCCACATGATCAACTTCTGAGGCGTCGCCCGGCGGCCCGTGAGGGGCGCCGAGGCGGCCGGCCGCGGGCACGCTCCCGCGGCCGGCCTCGGAGCGGCCGGGCGGCCGCGTCAGGACCCGGAGCGCCGCAGGAAGATCGGATTGGTCAGGGCCGCCATCGGACCCCACATCAGGTCCGGGCCCATGGTGTTGCCCTTGCCGGGGCCGCCGTCCGCCATCGGATGGCGCACCTCCGCCCGCACGTACGCGGCCAGCGACGTGGTCGTCCGCCAGACGACGCCGCCCGCGCCGGAGGCGGGCAGCGACTCCTGATGCAACTGGCCCTCGTCGGTGATGAACCGGACGGTGCCGTTCGGCACGCCCTCGACGTCCAGCCGGACGTCGATCGGGGCGTCGGCGGGGGCGGTCAGCGTCCCGCCGATGCCGGCGCTCCGGCCGTCGCCGGCGGCGGTGAAGGTCAGCTGCACCGCCCGTGACTCGGCGATCCAGGACCGGCCCGCCCGCAGACCGCCCATGACGGCGTCGGTCGTGAGGTCGTCGGCGTACACGACGTTGTGCGGAAGCCCGATGACCTGGGGCTCGCTGTGCGCGTCGCTGTTGCCCATGGCCGGGATCCAGCGCCGGCCCTTGCGCACCGCCTCGCCGAGCATGGCGTCCCAGGTGTCCACGGCGGACTCGTCGTCGTAGGTCCACGGACCGTTCCACACCTCGACGAGGTCGGCGTCGTCGTAGCCGAACTTCCACTGGCAGGCGACGTAGGGGCAGTACGGGTGGGCGGGCACGACCAGCCCGCCCCCGCGCCGGACCTTCCGGGCGAAGCGGCCGAAGGCGTCGTCGCGGGAGCGGTACCTCCAGTCGATCCACTCTCCGGCCGGCAGGCCCAGGGCCAGCCAGTGGCCGTTCCGGGTGGTGATCTCCTCGCCGGTGACGATGAGCAGGTCGTCGCCGGCGTACCGCCCCCAGACGCCGTGGGACGAGGAGGTGTTGTGGTCGGTGGACACCATGAAGTCCAGGCCCGCCGCCCGGGCCCCGGCCGCCACCTCGGCGGGCGTCCTCCGGCCGTCGGAGTACACCGTGTGCAGGTGCCCGTCTCCGCGGTACCACGCGCGGCCACGCCCCTTGGCCCGCGTCGGCGGGTAGTCGGGCGTGAAGGCGGGCCCGGGCCGGCCGTACGTGAGCGTGATCCGCACCGTGTAGTCCATGCCCTGCGGCGCCACCTGGTACGGCCCCAGGACGACATGCCAGGTGCCGGGCCTGATCGGGCCGGGCAGGTAGCCGGGGGTGGCCTCGCCGTCGCTGATCTCGAAAGAGGTGCGGAAGCCCCCGGACCAGCCGCGGAAGCCCTTGCCGTCGAGCCCGGTGCCGCGCTCGTCGAAGATCCCGATGTCGCAGGAGTTCCCCGGAGTGCCGGCGGGGACCGGCGGCCTGTCATAGGAGTACTCGATGGCGATCTTCTGGACGCCCGCCGGGACCCGCACCGGGAGGTACACGAAGTCCGCCGCGCCGGTCTCGAGGTGTCCCGTCACGACCCGGGTCTCCTGGCCGTCGCCGGCCGTGCCGGCGCCCGTCACGGCGGCGTCGGCCCGGCCGCGGGTGAAGGAGATCGGCGCGAGCGTGAGGGCGGCCCCGGCGGCGGCCGCCATCAGCAGCCGGCGGCGGCCGACTCCCCCCGGAGCCGTGTCACCCGTCTCGGGAGTCGAAGGAGTGGAGTCGGGCTCAGGGTGTCCATCACGGCACATGGCGTCCTCATCGGTCGGCGAAGGGCGGCTGTGGATACGGCGCCGGGCCGGAATCCTCATGGATCCGTCCTAATGCCGAGTGATCGTCGCGTGAACTACTCCGGATCATCCGCGTGCGACCGGCTTCGGCCAGGCCGGCGATCCGATCGGCCGCGCGCGGGCGTACGTCACCGGGCGGCCCACCACCGGCAACCCGCCGTCCGTCGAACCCGCCGCCAGATCTTGATACTCTCGGTCTCACCGGCCGAGAGGCGCTGCAACGGGTTTCACGCCCGCCACGCTCGGCCGCCACCGATGTTCACAAGGGCGCCTCCCAGCAACGGGAGGTGGTCCAGTGGACAGATCCGCTACCGACGACGGCCGGGCGCGCGGGCAGAACGCGACCCAGGCCCTGCGTGAGCTCCTGGACCGGCGCATCGCGGTGCTGGACGGCGCCTGGGGCACGATGCTGCAGGGCGCGCGGCTCACCCCAGAGGACTACCGGGGCGACCGGTTCGGCGACCACCCTCGTGACGTCACCGGCGACCCGGACCTGCTCAACCTGACGCGCCCGGACCTCATCCTCGACGTGCACCGGCGCTACCTCGCCGCGGGCGCCGACATCACGACCACCAACACGTTCACCGCGACGAGCATCGGCCAGGCGGACTACGGGCTGCAGGCCCACGTGCGGGAGATGAACCTGCGCGGCGCGCAACTGGCCCGGCAGGCCGCCGACGAGGCGGGAGGGCGGTTCGTCGCCGGCTCGATCGGCCCGCTGAACGTGACGCTCTCGCTGTCCCCGCGTGTGGAGGACCCGGCCTACCGGGCCGTGTCCTTCGACGAGGTCCGCGACGCGTACGCCGAGCAGATCCAGGCCCTCGCCGACGGCGGCGTCGACCTGCTGCTGATCGAGACGATCTTCGACACGCTCAACGCCAAGGCCGCCATCGCCGCCGCCCGCGAGGTCGCGCCGGACCTGCCGCTGTGGATCTCCGTCACGATCGTCGACCTGAGCGGCCGTACGCTGTCGGGCCAGACGGTCGAGGCGTTCTGGAACTCCATCGAGCACGCCGAGCCGCTCGTCGTCGGCGTGAACTGCTCGCTCGGCGCTGCGGAGATGCGCCCGCACGTCACCGAGCTGGCGCGCCTGGCCGGCACCTACACCGCGTGCCACCCCAACGCCGGGCTGCCCAACGCGTTCGGCGGCTACGACCAGACGCCGGAGGAGACGGCCCGCCTGCTCGGCGAGTTCGCCGGCGCCGGGTCCGTCAACATCGTCGGCGGCTGCTGCGGCACCACGCCCGAGCACATCGAGCGGATCGCCGCCGCCGTCTCCGGGCTGTCACCTCGCAGTGTGGCCGCCCCGCCGCGACGGACCCGTTTCAGCGGCCTGGAGCCGTTCGAGATCGCGCCCGACACCGGCTTCGTGATGATCGGCGAGCGCACGAACGTCACCGGCTCGGCGCGGTTCCGGCGGCTGATCGAGGCCGACGACTACCAGGCCGCCGTGGACGTGGCCCTGGAGCAGGTACGCGGCGGCGCGAACCTTCTCGACGTCAACATGGACGCCGACCTGCTGGACAGCGAGCGGGCCATGACGACGTTCCTGAACCTCGTCGCGACCGAGCCGGAGGCCGCCCGCATCCCGATCATGATCGACAGCTCGCGGTGGAGCGTGCTGGAGGCCGGGCTCAAGTGCGTGCAGGGCAAGGCCGTCGTCAACTCCATCAGCCTCAAGGAGGGCGAGGAGCCCTTCCTGCAGCAGGCCCGCCGCATCCGCGACTACGGCGCCGGCGTCGTCGTCATGGCCTTCGACGAGCAGGGCCAGGCCGACACGACCGAGCGCAAGGTCGAGATCTGCGCCCGCGCGTACGACCTGCTGACGCGGGAGGCGGGGTTCGCGCCCGAGGACATCGTCTTCGACCCGAACGTCCTGGCCGTCGCCACCGGCATCGCCGAGCACAACGGCTACGCCAAGGCGTTCATCGACGCGCTGCCGCTCATCAAGGAACGCTGCCCCGGCGCCCGCACCAGCGGCGGCATCTCCAACCTGTCGTTCTCCTTCCGCGGCAACGACGTCGTACGCGAGGCGATGCACTCGGCGTTCCTGTTCCACGCCGTACGCGCTGGGCTGGACATGGGCATCGTCAACGCGGGCCAGCTCGCCGTCTACCAGGACATCCCCGCCGACCTGCTCGAACTCGTCGAGGACGTGCTGTTCGACCGGCGTCCCGACGCCACCGACCGGCTCGTGTCCTTCGCCGAGACGGTGAACGGGAAGGGCACCCAGCGTACGGTGGACCTGTCCTGGCGGGAGGCGCCCGTCGAGGACCGCCTGGCGCACGCGCTCGTGCACGGCATCGTCGACTTCGTGGAGGACGACACCGAGGAGGCCCGGCAGCGGGCCGCGCGGCCGCTCGACGTGATCGAGGGGCCGTTGATGGACGGCATGAAGATCGTCGGTGACCTGTTCGGATCCGGGAAGATGTTCCTGCCGCAGGTCGTCAAGAGCGCCCGGGTGATGAAGCGCGCCGTCGCCTACCTTGAGCCGTACATGGAGGCGGAGAAGGAACAGGCCAGGCTGGAAGGCCGCCTCGAAGTCGAGCGCGGCAACGGCAAGGTCGTGCTCGCGACCGTTAAGGGAGACGTGCACGACATCGGCAAGAACATCGTCGGCGTCGTCCTCGGCTGCAACAACTACGAGGTCATCGACCTGGGCGTCATGGTCCCCGCCGCCACCATCCTCGACACCGCCGTCGCCGAGGGCGCCGACGCCGTCGGGCTGTCGGGGCTGATCACCCCGTCACTCGACGAGATGGTCGCCGTCGCCGCGGAGATGGACCGCCGCGGGCTGAAGATCCCGTTGCTCATCGGCGGCGCCACCACCTCGCGCCAGCACACGGCGGTGCGGATCGCCCCCGCGTACGACGGCACCACGGTCCACGTGCTCGACGCGTCCCGCGTCGTCGGCGTCGTCTCGGACCTGCTCGACCCCGACCGGGCCGAGGAACTGGACGCGAGCAACCGTGCCGAGCAGGAACGGCTGCGCGTCCAGCACGAGACCCGGCAGCGCAGCCCCCTGCTCACCCTCGAGCAGGCGCGGGCCAACGCCGAGCGCGTGTCGTACGAGGACCTGCCCGTTCCCGCGTTCACCGGCGTGCGGACCGTCGAACCGGACCTGACCGAGTTGCGCGCGATGATCGACTGGCAGTTCCTCTTCCTCGCGTGGGAGCTGAAGGGCAAGTACCCGGCGATCCTGGAGCAGCCGGTGGCGCGCGAACTGTTCGACGACGCCAACGCCATGCTCGACCAGATCATCGCGGACGGATCCCTGCGCGCCCGAGGGCTCTACGGGTTCTGGCCCGCCCACTCCGAGGGCGACGACATCGTGCTCGAGGGCGGCGTGCGGTTCCCGATGCTCCGTCAGCAGACGGCCAAGCCGGAGGGCCGGCCCAACCGCAGTCTCGCGGACTACCTGGCCCCGGCCGGTGACCACCTCGGCGGTTTCGCCGTCGCGATCCACGGCGCTGACGACCTCGCCGCGCGGTACGAGGCCGCGGGCGACGATTACCGCGCCATCATGGTCAAGGCCCTCGCCGACCGCCTCGCCGAGGCGTTCGCCGAGTACCTGCACCTCAAGGCGCGGCGCGAGTGGTACGAGCCGGACGCCGACCCCGCCATCGAGGACCTGCACGCCGAGCGTTTCCGCGGCATCCGCCCGGCTCTGGGGTACCCGGCCAGCCCGGACCACAGCGAGAAGGGCACGCTGTTCGAGCTGCTCGGCTCCGACCGGATCGGGATGGGCCTGACCGAGTCGTACGCGATGACCCCGGCGGCCAGTGTCAGCGGCCTGCTGTTCGCCCACCCGGCGTCCCGGTACTTCACCGTGGGCCGCATCGGCCGGGACCAGGCCGAGGACTACGCCCGGCGCCGTGGCGTCCCCCTCGCGGAGGTGGAGCGCCGGCTCCGGCCGAACCTCGCCTACGACCCGGCCTGAGGCCTTCGTCGTTGTTTCTCGCCCCGCCGCCCCGCCCGTCCCCGATCAGGGCGGGCGGGGCGGCAGGCGACGAGCCGCTTCTCGCGTCTACCCGGCCTCGGCCGGCGGTGATGGCCGGAGCCGGGTGCCGCGAGCGCCTGCGGTCAGCGAAGGTGCGGATCAGTCATCCAGCCCGAAGGCCCGCTGACGCTCGTTCTCGCGCTGGTTCTGGAACTCGTTCTGGCGCTCGTTCTGCGCCTGGCCGTTCCGCGCGATGGCGACGTTGTTGTTCCGGTTGCGGATCCGAATCGGGATGTAGTTCCAGAGGTTGTTGTTGTTCCAGTTGAAGCTCCTCTGGTTGTGGAAAGTCCGGAAATTGCTAGCGACGCGGGTGCAGCATCCGCCACCACCCCAGCCGCCCCAGCCGCCGCCGCCCCAGGTCGGGACCTGAGCGGACGCGGGCGAACTGGTCAGCAGGGTTCCCGCGGCTGCGGCGAATACCAGGACGCCGGTAGCGCTTGTCTTCTTCAGCACGTCAGTCTCCTTATTGTCGGAACCGCACGATAGCCGTCGCGGACGGCGCTTTTCCGATATCGCGGACTGCGCCGCGATTCGTAACATTCCCCGCCGTAATCCGGACAAGACATGCGCCAGGTAAGATGGCGACAAAGACGCGGCGCAATGACTGCACGCATCAGCTTGTGGGGCGCTTAGCTAGTCATCATGCGCATATTTCCGACTATCCTTGCGGTTCGGACAAATCGCCCGCGCGTCCGCGTGAGGCGCGGCGGCGGTCGTGTGCCTCGGGTAGGACGCCGGCAGCCCTGCCCGCTCTTTCCAGGGCGGGCAGGTGCCGGCCGGCGGCAGACCGACCGATCCGGTCGCGGCGACGCTCAGGGCCGGCCGTGGTAAGGCTCAGTCGTCGTCATCGAGCCCGAATCCACCGGAGAACAGGCCGTCGCCCCCGAGACCGCGCCCTCCCTGCCTCTGGTTGTTGGTGGCGATGGCGACGTTGTTGTTCCGGTTGTGGACGCGGA
Source organism: Actinoallomurus rhizosphaericola (assembly GCF_024055675.1). Taxonomy (NCBI): domain Bacteria; kingdom Bacillati; phylum Actinomycetota; class Actinomycetes; order Streptosporangiales; family Thermomonosporaceae; genus Actinoallomurus; species Actinoallomurus rhizosphaericola. The sequence goes on along the minus strand of NZ_JAMXMW010000013.1, from coordinate 166,847 downwards.
TGGGGATGAAGTTGGAAAGCTGATTGTTGTTGAAGTTGCTGTTCCTGCCCCAGCCGCCGCCACCCCAGCCGCCACCGCCCCAGCCGCCGCCACCCCAGCCGCCGCAGCAGCCGCCCCAGCCACCGCCCCAGGCCGGGGCCTGTGCGGACGCGGGTGAGGCCGCCAGCAGGGCGCCCGCGGCGGTGGTGAGCATCAGGATGCCGGTGGCGCAGGTCTTCTTCAGCACGTCAGTCTCCTTCTAGTCGGTACCGCGCAGAACAACTTCCAGGCGGCACTTCCCGATTTTCGGGACTGTACCGTGACTAATAGCATTCCCCTTCTCATTCCGGACAAGACAACTGTCAGGTAAGCAAGCAACAAAGGCAGAGGCTGCCGAATCGGACTTATCGGACTGAATGTGGATATAGGCTGCTCCGGCTTCGGGGGTGCGCCGGGCCATCCTTCGCCTAGCTCGATCAAATAGCCCTTTAGGTGGATATTCCCGGACTTGCTGCGCTCTCGTGCAGAAACCGAAGCCCGGCCCTCGGGATGGGCCGGCGTCGTGGCCTTCAAGATGGGCAGGTGGCCTCCAGCGAAGAGCCGACGCTCAGCGGCCGATCTGAGCGCGGGCACGGGAGAGGGCCGTCCCGGTGGGCCTTTCGGCGAGGTCAGCGGTTGAGGTAGGCGGCCAGGCCGCCGAGTTCCTCGCTGGCGATGAACACCGACCGGACGTTGATGAGAGCCTCCTCGACGTGGGCCGTGCAGCCCCACGCAGCGTCGCCCCACGAGTCGGCGATCTTGATCTCGGCCGGTTCGGTGCATCCGGCGCGACCGCCGAGCTGGCAGTGTTCGGGGTGGGGCGTGGTGGCCTGCGCGGCGGCGGCCGCACGCATCCGGTCGGCGAGCTCCGCGGCGGCGGCGGCGCGTTGCTCCGCCTCGGCGCGCAGCTGCTGCTCGGCCTGTACCGCTCTGGCCAGCTCGTCGTGGGCCGCTTTGGCGCGTGCCTCGGCGGCCGCCTTCTCCTGCTCGATGTGGTGGCGTTCGATGGCCAGGGCCGCGGTGTCGGCGAAGACGCCGGCGAGGGCGAGGTCGGTGTCCTGGGGGACGCGCGGGGTCCGGTGATACATGGCGAAGGTGCCCAGCAGGCCGCCGTCGCGGGCCAGGATCGGGGTGGACCAGCAGGCCGCCAGGCCGGCGCGGTCGGCCAGCTCGCGGAAGTCGTCCCAGAACGGGTCGGTGGCGATGTCGGTGACGATGACCGGTTCCCGCCGATACGCGGCCGTGCCGCAGGAACCGACGCCTTCACCGGTGGCGATCCCGTCGATGGCCTGGTTGTAGAAGTCGGGCAGGCTGGGCGCGGCGCCGTGGCGCAGGTGCCGGCCGTCGGGGTCGGCGAGCAGGACGGAGACGATCACCTCCTGCGGCGCCAGGTTCTCGATGCAGCGGGCCATCCCGTCGAGCACTTCGGTCAGCGGGGCCTGCCGTGCGATCTGCTCCAGCAGGCCACGGTGCTCGGCCATCAGCCGCTGGGCATGCTTGACCTGGGTGGTCTCCACGCCGATGACCCGGATCCCGCTCACGGCGCCGTTGGCGTCTCGGCGCGGCTCGTACGTGAAGTCGAAGAACGCCTCCCGCGCGTGCGGGTCGGTGCCCAGCACGACTCTGACGTCGTGGCCGGTGTAGGGCTCACCCGTGCGGTAGACCTCGTCCAGCAGCGCGATGAAGCCCTGCCCCGACAGCTCGGGCATCAGCTCGGCGAGCGCGACGCCGGTGCGGGCCCGCTCCTCGCCGATGGCGGCGAAGAACGCCGGGTTCGCCGTCTCCACCACGTGCGCCGGCCCCGTCAGCGAGGCGAAAACAGCGATGGACCGGCCGAACAACGCCCGCAGGTCCTCGTCCGCGCGCTGTCCGGCGATGGCCGGCTCCGCAGCAGCCGGTCGCCGGCCTGGTACCGCCGTCATGGTGTGGTTCGCCTCTCGTCCGCGGATGGGTGTAGTTACAGCCGGACGTGGCGGCCGGAGAGGGAGTCGCCGATCTGCCGGTGCGCCGCGGGGTCCCGTCTGTCGGGGGAGCGGCGGGCGTATCCGATCGAGACGCCGATCATGCCGACGAGCGTAACGCATGGACTCCGTGCGCCGGAGCGGGCATGGGTGGTCGGCGGCCGGGCGGCCGACGCCGGTCAGCCGGCGGTCAGGATGAACCGCTGCCGGCCGAACGCGATCTCGTCGCCCGGGCGTACGCGGGTGGGGCCGGCGATGCGGTACCCGTTGACCCGGGTCCCGTTCATCGAGCCCAGATCCGACAGCAGCCAGGTGTTGCCGGTCCGGCGGAGCTCGGCGTGCATCCGGGAGACGGTCACGTCCGTGACGACGAACTCGCAGGTCGGCGCCCGCCCGATGATCAGGCGCGCCCGGTCGAGCCCGGGCAGGGTGAATCGGGGGAGTCGCGGCGCCCGCCAGGCCGCCTCGATGCGGGCGGTCATCGACGACAGGGAGGCGACGGCGCCGGTGAGGCCGCGCACGACCCGGCTGCCCGGCGGCAGGTCGTCGACGAGGAGGGACAGCTCCGCCCGCGTGCGGGCCCGCAGCGCGGAGTCGACGCGGCGCTCGAAGGTCTCGTGCGACAGCCGGCCTTCGGCGGCGCGGTCACGGAGGACGCGAAGGATCCGGTCGCGGTCCTCGTCCGACGCGCGTACTGGAAGCCCCTCCATGACTCGCAAGTATCGGGTCCGAAAAGTCCGTTGTCCAGCGAAGACGCGTCAGAGCACGTCAGGCTGCCCCCGTTAGCTGATCTACAATGTAAAGGCCGTCGCCCGTCACGCATTCCCCTCGATGACAGGCTCCCAGGCGACCTCCAAGGTAGGCGGTTTCCGGAAGACCAGACCCCGGGGCGCGGCCGTTCCGGCAAGCCGCAGGTCCGGCAGGCGGAGGAGGGCCCGCAGCATGGTCATGGTCTCCAGCCGGGCCAGGTGCGCGCCGAAACAGAAGTGCGGGCCGTGCGCGAACGCCAGGTGGCCGTCGACGTTCGCCCGCCGCGGGTCGTAGAGGTCCGGTTCGGCGAAGACGGCCGGGTCGCGGTTGGCGGCGGCGATCGAGACCCGGACCAGGTCGCCCTTGGCGATCCGGGCGCCGCCGAGCGGAACGTCCTCGGTGGCGTAGCGGTCCACGACCGAGGCGGCGGGCTCCAGGCGGACCGACTCCTCCACGGCCGCCGGGAGGAGGCCCGGCTCATGCCGTACGAGGGCGAGGCGGTCCGGGCGTTCCAGCAGGTGCAGGACGGTGTTGGTGATCATGCCCTCGGTGGTGTCGATGCCGCCGAACATCAGCACCGCCGCGTTCGCCACCACCTCGTCCGTGTCCAGGTGGCGGGCGGCCGCCGTCAGCAGCGTGTCCTCCGCCGCGTGCTCGCCGAGGGCCGCCTCGACCTTGGCCCGCAACCGGTCGTAGGCGTCCGTGGCGTTCGCCGGCCGTCCCGCCGTGATGGCCGACACCGCCTCGACGAACGCGTCGTACCACGAGCGGATCGTGGCGGGCGTGACGTCCCGCAGGCCGAGCGCCTCGGTCACGACGGCGACGGCGAGCGGGCCGGCCAGGTCGTCGCGGACCTCCGCGTGCCCGCGCGGCGCGACGGCGCCGACCAGGCGGTCGACCTCGTCGTGGACGAACTCGGTGAACCGGGTGCGGGTCTCGGCCGGGCGGAACCGGCGCGCGAACGCGTCGCGGTGCCGGGTGTGCGCGGGGCCGTCCAGGGACAGCATGCTGGCCCCGACGACCTGCGCCGTGGAGAAGCGCGGGTCGTCGACGGTGAACCGGGTGTCGCGCAGCACGCGCAGCGCCAGATCGTGGCGGGTGACGAGCCACCCGCCGAGGACGGGGATCCAGGACACCGGCTCGGCCGCGCGCAGCCGGGCGAGGAGCGGGTGCGGATCGGTGTCCAGTTCCTCGATGGTGGCGCTCGCGCCGACAGGAAACTTCACCTATGCGACATTAGGGCTTTTTCTCCTCAAGGGGCACCACCGGCCGTCCCGAGCTCCGGTTAGGCTCACGCCCCATGTCGACCCTCTCCCGCCGCAGCGTCCTCATCGCCGGGATCGGCGGGGCCGCCGCGCTCGCCGGCGCCGGCACGGCGTACGGCCTCGTCGAGAAGGACGTGCTGCCCGGGCGCTACCGCCTGGCGCCTTACCTCGGACGGTGCGGGAGCATGCCGCCGCTGCCCAAGGTCGCGCCCGGCGCGGTCGAGCAGGGGGAGTTCCGCTCGCCGGCGGGCAGAGCGCGCGTCCTGATCGGCCATCCGGGGGCCGTGACGAAGGGCCTGCCCGTCGTGGTGATGCTGCACGGCTCGGACGGCGACGCCCGCACCCCCTTCGACACGTACGGCGTCCAGTACCACCTCGCGGCCGCCGCGCGCCGGGGCGTCGCCCCGTTCGCCGTCGCCGCGATCGACGACTGGGCGGACGAGGGGTGGGGGCCGTCGCCGGTCATCACCCGGAACCTGCTGCCCTTCCTGCGCGACCGGGGCCTGTCGACGACCCGGATCGGTCTTCTCGGCTGGTCGATCGGCGGGCGGGGTGCCCTCCTGCTCGCGTCCGCGCTGGGGCCCGGCCGGGTCGCCGCGGTGGCGGCCGCCTCACCCGCCCTGTCGGGAGGGGACGTGACGGCACTGGCGGGGGGAGTCGGCCGCGTGCCGGCGTCGCTGACCTGCGGGCGCGACGACGCGTTCGCGATTCCGACGAAGGACCTGCTGGCCCGGCTCCGCGCCGCCCGCCGGGCCGAGGTCACCGGCGGCATCCACCCCGGTTGCCACGACGCGGCGTTCCGGCGCCGGATGCTGCCGGACCAGATCGCGTTCCTCGGCCGTCACTTGGCGCGGGCCTGAGACCCGTCCTGCCGGCCTGGAACACCCCCACGGGACAGACGGGCGAGGTGGGCCGACAGCCGGGCGGCGCCGGTGAACAGTACGGCGTCGATCCCGATGGTCCTGGCCGCCTCGACGTTCTCCCGCCGATCGTCGACGAACGTGATCTCCTCGGGCTCCGCGCCGAGCCGCCGGCAGACCTCCCGGAAGATCGCCGGGTCGGGTTTGGCCAGTTCGAGGTCCGTGCTGAAGAAACGGTGGGTGAACATCGCAGCCCACGGCTGGCGGTCGATCAGCCGGGCCCATTCGCGGGGTGCGTTCGACAACAGTGCGAGCGGGACGCGTCTGTCATGAGCGTTCCGCAGCGCCGTGAGCGTCCCACGGTCGAGGTAGGTCGCCAGCCGAAGATCGAGGGCGGCGAGGCGTCGCACCCGGTCCTCGGTGGCTTCCCGGTCGAGGCGTCGGCACACCCGGTCCCAGTACCCGGCCGCGTCGACCGCGCCACGGTCATAAGGGTCACGCTCCTGCCAGTACACCGGCCAGAACTGCGCCGGATCGACCTCCACGGCGCGGGCGAGCGAGTCGGTCGCCGCCTGGGGCGGCCGGTCGCTGATGACTCCGGCGTAGTCGCTCACGATCCACATGCACGGCCCCTTTGATCGGATCTGGCGCTAACGCACAGATATCACGTTCAATAGGAGGTGTGGAGAGTTCGGAACGACTTCTTTCGATCATCGATGTGCTGCGTACGGCCGAGCGGGTCACTGTCGCGGAACTGGCCGCCTCGACCGGCTGCTCGGAGATGACCGTCCGGCGCGATCTCGATCAGCTGGCCGACCAGGGAGTACTCCGGCGCGTACGCGGAGGCGCGGTCAGCCTCCTCCTGCGCGGTGAGGAGACGCCGTTCGCCGTCCGTGCTCTGGAGGCGTCGGCCGAGAAGCGGCGGGTCGCCGCGGAGGTGGACGCGCTCATCGCGGATGGCGAGGCGGTGATCCTGGACAGTGGGACGACGACCCTGGAGATCGCCCGGGTGCTGGCGCGCCGACGGCTGACCGTCATCCCTCTGGACCTGCACTCGGCCGGCGCCCTCAGCGCCGCGCCGGAGGTGACGCTCCTGGTTCCGGGAGGCCAGACCCGGCCCGGCGCCTTGTCGTTCACGGGTCATCTCACCGAAACCGCACTGCGCGCGCTGCGCGCCGACACCGCGATCCTCGGCGTCTGCGGCCTGTCGGCGGACGACGGGCTCACCGCCCCTCGACTCGACGAGGTTCCCGTCAAGCAGGCGATGATCGCTGTCGCGCGGCGCAGGATCGCGGTCTGCGACGCGTCGAAGTTCACCCGGACCGGTCTGGGCCGGGTCTGTTCTGTCACGGACCTCGACGTCATCGTGACCGACACCGGCGCCCCGGCCGAGGCCGTCGCGGCGATCAGCGCGCGCGGCTGCGTGGTGCGTACAGTGTGAGGCCGTCCGCGTCGGCGATCCGGCGGATCCCGAGGGGCGCGGTGGCGACCCCTGACCCGGCATCCGATCTCAGCGGGCGTTCTCCGCGCGGGCGCGCGGGGCGCGGATGGCGGCGAGGACCTCCTCGCGGCTGCCCGCCGCCTTGATCCACCGGGGGATGTGCTCGCCGCGGCCGCCAGGCGGCGGTGTGCCCGCAGCCGGGACGGCTCAGCCGGTGCGGGGCCATGACGAGCTCACCGGGGTACCGACGGACCTCACGGTGGTCGGGGTGGACGACCACGACGGCCCGGCCGCCGCAGCGCGGGCACACGACCAGGATCTCTCGCGACAGCGACCAGAGGCGTTCGCCGGTGTCACGGAACCGCTCGCGCACCCCTCATGATCCCAGCCGTGCGCCCGTCGGCGTACGGCGTCATCCGGCCGTCACTCGGCGAGCAGGGCCTCGGAGGCGTCGCGGCTGGCGGCGGCCAGGTCGGCGGCCCTGCCGGGCACCTCGGCGGCGTGCTCGCGCCACCAGGACCGGCCCTCCTCGGGCAGGGTGTGGATCGGGTCGTAGTACTCGTACCGGCGGTTCAGCGCGTCCGGGTCGTCGCTCTCCAGCGCGGTCCGGTAGTTCTTCGTCCAGTAGGAGATGCCGCGCTCGGTGTCGTACTCGGCGACCTGGTGCACCCACCGCTTGCCGACGTACGGGACGTCGCACACGATCCGCGGCGTGGCGAAGCCGGGCAGGTAGCCCATGATCCCGTGCTGGAGCCGCTGCGCCTCGCCCAGCGACAGCCGCCAGTGCTCGCTGAACGGGATCATGTCGCACAGGTAGAAGTAGTACGGCAGCACGCCGTTGTCCTGCAGCGCGAAGCACAGGTCGAGGAGCTGCTCGACGGTGGTGTTGACGCCGCGCAGCAGCACGCCCTGGTTGCGGACGTCGCGGACGCCGGCGTCCAGCATGGCCCGCGCGGCCTTGGCGACGAGCGGGGTCATCGACTGGGCGGCGTTGACGTGGGTGTGGACGGCCAGCTGTGCGCCGCGCGCCCGCGCCTTGGCCGCCAGGCGCTCGACGCCGGCGCGTACGTCGTCCTGCAGCCAGTGCTGGGGCAGGCCCATCAGCGCCTTGGTGGCCAGCCGGATGTCGCGGATGTTGTCGATGTCGAGCAGCTGGTCGACGAATGCCTCCAGCCGCGCCCACGGCATGTTCGCCACGTCCCCGCCGGAGACGACCACGTCGCGCACCTGCGGGGTGCGGCGCAGGTAGTCCAGCATCGCCTGGACCCGGTCCGGCTGCTTCAGCGTGAACTTGTGCTTGTCGATCTGCGGGGTGGAGTTGCCGACCAGGTCCATGCGGGTGCAGTGGCCGCAGTACTGCGGGCAGGTGGGCAGCAGCTCGGCGAGGACCTTGGTGGGGTAGCGGTGCGTCAGGCCCTCCGCCGCCCACATCTCCGCCTCGTGCAGCGAGTCGCGGCTGGCGACCGGGTGGGAGGGCCAGTCGGTGCGCCGGTCGCTGAAGACCGGGAGCATGTAGCGGCGCACCGGGTCGGCGTGGAACGCCGCCGTGGAGCTCACGTCCATCGTGTTCAGCATCTGCGGGGGGACCAGCATCGACATGGTCGCCCGCTCGCGCTGGTCGCGTTCGAGGTCGGCGTAGAAGTCCTCGCTCAGCAGGTCGCCCATCACCTGGCGGAGCTGGCGGACGTTCTTCACGCAGTGGGCGCGCTGCCACTGCGCCGACTCCCACTCCGCGGCCGTGACGTCACGCCAGCCGGGGAACCGCCGCCAGTCGGGCTCGATGAGCTCGTGGTGGCGATAGGCGTACGGCTGCGGGTGCGCTCCGGGCGCCGGTACGGACTCCTCGGCGACAGCGGTCACGGTGTCCTCCAGGATGAACTCTTGCATTAGCCTGACGATACGAGAAATATTCTGCTAGAGCCAAGGCTAACCGTAAGATTTTGCGCCAGCGAGGTGAGGGATGAGAAGTTCTCCGGTCGGTCTGCACCGGGTCGCCGAGCCGCCGGGCGTGCTGCCGCAGGCGGCCCAGCGCCTCGACACCGACCCGCGCGTCCGCGACGACGAGGTACGGATCCGGGTCGAGCGGCTCAACCTGGACGCCGCCTCGTACCGGCAGCTGCACACCCGGCACGGCGGTGATCCGGACCGGATCCGCGCCGAGGTCGCCGAGATCATCGAGACGCGCGGGAAGATGCACAACCCGGTGACCGGCTCGGGCGGCATGCTCATCGGCGTCGTCGACGAGGTCGGCCCCCGTTCCCCGCTCGGCCTGCGGCCCGGAATGCGCGTCGCCACGCTGGTCTCCCTCACCCTGACCCCGCTGCGGATCACCGACGGCCTCGCCCGCTGGGACGGGCGCAGCGAGCAGGTGCCCACCGACGGGCACGCCATCCTGTTCGCCCGCTCGATCGCGGCCGAACTGCCCGCCGACCTGCCGCCGGAGCTGTCGCTGGCCGTGCTCGACGTGTGCGGCGCGCCCGCCCTCACGTCCCGCGTGGTCGCCTCGTACGCCTCCCCGGCGGTGGCGGTGCTCGGCGGCGCGGGCAAGAGCGGGTCGCTGTCGCTGGCCGCCGCCCGGCGCGCCGGCGCCAAGCGGACCGTCGGCGTGGTGCCGAACGAGACCGAGGCCGCGCGGCTGCGCGCCTCCGGCCTCGCCGACGAGGTCGTCCTCGCCGACGCCCGCGACCCGATCGCGCTCGCCGAGGCCGTCGGCGGGACCGGCGCCGACGTCACGGTGGTGTGCGTGGACGTGCCGGGCTGCGAGCACGGCGCGATCCTGGCCACCGCCACGGGCGGCACCGTGATCTTCTTCTCGATGGCCACGTCGTTCTCGGCGGCGGCCCTCGGCGCCGAGGGACTGGCCGCCGACGTGACCATGCTGATCGGAAACGGGTACGTCCCCGGTCACGCGGAGCTGGCCCTGGACCTCCTTCGCACCGAGCCGAGCCTGCGCACGATCTTCCAGGAGCGGGTGGAGACGGAATGACGAAACTGGATCTGGACCCCCAGGTGGTCCGCAAGGCACGGCTGCTCGCCGAGCGCGCCGCCCAGCCGGTGATCGAGATGGCCCGCACCCACACGACCGTGTCGGTCGAGCGGGCGCAGCTGCGGCTGGCCGGCCTCACCGGCGCGGACTCCGACGGCCTGCCGTGGGTGAACCACCTCGTCGACGCCGTACGGGACCAGGTGGGCCTGGAGCACGGGGTCGCGCTGCCGGTCTTCGACGCGCTCCTGCGCGAGCCGTACGACGATCTGGGCGACCTGGCACGTGCGGCCTCGCTGGGCGCGGTGACGTTCCGCCTGCCGTCCGGGGGCGACGCCGACGCGGCCGCCGAGCTGGCGCGCCGCGCGGCCCGTCAGGGCATCGGCCGCATCGACGCGCGCCGCGCCGAACGCGACGCGATGCTGCGCCTGACCGGCGACCCCCGCCAGCCGTGGATCTACCTGATCGTCGCGACCGGCGACATCTACGAGGACATCCCGCAGGCGCAGGCCGCCGCCCGCGAGGGCGCGGACGTCGTCGCGGTGATCCGCTCGACCGGGCAGTCGCTGCTCGACTACGTGCCCGAGGGCGCCACCCGCGAGGGCTACGCCGGGACGTACGCCACCCAGGAGAACTTCCGGCTCATGCGGGCCGCGCTCGACGACGTCTCGCGCGAGCTCGGCCGGTACGTGCGGCTCACCAACTACGCGTCGGGGCTGTGCATGCCGGAGATCGCCGCGCTCGCCGGCCTGGAACGCCTCGACATGATGCTGAACGACTGCATGTACGGCATCATCTTCCGCGACATCAACCCGCGGCGGACCTTCATCGACCAGCGGTTCTCCCGGCAGATCCACGCCCGCGCCGGCATCGTCATCAACACCGGCGAGGACAACTACCTCACCACCGCCGACGCCGTCGACGCCGCCCACACCGTCATCGTCAGCCAGCTGCTGAACGAGCGGTTCGGCAAGGAGGCGGGCCTGGCCGACTGGCAGCTGGGCCTCGGCCACGCGTTCGAGATCAACCCGGCGATCCCCGAGTCGTTCCGGCTGGAGCTCGCCCACGCCCAGCTCGTGCGCGAGCTGTTCCCGGACGCGCCGCTGAAGTACATGCCGCCGACGAAGCACATGACCGGCAACATCTTCGCCGGCTATCTCCTGGACGCCTTCTTCAACCTCGCCGGCGTGATGACCGGTCAGTCGATCATCCTGATCGGGATGATGACCGAGGGCATCCACACACCGTGGCTGTCCGACCGCGACCTCGCCCTGGAGAACGTCCGGTACGTCCGCGACGCCTGCGGCTCCCTTTCTGAGGACTTCGTCCCGCGCCCGGACGGGTTCATCGTCCGCCGCGCCCGGCAGGTGCTGTCCGAATCCGTCGACCTGCTCGAACGGATCTGCGACGACACGCTCCTGACGGCGATCGCCGACGGGACGTTCGGGGTGACCCGGCGGCCCGCCGACGGCGGCAAGGGCCTCGACGGCGTCGTCGAGCGCGCCGACGGCTACGTCAATCCCGTCACCGAGATCCTGGAGTCGGAGGACCCGCACGACGACACCGCCGTGCCGACGACGCCCGCAGGGAGGGCCGAATGAGACCGCAGGACTCCGCCACCACCGACCGGACCGCACCGCAGGACCTGCCCTCGATCATCCGGCCGTACGGCGACACGACCGGCGACGCGATGGTGCAGCTGTCCTTCAGCCTGCCCGTACCCGCCGGGAAACGCGCCGAGCTGGCCGCGCTGCAGCTCGCCGGGAAGATGGGCCTGGACCCGGCCAGCGTCGTGCACTCCAAGCCGATGGGGCCGAACTTCACGTTCTTCATCGTGTACGGCAAGGTCAACCACCTGATCGACTACGCCGGCATCGAGGTCCCGGAGGGCCGGGAGTACCCGCTGCTGTCGGCCAAGGAGATCGACCTGGCGATCCGGACCGTCCTGAACCGCCGCATGGTCGTCGTCGGGGCCTGCATCGGCACCGACGCGCACACCGTCGGCATCGACGCGATCCTCAACGTCAAGGGGTTCGCGGGGGAGAAGGGCCTGGAGTACCACCGCGAGATCCAGGTGATCAACATGGGCGCCCAGGTCACCGTCGAGGAGCTCGTCGAGCGTGCCAAGGCCGAGAACGCCGACGCCGTCCTCGTCTCCCAGGTCGTCACCCAGAAGAACGCCCACATCCACAACACCAAGCAGATGGCCGCCGCCTTCCACGCCGCGTATCCCACCGCGGTCGGGCCCGGCATGGGACGGCCGCTGCTCATCGCGGGCGGCCCCCGCTTCGACACGGTCACCGAGCAGGAGCTCGGCGTCGACCGTATCTTCGGCAAGGGCACCACTCCCCGCGAGGTCGCCAGTTACCTCGTGCACGCCCTGCTCCCCAGCTGGACCCCCGAGAACCCCCCGGAGAACGCATGAGCGAGCGGAGCATGCCCGTCGCACCCGAGGGCGGGGACCCGCGGGTCGGGCTGAGCGTCACCCACCGCCGGTACGTCCCCTACGCGCACGCCCACTACGGCGGCGACCTCGTCGACGGCGCCTACGTCCTCGGGATGTTCGGTGACGTCGCCACCGAGGTGTGCATCCGCGACGGCGGCGACGAGGGCCTGTTCGCCTCCTACGACGACGTGCAGTTCCGCGCTCCCGTTCGCGCGGGGGACGTCCTGGAGGCCACCGCGACGGTGATCCGCGCCGGGCGCCGCAGCCGTACACTGGCGTTCGAGGCGCGGGTGGTCTGCCGGGCCCGTCCGGACAAGGGGCCGTCGGCCGCCGAGGCGCTGGCCGAGCCCATCGTCGCGGTCACCGCCACCGGCACCGTCGTGCTACCGCACGCCGGCACCTGACAGGCGGACCGACACGCGATGAACGGCAATGATCACAGGGATTTCCGTGGCCTGTCATCGGCCTGCTGACCTGCGGTGATACGGCAATCCGCAGGTCGCGGCCGCCTTGACATCGCTACGGATACCGATAGGTTGCCTGAACGTCCACCGCAGGACTGACCGGTCGGCCGACCGGGGCGCCGCGAATCTTGCGCCGCGACGGGGGTTGCGAGCACGCGCCGGCTCAGGCGCCCATCCGTCCATGCCAGACGCACGATGACGCGCCCGCCCGCGGCCGGAGCACCCCGGCCGGCGGGGGGTGGAACTCGGTAAGGGCCTGGGCACCCATCAGACAACGGACTACGCGCTCGCCGCCGACGAGACGGGTCCGGTTCGAAGGGAGCGCCCGGGTCCTCTTCCGTTTCCGTCTCCCCGCCGCAGGAGCGCCATCCGGGCGCTCGCCCTCTGCCGGTCCGTGCGACTTCCCCCTGGAAGTGGGATCATCCGTACGAAGCGGCCTGCCCGTATTCGTCCCGGTCCCCACCGGCGGGTAGCGTTCCGTCGACGGTCGGACCTGATGAGGAGTGCTGGTGGCGCAGGAGTTGCTCGCCGAGAAGACGCCCGGCGTCGCCGAGCGTGACCGGCGGTCACGGATTCCGGCGTGGCTGCCACGCCCGGCGGGCGTGGTTCTGGCCGGCCTGCTGCTGGCCGCGGCGTTCCCGCCGATCGGCTGGTGGCCGCTGGCGCCGGTCGCCACCGCGATGCTCGCGCTGCTGATGCGCGGCCGGACCTGGCGCCGCGGCGCCGCGCTCGGCATGCTGTTCGGCCTGGCGTTCTGCTTCCCGACCTTCGAGGGCCTGCGGCCCGTCGGCATCGACGCCTGGGTCGCGCTGAGCATCTTCGAGGCGCTCTACTTCGCGGTGCTGGGCATCGGCCTGGCCCTCGTCACCCGCCTGCCCGGCTGGCCCGTGTGGACGGCCGCGGCGTGGATCACCGAGGAGCTCATCCGCGGCCGCGTGCCCTTCGGCGGCTTCCCCTGGGCCCGGCTGGCGTTCAGCCAGACCTCCTCGCCCCTCACCGGCTACGCCTCCATCGGCGGCGCGCCGCTGGTCGGCTTCGTGACCGCGCTGACCGGCGGGCTGCTCGCCGCGGCGGTCCTGCTCCTGTGGCGGCGGCGCACCGCCTCCCCGGCCCCGGAACCGGTCGCCGCGGCGGACGCGGTTCCCGGGGCGGACCCGACGGCGGAGGCCGGGACGGCCGCCGAGACCGGCACTCCCGGCCGCGCGCCGGGCCGGGTGACCGGGCGGCCGGTCCGCTGGGCGGCCCTCGCGGTCGCCGCCGTGCTCGTTCTCTGCGCGGTCGGCATGCTCGTGCCACGCCCCACCGGCGGCCGGTCGGTGACCGTCGCGGTCATCCAGGGCAACGTGCCCCGCGCCGGCCTGGACTTCCTCGGCCAGCGCCAGGCCGTCCTGAACAACCACGCGCGGGAGACCCACCGGCTGGCCGAAGAGGTCCGCGCCGGCCAGGTGCCCCGGCCCGACGTGGTCATCTGGCCGGAGAACTCCAGCGACCTCGACCCGTACGCCGACGAGACCGCCCGCGAGGTGATCGCCGCGGCGGTCAAGGACGTCGGCGTGCCGGTGCTGGTCGGCGCCGTCATCGACGCCGGCGACGGCGAGCACGTCGAGAACCGCGGGATCGTGTGGGACCCGGTCAAGGGCCCCGGCGCGTACTACGTCAAGCGCCATCCGCTGCCGTTCGGCGAGTACATCCCGATCTTCCGCGGCCTGCTGCGAAAGCTCATCACCCGTTTCGACCAGGTTGGAGAGTTCGTCAAGGGCCGTTCACGCGGATCCCTTCAGCTCGGTCCGGTGAAAATCGGAGACGTCATCTGTTTCGAGGTGGCCTACGACGGGCTCGTGCGGGACGTCGCGGACGCCCCGTTGCTCGTCGTGCAGACCAACAACGCGACGTTCGGACGCACCAGCCTTCCCCCGCAGCAGTTCGCGATGTCGCAGATGCGCGCGGTCGAGCACGGGCGCAGCGTCCTCGTCGCCTCGACGAGCGGCATCAGCGGGATCATCGCGCCGGACGGGAAGGTCCTGACCAAGTCAAAGGAATTCACCCCGGACATCCAGGTCCGCCGCGTGCCGCTGCGTACCTCGCGTACGCTTACTGATCACCTGGGTGCCGCTCCCGAGTGGGTGCTGGCGCTGCTGGGACTCGCGGCCGCGGTCGCCGCCGCGTGGAGGACACGGAAGACGAGCAGGGGGGCCTGACCGGTGCAGAACACGGACGACATCGGGCGGGTGCTCGTGATCATCCCGACGTACAACGAGCGGGAGAACATCGAGAGCATCGTCGCCCGGGTGCGCACCGCCGTTCCCGAGGCCGAGATCCTGGTCGCCGACGACAACAGCCCCGACGGCACCGGAAAGATCGCCGATGGGCTCGCCGCCGACGACGAGCGCGTGCACGTCATGCACCGGGCCGGCAAGGAGGGCCTCGGCGCCGCGTACATCGCGGGGTTCCACTGGGGGATGGAGCACGGCTTCGACGTGCTCGTCGAGATGGACGCCGACGGGTCGCATCAGCCCGAGGAGCTGGCCCGGCTGCTCAGCGCGCTCTCCCGGGCGGACCTGGTCATCGGGTCACGGTGGGTCCGCGGCGGCACCGTGGAGAACTGGCCGGTCAACCGCGAGATCCTGTCACGCGGCGCCAACGTCTACGCGCGGCTGATGCTGGGCATCCCGGTGCGTGACTCGACCGGCGGGTACCGCGCCTACCGCGCGACGACCCTGCAGAAGATCGACATCGACGGCGTCGCGTCGCAGGGCTACTGCTTCCAGGTGGACCTGACGCTGCGGACCGTACGGGCCGGCCTGCGGGTCGCCGAGGTGCCGATCCGGTTCGTCGAGCGCACCCACGGCGCCAGCAAGATGAGCCGCGCGATCATGATCGAGGCGTTCCAGCGGATCGCCCGGTGGGGCGCCGCCTACTGGCTGGGGCGTCTCACCGGCCGCGAGCGGCGCTGACCCCGGTCGCGGCGCCCGCCCACCGGCGGGTTCCGCGACTCCGGGACGGCCGTCGAGGGACGGCAGAGGAGCGCGCCGGAGGAGAACGTCGATGACTCTCAGCGTCGGTGTGGTCGGAGCCGGGATCGTCGGGCTCTCGGTGGCGCGCCGGCTGGCCCGGTGGGGTCACGAGGTCACGGTCTTCGAGAAGGAGGCGGACGTCGCGCTGCACCAGACCGGGCACAACTCGGGGGTCGTCCACGCGGGCGTGTACTACCCGCCCGGCTCGCTGAAGAGCCGCCTGTGCCGGGACGGAGCGCGCAGGCTGAAGGAGTTCTGCGCCGAGCACCACCTGCCGTACGAGGAGATCGGCAAGGTGATCGTGGCGCGGTCGGCGGACGAGGCGGGGCGGCTGCGCGACCTCGAGGCACGGGCGCGGGCGGCCGGCGTTCCGGGACTGCGCCGGCTGGACCCGGCCGGGCTCGCGGAGGTGGAGCCGCACGTGCGGGGGTACGCCGCGCTGCATTCACCGACGACCGCCATCGTCGACTACCGTCTGATCGCCCGCGCCCTGGCCGACGACGTACGGGCGGCCGGCGGCCGCATCCTCCTCGGCCGGGGGGTGACCGCGCTGGAACGCGCGGGCGGGCGGCTCGTCGTGCACACCGCCGCGGAGAGCACCACCGTCGATCGCCTGGTGATCTGCGCCGGACTGCAGTCCGACCGCGTCGCGGCGCTGGCCGGCGACGAGCCGGCGCCGGCCATCGTCCCGTTCCGCGGGGAGTACCATCGGCTGGCACCGCACCGCAGGGAGCTCGTCAAGGGCCTGGTCTATCCCGTGCCCGACCCGGCGTACCCCTTCCTCGGGGTCCACTTCACCCCGCGCGTGGACGGCACCGTCGACATCGGCCCGAACGCGGTGCTCGCCACGGCACGGGAGGGCTACCGGCGCGGTGACGTCGACCTCGCCGACCTGCGGGAGGTCCTCCGGTGGCCGGGATTCCGGCGCCTCGCCCGCGCCCACTGGCGGGCCGGCGTGCGCGAGGCGCTGACGTCCCTGTCGAAACGGCGGTTCATCGCCGAGGCCCGCGCGTACGTGCCGGAGCTGACGGTCCGGGACGTGGTGCCGGCCCCGGCCGGGGTCCGCGCGCAGGCCGTCGACCGCGACGGCGCCCTCGTCGACGACTTCGCCATCCACCGCCTCGGCCCGGTCGTCAGCGTCCGCAACGCGCCCTCGCCCGCGGCGACGTCGGCGCTGGCCATCGCCGACCACATCGCCGAGCAGGTACGGGCCCGGGCGCGCGACTGACACCCGGGCCGCCTCCGCGCGCTACTTCGCGTAGGCGCGGCAGGAGTTGTCCTGGTCGGTGCCCAGGGCGATGACGGTCACGTGGTGCAGCGACTTCACGCCCTTGATCAGCAGCGTGTGCCGTGTGTCGCCGCCCTTGAACGCGTACGTGACGCCGGAGGTGGACGGGTCGCCCGTCACGGGGTTGTCGTCGGCGTCATCGGCCTCGAAGTTCAGGGTGACGGGGGTCTTGCCCACCTGCGCGGTGACCTCGACGCCCGTACCGGCGACCCGGTAGGTGACCGTCGTGCACGTGGGAGCATCGCTGTCGCCCTTCGGGGAAGCGCTGGGCAGCGGCTCGCCCGCCGCCGCACCGCTCACGGGCGAGGACGCGGCGGACTTGTCCTGATGCGCGGATCCGCTGCCACCGCTGCCACCGCAGCCTGCCAGGCCGAGCCCGGCCACGGCGACGAGAACGAGCACACGCTTGCGCACGACGAGACTCCAAAGCATGAGGGATCAGTGACGACCGGCGATCCGCGGGCCCGGTCGGGCGTCCGGCGGGAGACCGGATCACGACCGGACGGGACGCCGGGGCAACTCTTCTGCCGTCACCATGATCCCGCAAATGGACACGCCGGAAGAACGGCGCGACCCCGGCGGTTCATGTCGTACCGCCGAAACTCCGTCACGCCGGTTCCTCGCGGTGGACGTCCTCGGGGCGCTTGTCCGGGCGGAGCCCCCGCCAGCTCGGGTGGCGCAGGGCGCCGTCCGGGGTCCACTCGGCGAACGCCACCTCGCCCACCAGCACGGGCTCGACCCAGCGCGCGCGCCGCGCGATCTCGCGGGGCGCGGGCGGGTCGAAGGGGTCCTCGTCCCGCGCCAGCGGCGCCAGCCGGGCGGCGAGGTCCCGCAGGTCCGCCTCGGTGAAACCCGTCCCCACGTTCCCGGCGTACCGCAGCCGCCCGTCGTCGTGGACGCCGAGCACCAGGGACCCGACCATGTCGGCGCGGCGGCCCGCGCCGGGCAGCCACCCGGCGACGACGACCTCCTGGTGACGGATGTTCTTGACCTTGATCCAGGGGCCCCGCCGCCCGGGGTGGTAATGGGATCGCAGCGGCTTGCCGACGACGCCCTCCAGCCCCTGGGCCAGACCGACCGCGAAGACCGTCTCGCCCTCCCCCCGCCACCACGGCGGGACGCGCACCGGCGCCCGGTCGAGGCCGAGCCCGTC
Source organism: Actinoallomurus rhizosphaericola (assembly GCF_024055675.1). Classification (NCBI taxonomy): domain Bacteria; kingdom Bacillati; phylum Actinomycetota; class Actinomycetes; order Streptosporangiales; family Thermomonosporaceae; genus Actinoallomurus; species Actinoallomurus rhizosphaericola. Next base: position 149,204 of record NZ_JAMXMW010000013.1, on the reverse strand, counting down.
GAGGCGGTCCCGCCGCCCGGTGTACGGGCACGCCAGTAGCGACTCCTCGTCCAGGTGCAGGACGTCGAACAGGTAGTACTGGACCGGCACGGCCCGGACCAGCCGCTCGCCGGGGCGCTGGACGTGCATCCGGGTCTGCAGGGTCGCGAAGCTCGGCCGCCCGTCCCGCAGGGCGACGATCTCACCGTCGAGGATCGCCGGCCGGCGCAACATCCGGGCCAGGGCGGCCAGCTCCGGGTAGGAGCAGGTGATGTCCTTGTCGTTGCGCGACATCAACCGCAGGCTCCCGCTCTGAACGTAGGCGACCGCCCTGACTCCGTCCCACTTCAGCTCCCACCCGTACTCCGGCTGATCCGGCGGCAGGGACCGTTTCAGCAGGGCCATCATCGGCCGGATGAGCCGTGGCAGTTCGCCCAACCAGGGCTCCGACGCGTTCCCGAGGCCTGCCTACGGGCTCAGCTGACCGGCATCGCCTCACGGGCCCGGCGCTTCATCCGCTCGGCCCCCTCGTGCGGCTCCTCCTCGCCGTACTCCTCCTCCATCCGGAGCGCGACACCGAGCGCGAAGAAGGTCGGTGCCCACTCGCCGATGAAGATCCCCCAGCGGTCGGCGCGGTCCAGTCCGGCGTGCTCCTCCGCCTTCAGCGACATCGCCCAGCTGGCGAACGACGCCAGGATCGACGCGACTCCGGCGATGTACATCGTGTCGGACGTGATACCAGCCCTGCGCATGAGCCTCACCATCGTTAACCCCCCGTTGACCTGCGCATTTTCCTCGATATGGACCGGTACCCGTGGGTCGGTGCGCCATGCCGTCACGGTGTTCAAATCACCGCCAACTGCCACCGCCCGAACGCCGCCACCGGCAGGACACAATGGAGACATGCTCCCCGTGGCGCTGTTCATCGTGTTCCTGCTGATCCCCGTGCTGGAGATCTACGTCATCATCCAGGTCGGCGAGCTGATCGGCGGCTGGCCGACGGTCGCGCTGCTGCTGGCCGAGAGCGCCCTCGGCGCCTGGATCATCCGGCGCGAGGGCCGGCGGGCGTGGCGCGCGCTGAAGGAGACCTTCGGCGGCGGGAGAATGCCCGACCGGGAGCTGGCCGACGCCGGGCTCGTCCTGGTCGGCGGCGCGCTGCTGCTGACGCCCGGTTTCGTGACGGACTTCTTCGGGTTCCTGTTCGTGCTGCCGTTCACCCGGCCGCTGGTGCGCCGCCTGCTGTCGCGGTACGTCGAGCACCGGATCTCGAGGTCGCGGCGCCGCATGAGCCTGCGCTTCGGGGATCTGGGCGGGATGTACGGCCCTGGGCCCGGCGAGCCGGAGCCGGGACCCCGGGTGGTGCGCGGAGAGGTCATCGAGGAGGACCGAGAGGCGGACCGGCGCTGAGAAGGCCCGAGCAGCGCCGGCGGACCGGCGCTGAACGACGCACGGGCCGCGCCGTCGAGGGGCTGACGGCACGGCCCGTGTGCGTTCGGTGTTCGGTTACGCGGTCCTTCTGCGCTGTGCGCGCAGGACGGCCAGTCGCTCGGCCAGGACCTCTTCCAGATCTTCGATCGTGCGGCGCTCCATGAGCATGTCCCAGTGCGTGCGGGGCGGTTTACCCTTCTTGGACTGGGGCATCTCGCCATTGACCATAAGGGCCGTCGCACCGCAGCTCCGGCACTCCCAGGTCATCGGCACCTCGGCCTCCGCGGCCAGGATGACGGTGAACCGGTGGCCCTTCGGGCAGTCGTACATGACCTCCTGACGAGGGGCCAGGTCGGTGTTTCGATCGTTCTCGTAGCTCGTGGCTCCGAGTCGGGTGCCGCGAAGTGCGCGCTCGGCCATCGTGACGTGCCTCCCAGACGGCGTGCGTTCTGCTAGACATGAACGCTGGATACCGTCACAAGATTCCCGCCTTGGCCTGGATCCAACCCTGGGAAGACCGATCGTTTCCCGAGGTCGCCCGGCTTTGCCCTCCTGAGCAGCGCTAAGAGTCTATCAACGCGGACCTCAGGGGACGCGGACCGCCACAGATCATCCGGGGTCGGTCGGGCCGGTTCGGGGCGCAGGCCCGGACGCGATGTTCGGCGGCGAGCCAGCGCCTGATACGCCCGATCCCACCTCTGATGGCTGGACAGTTAGGGCGAATGTCGCGAACCTTGCGGGATGTCCGAAATGCTAGAAGGGGAGGCCGGTCCCGTCCGGCGAGCGTTCGCCGGGCGGCTGCCGGCCTGGATGCCCCGGTGGTCGGCCGAGGCGGCGTTGCGCGCACTGCGGACCGTCATCGTGGTGCCGGGGTTGTTCGCGTTCGCCGCCAAGGTGATCGGCGATCCCCAGGTCGCCACTTTCGCGGCGTTCGGTGGGTTCGCCACGCTGGTCATGGCCGGGTTCGGCGGGACGCGGCGGGACAAGCTCGCCGCCCACCTCGGGCTCGCCGTCGCCGGAAGCGCCCTCATCGCGCTCGGGACCGTCGTCGGGTCGTCCCCGGTGCTGGCCGCCCTGATCACCCTGCCGACGGCCTTCGTGGTGATGTTCGCCGGCGTCGCCGGCCCGGCCGCCGCCTCGGGCGTGACGGCGGCCCTGGTCGCGTACGTGCTGCCCGCGGCGACGCCCGGCACGGTAGACATGATCCCTTCCCGCCTGGCCGGGTGGTGGCTGGCCTCGGTCGCGGGTACGGCGGCGGTGCTGCTGCTGTCGCCGCGCCCGCCGGGACACCGGCTCCGGGCCCGCGCTGCGGCGTGCGGCGACGCCCTCGCCGATCAACTCGACGCCGCGCTGCGGAACGAGCTGACCCCCGAGCACGCCGAGGCGTCGGTCGCGGCCAAGCACGCACTGCTGAGCGAGTTCACCGCGACCCCGTACCGGCCCACCGGCCTCGGCACCACCGAGCAGGCGCTGGACAACCTGGTCGGGCTCCTCGAGTGGTGCACCGCCGTGGTGTGCGAGAGTCTGGCGGAGTATCGCGACCTCAGCGCGGTTCCCGCGGTCGAGCGGGATCTGCTGACGGTGACCGCGCGGACGCTGCGGGACATGGCCGCCGTGCTCTCGGACGAGCGGGTCACCCCGGACCTGCCCGCGCTGCGCGAGTGCCTGGAGGCCAGCGTCGCCCACCTGCGCGGGATGGGCGTGGTCGAGACCCGCTACCGTGACGCGGTCCACCTGTCCTTCCACGCGCGGACGCTGGCCCTCGCGGTCCAGCAGGCCACCGAGGACGCGCTGATCGCGATGCGGCGGGCCGATCCCGACCTGATCACCGGACACCGGCGGCGTTGGTACGGTCTGCCCGCCGACCCGCCCGCCACCGGACCGGTGACCGTGGAGGAGCGCGGGCCGCGCGGAGGCGCGCCCCGCACCGCCGCGCTCGCCGGTGCCGCGACCGTGACCTGGCGGCACGTGAGCGTGCGGTCGGCGTGGTTCCTCAGCAGCGTGCGCGGCGCGGTCGCGCTGGCCGCGGCGATCGCCGTGGCCGACACGACGGGCGTGCAGCACGGCTTCTGGGTGGTGCTGGGCACGCTGTCGGTGCTGCGGACGAGCGCCGCCTCGACCGGCGCGACGGCGTTGCGCGCCCTGGCCGGCACGGTCGCCGGATTCGTCGTCGGCGCGCTGCTCCTGCTGACGATCGGCACCGGCCCGACCGCACTGTGGGTGGCGCTGCCGATCGCGGTCGCCGTGGCCTCGTACGCGCCGGGGACGGCGCCGTTCGCGGTCGGGCAGGCGGCCTTCACCGTCACGGTCTCGGTGCTGTACAACCTGGTGGCGCCCGCCGGGTGGCGGGTCGGCATGCTGCGCCTGGAGGACGTGGCCATCGGCTGCGCGGTCAGTCTCGTGGTCGGTGTGCTGCTGTGGCCGCGCGGGGCGAGCGCGGTGGTCGGCGACGCCCTCGCGGACGCGTTCCGGCGTGGCGGCGACTACCTGTGCCAGTCGGTCGCCTGGGCGCTCGGAGTCCGGCCCTCGCCGCCCGACGCGGCCCCGGCCGTCACGGCGGGTCTCCGGCTCGACGACGCGCTGCGCGGCTTCCTGGCCGAGCGGGGCACGAAACACATGCCCAAGGAGGACCTGTGGCGGCTCGTCGGCGGCACGGTCCGACTGCGGCTGACGGGCGAGTCCCTGGCCGGGCTGCCCAGCCCGGACGCCGAGCCCGATCCGGCGACCCGCGCGCTCAGCGCGCAGACCACGCGGCTGACCGGCTGGTTCGACGAGGTCGCCGGGCATCTCGGCCCGCCCACCGGCCGGCCGTTCGTTCCGCTGCGGCCGCCCTCCCCGGAGTCACTGCGACTGGCCCGGTCCGCGCTCGACGCGTCGGACCGGAACATCGCCTGCACGCTGTGGGTGGCCCAGCACCTCGAGCACATCGTGCCGTACCTGGACGGCCTGACCGGCCCCGCCGACCAGGTCGCACGGCTGCGGCGGGCGCCCTGGTGGCGCTGACCGGCGGCGGACCCGACATCGGAACGCGATGGCCGTCGCCCTCGGCCGGAGCGCCCGGACGGGTCCGGCCGAGGGCGACGATCGGTGACGGTGCCGGCCGGCCCGCTCATGGCGGGCCGGCCACGGGTCACGGCGACGGCGGGATGGCCGGGGGCGCGCCCGGCGTGTTCACGAGCATTGCGTCGGGTCGCCTGCCGGGTGCCTGGTGGGCACCCGGAGCCCCGCACCAGGGGTGACCTTGCGCACGCCGCCGCCCGCGACCCGTACGGGGAGCGGCGGGCCGGACCGGAGGGTCAGCTTCGTCGCCTGCTGTCCGACCGAAAGGTCGAACGTGCGCCCGTGCCACTTCACCCCCGTGATGTCGACGCCCGGCAACTGCGGCGGCAGGAAGGGATCGACGGTGATCGCGTCCGTTCCCCAGCGCAGCCCGGTGAACCCGTACAGGAACTCCTGCAGGTAGCCGCCCTCACCGGTGGTGAAGGTGAACGCTCCGCCGTTGCGGGTCTCGTACCACTGGTCGAACGGCGCGGCCAGGTACGGGTCCGCACTGTTGCGCAGGTAGGTGTAGACCGTGCAGCCGGGTGATCCGAGGGCGGCGCTGTCGATGGCAGCGATCGCATCGGTCATCGACGGGCCGTTCGGGTCGGTGTGCTGCTTGTAGTAGTCGAGGTCGTTCTGTGCCAGGCCGGCCGACATCGGCACACCCCACGGGTACTGCAGCAGGGTGACGTCGGCCTGCTTGACGGTCTGCCCGTTGTAGCCCTGGAACTCGGGGTGGATGTTCGCCGCGGTGTCCACCGGGATCTTCAGGCCGTCCGCGACCTTGCTCCACGCCGGATCGGCCGTCCGGCCGAGGACGCCGGCGGCGCGGACCGCGATGCGCAGCGACGCCTGCGCGCCGGCGTTGGTGGTCGCGCTGTTGTTCACGTTGTCGTGGTACTCATCCGAGCCCATGACGTCGTTGATGTCGTATCCGCCGGCCGGGTCGGGCACGGCACGCGTGGCCCAGTAGTCGGCGATGTCCCGCAGCACCGGCCAGGCCTTGTCCCGCAGCCACGCCGTGTCGCCGCTCGCCTCGTAGTACTGCCACTGCGCCAGAGCGACGTCGGAGTTGATGTGGATCTCGCTCTTGCCCGTGGTGCAGCACGGCGGGGTCTGCTCCGTGCCGCTCAGCGCGCTCTCCCACGGGAACTTCGCGCCCTTGATCGGCTGGGTCGGAGTGGACAGTTTCGCGGCGTCGGCCTCGGCCCCGGACAGCAGCTTCTGCCGGTAGGTGTTCGCGCCGACCGCGATGTCGGGGAACTGGGCGAGCAGCGACGGGTACATCCAGGTCTCCATGTCCCAGAACACGTGACCGGCGTAGCCGTCCGAGGACAGCCCGCCCGGACTTGCGCTCCAGGTGACACCGGCGCGCATGCTCGCGAGCAGGTAGAACATCGACGCGTGGATCCGCGCTGTGGTGGTGGCGTCACCGGGGACCGAGATGCCGGACCGCCACAGGTCCGCCCAGGCGCGGGCGTTGCGGTGGAGCGCCTGCCGGTAGCCGCTCCTGGCGGCGCGGGACGCGGTGTCCGCAGCGGCCTTCTGCGGGCTCGCGGCCGTGAGCGACCGGTCGGTGTCGACGCTGGAGGCCGCGCCCACGTACTTGGTGATCCGGTACGCCTGACCGGCGTGGACGGGGAAGGCCGCGCTCTGCCCGGCGCTGCCGTCGCCGGACGAGGCGATCGCCTCGGTCGGCACGGTCCTGTCATCGACGCGCAGCACCGAGTTCAGCCCGGCGGTGACCACGTTCCCGTCGCTCACGACGGTCTGCGACAGCGTCGCGGTCCTGCCGTCCACGTGCGGGTCCGAGGTGGAGGCGTGGTTCAGCCCCCGGCCGTCGAACTCGTCCACGACGGTGGCCGTTCCGCTCCAGTGGGGTACGGCCCGCACGCTCACCGTGCCCAGATGACCGTCCGCGCGGTTGGCGTTGACCTCGTAGGTGAGGCTGGTCGTGTCGCCCTCGGGCGAGGTCCAGTCGAACGACGTGCTCAGCACTCCGGTGCGCAGGTCCAGCGACTGCTTGTAGTCGCCGGTGGTGCCGACCGTGGCGGGGGCGACCTGCGTCGGCCGCTGGCCGCCGTCCGGGTACAGCGCGAGGTAGTCGACGTTCACCCGGGCCTCGTCACCCTGGGCGACGGTGATCTCGAGCGTGTTCGCGCCCGCCTTCAGCGTCACGGGCACGGTCACCACCCCCCAGTCGTCCCAACTGGACAGGCTGGGCACGGTCAGCTGCTGGAGCGTGCCGTTCACGCCGAGGTGGATGCTCTGCGGGCCGCCGCTCGCGTTGCCGTACCGCACCGCCAGCGTCGCCTTGCCGGCCGGCGCGTCACGGATCTCCATGACGTCGGTGCCGCCGATCGTCGGCCTGCCGTTGGTGTTCAGGCCGGCCAGGTAGCCGCCGACGGTCGAGCCGGGGTGGGAGGTCTCGACGAACGCACCGCCGGAGATCTTCCCGTACGCGGCCGGGCACAGCTGGTCGAACGCGCAGGACCAGCCCCCCGTCCCGTAGACGTCGCCGCTGCGGCCGAAGCCCAGCGTGGTCCAGCTCGGCAGGCTCGCGCGCTGCTCGTTCTGGCCGGCGGGGTGGGCGTAGAAGCCGGCGAGCTCGGACTGGGTGACGATGGGCGTGCTGCTGTAGCCCGCGCCTCCCGCCGGCACGCGCGCCGCCAGATAACCGTTGCCGACGAACGTCGGGGAGTAGTTCTTCGAGGTGTCGCTCGTGCTCAGCACCCAGCCATCGCCGGTGAGCCGGCCCGGTGGCGCGGCCGAGGCCGGCACCGCCACCGCGCCCAGTGCCACGGAGCCGAGTGCCAGCACGCCGGCCACCGCGCTCCTGCCGCGGCCCCGGCCCCGGGACCCGGTACGGTCACCGTGCCTGATCACCATCGATGCCGCGGCGGTCGCCACGGCCACGAAACGGACCCGGGCCGACGTGAGACGCCGGGTATGAGGCCCCGGTCCGTCGTCGGCCGGCGGGGACTGCACGGGGCGGCGGGGGCGATCACGGTGGGAACGCGATCTGGTCATTCGGCGCACATCCTTGCCCAGTAGGACCAGTGGAAACATCCACATAGGGCGTCTAAGCCCGTCAAAACGTATGATCGGGCTAAATGTGCCGTCAAGACAGGATAGGGGGCGGCATTTAATCTTTTCGTCGGCGCAATGGGTGCTTGGTAGTCGATGAGTGCTCTCTCGACCCGGCACGGGGAATCGAGGCGTCCAACGCCGCTCCGAACGAATCAGGGCGCGTCTCCCGGCGGGGCCGGCAGGTCGGCCAGGTGGCCGAGCACCGGGGCGGTCGACAGGAGGAGTTTGGCCTGGTCCGCCGGGATGGCCGACATCAGCCCGGCGAGGACCTCAGCCTGGGCGCGCGCGAACGAGCGGAGGATCTCCCCGCCCGCCTCGGTGATGAGCACCTGGGTGGCACGGCCATCGGTGGGGTCCGCCCTGCGGTCGACGTACCCGCCCGCCAGCAGCCCCGCCACCGCGGTGGTGGCGGTCGGCTGCGAGCAGGGGACGCGCCGGGCGATCTCGCCGATGCGCAGCGGGCCGTACTGGGTCAGCAGGGCCAGCACGATCAGCTGTGTCGGATGCACGGCGCCGCCGTGGCCCGAACGACGGAGACGGCGCATGAGGCGGTGCATCGCGATCACGACATCGAGCGCCTCGTCGGTGTGCACCGCCCGTTCGTTCATGGTCAGGATATTTTCAGGGTGGGCTTGTACATGTCCAGCCAAAGGGCCAGGTCAAGTGTGCGCTCGAGGCCGTGGCGGGACGCCTGGGTGATCTGCGGCGTGTCGACCTCGACCGCGCGGGCGAGCCAGTCCCGGCTGACGATGTCGAAAACGGCGTGGTCGGGGGTGGACAGGTACGCGCGCGCGTTCTCCTGCAGCTTCACCGCGTACTTGGGGTCCTGCGTGGACGGGTACGGCGACTTGACCCGCTCGACCACCGACTGCGGCAGCACGTCGCGCGCGGCGCCGCGCAGCAGGGACTTCTCCCTCCCGTCATAGGTCTTGAGCGACCAGGGCGTGTTGTAGACGTACTCCACCAGGCGGTGGTCGCAGAAGGGCACGCGGACCTCCAGGCCGACCGCCATCGAGGCGCGGTCCTTGCGGTCCAGGAGGATGCGCACGAAGTGCGTCAGGTGCAGGTAGCACACCTTGCGCATGCGCCATTCGAAGTCGCTCTCCCCGTCGAGCCGCTGGATCCGGGCCACGGAGGTGTCGTAGGCGTCCTGGACGTACCGCGGCAGGTCGATGGTCGCGGCGAGCTCGGGGGTGAGGATGCCGTCGTCCTCACCGAAGTGCCGGGCGACCCGCACCAGCCAGGGGAACGTCGTGGCCCGCTGGGCCTCCGGGTCGAAGAACTGCTGGTAGCCGCCGAAGACCTCATCGGCCGACTCGCCCGACAGCGCCACCGTCGAGTGTTCGCGGATCGCCTTGAACAGCAGGTACAGCGACGCGTCCATGTCGCCGAACCCCGCCGGGATGTCCCGGGCCCGGATGACCTTCGAACGCACGTCCGGGTCGGCGAGCTGGTCGGAGTCGAGCACGATGTCCTGGTGCTCGGTGCGGGACTTGGCCGCGACGTCGTGCACGTACGGCGTGTCGGGCGTGCCGCGCAGCTCGTCGGGGACGAAGTTCTCGGTCTGCCCGACGAAGTCCACGGCGAAGCTGCGCACCGTCTCGCCGGCCTCGGCGAGCTGCCTGGCGGCGATCGCCGTCATCGCCGACGAGTCGAGGCCGCCGGACAGCAGGGTGCAGCGCGGCACGTCGGAGATGAGCTGGCGGCGGACGATGTCCTCCAGCAGCTCGCGCACGTGGGCGACCGACGTCTCCTGGTCATCGGTGTGCTCGCGGGTCTCGAGCGTCCAGTAGCGGGTGGTGCGCACGCCGTTCGTGCCGACGCTCACGATCGTGCCGGGCTCGACCTCGCGCATGCCCTCCCAGATCGCGTGGCCGGGCGTCTTGACGAACGCGAACAGCTCGCGGAGGCCGTCGAGGGTCACGGTGCGCTCCGCGAGGGGGTTGGCGAGGATCGCCTTCGGCTCGGAGCCGAACAGCACGCCGTCGGAGGTCTCGTAGTAGTAGAAGGGCTTGATGCCCATGCGGTCGCGGACCATGATGAGTCGGTTCTCGCGGGAGTCCCAGATGGCGAAGGCGTACATGCCGTTGAGCCGCTCGACGAACGCGTCGCCCCACTCCAGGTAGGCGTGCAGGACGACCTCGGTGTCGGAGTCGGTACGGAACCGGTGCCCGCGCCCGATCAGCTCGCCGCGCAGCTCGGAGAAGTTGTACGTCTCGCCGGAGTAGACCATCACCACGGGCCCGCCGGGCGTGTCGACGCTCATCGGCTGGCGGCCGCCGGGCAGGTCGATGATGGCCAGCCGCCGATGGCCGAGCGCCGCGTGCTCGTCGATCCAGGTGCCGCGGTCGTCGGGGCCGCGGCAGGACATCGTCTCCGTCATCGCGTCCAGGGCCGGCTGCTCCGCTCGCAGGTCACGGTCGAACGCCACCCAGCCGGTGATTCCGCACATGTGCCACCTCCAGCGTCAGTGCGGAGGACCGGCACCGGGCGTGGTCCTCCGCTCACGATCCGCATAGTTGCATTAGGCATCTATGTATTTCCATGTTACGAACGCATCACGAATCCGCGTAACCAGTGTGACCCATCCCACTTCGGCGAGAAGACGCAGAGAACAGGGCCGGTCACCGGCCGTACGGGCGAGGAGGGGCACACCGATCAGGAATCGAGAAGCGCGGGCCGGTGAGCCGGAACTAGCCTGATCGCCGTGGATCCGACCATCCGGATTCGCGACTTCGCCTTCCGCGATCCCGCAGGCGAATGATCGGCATCAACGAGCTCGGCTGAGCCGTCCGGCGAGGCTGGAGGTAGCGATGACAGAGAGCAAGCAGGCAGACAGCCGTGGCGGGCGCGCCAGTGGTGGCCCGGGGGCCTTCTCCCGGTGGATGCAGCACAAGGTGAACGCGCGTACGAACCGCCGCATCCGTAAGGGCAACGGCACGTTCATGGGCATGGACGTGATGATCCTGCACACGGTGGGCAGCCGGAGCGGGGAGCCGCGGCAGTCGCCCGTGGCGTGGTTCGCCGACGGCGAGGACAGCCGGCTGATCGTCGCGTCGGGCGGAGGGAAGCGGAACCCTGACTGGTACGTCAACCTGATGGCGCACCCCGACCAGGCGTCGATCGAGCTGCCCGGACAGGACCCGCTCCCGGTGACGCCGCACTCGCTCGAGGGCGCCGACCGGGAGCAGGCCTGGCAGCGCATCGCCGAGGCCCAGCCCCGCATCGCGAAGTACCAGAGCAAGTCGGAGCGGCAGTACCCGGTCGTCCGCCTCACCCCGCGGTGAGCGCCTAGAGCGGCGGGCCGTCGGCGCGGGCGCACGTTCCCGTCGAGCGCAGCGCGGAAGGCGGCCGGCCGCCTTCAGGCGATATCGCCTTCAGCCCGGGACCGCCCTCATGGACGGTGGTGCTCGCCTTCGGCAGGCGGCCGTCCCCGGCTCATGGCCGGGCCGCGCGGACGAGCGACGCGACCGGGCGGCTCTGGGCGGGCGGCGTCGAGCGGCGGTTCCGGGCGGCCAGGAACGCTCCCGCGCCCAGGGCCCCGCCGACCGCCACGGGCAGCGCCACGCGCATGACGCGCCGGCCCAGCGGGGGAGCCGGTCGCACGCCGACGACTCCCTGCTCGGGCCGGTCCGCCGGGCGCTCGCCGTGACGAGCGTCGCGGGCCAGCTTCATGACCTGGCCGACGTGCATCGCGCGGCGACCGGTGCGGGCGTCCTCGATCTGGCTCTTGCAGGAGAACCCGTTCGCCACGACCAGCGTGCGCGGGGCGGCCCGGCGCACCGCGGGCAGCAGGGCCTGTTCCCCGCAGGCGAGGGAGATGTCGTATTTGCCCTGCTCGAAGCCCCACGAGCCGGCGAGGCCGCAGCATCCTCCCTCCACCTCCCGCACCTGCAGACCCATCCCGGCCAGCAGGTCCTTCTCGGGCTCCGTGCCGCCGGTGGCCTTGTGGTGACAGTGGCCCCACAGCAGCGCCTTCGCCTCGAGCCGGGGCGGCTCGATGCCGAAGGCCTGGAAGAACTCGGCGAAGTGGTAGGCGTTGCGGGCGAGGCGCGCGGCGTCGTCGTCGTGCGGCAGCATCCTGGCCAGCTCGTCCTTGAAGACGGCGACGCAGCTGGGTTCCATCCCGACGACGGGGGTGCCGGCGCGGATGTGCTCGCGGAGGACGTCCAGGACGTCGCGCAGGTAGCGCTCGGCGATGTCGAGGAAGCCGTAGTCGTACAGTGGCCGGCCGCAGCACACGTGGCCCTCCGGCATGACGACCTGCCGGCCGGCGGCCTCGATCGCCTCGACGCAGGCCACGCCCACGTCGGTGTGGAAGTGGTTGTTGAACGTGTCGGGGAACAGCACCACGGGACGGCCGTAGGGGTTGGTGGTGCCGCCGCGTTCCCGGAACCACCGCTGCAGCGTCATCGGGGCGAACCAGGGGGCGGGCCGGCGCCGGTCGACCCCACCGGCCCACTTGGTCAGCCGTGCCAGGCCCGGCGCGTGCAGGAAGACGTTGGCGATCTCGGGGATCCGGGCGCCGAGGCGGCAGGCCTGGTCGATGAACCCCATGGCGTAGGCGTAGCGCGGCCGCCACCGGCGCAGTGAGCGGTAGTGGTGGTAGAGGAACTCGGACTTGTACGTCGGCATGTCGACGTTGACCGGGCAGTCGTTCGTGCAGCCCTTGCAGGCCAGGCACAGGTCGAGCGCGTCGTAGACCTCCCGGGACCGCCAGCCGTCGGTGACCACGTCTCCCTGGAGCATCTCGAACAGCAGCCGGGCCCGGCCTCGGGTGCTGTGCTTCTCCTCACGGGTGACCTGGTAGCTGGGGCACATCACCTGATCGTCGGCCTCGGGGACCCGGCACTTCCCGACGCCGACGCAGCGGAGCATGGCGTGGGCGAAGTCGTCACCGTCCTCCTGGTAGGTGAACCTGGTACGCGGCCGGGGCGGGTCGTAGGACGTGCCGAGCCGCAGATTCTCGTCGAGCCGGTACGGGTCGACGACCTTCCCGGGGTTCATCTTCCACTCGGGGTCCCAGATCAGCTTGAACTCCCGCATCGCCTGGATCAGCTCGGGCCCGTACTGCCGGTCCAGGAGTTCGGCGCGCTGCTGGCCGTCGCCGTGCTCACCGGACAGGGTGCCGCCGTAGGACACCACGAGGTCGGCGGCGTCCTCCATGAACGCACGATAGTTCGCGATGCCCTGCGCGGTCCGCAGGTCGAAGCTGATCCGTGAGTGCAGGCAACCCTGCCCGAAATGCCCGTAGACCTGACCGTGCAGGTCATGCCGGTCCCACAGCTCGCGCAGGTCGCGGATGTAGTCCCCGAGCCGTTCGGGCGGTACGGCCGAGTCCTCCCAGCCGGGCCAGTGGTCCCGGCCGTCGGGCGGGAAGGCGGTGGCGCCCAGGCCGCCCTCGCGGATCGCCCATACCCGTTCGCTGACGCCGCCCTCCTCCTCGCTCTTCAGGACGTCGATCCGATCCCGGGCGTACCCCTTGTCCGCGCACAGCCATGCGATGAAGTCGTGCGCCGTCTTCACCGACTCCTCGGCGGTGTCGGCGCCGAACTGCACCAGCAGCCAGCCGTCCGCGTCGCCGGAGTGGGGCAGTCGCCCGATGGCGGCGACGTTGCGGTGCTCCTGCCGCTGGTTCTGGATCAGCTGCCGGTCGATGCCCTCCAGGCCGATCGGCCGCCAGCGCTCGACGATCTCGGGCACGTGCTCGGCGGCGTCCGCGATGTCACCGAAGGCCACGACCACGGTGGTGCGCATCATGAGGGCCGGGGTCAGCATGAGCGTCACGCGCAAGGCCGTCGCGCAGGTGCTCTCGGTGCCCACGAGCGCCCTGGCGACGTTGAACCCGCGCTCGGGCAGCAGCTCGTCCAGGTTGAAGCCCGAGACCCGGCGCGGCAGCTCACTGACCGGCCGGTATCCGGCGCGGATCGCGTGGGCGTACCGGTCCCGCAGGTCCCGGAGTCTCGCGTAGATCTCGCCCTTGACGCCACCGGCCGTGATGATCTCCTCCAGCCGGTCCTCTTCCCCGTTGCCGACCCAGAACCGTTCTCCGCCGTAGGTCACGATCTCCATGGCGTGGACGTTGTCGGAGGTCCGAGGGCCGGGACCGTACAGCTGGGACTGCAGCGAGTGGATGCCGCACGAGTTGTTGCCGAGGTTGCCGCCGATCGCGCACCGCGAATGGGAGGAGGGGTCGGGACCGAACACCAGTCCCTTCTCACCGGTCCTCTTGTTCAGCTGCTCGTTGATCACCCCGGGTTCGCAGGTCACCAGCCGCCGTGCGGCGTCGGTCTCGCCGATCCTCGTGAGGTACTTCGTGTGGTCGATGACGACCGCGTAGTTCACCGTCTCCCCGGACAGGCTGGTGCCGCCCCCGCGGTTGACGATGGGAGCGCCGAACCGCGCGCACACGCGGTGCACCGCCACCACGTCGTCGAGGGTTCTGGGGACGACGACGCCGATCGGCACCTGCCGGAAGTTGGAGGCGTCCGAGGCGTACATCGCCTTGGACGCGGTGTCGAAACGGACCTCGCCCTCGACCTGCTCGCGGAGCGCGCGTTCGAGCGCGCGGACCTTGACGACCTGGGACGACCGGGGCGGCGCCGGCACCTGCGGTGCGCTCTTGGCCGGGACGTCGACGCGGCTGCCGGTTCGGGTCATGATGCTCCTCCTCTTCGCTGCGCGCCTGCGGGCCGCGCGCCTGCGGCCGCGTGCCTGCGGGCGGGGCGTCCGCGGGTCCTGCGGGAGACGCCCTCGTGGCCGGTCGCCGGGGTGCGCTCAGCGCCTGTCGCGGCCCGGAACCGCCTCGTACAGTTCGGCGAGCTTCTGCCGGAAGCCCGCGACCGCGATGCCGACCTTCTCCGGGTCGTGCAGGGCGGCCTTGGCGGCCTTCTTGCCCTGCTCCCACATGATGTGCGGGGGCATCGGCGGGACCTCCCGGTCGACCATGAACTCCAGCACCACGGGTCCCTTGGCGGCGAAGGCGCGGTCCCAGGCGTCGCCGACCGCGTCCTGGTCGTCGCAGTAGATGCCGGTCAGCCCGAGCAGCTCGCCCCACTTGTGGTACGGCACGTCGGGGATGTACTGGGAGCCGAGGAACTTCGGATCGCCGGCCATCGCCCGCTGTTCCCAGGTGACCTGGTTGAGATCCTGGTTGTTGAAGACGCAGAAGATCAGCGGCGAGCGGCTGAGACGGCCCAGGTAACGCTTGACGGTGATCATCTCGTTCATGCCGTTCATCTGGAAGGCGCCGTCGCCCACGAACGCGATGACCGGCCGGTCGGGGTAGGCGAACTTCGCCGCGATGGCGTACGGGGTCCCCGGGCCCATCGTGGCCAGCGTTCCGGACAGGGACGCCTTCATGCCCCGGCGTAGCTTGACCTGCCGCGCCCACCATGTGGTCGAGGAGCCGGAGTCGGCGGTGAGGATGGCGTCGTCGGGCAGCCGGCCGGACAGCTCCCAAGCGACGGCCTGCGGGTTGATCTTCGTGAATCTCTGGTGGGACCGGCGGTCGACGATGCGCCACCACTTGCGGACGTTCTCCTCGATCTCCCGCCGCCAGGATCGGTCGGCCTTGCGCTTCAGGAGCGGGATCAACGCCCGCAGCGTCTCCTTGGAATCGCCGATGAGGTGGGCGTCCATGGGGTAGCGGATGCCGATCATCCGGCCGTCGATGTCGATCTGCACTCCGCGGGCGCTGCCCTCGTCGGGGAGCCACTCGGCGTACGGGAAGCTGGTGCCGATCATGAAGAGCGTGTCGCAGTTCATCACCATGTCGTCACTGGCCTTGGAACCCAGCAGGCCGATCGGTCCGGTGACGAACGGCAGGTCGTCGGGCAAGGCTGCGCGGCCCAAGAGCGCCTTGGCCACACCGGCGCCCAGGAGGTCGGCCGTCTCGACGACCTCCGGAGCCGCCTCGACGGCGCCCTGGCCGATGAGCATGGCGACCTTCTGGCCGGCGTTGAGGATTTCGGCCGCCTTGCGGAGCTCCTGCTCGTCGGGCAGGAGCCGCGGCTTGGCCCAGCCGACGCTCGAATAGACGGCGCCGTGCTCCTTGGGCGGCGACGGCTCGGCCGGGGACTCCTGTACGTCCTCGGGCACGATGACCGTCGCGACGCCGCGGGTGGTCAGCGCGATCTTCAGTGCCCGGTCGATCAGGTGGCGGGCCTGGGCGGGCGCCATGCACACCTCGACGTACTCCGACACGTCCTTGAAGAGGGTGGTGAGGTCGACCTCCTGCTGGTAGTGCGCGCCCAGCGACATCCGCTTCTGCTGGCCGACGATCGCCAGCACGGGCTGGTGGTCCAGCTTGGCGTCGTACAGGCCGTTCAGCAGGTGGATCGCGCCCGGTCCCGAGGTCGCGGTGCAGCAGCCGACCTCGCCGGTGAACTTGGCGTGCGCGCACGCCATGAACGCGGCCATCTCCTCGTGCCGCGGCTGGATGAACTCCGGGTCGCCGCCCGCCCGGTCGTACGCGCCGAGGAAACCGTTGATCCCGTCTCCGGGATATCCGTAGACGCGGTGGATGCCCCACTGGGTGAGCCGATGGAGGATGTAGTCGCTGACCTTCTGTCCCATCTCTGACTCCCTGTGTCGTTCGGGGCCGTCCGGCGGACCGTCCACACGCGCAGACGGGTATGGCGGTCGGCTACCCGCAACCTCCACTGCACGTGGGCACGAAGCTGTAAAAACTCGACAATCGCCGTCTTTTGCCTCGAAGACGCAGATAACGCCTGCGCGGAGAAAACGTTGCTTAGTGCAATGAATCCCGGGTAGGCCGTCCGGAGTCGCCCTCAGATCGAAGCTCGACGATCAAGGCTCCAGGAGAGACCGTGCCGGATCACGCACGCAGCGCCCGCTGCGAAGACGACCTCGCCTCGTTCCGCGAACTACGGGCACTTCCGGTTGGATCGCGGGAGCACACCGCACTGCGGGCCGAGCTCATCGAACGGCATCTTCCGCGGGAACCTGAACCAGCGGGAGATCGCCGGGCGGCTCGGGCTGTCGCAGATGCACGTCTCGCGGCTGATCAGGAAGGCCTGTGAGGAACTGCGGAGCCTGCTGACCGGTGAGCGCGCCGCGCCGGGGCGTTCGCACGCAACGATGCGCCATGATCCGGCATCTCGCTCTACAGTCACGTAGCGAAGCGTGCGAAGAGTGAAGGGCGGGACATGGGGGGACTGCAGTCCGGGGGCGGAACGAGTGCCGTGGCCGCGTCGGCGCATGCCGGGTGCGAACGGTTCCGGCTGACCGATCCCTTCATCACCCGCAGGACACGCAAGGTCCTGGCCGCCCGCATCGGCCACCCCGACGCCGGTGCCGGGATCCCCGAGGCCCGGTGGACGCGGGCGATGACCTTCGAGAGCCTCGTGCGCTCCGAACGCTTCGTCTCCGAGCTGCTCACCAAGACGGTCGGGCGGCTCGACCTCGCCCGCCCCGAGGCCGTCCGCAGGCGCGACTGCCACGGCACCGTCGCCGGCACCGCCGCCGAACTCGCCGCCGCCCACCGGGACGCGGAGTCCTCCGGCCAGGCCACGATGCTCACCGCGCTCGCCGTCCCGTACCTCGACCTCGAGGACATCCCCGACGCGACCCCCGTCCAGCCGGACTTCGCGATCGTCTGTCCCCGGGAGGAGGACGGCCGGACCGCCGGCTCCTGGCTGATCATGGGCGACGCCAAGGACTACGAACGGATCCGCTCGCGCATCGACGACGGCCGGATGCTCAAGGGCTTCCTGCAGGTCGCGCTGGGTGCCGAGTCCGCCGCCGCGTGGAGCGGTCTGCCGGCGGGCATGCGCGTGCACCGCTGCGGGGCGCTCGCCGTGCCGCGCAACGCCTTCCTGCAGCCCGAGGCCGTCGTGGAGTCGCTGGACGACCACCGGATCGAGGTTCGCACGAGGGCCGACGAACGGCTGAAGGCCAGGGCCGAGCTCGGCGACGACGCGCCCGCGGAGAACGGGCTCGGCCCGTACGTCGCCGGCCTGACCGCGAACTTCGACCCGCACGGCTGCGCGACCTGCAACCTGTTCTTCTACTGCCGGGCGGAGCTGCGCGGCTCCGGCGACTCGCTCGCCGTCCTCACCGAGATCGGGATCGACCGGCTCAGACGTCCCGCCGTGGCGGGCCTGGTGTCCGGGGACGGCGCCGACGGGTCCGCGCCGCGGAGCGTCGTCGACCAGGTGCGCGCCACCGTCACGGGCCTGCCGTCCTGGACCGGGCGACTGCGCACCGACCCGTGCGGACTGCCCGGCACCATCGATCTCGTCCTCGTGAAGTCGGACGCGTCGGCTCTCGGCGCGCACGGCGTGGCCGTACGGCGGATGCGGGCGGACGGGCCGACCGCCTGGACGCGGCGGGTGTTCGCCGATCCGCAGTCCCCGCTCACCCGCCGCGCGGTGATGCGGATCCTGGGCGCGGCCATCCGCGAGAGCCGGGAGGCGGGCACCGGGCCGGTCCACCTGGTCGTTCCGGACCAGCCGACCGCCGACCTGCTGGCCACCGCCGCCGACTCCCTGGCCGGCGTCGAACTCAGCCGGCTGCGCTGGCAGCACGACCTGGACAGCGGCCGCCCGGCTCTGACCTTCGACGGAGAGCCCGCGACGCTGCCGGAGCCGTTGCACGACGACGAGCGGCTCGCGGTCGCCTTCCTCCTGGAACAGGACCGGGCCCGGGCCATGAGCCTGCGCACGCCCGTCGTCGACCTGCGGGCCGTGCTGGCCGCGCACGTGACGCCCGGCGGCCCGGCCGTCGACGCGGGCCGCCTGGACTACCTCCTCACCTGGGCCGAGGCCACCGGCCCGCTCGACCACCGCGAGGTCTCCGACGCCGTCGCGGAGCGACCGGAGACCCCCGGCGCCCGGCTGTCCAACGTCGCCTCCGACGCGATCGACAGGGCGCGCCGCGCGGAGGACACGGCGGCGTACGAGGCGCTGGTCGGCGCGGCCCTGGACTACCGCGTCGAGGTGCTCGAGCGGGCGCATCGGGTCCTCGGCGGGCTGGGGATCTCCCGGCTGCGCGAGGCGCACCGCGTCCTGGAGGCCGACGCGCAGGAGATCTGGGGCCGCCGCGTCGCGCTGCAGGCATCCGACCTCGTCCGCTTCTCCCGGATGCACCCGCGCTGGCGCAACTCCCACGTCGACCTCCTGGACGCCGACCGTACGTGCTTCGAGCAGCTCACCTGCCTGGCCGACACCGCGGCCGCGCGGGACAGGGCGGCCGACGCGGGCGTCCGCGAACTGGCCCTGGCGACGGTGATCGGCCTCGACCCCATCCGGCTCGACGTGAGGTCACGGCGCCTGGCCGACGGGTCGGAGGTCGTCGCCCTGCACGTGGGCGACCACGCCGTCGTCGAGCGGCCGGACACGGTCTTCAAGATCCAGAAAGGGTCCTTCAAGCTCGGGCGGATGCCGGTCGGGACGCTGAGGCGCATCGACGACGCCGGAGGACTCGGCTGGGACCCCCTGGTCGTCCCCGACCTGGCGGTCGGCGACACCCTGGTCCTGGCCGACACCGCCTGGTTCACCCGGTTCAAGTCGGGTCATGAGATCGCCGTGAAGCGGCCGTCCCCGGACGACCGGTCCGCCCCGAAGCCCACCTGCACCCCCGACGCCTACACCGAGGATCCGGAGGAGCACCAGTACTGCTGCCGGCCGCACACGGCCGCCGAGGCCGAGTGGGCCGACACACTGGCCGAGCGCCGGTCCCGCGGCGAGCTCAACCCGGAGGTCTGGCCGCCGCTGGTGGACGAAGAACGGTTCGACGTCGGACCGCACGACGAGCGACCGCCGCTCGCGGCCGCGCCCGTCCCCGGCCATCTCACCCTCGACGACCTGGACTGAACGGCGATGACGATCACCTTCTCGGCCCCCGCCGCACCGCCCGAGGACGCGCTTCACCACGACGCCGCGGCCGTGGGGAACATCGAGGCCGCGCAGAGGGCCATCGACGCCCTCCTGGCGGCCATCGAGGGCACCGCCGCCTACGAGAGGATCCTGCTGCGCGCCGCCGCCGGCGCCGGCAAGTCCTACGCGCTCGTGCGCATGGTCCGGGAGGCCCTGGCGCATGAGAACTGCGGCCGGGTGGCCGTGACCGCCTTCGCGAACAAGCAGGTGTTCCCCCTCGCCGGCGACCTGGGAAGGGAACTGGGCGCCTCCCGGGTCTGCCTGTTCGTGGCGAAGGACCGGCTGCCCGAGGTCCCGCAGGACGTGCTCGACCAGGTCTCCGTCGCGACCTCCGCCGGCGCCATCCCCGACACCTGCGCCGTGGTCCTCGGAACCTCGCACAAGATGGGCGCGTGGGGGGAGCAGCAGCGGTTCCTGGACCGGCTCGGCCCCGCCGTCAACGCGACGCTGCCCTTCGACGTCCTGTTCGTCGACGAGGCGTGGCAGCTTCCCCTCCACCGGTACGCGACGGTCGAGGGGCTGGCCCCGCTGTCCGTCGGGGTCGGTGACGTCGGCCAGCTGCCACCGATCGACCCCGGCCAGAACCCCTGGCGCGGCGACCCCGGCTACAACCCTTACCGCGCCTGGCCGACCGCCTACGAGAAGGACGAGAAGACCTTCGCCGTCGACCTTCCCGCCGTGTGGCGCCCGACGGCCGCGCAGCTTCCCCTCTGGCGGGCCTTCTACGGTGACTGGGACCGGCTGGACTGCGTGGCGGCCCCGGGAGACCGGACCGTCGAGCTGCCGGCCATGACCGGGCCCGCCGCCGCGGTCTGGGCGTCCGTCGCCACCGGCACCCCGACCCTGCTCGAGGTCGGCGGCCTCCCGGACCCCGAGGCGCCGGACATCGACCCGGACCTGCTCGGCGTGGTCGAGGAGGCGCTCATGCCCCTCCTGGAGAACGGGTTCGCGATCACGCGCCGCCGGTACGACGGCGCCGGCCGGCCCGTGGGCGAAGAGCGGATCACCTCCGGCGCGCCGTCCGGGGATCCCCTGATCGTCGTCCTCGCCACCCGCAACCAGGCCGTGGACGACGCGACCGCGATGGTCGAGCGCCTGACGGACAAGTACGGCCTGCCGCCGGGCGTGCTGCTCGCCTCGACCGTCGACTCCTGGCAGGGGCAGACCAACGCCGTCACCGTCGCCGTCCACCCGCTGTCCGGGGCCGACCGGCTGGACGAGTTCAACTCGGCGTTCGGCCGGCTCGCCGTCACCTGTACCCGGGCCACCCACGGTCTGCTGATGGTGGCCCGTGCCGGTCTGGACGATCTGCTGGGCGAGGCTCCGGCGCGGCCCGGGACGCCTCTCGGCGAGCCCGGCAGCCGGTCCCTTCCCCGCCAGACCCACCAGCGGATCCTCCGGACCTTCAGCCGCGGGACGCTGAAGGCCGGCCCCGCGCCCGCGTGAATCCGCAGGCGCGACGGCACGTGCCCCGACGCCGTACTCGGTCGCCGGGTCGGCCAGGGACACTTCGCCGGCGGCGGATTGAGCGCCGGCGGTCCCGCCGTCACTGCGGTGGCGGGACCGCCGGCGGGCGCATAGGTCGCCGTAGATAGTTAAAACAGCCTTATTAAGTTATCGTTAGTATCTGTGGACAAGATCGACGTATCGCCCGCAGACCCGGGCGATCCGGATGCGAGCGAGATCGCGGCGGCGCTGCGCCTGAGCGTGGGCCGGATCGCGCGCAAGATGCGCCAGGCCAAGGGATCCGCGGGCCTGGCGCTCTCGGAGATGTCGACACTGGCCAGGCTGGACCGGGAGGGTCCGAGGTCGCCGAGCATGCTCGCCGCCGCCGAGGGCGTACGGCCCCAGGCCATGGCGACCACTCTCGCCGCCTTGGAGGGACGCGGCCTCGTCGCCCGGCGCCCGGACGAGAGCGATGGCCGCCGGGCGGTGCTGACGATCACCGAGGCGGGTCGCGCGCTGGTCGCCGACCGGCGCTCGGAATCCGTACGGCGCCTGGCCGCCGTCATCGACGCGGAGCTCACGCCGGCCGAGCGGCGCTCGCTCCTTCCGGCGCTTCCCCTGCTCGACCGACTGGCGGAACGGCTGTGACGGACGGAGTGAACGGACGTATGGGCTCTGCGGACGAACGCGGGCGCGCCCAGGAGGACAACGGGCGCTACAAGTGGGTCGCGCTGTCCAACACGACGATGGGCGTGCTCATCGCGACCATCGACTCCTCGATCGTGATCATCTCCCTGCCGTCGATCTTCCGCGGCATCGGGCTGGACCCGCTCGCCCCCGGCAACATCGGCTACCTGCTGTGGATGATCCTCGGCTACCTGCTCGTCTCCGCCGTGCTCGTGGTCGCGCTGGGCCGGCTGGGCGACATGTTCGGCCGCGTCCGGATGTACAACGCGGGCTTCGCGATCTTCGCCGCCGCCTCGATCGCCCTGTCACTCGATCCGTTCAGGGGCGGCGGCGGCGCGCTGTGGCTGATCGGCTTCCGGATCGTGCAGGCCGTCGGCGGTTCGATGCTCACCGCGAACTCCGCCGCCATCCTCACCGACGCCTTCCCGGCCCGGCAGCGCGGCATGGCGCTCGGCATCAACCAGATCACCGCGCTCGCGGGCCAGTTCATCGGGCTCCTCGCGGGCGGCCTGCTGGCGGCCATCGACTGGCGTGCGGTGTTCTGGGTGAGCGTGCCGATCGGCGTGCTCGGCACCGTGTGGTCCTACCGCAGCCTGCGCGAGATCGGCTCTCGCCGGCCCGGCCGCATCGACTGGGTGGGCAACCTGACGTTCACCGCCGGTGCCGGGGCGCTCCTCATCAGCATCACCTACGGCATCCAGCCCTACGGCGGCCACTCGACCGGGTGGACGAACCCGTACGTGCTCGGCGCCCTGGGCGGAGGCCTGGCCCTGCTCGTCACCTTCTGCATCGCGGAGACCCGGATCGCCGAGCCGATGTTCCATCTCGGGCTGTTCCGCATCCGCGCCTTCGCCGCGGGCAACCTGGCGGCGCTGCTCACCGCGATCGCCCGCGGCGGCCTGCAGTTCACGCTGATCATGTGGCTGCAGGGCATGTGGCTGCCGCTGCGCGGCTACGACTTCGAACGCACCCCGCTGTGGGCCGGCGTCTTCATGCTGCCGCTGACGATCGGGTTCCTGCTGGGCGGGCCGATCTCCGGCTGGCTGTCCGACCGTTTCGGCGCGCGCCTGTTCTCCACGGCCGGGCTGCTCGTGGTGGCGGCGGCGTTCCTCGGCCTGCTCCTCCTGCCGGTCGACTTCCCCTATCCCGCCTTCGCGGCCATGCTGTTGCTCAGCGGTCTCGGCCAGGGGATGTTCGCCGCCCCCAACACCTCCGCGATCATGGGCAGTGTCCCGCCCGACCAGCGCGGCGTCGCCTCCGGCATGCGCTCGACGTTCCAGAACTCCGGTACCGCCCTGTCGATCGGCCTGTCTTTCTCACTGATGATCACCGGCCTCGCGGGTTCGCTGCCCGGCGCGCTCGACAGCGGCCTGCGCGCGCACGGCGTGCCGGCCGGCACCGCGGCCCAGGTGGCGAACCTCCCGCCGGTCAGCAGCCTGTTCGCCACCTTCCTCGGTAACAACCCGATCGGCCACCTGCTCGCGCCGAGCGGCGTCCTGAACACCCTGCCCGCCGATGACGTCCACACCCTCACCGGCACCCGGTTCTTCCCGAGGCTGGTGACCGGCCCGTTCCACCAGGGGCTCGTCACGGTCTTCACCGTGGCCCTGGCCCTGGCCCTGATCGGCGCCCTCGCCTCCGTGCTGCGCGGCCGTCACCAGCGCACCGGTGAGACCGCCGGGGCCGGCGCCCGGGAAGGGGAGCAGGCGGGCCTCGGAACCCGTTCGTCCTGACCGAGACCGGGGGCGCGACCCGCCGTGGCCCGTGAGCGCCGATCGGGCCGCGCCCGTCGTCCACGCGCGGCGCCCGGTGGCGGAAGCCGGGGCCGCGACGGGCGGACACGGGCCGAAGTACGGTCGCGGTCGCGGACCGTGGAAAGCTGTGCGCATGGGATCCGCGGCTGATGAGGTGTCACCGAAGACGGGCTACCGGCGGTCGGCGGGGTCACCGCACGGGGAGGCCAGGCGCCGGGAACTGCTGGAGCGCGTCACCGAGGACGTCGCCGCGAACGGGCTCGTGGACTTCTCGCTGCGGCGGGCGGCGAGGGCGGCCGGGACGACGCACAAGGTGCTGCTCTACCACTTCGACGGCGCCGAGGACCTGCTCCGCCAGGTGATCTTCAAGCTCCGGGAGAGGCGCATCGACAACGCGCTGGCCGCCGCGCGCGAGGCGTCGGGCCAGGAGACGCTGGCGGCGCGGATCCGCGTCGTGTGGCCCACCCTCCTGGAGGAGGACTCACGGCTGCGCCGCGTGCTCGACCAGGCCATCGGCATGGCCATGTACGACCCCGGCCGCCATTCCGAACTCGCCCGCCGAGGCGTCGCGGCAGTATCTGCCCGTCCTGGAGTCCCTCTGCCCGGAGCGGTGGCCCGATCGGCGGAGGCGTGAGGTCTCCGAGATGATCCTCGCCACCCTGCGCGGCTTCCTGCTCGAGCGGCTGACCACCGGGGAGACGCGCTCGGCCCGGCAGTGCTTCAGCAGCTCCTCACGCACCCGATCCGGGTGCCGCTCAGCGTGCGCGACGTTGGTGACCAGCCAGGCCGTCGGCTTCTCCGCATCAGCCACCCCGCACACCCGAAAGCCCAGGTGCCGGCGGATCTGCGCCCGGTGGTACTCGATCGTCCGTCCGGACCACTCATAAAAGCCAAGCTCCGAGGCGGGGACCTTCATCTGCCGGCCGATGTACTCGACGACCTCGTCGGCGAACTCTGACCGCCCCCGAGGGAACCGGCCATACCTGGTGTAGTACTTCAACAGCAACGCGAACCCCAACCGCGTCGCGCCACGCTGACCCGCAACGAGCTCAGCTTCCTCATCGAGCACCGTCCAGTGCTCGACCAGCTCATCCATCCCGACCGGCTGTCGACCCATGGCCGAATCCTTCCGGGAACCACCGGTTCGAGCTGCTAGATCACGGCAAATCCGCCTCGTTTGCGGCTGGTGACACGTCCGTTAACGGCACCCCGGGTTGGCGCAGGCGAGGTGCTGGCGTCATGGACCGGCTCGCCGGCCGCCACCAGGAGCCACCACCGGTCGGCCCCTGACATCACCCGCGACAAAGACGGCATCGAATGGGCGGCGAGCAGCCGCAGCGGCCGCGGCCCCGGCGGACGACCCATCCCCGCCCACCTGAAGGCGTGCGTCGAAGTCACCGTGATCAACCCCAGGTGAGACGGCCCAGCCGCCGAGCGGGCCCTCGTTCGGGGCGGTGATCGGCCAGCTGGAGGAGTACTTCGCCGGCCGGCGGACGGTCTTCGACCTGCCGCTCGCCCCGACCGGCACGGCGTTCCAGCAGCAGGTCTGGGCGGCACTGCGGGAGATCCCCTTCGGAGAGACCGTCGCGTACGGGGAACTGGCCGAGCGGATCGGCCGGCCCACCGCCGCCCGCGCCGTCGGGCTGGCCAACGGCAGGAATCCCATCGGCATCATCCTGCCGTGTCACCGCGTCGTCGGATCCTCCGGCGACCTCACCGGGTACGGCGGCGGCCTGCACCGCAAGCGGCACCTGCTCGCCTTCGAACGGCGCGCCGGCGCCGCGCCGATGGCGCCGCTGCCCGTCCCGGGCGCAGCCCTCGACCAGGGACCGAGCGGCCGACGGCGGTAGCGAGCCGGTGCGGGCTGAGTCACCGCCGCCGACCGTTCCGACGCGGGTGGCGGTGACTCAGCCGTCGCCGGGCGGGTGGCCTGCTGCTCACGGCTTGAGCGTCATGCGGACGAATGTGGCCGCGCGGGTCATCGCCGCGTCGGCCTCGTCCCACGAGGCGGCGAATGACTGGAAGACGTGCGTCGCCTGCGCGGTGACGTCCAGCGTCACCGACACGTCGGCCGCCACGAGCCTTGCCGCGAGCCGGGTGGAGTCGTCCAGCAGCACCTCGTCAGAACCGACCTGGATCAACGTGGTCGGCAGCCCGTGCAGGTCCGCGTACAGCGGGCTGTGCTGTTTCGCCGCGGATGGGTCGCCGACGTAGTCGCGCACGCGGCGTTCGAGGGCGGTGCGGCTCACGATGAAGTCCGCCTCGGCTCTGACCGTCATCGAATCGCCGCTGAGCGTGAGGTCGACCCACGGCGAGAACAGCAACGCTGCGGCGGGCATCGGCTCGCCGGCGGAGGAAAGCGCCGCCAGCAGGCCGAGCGCCACCCCGCCGCCGGCCGACTCGCCGGCGACCACGACCCGTTGCGGGTCGACGCCGGAGGCGAGCAGGGCGCGATAAGCGCGTACCGCGTCCTCGGTGGCGGCGGGGGCGGGATGCTCGGGTGCCAGGCGGTAGTCGACGGTGATCACCCGCGTCTGTGACCTGCGGGCGAGGTCTGCCACGATCCCCAGCGAGCTGCGCGCCGACCCGAAGACGTACGCCCCGCCGTGGAAGTACAGGACGGTGCCGATGCAGGGCTCTTCCGCGCGTTCGACCAAGAGGCCGGGGATCGTGTCGTAGTGGGTTTCGGTGACGATGACGTCTTCAGGGACGGGATGGTGGGACAACAGCTGCTCGAACAGGACGCGCTGTTCGTGGACCGCGCCGCCGAGGTCGAGGGGGGACGACGCGCGGAGCCGCCGGATGGCCTCGCGCTGCTCGCGGCTCATATCTCCTCCTTGTTGAGAGTTGGTCGGCTTTGTTGCGGATGGGTCGTGAAGGTGTGAGTCATACGGCCCGGGCGTGCTGGATGAGGAGGCCGGCGAAGGCGTCCGGCTGGTCGATCGGGGTGATGTGACCGCAGTCCTCGAGCAGGTGCTGGGTGAGGCGGCCGGTGATCGGCTCG
Source organism: Actinoallomurus rhizosphaericola (assembly GCF_024055675.1). Lineage (NCBI taxonomy): Bacteria > Bacillati > Actinomycetota > Actinomycetes > Streptosporangiales > Thermomonosporaceae > Actinoallomurus > Actinoallomurus rhizosphaericola. The sequence goes on along the minus strand of NZ_JAMXMW010000013.1, from coordinate 122,874 downwards.
AGCTGGCGAGCGGTGGCCGCGCCGATCGCGCCACCGCCGATGGCGAGGGCCGGCGCCGTCAGTCGCTGGTCCCGCGCCCAGTTACCGATCCATTCCGCGGTGGCCGGCGCCGCGCGGTAGTGCTCGAAGGCATTGTGGAGACTCGTTCTGCCGCGATAGGCCTCGACGATCACCCGTGTGAGGTCTTCCGGCAGACCCCGGCGACTGCCGGCGGAGAGGAAGAAGCGGACGTAGCGCTCCGCCGAGTTCTCCAGGACGTCCTCGGCCAGACCCCCGGGCGCCTGGTGGAAGCCGAACCACCACGGCGGCCCCTGCCGTAGGAAGGACTCGGCGCCGGGCAGGAGTCCGACCAGCCCTTCGGACAGGGTCAGGCTGGTCACGCGCTCGGGCGACGATGCCGCCAAGGCGAATGCCGGAGTGACACCCAGATCGGTGCCGACGACGTGTGCCTCGCGGTCACCGAGGGCGTCCAGCATCCGGAGCAGGTCCGTGGCGATCGCGGATGCCTGGTAGCCGCGGACGGCGGGTGTGCTGTCGCCCAGCCCGTGCAGGTCCGGCGCGATGACCCGGAAACGCGCCGCGGCCAGCCGGGGTGCGACCTCCCGCCAGATCGCGCGGGTATGCGGGAAGCCGTGCAGCAGCAGCACGGCCGGCCCCTCCCCGAGAGTCTCCACGGCGAGTTCGACCCCGTCGATCGGTATCCGGTGCACGGTCGCGCCGGGAAGGTGAGGAGAAAGCGTCATCTGGCGCACAGGTGCCCTCCATGGTTACGCTTGGGAACGTGGTAACGATAGGAGACCTTCGATGAGCCGGGAAGAAGGCACTTTGCCGACACCAGGTGACCCCGTGGTAACCACCTCGCGGCAGGGGAACCTGTTCGATCCTCTGTGCCCGACACGGCTCCTGCTCGACCGGGTGGCGTCGCGATGGACGACCATGGCGGTGCTGTCGCTCGCCGCCGCCGAGGGCGAGCTGCGGTTCACCGAGTTGAAGCGCGAGATGACCGGTGTATCGCAGAAGATGCTGGCGCAGACCCTCAGGGCGCTGGAACGAGACGGACTCGTCGATCGTCGTGTCGAGGCGAGCAAGCCTCCACGGGTGTACTACCGTCTGACCGACCTGGGCACGACGCTCGTCACGCCGCTACAGAGTCTGCGAGCGTGGGCTGAGCAGTACATGCCCCTGGTCAAGCACAACTGCTCCATGTTCGACGCCGCCGACCGCCCGAACGGCCACGGCTGACGACCGGCTCCCCACCGAACCGGTCACGACGGGCATCGTCTCAGGCCGGCCGTGCCGTGCCGGTCTCGGCGGCGAAGTACGCGGTGAACGCGGCGCGGTTGGCCGGCTCCGGGTTCCGGTCCCACACCGCGAACACCACGTGGTCGAAGACGTCCGCGTAGTCCCCGCCCGCCGCCAGGTGGGCGTGGAACGCCTCGGCGACCTGACGCGGGTCGTTGCGGAACACCCCGCAGCCCCAGGCGCCCAGGACGAGCCGGCGCGCGCCGTGGTGGGCGGCCACCGACAGCACCCGCCGCGCCCGGGCGCGCAGCACCGCCGGGATCCGGTCGGCCACGGCCGGGTCGCGGCGCAGCGCCTCGCCGGTGTTGGGCGCGGGGCAGGTCAGGAACGACACCGGGTACGGCGCGGGCAGCAGTTCTCCGTCGTTCCCCCGGTGGACCGGGACGTCGGGGGACCAGATGACGCGGTCGCTGTAGAGCAGGTCGCGGGAGGCGCGGTGTGCCTCGTAGTACTCGGGGGCGCGCAGCAGGCACGGGTACAGCAGGGAGTGCCGGCACAGGTCCTCCTCCTGCGCGCGGGCTCCGCCGAGGTATCCGCCGCCGGGGTTGCGGGCCGAGGCGAAGTTCAGCACGGCGATCCGGCCGGCGCCCGTGCCGGCGCCCGTGCCGGTGCCGGTGCCGGTGTCGTGGAGCCGCCGGGCCGCCTGCAGACTGCCCTCCGCGGTCACCTCGAAGCGGTCCGGTGCCCGGGCCCGGCCAGGGGCGGCGGCGGGATCGGCCCGTCCGGGGGCCGCTGCGCCGGGCGAACGGCTCGGCGGTGAGCTCAACCGGTCGGCGGCGAGGTTCTCCTCTGGGTGTGGTGTCACTCATCCGGCGGGAAGTCGGTGGAGGCGGCGAGTTCGGTCTGCTTTTCGAAGCTGGTGATGCGGTCGCGTAGCACGGTCACGGTGTTCTCCAGGGCCTGGGAGCCGAGGACCATGCGCAGCGGCGCCGGTTCGACGTCGACGCTTTCGATGATCCGGGCGGCCATGCGGGCGGGGTCGCCGGGGGCCAGGCCATTGGCCGGGTCGAGCATTTTCTGGAAGGCGTGTGCGGGGGTTCCGTCGTATTCGGGCATGAGGTCGGCGACGCGGGCGCTGCCGTAGCGGAAGTCGGTGCGGGCGCCGCCCGGCTCGACGATGGTCACGCCGATGCCGAACGGTGCGACCTCCTGGGCGACGGATTCCGCGAACCCTTCGATGCCCCATTTGGTCGCGTGGTACATCGAGTTGCCGGGGAAGGCGACCTGACCGCCGTAGGAGGAGATCTGGATGATCCGGCCACCACCCTGGGCGCGCAGGTGCGGCAGCGTGGCGCGGATCAGCTGGATCGAACCGGTCAGGTTGGTGGCGATGATGTGATCGATCTGAGCGTCGGTGAGCTCCTCGGCGGCGCCGAACAGCCCGTACCCGGCGTTGCTGATGACCACGTCGATGCGGTCGAGGTCGGCGAAGGAGCGGTCGACGGTCTGCCGGACCGCGGCCGTGTCGGTCACGTCGAGGACCTCGGCGTGGAACGTGTCGGGGTACTCGCCGGCCAGGTCGGCGACCTTGCCAGGGTCGCGGACGGTCCCGACGACGCGGTCACCGCGGGCAAGGAGTTGTTCGGTGAGCTCGCGGCCGAAGCCGCTGCTGACACCGGTGATGAGCCAGGTACGTGATGTCATGCCGTTTCCTTGGTGAGAGCGCCCTCATCGATGGCGAATGTCAGCGGTCGATGAGGCGCTGGAGGTGCTCGGGGTAGCGGGCTCCCTGGACCTCGATCCGCGCGGCGGCGGTGCCGATGTCGGCGAGGTCTTCGGTGGTGAGCTCGATGGCGGCGGCGCCGATGTTCTCCTGGAGCCGCTCCAGTCGCCGAGTGCCCGGGATCGGCACGATCCACGGCTTTTGGGCGAGCAGCCAGGCGAGCGCGATCTGCGCGCGGGTGGCCTTCTTACGCGCGGCGATGTCCCCGAGCAGGTCCACCAGGGCCAGGTTGGCCTCGCGGGCCTCCAGGGAGAACCGCGGGATGTGAGCCCGGATGTCGTTGTCGGCGAACGGCGTCGTCCGGTCGACGGTGCCGGTGAGGAAGCCCTTGCCGAGCGGGCTGAAGGGGACGAAGCCGATTCCGAGTTCTTCGAGGGTTGGCATGATCTCGGCTTCGGGCTCGCGCCACCACAGGGAGTACTCACTCTGCACGGCGGTGACGGGCTGGACGGCGTGTGCTCGGCGGATGGTCGACACACCGGCCTCCGACAGGCCGAAGTGGCCGACCTTGCCGGCGTCGATGAGGTCTTTGACCGCGCCGGCGACGTCTTCGATCGGGACGTCGGGGTCGACTCGGTGCTGGTAGAACAGGTCGATCCGGTCGGTGTCGAGTCGGCGCAGGGAGGCGTCGGCGACCTGCTTGATGTGCTCGGGGCGGCTGGACAGGCCGTGCTGGCGGCCGTCGGCGTCGATGTCGAAGCCGAACTTGGTGGCGATGACGACCTGGTCGCGGATCCCGGCGAGGGCCTCGCCGAGGAGTTCCTCGTTGATGAAGGGGCCGTAGACCTCGGCGGTGTCGAAGAAGGTGACGCCGTGCTCGACGGCGGCGCGGATGACGCCGATCATCTCCTTGCGGTCTCCGGCGGCCCCGAGGCCGTAACTCATTCCCATGCAGCCCAGGCCGATGGCCGAGACCTCCAGACCGCTGGTGCCAAGGGTTCGCTTCTGCATGATCTGTCTCCGTTTCCGGTGATCGTGTCGGGAGGCGGTCGTCCGGTGACCCACGCTAGGAAGGTGCCGTCGGTTCAGGGAGTCCCTGCTGGTGCCCCCTTCCGGCTTCCGGCCGTCGCCGCTGTCGATGAGTGACCAGGTCAGTGGGCCATGACCGGTGTCGCCGCGTCGGACCGGTCCGTCTCGCTGTCATGCCGGGCACGGACGCACAGCGCGACGATGGCGGCGGCGAGGACGAGGATGCCGGCGGCCCACCAGAACGCGGTGGTGTAGCCGTGCGTAACGGCCTGGAGCGCGAACCGGCGGGGGGACGTGCCGGTCGCCGGGGTGTGGGCGGTGGCCCAGGCGGTGGTGGCCCCGGCGGTGGTGGCCCCGGCGGCGATGGTGTTGAGCAGTGCGGTGCCGATGGAACCGCCGACCTGCTGGGAGGTGTTGAGCATGGCGGAGGCGATTCCGGTGTCCTGGGGCCGCACCCGGTGGGTGGCGAGGTTCATGCCGGGGGTGAAGGCGGTGCCCATGCCCAGCCCGAGGACGACCTGGGCGGGCAGCACGTTCGTCCAGTAGGAGCTGTCCGGCGTGAGCTGCGCCAGCAGCACCATGGCCAGGGCGGTGGCGAGCATGCCCGGGACCATCAGCAGCCGCGCCGGGACACGGTTGATGAGCCGGGCGCCGATCTGGGTGGACCCGGTCGTCAGGCAGATGGTCATGGGCAGGAACGCGACGCCGCTGCGCAGTGGCGAGTAGCCCTTGACCAGTTGCAGGTAGTACGCCAGGAACAGGAACTGGGCGAACATCGCGATCATGGCCAGCCCGATGCCGAGGTAGATGCCGCCGCGGGTGCGGTCGGTGACGATTCGCAGCGGCAGCAGGGGCGTCCGGACACGCGACTCCACGACGACGAAGGCGGCGAGCAGGACCACCGAGGCGATGAACAGGCCGATGGTCAGGCCGGAGCCCCAGCCGCCCTGTTCGGCGTTGGCGAAGGCCCACACGAGGGTGAGCAGGCCACCGGTGCCGAGCGCGGTGCCGGGTAGATCGAGGCGGTGGCCGGCGTGGCCGCCGTGCTCGCGGATGAAGGCCAGGCCGCCGCCGATGGCGACCAGGGCGAAGGCGACGTTGACGTAGAGGCACCAGCGCCAGTCGATGTATTGGGTGAGCGCGCCGCCCAGCAGCAGTCCGAGGGCGCTTCCGGCCATGGCGATGGCGCTGAAGATCCCGAACGCGGTGGCGCGTTCCCCGGCCTCGGTGAACATGGTGGCGACCAGGGAGAGGGCGGCGGGGGCCAGAAGGGCCCCGAAGACACCTTGGAGAGCGCGGGCGCCCAGCAGCATGCCGGTGCCGGTGGCCGCGCCGCCGAGCGCGGAGGCGAGGGCGAAGCCGGCCAGGCCGGTGAGGAAGACACGTTTGCGGCCGACCATGTCCCCGAGGCGTCCGCCCAGCAGGAGCAGCCCCCCGAACGCCAGGGTGTAGGCGGTGACGACCCACTGCCGGTCGGCGTTGGAGAAGCCCAGGGCGGTCTGCATGCGCGGGAGCGCGATGTTCACGATGGTGCCGTCGAGCAGCACCATCAACTGGGCGACGGAGATGAACGCGAGCGCCTTCCAGCGCCGCGGATCCGGTCGCGTCTCCGGCATGGGAACGGGTGTGGTCTCAGACATGAATGGATCGTGGTTCCTGCGGTCGAGGTGATGAGAAGGCGGCACCGGCGATGCCGGTGAGCTTCGCGTCGCCGCCGTCCGTGACGATTTCCAGGCAACCGGAGATCCTCCGCGTGCGGGAGTTCCTGTTGCCGGGGGTACCCCGAAGGGGGTCCTGGCAGGGTCTCTCTGGCCGGTGAGGCCGCACGTATGGTCGGGACATGGCCGAGAAACAGCAGGTCCGCGCGGACATCCGGGAGTTCCTGACGACCCGGCGCGCGCGAATCACCCCGGAGCAGGCCGGGCTGCGGGCCTATGGCGGCAGTCGCCGCGTCAAGGGTCTGCGCCGTGAGGAGGTCGCCACGCTGGCGGGCATCTCGAGCGAGTACTACACCCGGCTCGAACGCGGCAACGTCAAGGGCGTCTCCGAGAGCGTCCTGAACGGAATCGCACACGCCCTGCAGCTCACCGACGCCGAGCGCACCCATCTTGTGGACCTGATACGGGCCGTGAGCGGAAGCCGGCCCGTGCAGCGGCGCCGGCCGCCACAGGTCCGCGTCCGCCCGACGGTGCAGCGCATCCTGGATTCTTTGACCATGGCGCCCGGGTTCGTGGTCGACGGGCGCCTGAACATCCTGGCCGCCAATGAACTCGGACGTGCCCTGTACGCCCCGATCTTCGACGACCCCATTCAGCCGCCGAACCACGCCCGGTTCCTGTTCCTGGATCGGCGCGCGGGTGACTTCTGGCGCGACTGGACGCAGGCCGCCGACGACGCCGTCGCGCTGCTGCGAGCCGCGGTGGGCCGCGACCCGTACGACCGGCAGCTGTCCGATCTGATCGGTGAGCTGTCGACGCGCAGCGACGACTTCCGCGTCCGCTGGGCCACGCATGATGTCCGCGCCCACCTCACCGGCCTCAAACGCATCCATCATCCCGAGGTTGGCAACCTCGAGCTGCCGTTCGAGTCCACGCCGCTCCCGGCAGACACCGGCCAGCACCTGGTCATCTACAGTCCCGAGCCCGGCTCCCCTTCCTACGCGGCACTGCGGATCCTGGCCAGTTGGGCGGCGAAGCCGAACGAGGGCGACCCGGCGCGGGAACCGTCAGCCCGTCAAGAGGCCGAAGAGCGCTCGGGGAGCCGCTCCGACCCCGCCTGACCGTCCACTCCGACCCACGCTCTCGCCGCAGGCCGGCGACGAGCGCTGCCCTCACGACCCGGACGCCGGCGCGACGCAGCCGCGACCTGCGTCTTCTCAGGATGTCCATTTCACGGAAGGTTCATCAGACATGTCCACCGTTCCTGCCTATGCCGCACCGTCAGCGACCGAGCCGCTGACGGCCACGACGATCGAGCGCCGCGCGGTCGGTCCCCGTGACGTGCTGATCGACATCGCCTACTGCGGCATCTGCCACTCCGACATCCACAGCGTCCGCGGCGAGTGGGGTCCCCAGCCGTACCCGCTGGTCCCGGGCCACGAGATCGCCGGTACGGTGGCCGCGATCGGGCCCGAGGTCACCAAGTACGCCGTCGGAGACCGGGTCGGCGTCGGATGCGTGGTCGGCTCCTGCGGGCAGTGCGCCAACTGCCGCGCCGGTGAGGAGCAGTACTGCCTGAACGGCAGCATCCTCACCTACGGCTCCACCGACCGCGACGGCACCATCACCCAGGGCGGCTACTCGGGCCGGATCGTCGTCACCGAGGACTTCGTTGTCCGCATCCCCGACGCGCTCGCCCTGGACGTCGCCGCGCCGTTGCTGTGCGCGGGCGCGACCACCTACTCGCCGCTGCGCCGCTGGGGCGCGGGCCCCGGTAAGAAGGTCGCCGTCATCGGCCTGGGCGGTCTCGGGCACGTCGCGGTCAGACTCGCCCACGCCATGGGCGCTGAGGTCACCGTCCTGTCCCAGACCCTGGGCAAGAAGGCCGACGGCGAACGGCTGGGCGCCGACCACTACCACGCAACGAGCGACCCCGCCACCTTCGAGGAACTCGCCGGCACGTTCGACCTCATCCTGAACACCGTCAGCGGCAAGCTCGACCTCGGCGCGTACCTGGGCCTCCTGCGGCTCGACGGCGTGTTCGTCACCCTCGGCGCGTCCGCCGAGCCGACCATCTCATTCCCCACCCCGGCGATCGCGGCCGGACGCCGCGTTTACACCTACTCGCTCATCGCCGGGATCCGCGAGACCCAGGAGATGCTCGACTTCTGCGCCCAGCACGGCATCGGCGCGGAAATCGAGGTCATCACGCCCGAACAGATCAACACGGCGTACGAACGCGTCCTGTCCTCCGACGTGCGCTACCGGTTCGTCATCGACACCGCCACCCTGCGGCCGGCCTCCGCCTGACGACCACGCCGCCCGACCCTCCGTACAGAAAAGAGAATCACGTGCAGTACACCCGCCTCGGCGGCTCCGGGCTCAAGGTCAGCCGCATCGCCCTGGGCTGCATGAGCTTCGGCATTCCCTCCGACCGCATGCCATGGACCCTGGACGACGAGGCCGCCGAGCCGATCTTCCGCCAGGCCGTCGAACTCGGCATCACCTTCTGGGACACCGCCAACGTCTACGGCGGCGGCACCTCCGAAGAGATCGTCGGCCGCGCCATCAACAAATACAGCCGCCGCGAAGACATCGTGCTGGCCACCAAGGTCTACTGGCCGATGCACCAGGGCCCCGGAGGCGGCGGCCTGTCCCGCAAGGCGATCCTGGAGCAGGTCGACGCCTCCCTGCGCCGGCTCGGCACCGACTACATCGACCTGTACCAGATCCACCGGTTCGACCCCGAGACCCCGGTCGAGGAGACCATGGAGGCCCTCCACGACGTGGTCAAGGCGGGCAAGGCCCGCTACATCGGCGCCTCGTCCATGTGGGCGTGGCGGTTCGCCACCATGCAGCACGCCGCCGAGACGCACGGCTGGACCAGGTTCGTCTCCATGCAGGACCAATACAGCCTCCTCGCCCGCGAAGAGGAACGCGAGATGTTCGGCCTGCTGGCCGACCAAGGCGTCGGCAGCATCCCGTGGAGCCCGCTGGCGGCCGGGCGGGTCGCCCGCCCCTGGGGCCAGGCCGGCACCACCCGCGGACGGACCAACCCCGAGGTCGACATGTTCGGCAGGCCGATCTTCGCCGAGACCGACAAGGCCATCGTCGACGCCGTCCAGCGGATCGCCGAAGAACGCGGCGTCTCCATGGCGCAGGTGGCCCTGGCCTGGGTGCTGAAGAACCCGGTCGTCGACGCCCCCATCGTCGGCGCCACCAAGCCGCATCACCTCGCCGACGCCGTCGCCGCCCTCGACCTCCAACTCACCGAAAAGGAGATCCAGACGCTCGAGGACCCGTACACCCCTCGGCTGCCCACCTTCTTCTAGAACCGTGTCACTGACAATTCGATACGGCGAGCACTCGAGTGAACTTCGTCTTCGATGCCATCGGCACGAGGTGGGAGATCGAGACCCGCGAATCGCCGTGCGGCACCCGCTGCCCGCCGTGGGGAACCACCCGCAGCCGGTACCCGTCGAGGTGCGCAGGACGGCGGCCAGCCGCAGGCCCACAAGCCCCCGCCTCCGATCTAACGAACACGATCCGCGGGCCGCGGCCGCGGCCGGGACCGGCACGCCGCCGACTTCGCTCAGCCGGACAGTTCCTCATCATCGGCGTCAGGGGCACGCAGAGGTCGGATGCCGCCTTCACCCAGGTCGGGCAGGGCGAAGTTGTACTTGCCGATCACGTTGAGGTGCTCGCGGACGAAGAGCGAGAGCCGGGCGACGTCCGCGGCCAGGACCGGGTATCCCTGGGCCCGCAGGGCCTCCACGGCGGCGTTGATGTAGCGGGTGTTCCACAGCACGACGCAGTTGAGGATCAGCCCGAGCGCGCCGAGCCGGTCTTCCATGCCCTTGTGGTAGCGCTGGTACAGCTCGCCCTTCTTACCGTGGAAGATGTTGGCGGCCAGGGCGTGGCGGCCTTCCTGAAGGTTGCGGATGGCCTTGACGTCGCGGCGGTAGGGCTTCTCGGTGGCCAGGGTGCAGATGTGCAGGGTCTTGTGGATACGGCCGTAGGAGGCGATCGCCTCGCCCAGGGCGGTGGGGTGCCCGTCGCGCTGGAGCATGCGGACCACGTCGTAGGCGCGCACGTGGCCGGTGTAGATCGAGGCGACCACGCGCAGGATGTCGGGCCAAAGCGTGCGGATCCACCCCAGGTCGATCTTGCCGCGGGCGAAGGTGTTCAGCGGGCCGTAGTCCGCGGCAGTGTTGATCCGCCAGCCTTTTTGGTCGGGCAGGTCGGCCAGCGCGGGCCGGTACTGGACGCCCAGCAGGCTGACCGGCGGGCCTCCCGCGTGCGCTGCCCGCTGCTGGTCGTGGTCTGCGCGCAGGATCGGACCGCCCCGCCCGGCCCCGCCGTCCGCGCGGCACGGCGAGCCCCGCGCGGAGAGCTCATCCGCCTGCCGGGCGGGCACTACGCCCCCTTCCTCGACGCGCACGAGCAGGCCGCCGACGCCGAGCTGTCCTTCCTCCGCCGGCACCTGGCCGGCCGTACGACGGCGGAGGGCGACGCCGCCGAGCCCGCACCGCCCCGAGCGGAGCGGGCGTGAGGACCGTCGAGCCGCCGCCGGCACGATCGGGCGCGAGGACAGCGGCGGCGACTCGCTGACGCGCCGGTGTCGGTGAGCCGGGGGCCGGCCCGCGCGCCCGTCCTCAGAGCCGCCGGGGGAGGGGGTTGCCCGCCTCGCGCACGCCCCGGGGAACGTCCACCGTGACCAGCAGCGCCAGGCCGATCACGAAGAACACCACCAGGGAGACCAGGGCGGTGCGGTAGCTGTCGGTCCACTGCAGCGCGGCGGCGAACACCAGCGGCCCCAGCCAGCTGGTCCCCTTGTCGCTGATGACGTAGAAGCCGAAGTACTCCGCCTCCCGGTCCCGCGGCAGCAGATGGGAGAACAGCGACCGCGACAGCGCCTGCGTGCCGCCCAGGACCACGCCGATCGCGGCGGCCAGCGCCAGGAACTCCGCCGCCGACCCGCGCCGCAGCCCGTACGCGGCCAGCACGACGGCCGTCCACAGGACCAGGGAGACCAGGATGACGCGCTTGGCGCCGTACCGCCGGGCGAGCCGGCCCAACAGCAGTGCCCCGCCGCACGCGACGAACTGCACGAGCAGCACCGCCGCGATCACGTCCGTCTGCCCCAGCCTCAGCTCCTCCGTCGCGAACGTCGCCGACATCGTGATGACCGTCTGCACGCCGTCGTTGTAGACCAGGAACGCCAGCAGGAACAGCAGCGTGACCGGCCGGCCGCGCATGTCCCGCAACGTGCCGGCCAGCCGCCCGAATCCGGCGCGCACGGCCGCGCGCAGCGGTTCGGCGGCGGGCGCGGGCGCGTGCCGACGGTCGCGCAGCGCGCGCAGCGGGATGAGGGTGAACGCCGCCCACCAGACACCGGCCGAGGCGAGGCTGACCCGGACCGCCTCCGTCTTGGTCACCCCGAACGCGCCGTGCGCCAGGAACAGCACGAGGTTCAGGACGAGCAGCAGCCCGCCGCCGAGGTAGCCCAGGCCCCAGCCGCGAGAGGACACCGCGTCGCGTTCGTCCGGTTCGGCGATGTCGGTCAGGAAGGCGTTGTAGACGACGGTGGAGGCGCCGAGCGCGAGGTTGCCCACGACGAACAGGGCCGCGCCGAGGAGGTAGCGCCCGCCGCCGACGAAGTACAGGCCCATGGTGGCGAACGCCCCGATGTAGGCGAACACTCCGAGGAGCGCGCGCTTGCGTCCCGTGTGGTCGGCCAGCGCGCCGGCCAGCGGCAGGACGAGGACCTGCAGGACCACCGACAGCGTGACGGCGAGGGGGTAGACCGCCTTGGCCCGGACGTCGGCGCCCAGCGGGTGCACGAACCCGTTCGCGTCGGCCGCGGCCTTGGCGATGTCGCTGAGGTAGGGCCCGAGGAACACCGCCACGACGGTCGTGTCGAACGCGGAGTTGGCCCAGTCGTAGAAGTACCAGCCGCGCTGCTCGCGCCGGCGGTCGCGGGGGGTGGTCTCGGCGGGGGTGCCGACGGGCGCCAGGCCCACGCGTCCTCCTCGGCCCGCCTGGGGGAACGTCCGGGCTCAGGCCGGCGCGGCGGCCCACTGCGCGCGGGCGGTCATGACGTCGCGCAGGGCCTCGATCTCATCGGTGATGATGCCATCGACGCCGAGGTCGAGGAGACGCGCCATCTCCGCCGGGTCGTTGACCGTCCACACGTGCACCTGCAGGCCGAGCGCGTGCGCGGTCCGCAGGAACGCCTCGGTGACCAGCGGGGTCCGCCCGACGCGCCGGGGGACCTGGGCGCACGGGACGCCGAGCTCGGCCAGGCGCACGAGCCGCCCGAACGGGCCGCCGACGGACCGGGCGCGCAATGTGGCCACGCCCAGCGGGCTCAGCGCGGTGCACACGTCCCGGCCGGACAGCAGGCGCATGCGGGCGCGTACCTGCCGGAGCCGCCGGTGGGAGAAGGAGGTGACGCAGACCCGGTCCCAGGCGCGGGCCCGGTGCAGGACCTCGGTGAGCGGGCCGATGGCGTTCTCGGCCTTGACGTCGATGTTCAGGCGCGCGCCGGGCCAGGCGGCGAGGATCTCCTCCAGGCGGGGGATGGGCTCACGGCCCGCGATCCGCGCCTTGGCGACCTCGGCGAAGCCGAGCCGGGCGATCGGGCCGGTACGGTCGGTGACCCGGTCGAGGGTCGCGTCGTGGAAGGCGACCAGGACGCCGTCCGCGGTGGCCCGTACGTCGGTCTCCAGGTAGCGGTAGCCCAGCCCGATGGCGCGATCGAAGGCCGCCATCGAGTTCTCGCGGCCGTCGGGGGACCCGCCGCGGTGCGCGAAGGGGATCGGGCCGGGATGGTCGAGATATGCGTACACGAGTGCACCTGTCGTACTAGGGGCCGCGGGCGCTGCCCCCGCTTTCCACAGTAGTGACCTTACTACGTAAAGGCGGTGGCTTGATCAACCGTAGTCTCTCCAACGCGCCGGACGCCGAACCAACCGGCACGGCGCACACGGACCACCGATCCACCGCAAGCCGGGCATCTCTTCCACTAAGTTGTCTCCGTCGTGGCTCAGGAGAGCCCTCATCACCCTCTCAACCGGAAGGCCGGGGATCGTGGCGGACACCAGCGCCTACGCGGCGACATTCGAGATCGTCGATGTCAACAAGGACGGGCGCGTCTCCGCGCCGGAGCTCAAGCAGCTCATGAAGGCCCTCGGTGAGGACATCACCGACGAGACGGCGGCCGAGGTCGTCCGCCGGATGGACTCCGACGGTGACGGGGAGATCTCGCTGGAGGAGTTCGCCGCCTACATGTCCCAGGGCTGACCGGCCGCCGAGGCGGGCGGCGCCCTCCGCCGACCGCCCCGGTACGGGCGGCCGGCGGAGGGCGCCGTGATGAGGCGGCGTCCGGCCGGTGGGCCGGCGCCGGCTCAGCCGACGGTGATGGCGAAGACGTGGATGCCGTTGTCGTCGGGCAGGCTGACGGTCTCGACGGTCTTGGAGGGGTCGAGTGCGCCCCCGGTGGTGTAAAGGCTCACCTTGTGGTGACCCAGGGTGTCACTGGGTGGCCGGTTCCAGTCGGCGGTGGTGACCGCCAGCCGGCTGTTGCCACCGGCCGCGTTGCCGTACCAGTCGGGGAACGTGACGGGCAGGTCGGCGCTGCTGCCGTCGGTGTAGGTGACGGTCACCGTTCCCGAGTGCGATGAGCCGGTGCCCGTGCCCAGCAGGCCGAGCCTGCCGCCCGTGCCGTGGACCTGGATGACCTGGCCGGCGGCGGCGACGTCGTCCGGCTGCCCGGGCTGGACGTCCGGCCAGGTGTAGGTGAGGCCGTCCGCGGTCACCGTCGCGCCCGGGGTGTAGCCGACCGCCGCGAGCTGCGCGGCCGAGAAGCTGTAGCCCTTCGGGTCGAGGTTGCCGGGGGACGGGTCGCCGTCGGCGGTGACCCCGACGTTGTTGAAGGCCTTCGCCACGTCGGCGTACGGCACGAGGGTCGTGGTGGCGCCGGTGCGGGTCTGCCTGCCGTCCAGGACGAAGGAGGCGTTCCCGGTGAGGGTGGCCGGACCCGCCGCCGCACCGGCCGGCGCGGTCACCTTCCAGGTGGTGTCGGTCCGGCCGCCGGGGGGAACGACGGCCGGCGCGGACCTGTTCGCGGTGGCGCGCCGTACGGTCCAGCCCTGGGGCGCGGACAGCGAGAGCGCGAGGCCGTGGACGCTGGAGTCGCCGGTGTTGGTGAAGGTCTGCGTGACCGTCTGCGTGTCACCGGGCCGGGTGATCTTGGGGGCGGTGACGGTCGTGTACTGGGTGCCGAGGGTACGGCGGACCGTCACCGAGGTGGTCAGCGGGGTGTCCGCGGAGGACTCGCCGACGCGGATGGGGTACTCGCCGTCCAGGACGGTCCAGTCGTGGGCCTTGTCGTCCCAGGTCCGCAGGGCGCCGGAGTCCAGGGTGAGGGTGACCTTCCTGGTCTGGCCGGCCTTCAGCCGGACCTTGGCGAACGCCTTGAGCTCCTTGGGCGGCTCGCCGGCGCTCTCAGGGTGACCGAGGTAGGCCTGGACGACGTCGGAGCCGGTGCGCCGGCCGGTGTTGGTGACGTCGACGGTCAGCTTGATCCTGCCGGTGGTGCCCGCGCCCGCGGTGACCCGGGCGGGGCCGCCACGCAGGTGGGAGAGCTTGAAGGTGGTGTAGGACAGGCCGTAGCCGAACGGGAAGAGCGGCGTCTCGTTCTCGTCCTGGTACCAGCGGTATCCGACGTCGAGCTTCTCGCTGTAGTCGTAGACGCCGTTGACCGCCGGGTACCGGCCGGGCGCGGCGGCCACGGGGGTCTGGGTGTCGGTCTTCGGGAAGGTGACCGGAAGCCGGCCGCCGGGCTCGGCGTCGCCGGTGAGCAGCTCGGCGAGCGCGTTGCCGTCCTCCTGCCCCGGGTACCACATGTCGAGCACCGCGGGGACCTTGCCGAGCCACGGCATCAGCACCGGCGCGCCGGCCCGCAGCACCACGACGGTCCTGGGGTTGGCGGCGGCGACGGCCTTGATCAGGGCGTCGGTGTCGCCGGGCAGTGCGAGGGTGGTGCGGTCCGAGCCCTCGCTGGAGGAGTCGCCGGCCACGATCACGGCGGCGTCGGCGCTCTTCGCGGCGGTGACCGCGGCCTGGATCTGCGGGTCGGGCAGGTTCGGGGACGACCAGCCCACGCTCACGGACGCGTTGCCGCTGTTCTCGTAGTACTCCACTCGGAGGGTGTGCCGCTCACCGGCGGTGAGCTGTACCGGAGTGCTCTTGACGGTGCGCACTCCGTGGTCGCTCCAGTTGTCGGCGATCAGCTTGTCGTCCAGGTAGACGCGGCTGCCGTCGTCGCTGGTGGCCGAGAAGGTGTACGCGCCGGTCGCGGGCGCGGTGAGCGTGCCGGTCCAGCGCGCGGAGAAGCCGTCGGCCGGGATGCCGGTGGCGGGGGAGCCGCTTCCCCAGTCGAAGTCGATGTCGGTGTCGTCGCGGGTGACGGCGGGGGTGCCGGTGAGGGTCTTGTTGGTGAAGTACTCGCCCTTGAGGCCGGTCAGCGCGGAGGCGGGGATCGGGGGCTGCCCGGAGGTCGTGCCCGCCTTGACGTAGTTCACGTTCACCGAGTCGCCGAGTCTCGCCTTGAGGCCGGAGATCGGATCGACCTTCTTGTACGGGGTGACGGCGGAGCTGCCGCCGCCTCCGGTGATCGCGGTGTCGGCGTTGGGGCCGATCACGGCCAGTGAGCGCAGGGCCTTCGTGTCCAGGGGCAGCGTGTTCCCGCTGTTCTTCAGCAGGACGCTGCCGTCCTCGGCGGCGCGCCTGGCGACGGCGCTGTCGTCGTCGAAGTTCGCGGTCACGGGCTTTTGCGGGTCGAACAGGCCGGTGCGGAACTCCAGCCGCAGGATGCGGCGGGCGGCGTCGTCGAGTACGGACTGCGGCACCTGGCCGGCCGCGACGGCCGCGGGCAGCTGCTGGAAGTAGGTGGTGCCGCTGAACTCCTGGTCCAGGCCGGCGAGCGCGGAGGCGACCGTCGAGTGGTTGGCCGGGTAGTCGGTCCCGACCACTCCGTCGAACTTCCAGGTGTCGAGCAGGATGTCCCGCAGGATCTGGGCGTTCTCGCACGCGTAGACGCCGTTGACCTTGTTGTACGCGCACATCACGGACCAGACCCTGCCGTCGGCGACCGCCTTCTCGAAGGCCGGCAGGTAGATCTCGTGCAGCGTCCGCTCGTCGATGTCGGAGCTGGAGGTCTGGCGGGCGTTCTCCTGGTTGTTGCCCGCGTAGTGCTTGACCTGGGCGGCGACGCCCTGCGCCTGGATGGCCCGGATCTCGGCGGAGGCGAGGTCGCCGGCCAGTTCCGGGTCCTCGCCGAGGGTCTCGAAGTCACGGCCGCCGAGCGGCGTACGGACGATGTTGACCATCGGACCGTAGATGACCTGGTAGCCGCGGTACTTCGCCTCGGTGCCCATCACCGTGCCGTACGCCGCGGCCGTCCGGGGATCGAACGAGGCTGCCAGTGAGACGGGGGAGGGGAGCGCGGTCTCGGGCTGGCCGTCACGGACGCCGCTGGGGCCGTCGGAGAACTGCAGACCGGGGATGCCGAGGCGCTCGATGCCGGGGACGTAGCCGGTGGCGTGCGAGCCGCTGGGCCGTCCCACCGCGGTCATCAGGGTGGCCTTCTCCTGGTCGGTCATCTGCCTCAGCAGCAGATCCACCCGTCGTTCCAGCGGCAGTGAGGTGTTCAGCCAGGGTCTTTGCCCTCCATCGGAGGCGGCCTGGGCCGCTCCGGTCGCCGCGGTGAGCGGCGCGGCCAGAGCGGCGGTGACCGCCGCCGCGACCGCGAGACGAGCCATGCGCATGCAGACACTCCAGTCGACGTACGGCTTCCCGAACGTTCGAGCAATGAACGGGACGACGACTCAGTGTCCGCTTGGAGAAAAAAATCGTCAATGATCTAAACGCAGATGTGAACAACTGACGAAGCCGGGTTCTGGGCCTTCCGGTCCCTCGGATCTCAAACTGTACCTTACTATGTAAAGGCCGCGGCTCAATGCAGGACAATGCAGCTCAGCCGGGTACAGACCCACCCCGGAGAGACACCGCACTCGGCTGAGAATGGTCAGCGATCCCAGGCGGCCGTCGCCTCGGCGCCGGCTCGCGGATCGTCCACCACGAGGATCAGCCGGTGGTCGTGGTCGGAGTAGAGGACCTCGATGTTCACGCCGGCGTCGGCGAGGGCCCGGCTGATCGCCCCGAGCTGCCCGGGCCGGTCCTGGTCCAGGCGGCGGGCGAGGACCTCCCGGCAGGCCGTCACGCGCAGGCCGGCCGCCCGCAGCGCCGCGCTCGCCGCGACGCCGTCGTCGAACAGGAAGTGCGCGACGGCCCGCCCGCCGACGACGAACACGCCGCCGCCCTCCACGCTGACACCGCCGGCGCCGAGGGCCTCGCCCATGGCCGCCAGGGCGCCCGGCTCGTCGTCGAGTTCGATCGTCAGGTCATGCATCAGTGGTCCTCTCGTCGTGGGCGCGGCGGCTGTCGGCGGGCGCCTCGGCGCGATCGCCCGGCCCGTAGTCGCGGATCACCTCGGCCATCCGCAGCCGGTAGTCGGTGAAGAACCGGCGCCGGCCCAGCGCCTGCGCGCGCCGGTGCGCCGGGGTGTTCCGCCAGGCGGCGACGGCCTCCTCGTCCCGGAAGTAGCCGATCGCGACGTACCGCCCCGGATCGGTGTCGCTGGTGAACCGCTCGATTCCGTGGAAGCCGTCCAGGTCCGGCAGCAGCTCACGCAGCCGCGCCGACTCGCCCAGATACTCCCGGTAGGCGGCCTCGTCCCCGGGATCGAACCGGAACTCGAAGATCATCGCTATCACCGGGCGAACGTATCCCGGCGACGCTTGGGGCCCCGTCGAAACGTCGGCGACCTAAGAGGACCCGGTGAGCAGGGCGGGCCGCCGGCGCGGGCGTTCGGGCCGCCAGGTCGCGACCAGCGCGGCGGCCAGCAGGAGCTCGGCGACGTCCCCGCCGTAGTACATGATCGCCGCGGCGTCCCGGATCCGGCCGGCCGGGGCGTGGACGTGGACGCCGAAACCGCCGTACAGCAGCTGCGCGACCGTGGCGTGCGCCGCCACGGCCACGCCGAGCAGCACCAGCCGCGCGGGTACTCCCGGCCGGCCGGGCGCGGGATCGGGGCCGGCCACCACCCAGGCGAACAGGTACCCCGAAACCAGGAAGTGGGCGTGCAGGAGCCAGTGCCCGGCCGGCCGGGCGGCCGCCGCGTCGTACAGCGGCGTGAAGTACAGCACGCCCAGGCTGCCGGTGCCCAGCATCAGGGCGATCACCGGGTGGGCGAGGACACGTGCCGGGCGGGCGCGCAGCAGGCGGGTCACCTGCCGCGCGCGGTGGGCGGGCAGGGCCCGCAGCAGCATGGTCAGGGGAGCGCCGAGCATGAGGGCGAGCGGCGCGTACATCCCGATGATCATGTGTTGCAGCATGTGGCGGCGGAAGTCGCCGTGCGCGGCGACCGGGGGCAGCAGCGCGACGGTGAGCAGGGCGCATCCGCCGAGGAAGCTTCCGGTGCGCAGGTGCTGCCGGCCCCGGCGGGGGTCGCGGTCGCGGGCCCGCGCCACCAGCGCCAGGTACGCGGCGGCCGCCGCCAGGACCAGCGCCAGGGCGGGGAGCGTGCCGGGCGTCGTTCCCCCGGCATGGTGGAGGTGGCCGCCCATCAGGCGGGGGCCGTTCCGGGCGCGGCCGGGTCGGCGGGGCGGGCGCCGCGTCGCATCAGGTGACCGGCGGCGACGAGCGCCCAGCCCAGCAGCAGGAAGCCGATGTCCCACCACAGCCGGTACGGGCCGCCGCGGACGTGGTGGATGCCGAGGACGTGGTGGTCGAGGACTCCTTCGACCAGGTTGAACAGGCCCCAGCCGGTGAGGACCCAGCCCCACAGGACACGGGAGGTCCACACGCGGCGGCGGTTCCGTGTCACGCGCGAGTACAGCACGGCCAGGCCTGTCAGCACCGACAGCCAGCACACGACGTGGAAGATCCCGTCCCACAGGGTGTTCATCCGCAGCCCCGGCACGGTGTTCGGGTCGTAGTACCGCACGCCGATGTTGGCGCTGTCGGTGCTGGACAGCATGTGGTGCCACTGCAGAACCTGGTGGAGCAGGATTCCGTCGACGAAGCCGCCCAGGCCCACCCCCAGGAGGATTCCGGGGAGCCGGATGCTCCGGGCGGGCGGGTTCGCCTCGCGCCCGGTCGTGCTCATCGCCGGCCTCCGTCCCCCCGCGTGATCCGCGCGACGAGGTCCTTCCCCGGCCACGGGCACGCCACACGGCCCCCCTCGACGGCGGCCCCGCACGGTATCGATCACTCGGCGCGTCCGACCGGGCCGCCGTCCGCGGCGGACACGAAGCGGGGGAGCCGGGCGGGTCGCTGCGAGATGCCGGATGGTGTACATCTCGTCGCGGGTCAGGAGGAACCGGGGGTCGACCAGCACGCTGGTGCTGCCGGGGCTGTGTGTCCCGAGGTGGGCGGCGCGATGACCTGGCCATCCTCATCGGCCCACCCCTCCGCCGGCCGCTCGCGTAGGGCGGCTGGATCTCAGCCGGCGGTACGGAAGACGGGCGAGCCGATCTCGGTGCGCCAGGCGTCGGGGTCATCGGTGTCCCTGGGGCCGACCAGGTAGTACTCCCGCACCGGCCCGGCGACGGCGAGGGCGTGCTCGGTGACGTAGGTGCCCAGAGCGCCGTAGGAGACGTCGATGTCGTCGTGCGGCCCGCGGTGCACGGTCACCGCCAGCTCCGCCGCGGGAATGACGAGCGGGTGGACGCGGTCGGCGTCCGGCGGGTCGGCGACCGGCACGAACACGATCGCCTCGCCGCGTTCCTCGGTGAACAGCGCGTTGTCGTACAGCCCTCCCGCAGGTCCGGCCGGGCGCAGGCCGGCGGAGCGCAGGGCACGATCGATCTGGTCCATCGCACCGCCGTACCAGGTGTTCGCCTCGTCGAGGTCGATGGTCGCGCGGACGGCGGCGACCGTCGTCGCCGGCTCCACGCGCAGCTCCACCTCGATCGGCGGAACCGCGGGCTCCAGTAGCCGGCGCAGGGACGTCACCGCGGCGCGTGTGCGGTCCAACTGGTCCTCCAAGCGGACGAGATGGCGGCCGATCAGCGCGGCACGGGCGTCCGGGTCGGCGGTGGCGAGCACCTCGCGGATCTCGCGAAGCGGCATCCCCAGCTCACGGAAGCGGCGGATCACCTGGGCCGTCGGCACCTGCGCGAGGGAGTAGTGGCGGTATCCGGTGTAGGGATCGATCGCCTCGGGTTCCAACAGACCCATCTCGTGGTACCGGCGCAGCATCTTCACGCTGAGGTGCGTGATCCGTGAGAAGTCACCGATGGTGAGGCCCTGGTGCATGCCCGCACTCTGGCTCCGGCCGGCGCGCAGGTCAAACCGGCCTCACGCGCGGATCACGCGGACCTCGCACCGGGCGCGCAGGCCCGGGCGCCGGCGCACGCAGTGCGGGGGACGGCACCCGCCCGCCCGCTTTGACCCTCCCCCCGGGGGAGACCCGACGGTGGAGGCCGCTCGAAGAAGGGAACAACGAAATGACCGCCATGCCTCTGCCCAAGCCGGTCGAGGACTACTTCGCCGCCGCCAACGCGCACGACCTCGACGCCCTGATCGCGACGTTCGCGCCCGACGCGCTGGTCAACGACGCGCGCCGGGAGTTCCGTGGCATCGAGGCCATCGGGCGCTGGCTCTCCGAGGAGCTGATCGCAGCGAAGGTGACCAAGGAGATCCGCGAGGTACGGGAGCACTACGGCGAGATCGTCGCCGATGTGATCGTCGACGGCGAGTTCGACCGGACCGGGCTGCCCGACCCGGTGGTCCTCACGCATTACCTCACCGTCCGCGACGACCGGATCGTGCAGTTGATCATCGTCCTGAACGAGTCCGTGCGGTCGTGACATACCACGAGGTCACCGATCAGTCCGGGAAGCGGAGAGAAAGGCCCCACCCATGTCCGTGACCATCAGCGAGTCGCTCGCCGGCCGCAGAGCGCTCGTGACCGGAGGCACCAGAGGCACCGGCGCGGCGATCGCGGCCCGGCTGGCCGAGGCCGGTGCCGCCGTCATGACCACCGCCCGGACGATGCCCGCCGGCCACCCGGACCCCGGCATGTTCGCGGCGGCCGACGTGACGACCACCGAAGGAGCGCGAACCGTGATCGACCGCGTCCGCGAGCGGCTCGGCGGCGTCGACATCCTCGTCCACACGGTGGGCGGTTCGGACGCCGGACCGGGCGGCTTCGCCGCGCTCGGTGACGAGCAGTGGCACGAGGAGCTGGCGCGTAACCTCCTCGCGGCGGTGCGCATCGACCGCGGGCTGCTGCCCGGCATGGTCGAGGCCGGGCACGGCGCGATCGTCCACGTCTCGTCGATCCAGCGCCGGAAGCCGCTGCACGAGGCGACGCTCGCGTACGCGGCGGCCAAGGCGGCGCTCACGACCTACAGCAAGGGCCTGGCCGGCGAGGTCGGGCCGAAGGGCGTACGGGTCAACAGCGTGGCTCCGGGATTCATCCGGACCGAGAGCGCCGACCGTCTCGTCGAGCGGATCGCGCGAGGTGCCGGGATCGACCGCACCGCCGCCCTGCGGCGGCTCATGGACTCGCTCGGCGGAATCCCCATCGGGCGACCGGCCGAGCCCGCGGAGGTGGCCGAGGTCGTCGCGTTCCTCGTCTCGGACCGCGCCGCGTCCGTCAACGGGGCGGAGTACGTCATCGACGGCGGAACGATCCCGACCGTCTGACGCCGTGCGCACACCGAGCGTGTGCTCATCGGCCCCGTACGAGCGGCCGGGGCCACCGCCGGTCCCATCGGGTCGGCGCGCGGGCGGCCGCTCGTGACTTCGCGCGGGCCGGGGCAGGTGCGCAGTCGGGCGGGTTCGACCGGTGTCAGTCGCCGTCGAGGATGAAGCCGGTTATGGCGGCGGCGACGGCTTCGGGCTGCTCATCGGGGATGAAGTGGCCGGCGTCGGGCACGACGACGCCGGTGACGTCGTCGGCCCAGGGGCCGATGGAGGCTGCCATGTCCGGGATGGAGCCGTGGCTGCTGGAGATCCCGAGGATGGGCACGGTGAGGTGCCGCCGCTCGAGCGCCTCGTGGTTCTTGCGCGCCGACTCGGCGGCGTCTCGGTAGTAGGCGAGGGAGGCGCGGAGGCCACCGTCGACGGCGACGGCCGCTGCGTAGTGGTCGAGCTCGGCGTCGTCGAACGTGTCGGGAGAGAGGGTCTTCATTTTCAGGAACCAGCCGACGTAGTCCCGTTCGCGGCCGGCGAGCAGCGTCTCGGGCAGGTCGGGCACGAGGTGGAACGCGAAATGCCAGGTCTTCCACGCCCGGTCCGGGTCGGTGGGGATCGCTTCGGGGAGGGTGATGCCGGGGATTCCGGCGTCGAGCAGAGCGACTCCGCGCAGTCGGCTCTCGAATCGAAGTGCGAGGGAGAAGGCGACCCAGGCGCCGATGTCGTGGGCGGCCAGCCAGTAGGTCGGCACTCCGAGAGCGTTCACGGCGGCGTGGACGTGCGCGGCGACCGTGTGCGTGTCGTAGCTGAGCTCCGGGCGCTCGGAGTGGCCCTGACCCGGCAGGTCGATCGCGATGACGTGGAACCGGCCGGCGAGGCCGGGCATCACCTTTCGCCAGGCCCACCAGGTTTGCGGGAAGCCGGCGAGCAGGACAACGGCGGGGCCGGTCGGCCGGCCGCCTTCGACGGCGTGGAGGCGGACGCCGTCCGCGTCGACCCAGCGGTGAGTGAATCCCGGCAGGTCGTGCAGGGGCAGGTCGCGGACAGGATTGGCTTCGGAGACATGCTGAGTGGTGGTCGCAGGGTCAGTCACGGGAATCCTCCATGGGTGTTGGGTTTGCTGGTTCGGTGCCACGCCCGAGGGCCAGGCCCGCGAGCGCGATGGCGATGACGAGAAGAGCCAGGGTGAGGCTCGAGATCCGGGTCCCGGCCATCTGGTCGAGGACGCCCAGGAGCAGGACGGGGACGACGAGGCCGGAATAGACGAACAGGAAATACGTCGCGCTGAGCTCAGCGCGGTTGCCGGGATCGCTCAGTGCGTGTGTGACGCCGAGGCCGTGGCGTATCACGATCCCGACAGCTGCCCCGGCGAAGACGGTGCCGACGATGAAGACGGGGGCGGAGTGGATCCAGAGCGCCGCCTCGATGACGATCAATCCGATGGCCAGCAGGGCTGTTCCGGTGCTACGTCGCAGGACGGTCGGCGGTGCGATGATCTGAGCCAGCAGTGCGCTGATGAACAGGGCTCCGACGCCCACGCCGATGACGGCCAGGTTCGCTATGCCCAGGTCGTCACGGAGGAACGCCGGGGCTAGAGACGAGAAGAAGCCGTTCACGCCGGAGGACGCGGCGACGAGCACACCGCTGGCGAGAAACGAGCGAGCCCGGTTCGTGCCCGAGGGAAGTGCCGGTCGGCGAACGCGAGGCCGCCGGCGCGTCCTTCGATCTGAAGTCTCGGGGACTGTCAGCCAGGCAATGCTCGCCACGGCACAGACGGCCAGATAGCACCAGAACACGGTGCGGGTCGGCGCTTGGACGAACTGCGCGAGCAGGCCCGCGGCGATGGTGCCGAGACTCAGGCCGCCGACGTTGGCGGCGGTGGCCAGCACGGCTGCGGTCTTCCGGTCGGGCACGATCTCCGCGATCGACGACGTCGCTGTTGCGGTGATGAGGCCGGTCGCCGCACCGCTGAGGACCCGTGAGATCACCAGGATGGTGAGGCCGTCGGCGAGCGCGAATCCGAGGGTGCTGAGCGCTGTGAGCGCGAGCGCCAGCGCGAGGACGGGACGGCGACCGATCGCGTCGGACAGTGAACCGGCCATGAGCAGCGTGCCGACGACTCCGATGACGTAGGCGATGAAGACGAGGGTGGTGGTGACGGGTCCGAAGCCGAACTTCGACGCCCACAGGACGTAGAGCGGGATGGTCAGCGTCCCGCCGGCCATGACGACGGTGTAGATGAGGACGACGGCGGCGGCCGGGACTGCGTGGTGTGCTCGTCGCGCTGTCGCGGAGTGTGGGGGATGCCGGGTCATGACCATGCCTGGACGCTAGCACATCTTGAACTGATCAGTTCAAGATAGGATGGTGCACAGCACAGCCCGATACATCGACACACCGGCAAGGAAGTGCCACGTGCCAGGCAAGAAGCAGTTCGACATGGACACGGTGCTCGACGCCGCGATGATCCAGTTCTGGCGCGCCGGCTACGCCGACACCTCAGTGGACGATCTGTCCCGGGCGACCGGCCTGAACCGCAGCTCCATCTACTCCTCGCTCGGCGACAAGGACACGCTCTTCCTGCGCTGCCTGGATCGCTATGCCGCGCGCTACGGCGGCAAGTACGACGCCGCCCTGTCGTGTGCGGCCTCCGAGCCCCTTACCGCCGTTCGCGCGTTCTTCGACGTCACCCTCGAGCGCATCGCCGATCCCGAACTGCCCGATGGATGCCTGGTCGCCCAGTCGGCCATGGCGATCCCGGTGCTGAGCCCGAGCGTCGCGGCGCACGCGAAGGAGGCGCTGGGCCTCCAGCGCTCGCGTCTGCGCGCCGCGCTGAAGGCCGGCCGACTGACCGACCAGGACGCCGAGGCCTTCGCCGACCACGTGGCGGCCGTGAACCAGTCTCTCGCCGTCATGAGCAGAGCCGGCGCTAGCCCGGCGCAGCTCCTGGCCATTGTGGGCATAACGCTCGACGCGCTCTCACAGGCGTTGCGCACGCGCCACCAGCACCCGGGGGCGACATCAGCCGAACCGACCACCCGCGAAGTACCGGACTAGCCGCCCGAGCCGGTGGCCGACGGCGGTGCCGCCGCGAAGCGGAGGCACCGGCTCGGCCCCCTCGCTCCTCGCCCCGCCGGGGTTGAGTCTCAAGGGACTCGAGACTCCATGATCTTCCGCGTCGGCCGAACCGGATCGTGGAGGAGTCATGATGAGCGAGGGGACGAAGCACATGGTGTCCCGCGCGGGCGTGGACATCGCCGTCCGCGACCACGGGGGGAGGGGCGCGACGGTCGTCCTGCTGCACGGCGGCGGCCGTGACATGGACGACTGGCGGCGGGTGACCCCGCTGCTCGCCGAGGCCGGGCTGCGGGTGGTCACCGCCGACCTGCGCGGGCACGGCGCCTCCGGCCCGGCGCTGTGGTCGTGGCCGGACGCGATCGATGACCTCGCCGCCGTGATCGACCGTCTCGGACTGGGCGAACCGGCCGTGGCCGGGCACTCCCTCGGCGGGATCGTCGCGGCCCTGTGGGCCACGAGACGGCCGCGGTGCCCCCTCGCCGTCAACGTGGACGGGCACACCAACCCCACCGGCCCCTTCGACCTGGACGCCGGCGCCGCGCGGGCGGCGGAGCAGACGATGCGCGGCTTCCTCGAAGAGGAGGTGCGGCGCGCCGGCGATCCGGCGCTGACCCGCCTGGTCGCCGAGCTGGGCGCCCTGGACCTGTTCGCGACCTACCGGGCGGCGCGCTGCCCGCTGGTGGTGGTCCAGTCGGAGGGCTCGGACCTGGAGGAGCTGCTGCCGCCGCAGGTCGCGACCGCGTTCGCGGCGTACCGGCGGGGGTTCGCGCGCGAGCTGGCGGCGGTCGCGGCCGCCACGCCGCTGCTGTCGGTGCTGCACGTCGCGACCGGCCACGACGTGCACCTGGAGGCGCCGGAGCGGGTCGCCGGCCTGATCCTGGAGCGGCTCGTCCCCGCCGGGGCCGGGTACCGCCCGGCGGATCGATGAACCAGGCTGGGCGGCATGCACGAGGGGCTGCACACGATCGGCGAGATGGCCCGGCTCAGCGGGCTGCCGGTGGCCACGATCCGGTACTACTCCGACGAGGGGCTGGTGCCGCCCGCCGCCAGGTCGCCCGGGGGGTACCGCCTCTACGACGAGGACGCGCTGGCCCGGCTCGAGCTCGTCCGCACGCTCCGTGATCTCGGCGTCGACCTCGCCACGGCCGCTCGGGTGCTGGACGGTGCGCAGAGTCTGGCGCAGGTCGCCGACCGGCAGGCGGCCGCGCTGGAGGCACGGATCCAGGAGCTGCGGGTACGGCAGGCGGTGCTGCGCCACGCCGCCGCCCGCGGCGCGGACCCGGCCGCGGTCACCCGCGCGCACCGGCTCGCCGTGCTCGCGGCGGGGCAGCGGCACCGGATGGTGACCGAGCTCATCGGCGAGGCGACCCGCGGCCTGGACCTGGAGCCGGGCTTCGCCGCGCACCTGCGCTCGATGGTGCCCGATCCGCCGGAGGACCCGGAGCCCGCGCGGCTGGAGGCGTGGGTGGAGCTGGCGTACCTGGTCGGCGATCCGGGCTTCCGGGCGGTGGTCCGCACGGCGTTCGAACGGCACGCCGCCGACCGGGCCTCCGGCGCGGATCGTGGCGATCCGGCGAGCTGGCGCCGTGCCGAGCGGGCCGTCCTCGACCTGGCCGGCGCGGCGCTCGCCGAGGGTGTCCCACCGGGTTGCGCGCGGGCGCGGGCCGTCGTCGAGGAGCTGGTCGCCGTGTTCGCCGGCGCGCACGGCCGGAACGACGACGCGGAGTTCCGCCGCTGGCTGGCCGAACGAGTCCGGGCCGGCGCGGACGCGAGGGTCTCGCGGTACGTGGAGCTCCTGGCCGTGATCGACGGCAGGGCCGCCGGGCCCGACCCGGTCCCGGCGGCCCGGTGGTTCCTCAGCGCGCTGGAGGCGTCCGCCGCGGCCGTGACGGGGCCTGCGTGACGGGCACCCCGGTCAGCGGGCCCACTCGCGGCGGCGGGCCTCGGCGAGGGCGATGGCGGTGGCGACCGCGACGTTGAGGGATCCGACCCGCCCGATCTGGGGGATGTAGGCGACCGCGTCGGCGGCGGCCAGCAGGGCGGGAGAGCAGCCGTGGTCCTCGCCGCCGACGGCCAGGCAGACGTCACCGTCCAGCGGTGCCTCGTGCAGGGGGGCCGCGTCGCCGGTCAGCTCGATCGCGACGATCCGGAAGCCGTCCTCGCGTGCGGCGCGTACGGCGTCGGTGACGGGGACGGGCGGTTCCCAGGCGATGAGGCGTTCGGTGCCCAGCGCGGTCTTGCGGGCGTTGGGGTGGGTCGGGGGAGTGGCGTTGCCGGCCAGCCACACGTGGTCGACGCCGAACGCCGCCGCGGACCGGGTGATCGAGCCGATGTTGAACGGCTGGGTCACCGACTCGACGAGCAGCGCGAGGCGGTCCTCGGTGCGCCGGCGCCAGGTGCGGTTCAGGCGCTTGACGTCGGTGGGGCGCAGTTGCCGACGCTCGTCGGTGTTCACGATGGGTCCTTCGGGTCGACGGCCAGGACGCGGTATCCGGCGCGGGAGGCGATGCGTTCGGTGGGGTGGCCCTGGTCCCGCAGCCAGCGCTGCAGGGAGTCCGAGCCGAGGTTCTTCTGCACGACCAGGTGGGCGCGGCCGCCGGGGGCGAGCCGGGCCAGCCAGGTCTGCAGGAGCGTGTGCAGGGCCTGCTTGCCGATGCGGATCGGCGGGTTCGACCAGATCGCGGCGAACCGCAGCGCGGGGTCGATCCGGTCGGCCAAACCGAACTTTACATTGTCAAGGCCGGCGGTTCGGGCATTCTGCTCCGCGATGGTCAGGGCACGCTCGTTGACGTCCACGCCCCAGATCATCGCCTGCGGCGATCGGCTGGCCATGGTGAGGGCGATGGGGCCGTAGCCGCAGCCCAGGTCGAGGAGGTTCCCCTCCGGCGGGGGAGGGGGGACGGTCTCCAGCAGCACGCGGGTGCCCAGGTCGACACGGTCGGGGGAGAACATCCCCCGGTCGGTGGCGAGCCGCAGGTGAAGGTCGGGCAGGACGAGATCGACGGTGCCCGGTCTGCTGTCGGCCTGCGGCTGTCGCGCGAAGTAGTGCTCCCCCACGACGGCTGACCGTACCAGCGTCCGGCTGGGGGTGACCTCAGGGGCGGCTCGGGGGAATCCCCGATGGCCCTCCCGCCGATCCCGGCGCATCATCACGATATGACGCATGAACCGGATGTACCGCGCCGCTCGGAGACGACCTGGATCGCCATGGCGGCGGCCGCCGACGGGCCCTGGGCGCTCGCACTCGCCGGGGGAGCGGCGGTCGGCCTGGCCGACTTCGCGCTGCACCTGCTGGGCTGGCACCCGACCCTCGCCGCGCCGATCGCCCTCGGCCTGTCGGTGTTCTTCCTCATCGGCGCCGGCGGCGCGCTGCTGCGCCAGGGCCGTGACCGCGCGCGGGCGTGGGCGCAGGCGCACCCGTGGTCCTACGCCGCGGTCCCGGCTGCGGGCACGGCGCTGACGGTGTTCGCGACCTACCTGTTCCTGTCCGGCCACGGCCTGTTCGCCAGCCTGTGGGAGGGACTGTCGGACGGCGTGGGCGTCCTGGTCCTGCTGGGCCTCATCGGGTACGTCGCACGCGGCGTCCGCCCGGCGGCCCGGCGCGGCTGACCCCTTCCCGGGGCGGCGGCCGTCAGGGCAGGCGCTGGAACCACACCAGCGACAGGCCACCGGCCGCCAGGGCCAGCAGCAGCGCGGCGAAGATGTACTGCGAGGCGGCCTCCTGGCGTTCGATGCGGTACCCCAGCGAGCTGCCGATGTGCCGGTAGACCTCCGACAGCTCCGACCCGGCCTGCGCCTCGTACGCCTTGCCGGCGGTGTCGTGCGCGAGGTTGCGCAGCGTGGTCTTGTTGACCTGCACCGGAACGGTCTCCCCATCGATGTCGACGGTGCCGTACGGGGTGCCGAACGCGATCGTCGACACGGGCACCTTCGCGGCGCGGGCCGCGGCGGCGGCCTCGGTGACCGACCGGCCGCTCTGGTTGTCGCCGTCGGACAACAGGACGATGTGCGAGGGCGGCGGGTCCTGGTTGGCGCGCGCGTCGAACGACCGGATCGACTGCAGGGAGGCGAACACCGCCTCGCCGATCGCGGTGCCCTTGCCGAGCTGCAGGCCGTCGATGGCGTGGCCCACCGCCTCCCGGTCGAAGGTCGGGGCGACGACGGCCGAGGCGTTGCCGGAGAAGCTGACCAGGCCTACGTTGAACCGCATCGGCAGGTCCTGCACGAACTTCCTCGCCGCGGCCTTGGCGGCGTCCAGGCGGGTCGGCAGGACGTCCGTGGCCTTCATCGACAGCGACACGTCGATCGCCACGATGATCGTCGCGCGTTCCCGCGGCACCTTGACGGGTTTGGCGGGCCGGGCGAACCCGACCGTCATCAAGATCACCGACAGGAGGAACAACGTCGCGGCCAGGTGCCGGCGCCACCCGGGGCGGCGCGGCGCGATCTGCGCCAGCAGTGCCAGGTTGGAGAAGCGCACCGCGGCCTGCCGGCGGCGGGCCTGCATCAGCAGGTACGCCCCGACCAGGAACGGAACGAGCGCCAGCAGCCACAGGCGGCCGGGAGACAGGAAGGTCATGGGCGGCCTCCTCGCGGCTGCGGACGGCCCGCGACACGCCGCTGCTGCAGCGCGAACCGGGCCACATCGCTGATCCAGTCACGGTCGGTGCGCAGCACCAGGTGAGACGCCCCGCTGCCGCGGATCGCCGCACCGATCCGGGCGCGCTGGGCGGACGCCGCGGCGGCGTACGCGGCGCGGACCCGGCCCGACAGGATGATCTCGCGGGTCTCGCCGGTCTCCGGGTCGCTCATCAGCACCGGCCCGACGTCCGGCAGATCCAGCTCCCTCGGGTCGACGATCTCCACGGCGATCACCTGGTTGCGGACGGCGAGGCGGCGCAGGGGACGCTGCCACGGCAACTCCCCGCCCGTGGTGGCCTGGCCGTCCAGGAAGTCGGAGATGACCACGCGCAGGCCCCGCCTGACCTGGCCGCGGGCCAGACCGGAGATCCCGTCGGCCAGGCCCGGCCCGGGACCGCTGGCGGACCCGGCGGCGGCCTCGCGCGGGGTGTCCAGCAGCCCCTGCAGCAGCGCGTACATCGCGGACCGGCCGGTACGGGCGGGCCAGCGGCGTACCTGACCGCCGTGCATGATGTAGGCGCCGAGACGGTCACCCAGACGGGCGGTGAGGAATCCCACGGCGGCCAGCGCCGCCACGGCCAGGTCGCGTTTGGTCATCCGCGCGGTGCCGAAGTCCATGCTGGGCGACATGTCGACCAGCGCCCACGTCTCCAGCTCATGGTCGGCGATCAGGTCCCGTACGTGGGAGACCGTCGTCCGGGCGGTGACGGCCCAGTCCATGTGACGGACGTCGTCCTCACCGGGCTGGTACAGCCGGGCCTCGGCCAGGTCGCTGCCGGGCCCGGGCAGCAGGCCCAGGTGCTCGCCGTGCAGCAGCCCGTCGAGGCGGCGCGTCACCTGCAGCTCCAGCCGCTTGAGGGACCGCTCGGGCGCCAGCCTGCCGAGCTTCGGCGACCTGCTCAAGGAGCCTCCTCCGCCGGCGAAGTGACCACGAGCGCCGTGCCTCCGGTTCGTCTGCTCATGAGGCGTGCTGGTGGTTCCACACCACCCGCGGCGGCGGGACCGTGGCCAGGATCCGCTCCACGATCGCGACCGGGTCGACCCCGTCGGCGACCGCGTCGAAGGACAGCAGGATCCGGTGGGACATCACGTCGACGGCCACGGCGCGGACGTCGTCGGGCAGGACGTAGTCACGGCCGCGCAGCAGCGCCAGGGCGCGGGCGGAGGCGACGAGACCGAGCGTGGCGCGGGGACTGGCGCCGATCTCGATGACGCCCTCCAGGTCGGGCAGGCGGTACTGCTCGGGTTCGCGGGTGGCCATGACCAGCCGCACGATGTAGTCGGCGACCAGTTCGTGAACGGCGACCTCGTCCCCGGCGCGCTGCAGCGCGATGAGACTGCCGGGATCGAGGATCCGCGCGGCGTCCGGCGGGTCCACGCTCATCCGCTGCAGGATCTGCATCTCCTCGCTGGCGCCCGGGTAGGCGACGTTCACCTTCATCAGGAACCGGTCCCGCTGCGCCTCGGGCAGGGGATAGACGCCCTCGGACTCGATGGGGTTCTGCGTGGCGATCACCACGAACGGCTCGGGCAGGGGATGGGTCCGCCCGCCGAGGGAGACCTGGCGTTCGGCCATCACCTCCAGCAGCGCGGACTGCACCTTCGCCGGCGCGCGGTTGATCTCGTCGGCGAGGACGAAGTTGACGAACACCGGGCCGAGCTCCACGTCGAACTGCTCGGTGGACGGATGGTAGATCCGGGTCCCCACGATGTCGGAGGGCACCAGGTCGGGCGTGAACTGCAGGCGGGCGAACGACCCGCCGACGACGGTGGCCAGGGTCTCCACGGCGAGGGTCTTGGCGACGCCGGGGACACCCTCGAGCAGGCAGTGGCCGCGCGCGAGCAGGGCGATGACCATGCGCTCGACCATGTGCTCCTGGCCGACGATGACCTTCTTGACCTCCGCCACGCTCTGCCGCAGCAGAGCCGCCGCCTCTTCGATGTCACCTATGGCGATCGTCATCTGATCCCTCGGGTCAGGGGCATGCTTCAACGCTGATGACCCTATGCGATTCAGGCGAAAAGTCGTCTGATCCCCTAGCTGTTAGGGTGTCGCGCGCGACACGGAGAAGCCGGGGAGGGGGCATCGATGCCCAAACCGCTGCAGGTCGGCGACCCAGCCGAGCTGGGGCCGTTCCGGCTGCACTCTCGTCTGCGCGAATCCGTCGCCGGGATCGTCTACCTGGGCGCCGACCCGAACGGCCGGTCGGTGACGGTGGCGTTGCTGACCGCGGCGGCGGCCGGTGACGCCGCCGCCCGGGACCGGTTCCGCACGGCGATCGCCCGTGAGACGCCGCCGCCGGACCCGGTGCCGCGGGTGCTGCCGGAACCCGGCCCGGGGGAGCCCGCCCCGGTGATCGCGGCGCTGACCGAGGGCGGCGCGCCGTGGGTGGCGACGAGCTACGAGGAGGGGCGCGCGGGCGCGGAGCGGTTCCTGGAGCCGGTGCTGCCGCAGCGCGGCTGGACGGGCCGGGTCCGCCGGGGCCCGCAGTTCCAGGCCCACTGGGCGTCGGGTCCGGCCGGCCCGGCGGTGAGCGCCGAGGGCCCGCCGGTGTCCGGGCCGGTGGCGGCGTTCGGGGATTCGAAGGGGCTGGCCACGGCGGTGCTGTCGCTGGCGGCGCTGCTCGCGCTGCTGGCCCTGCTGGTGCTCCTGCTGTTCTCCTGTGAGCCGGAGCAGCCGTCGCCGCCGATCCCGACGCAGACTCCCACGTCCACGCCGGCCAGTCCGGAGCCGTCGCCGTCGCTCACGTCGTCGCAGCCGTCGCCGTCACCGGGCCGGTCCACTCCGGGGACGCCGCAGCCTCGCCCGAGCGGCGGAGACAGCGGAAACCCGCCGGGCGGTCCGCTGGCGGGCGTCGGGGGCCACCGGGCCCGCTGAGCCCGCGCGGGAACCCGGTTGCCGGGCCGGCCGGCGGCCGGGAGCATGAGGCCATGGTTCAGAGTCTGATCGTGTTCGTCGGCGCGGCGTTCCTGGTCGCGATGGTGCCCGGGCCCAGCACCGCGGTCATCGTGCGGGAGTCGGTGCGTTCGGGTCGGCGTGCGGGCGTCGCGGTGATGCTGGGCAACGAGGCCGGGGTGCTGTTGTGGGGGCTGGCGGCGGTGTTCGGCCTGTCGGCGCTGCTGCTGGCCTCACGGGTCGCCTATGACGTGATGCGCGTCGCCGGGGCGGTGTTCCTGATCGGGATGGGGACGCGCGCGCTGTGGCGGGCGCGGCGGGATGGCGCGCCGGTGGCCGAGGAGGAGGGCCCGGCGCCGGCGCCGGCGCGGGGGCGGTTGTTCCGGCTGGGGCTGCTGACCAACGCCGCCAACCCCAAGGCGGGGGTGTTCGCGGTGTCGTTCCTGCCGCAGTTCGTCCCCCACGGGGTCGCGGTCCCGCCGATGCTGGCGTTGCTGGCGCTGGTGTGGGCGCTGGTCGATGTGGCGTGGTATCTCGGGGTGATCTGGCTGGCGGGACGCGCCGGGCGGCTGCTGCGCGGCCCGCGGGTGCGGCGGCGCATGGAGCAGGTGTCCGGTGTCGTGCTGGTGGGGCTGGGCATTCGGCTGGTCACGGACTCCCGGTAGGGGCGCCGGGTTCGGGGCGCTCGCGGGTCCTCCACAGCGTCATCCCCAGCGGGCCGCCCGGATCCTGGCGTGACGCGGCTTTCGCCGGGGGGTGTGGGACGTGGTTATCCACAGGCCCCCGTGCGTACGGCCACCCGCGGCGCCGCGTGGGCCCGCTCGGCGTACCGTGTCACCGGGCCCATCGCCGCCCCCGCCGCCAGGAACGCCGCGCCGAGCAGCAGCCAGCCCGGCCCGCCCCAGCCCAGCAGCAGCGTCGTCAGCACCAGCGGCCCGGCCATCCGCGCGCACTGCGGCGCCATCCCGTAGAAGCCCTGGTACTGCCCGTGCCGGCCCTCGGGCGCCAGCGCGAAGCTCAGCTCCCAGCCGCCCGCCCCGTGCAGCATCTCCCCGAACACCTGCACCAGCGCGCCCGCCACCAGCAGGACGACCGTCACCACGACACCCGAACCGGCCCCCGACATCGCGTACACCGCGCACGCCGCCGCCATCAGCACGCCCGCGCGCCGCGTCGCCCGCGCGGCGGCGGCCGGCCCGGTCACCGGCCGCGCCACCCGCACCTGGAACAGCACCACGCTCAGCATGTTCACCACCAGCAGCACCGCCGCCATCGGCGCGGGCGCGCCCGTACGCCGCACGATCCACAACGGCAGGCCCAGGCTCAGCAGCGGCATGTTCAGGTACATCACCGCGCTGCAGAACGTGACCAGCGCGTACGGGCGGTCCCGGAGCACGCCCGTACGCGGGCCGTGCGCCCGCGGCCCGGCGGCCGGTGCCTCCGGCAGCCGGGACAACACCAGACCGGCGGCCGCGAACGCCGCCGCGTCCATCCCGAACACCGCCAGATACGCCGGCCGTGTCCCGGAGCACAGCGCCAGGGCACCGAGCCCGGCGCCGGCCGCCAGTCCCGCGTTCGACGCCGACTGCACCGCGGCCCGTACGCCCGTGCGCTCACCGGCCGGCACCAGCCCCGCCAGCAGCGCCTGCCGCGCCGACGTCAGGCCCGCCTGGCAGCACGCGTACGCGGCGAAGGCCACCGTGAACAGCGGGAACGACCGCACCATCAGGAACGCGGCCAGTGTCGCGGCCGTCGCGGCGGCCAGCGCCACCGCCGTACGGCGCGGTCCCCACCGGTCGGCCAGCCGCCCCAGCGGGACCCCGGCGAGCATGCCCACCGCCCAGCCCAGCGTCAGCGCGAACCCCACCCGCGCGGGTGACAGTCCCACCACGCGGGTGAAGAACAGCACCGAGCAGGCGTAGAACGCCCCATCGCCCAGGGAGCCGACCAGCTGCGCCGCCGCCAGTGTCCGCGCCGGCCCGGACGTCGCCACGATACGAAACATCCGCGGCCGCTCCTCTCCCCGCCGGGCGGACCCGCCACCCGGGCGACTGGAACCAGCCAACCGCGCCCCATTGGCCGGCAGAAGAGCCAATCAGTGCCCGGTCGAACGGGCCAATATGGAGGCGTGGACCCGCACATCACCCTCGACGGCCCCGGGGACCTGTCCGCCCGCATCTACCACCAGCTCCTGGACGCGATCCTCGACGGCAGACTGCGCCCCGGGGAGCGGCTGCCGCCCAGCCGTGAACTCGCCCGCCGCCTCCAGGTCTCCCGCAACACCGTCTGCGTCGCCTACGAACGCCTGACCGCCGAAGGGTTCC
Organism: Actinoallomurus rhizosphaericola; assembly: GCF_024055675.1. Classification (NCBI taxonomy): domain Bacteria; kingdom Bacillati; phylum Actinomycetota; class Actinomycetes; order Streptosporangiales; family Thermomonosporaceae; genus Actinoallomurus; species Actinoallomurus rhizosphaericola. The sequence goes on along the minus strand of NZ_JAMXMW010000013.1, from coordinate 88,512 downwards.
TCCTCGCCCGCGTCGGATCCGGCACCTACGTCGGCGACGCCCGGCACACCCGCGCACGGCGCCGCGCCGCACCCACCGGCGGCGCCGTACGCCCCCGCCCGCCCTGGGACGCCCTGACCCCCGCACCGCACCCCACCGGCGCTCCGGCCCCGTACGACTTCGGCGTCGGCATGCCCGACGGCGCCCTGTTCCCCCTGGCCACCTGGCGACGGCTCCTCACCGCCGAACTGCGCGCCTCGGCGCTGCGCGTCTCCGGCTACGGCGATCCCGGCGGGCATCCCGCGCTGCGCGCCGCCGTCGCCCGCCACGTCGGCGTGTCCCGGTCCGTACGCGCCGACGCCGATGACGTGCTCATCACCCAGGGCGCCCAGCAGGCCCTCGACCTGCTCGCCCGCGTCCTCATCGCCCCCGGCGACCACGTCGCCGTGGAGGAACCCGGCTACCCGCCGGCACGGCGCCTGTTCACCGCGCTCGGCGCCCGCGTCACCGGCGTGCCCGTCGACGAGGAGGGCCTGGACGTCACCGCGCTCCCCGCCACGGCCCGCCTCGTGTACGTCACGCCCTCCCACCAGTTCCCGCTGGGCACCCCCATGTCCGCGGCCCGCCGTACCGCGCTGCTCGCCTGGGCGGACCGGCACGGCGCGGTGATAGTCGAGGACGACTACGACAGCGAGTTCCGGTTCTCCGCCCGGCCCCTGCAGCCGCTGCAGAGCCTCGACCGCACCGGACGGGTCATCTACGTCGGAACGTTCTCCAAGACCCTGTCACCGTTGCTGCGTTCCGGTTTCCTGGTCGCCCCGGCCGCGCTACGGCCGGCGCTGCGCGCGGCCCGGCAGCTCACCGACTGGCACGGCGACCCGGCCGCCCAGGCCGCGCTGGCCCGCCTCATCGACTCCGGAGAGCTGTCCCGCCACGTCCGCAAGGCCACCCGCGTCTACGCCGCCCGCCACGAACGCCTCACCACGGCGCTGGGGGAGGACCTCGCCGACTGGCTCACCCCGGTGCCCTCCACCGCCGGACTGCACCTGTGCGCGCGCCTGCGGCCGGGCGTCCGGGCCGACCTGGCGGACGTCCGCGACCGGGCCGGCCGGCTCGGCGTCGCCGTCGAGACCCTTGACGCCTACTGCGCCGACCGGCCGAAGCCGGGCCTGGTCCTGGGCTACGGGATGATCCCGGCCGAACGCATCGGCGACGGCCTGCGGCTCCTGCGCCGCGTCCTCCGCGAGGCGCACCCCACCGTACGGCGCTGACCGGCCGAGCACTGGTCCGTCACGGCGTGTGAAGTGGATCACTGCCGTTCATGGGCGGCGGGGGCGTCTCGTCTCGATCGGTGAGAGCGACTCGATGAGCGCGATGAACGGAGCAGAGCAACCCACTGTGGATGGAACGCGCCGCAGACCTGCTGTAGGACCTGGATTCCTCCGCCCGCGCGCACCGGGCGAGGCCGTGCCGCGCGGCCCGCGGCCGATTCCCGCCGCCCTCGTCATCGCGGTACCAGCCGTCACCTCGGTCATTCGCGGGATGACCCGGCCTCCGGCTTCCTATCGCCTTCGCATGGCGCCCGGCCGTGCCGGACTCGGGCGCCATGCGAAGACCACCGTGTCGGTCGGGTGTCGTCGACGAACATCCCGTCGTGTAACGAGACGAGCCGATCCGCAGTCACCGTAATCCGCTCGTCTTGCGTGACGATGACGAGGGTCTGCCCTGCGGTTCTCAACATGAGACGGCCCAACAGCGGGATCGCGCGGTTGACTCGCACCGTGGCCGGCTCCCGCGCCATGACGCCGACGCGAGACCAACCCGGAGGCCGTGCTCCGACCAGGGGGAGTCATAGGGCACGGCTGGTCGCGCCGGACCCGAGCCGGTATGGGGGACCGAGCTCGGGTCCGGCGGACATGACCAACGACGACCTGCTCGCCGCCCTTCCCCGCAAGGTCCTCACCGTTGACCAAGCCGAACGCGATCTGCGCGCCTGGGTCCGCCTCCTCCGCGAGCGCGGCGTGACCTGGGCCAAGATCGGCAAAGCCCTCGGCGTCTCCCGCCAAGCGGCATGGGGCCGCTTCGCCACCGACGTCCGAAGACGCTGAGACTCAGGAACCAGATGGGCTCAACTTCAGCGAGACGTGGAGCAGATCGACCGGGGCGACCTCGGCGCCCTGGTACGCACAGTTCACCGGCCCAAGGACGGGCCACGCGCCTCACCCGCCTGATCCCCGGACCGGCCGGCCGCACGCTTCCGACGATGGGTGCCCGGGGCCCTGCTGCACCGGGTCAGGGGACGATGATGAGGAGATGACTACCGGCTCACGCGCTCATTCGTTCAACGCGGCCGCTGCCCAGTACGACGCGAGCCGTCCGTCGTATCCGCCCTCGATCTTCGACTTCATCGAGGACTTCGTGAGCCGGCCTCTGGCGGGCATCCGCGTCGCCGATGTCGGCGCGGGCACCGGAATCGCGTCCGCCCTCCTGCACCGGCGGGGCGCTGATGTGATCGCCGTCGAGCCGGGGGAGGCGATGGCCGCCGAGTTCCGTCAGGTGCGCCCGGGCATACCGATCGTCCGGGGTGACGGCAACGCCCTCCCGCTCGCCGATTCCTCGCACGACCTCATCACGTATGCGCAGTCCTGGCAGTGGACTGATACCTCCCGTTCCGTCCCGGAGGCGCTGCGTGTCCTGCGCGCCGGCGGCGCGCTCGCGATCTGGTGGAACACCACCGCTTTCGACGTGCCGTGGATCCGTGCCCAGCACGAGCGCATCGCGCACCATTGCGGAGTGCCCCCGCGTTCCCCGGTGCGTCCCGACGACAGCGAAGCCATCCGGCTCGCGGGCCTGACCGGGCTGCGGGTCGCGCGTCGGCACATCCGCTGGCAGCGAACGGTTCCTCTCGACACGCACCTCGCCAACATCAGCAGCCGCTCGGCGTTCCTGGTCCTCGACCCGGCGGCGAACCGCGCCTTTCTCGCCGAGGAGCGTACGCGCCTACGTGAGGCCTTCCCCGAGGAGACGGTGGAAGAGACCTATGTGGTTGATCTGCTGGTAGCCGCTCGTCCATGACGGGGCGCGGTTCCCCTGCTCGTCAGGCGGTGTCCGCCAGCGGTCGGCCGCCCCATCAGCGGGCGAACGATGATCCCACTACTTCCTCAACGACGACTGCGTCCTCAAACGGTGGCAGCCGCCCGTGTGGCGAACCTCCCGACGTGGAGGCTATCTCCGCTCGCCGGCCTCCGGGCCGCCGAGCAGAGGATGGACCCGCATCGCCGCCTCCAGCTCTCCGGGCAGCTCGTCACGGTAGCGGCCCAGCGTCGACAGGTCCGAATGCCCCAGCACCCGCCGTACCGCGTCCATGTCCGTCGCCGCCGCCAGCAGATGCGTCGCGGTCGTGTGCCGCAGCCCGTGCGGGGTCACCGAACGCCGCCGGTCCGGGTCGACCCGCGCCAGCACCCGGTCGATCACCCCCTGCACGTCCCCGCGCGCCAGCCGGCGCCCCCGCCACGACAGCAGCAGCGCCGGGGTCTCCACCACACGGGCACGCCGCTCCGCCAGATAGGCGTCCAGGACCTGCACGACACCGTGGGGGAGCGGCACGTCACGCGTACGGCCGCCCTTCCCGAAGATCCGCCAGTACCGCACCCCGTCATTGGTGAAGAAGTGCTCCACGTCCGCGCGCGTCAGCTCCGACACGCGCGGCCCGACCGTCGCCAGCAGCAGCACGATCAGCGCGTCACGCAACTCGGTGCGCTGATCCGCCCGCTTACCCTCGTCCGGCCCCGCCGACGCCAGCCCCCGCGCCGTGCCCAGCAGCCCCTCCGCCTGCTCACGCGACAGCGCCCGCCGCTCCGGCCGCAGACCGCCCCGCTGCCGCGGCGTCACCGTCACCGCCCGCATCGGATCCAGCTGCACCCACCCCGCCACGGCGGCGTGCCGGAAGAACGCCGACACCGACCGGCGGAATCGCGCCTGGGAATACGCGCTCTGCAGGGGAGCGGACCCGCCGCCGGCCGCCGGCCTCTTACGGCGCCCGTCCGGTTTGCGCGCGAACCGCAGCAGCACCTCGTCGACGTCCTCCCCGGTCAGATCGTCCAGCACCCGATCCACGCCGGCGAGGACCGCGAACGTGTGCACGTCACGCGTGTAGATCTCCGCGGTGCTCGGCGCCAGCGCGCCGGTGACCGTCTTGGCCCGGACCATCTCCGCGTAACGATCCGCGGCCTCTTCCACAGTGACTCGCTGGACATCGACAGGACGCACCCGCCGGACCTTACCGGCCCCCTCTGACACAGACGCCCGCCACCGGCCACGGCCCCGCCCGGGTACGTTCACCCGGCCGGCGGTCAGTGCACGGGACCGTCCAGGCGGGCGCGGATCCCGGTGAGGAACAGCTCCAGCCCGAAGCGGAAGTGCTCCTGCGGATGCGGGGCTGCCACGTCGCCCGCCGCGGCGTGCAGGGCCGGATGACGCTGAGCATCGAGCGCCGACGTCAGCCGCGCGACCGCCGACCGGCCCCCGTCGGGCAGCGCGGCCGCCAGCTGCTCCTCGGCCGCATGACCGACGACGAAGTACGTCAGCGCGTCCACGGCCCACACGGCGTCCCGCGGCGGCAGGCCCGCCTCCCGCAGCGTCGCGGCCATCGTCTCCCCGTAGGACAGGGCGTTGGGCAGCGGGAAGAAGACCCCGGCGAACAGCCGGGCGCCGTCCCGCCGCGCCAGCAGCGCGCGGCGCAGGCGCTGCGCGGTCTCGGCGACCCGCGCGTCCCAGGGCAGGTCCAGGTCCAGTCCGGCGGTCACGCCTTCGAGCATCCGGTCGGCCATCGCCTCCAACAGGGCCTGCTTGCTGGAGAAATGCCAGTAGGTCGCGCCGTTCTGCACGCCGAGCGCGGCCGCGAGCCGGCGCATCGTCAGCTTGTCCAGGCCGGCCTCGTCCAGCAGGTCGAGACCGCCGGTGACCACCTGCTCGCGGGTCAGCCGCATCCGTGTGCCTCCCTTAACCGGTTGACGGTGCCCTTCAGTATCCCGCAGACTTCAACACCGTTGAACTTCAACACTGTTGAAGTCGTTCGCGAGAGAGGAGGCCGGGTTGCTGATCAGGAACACGCCGTGACGCGGCCCCGGCGGCCACCGGCCGGTGGCCGCCGGCACGTCCCGTTCCACGACCGCGAAGGAGGCGGTGCCGCGTGCGCGCGGTCCGATTGCACGAGTACGGCGGCCCGGAGGTTCTGCGGGCCGAGGAGGCCCCGGCGCCGGAACCGGGGGAGGACGAGCTGCTGATCGAGGTCGACGCCGTCGGCGTCACGCTCCCGGTCGTCCGCGTCACCCGCGGGGAGTCCGGCGTGCCGCTCCCGCACATACCCGGCGGTGAGATCGTCGGGCGGGTGGCGGGAATCGGCCGGGGGGTGACCGGCCGCCGGGTGGGGGAGCGGGTCGCCGGGCTCGCCTTCAGCGGCGCGTACGCCGAGACCGTGGCGGTTCCGGCCGTCATGATGACGGCCGTGCCCGACGACGTCGACGACCTCGCGGCGCTCGCGCTGACCCGCAGCGGCCAGGTCGCGCTGGGCGCGCTGCGCGCCGGCGGATTCGACGAGGGCGACAGCGTGCTGGTCACCGCCGCCGCCGGTGGCGTCGGGCACCTGGCGGTGCAACTGGCCGCCGCGCTGGGCGCGGGACGCGTGACGGCCGCCGTGGGAGACGCCGCCAAGGCCGAGTTCGCCCGCGAGCAGGGAGCCGGCCACGTCGTCACCTACGACCAGGACGACTGGGGCGACCCGGTGGACGTGGTCCTGGACGGCGTCGGCGGTCAGGCCCAGGATGCCGGGTTGCGGGCGCTCGCGCCGCTGGGGCGGCTGGTCGCGTTCAACGCAGTCGGCGGGACCGTCGACACGAACGCGCTCCGGATGCGCGGCACCTCGGTCATCGGGTTCGCGGTGGCGCACCTGGCAGCCCGGCGACGCGACACCTACGACCGCCACCAGCGGGAACTGTGGCAACTACACCGGGACGGGCACCTGCGCCCGGTCGTCCACGAGGCGATGCCCCTCGAGCGCGCCGCCGACGCCCACCGCCTCATCGAGGCCCGCGCCAACCGCGGCAAGATCGTCCTCCTGCCGCGGTGACGCGTACGGCGCCGCCCGCACCGCGGATCCGGTGAGACGGGTCGCCTCCGTCGCCGGATCCGCACGGTGGGCGGCCGCCGTCGGGCCTGCGGGCGCTGTACTCGGCGGGATATCGCACCACGCATCACGCCATATATAGGAACAATCAGGTCATACCGGACAGAAGCTGGATTCTGTCCGGTATCGATCATGGTTTCCGGCCCTGCGGCGCGGGGCCGGAGGGCCGGGGAGGGTCTCGGATCAGGCGGATCCGGGTGCGGGGAGCGGGCCCAGGCGGGCGGCGACCCGGCGCCGCAGGAGCTCGTACTCGCGGCTCCGGCGAAGCGGCTGCGGCCGGGGCCGCTCGACGATCCGGCGTCCGGTGATCTTCTGGCCGTCGCGGAACTGCTCGCGCGTCAGGTCGATCTCGGCGCCGCCCGGCAGGAGGTTCCACCAGTGATGGCCCTGGGGTTCGCCGGCGGCCGAGTGGACCTCGCCGACCACCAGGTCGCCGCCGAACAGATCGTTGACGAGCAGCGCGGTGATGTCGCAGTGGCCCCAAGCGGGATTCTCCGGGCTCCAGCCCGATCGTTCGAGATCGTCGGGCGAGCACGTATCGGCCGCCCAGGCCTCCCGCAGCGCCTGGTCGATCTCCTGAAGAGTCCACGGTGTCATGCGCCGCATCATCGCGGCCGCCGGTGACATCACGCGTGAGAGCCCACCGGCGGCCCGCCGGTCCGGGGCCCCTCTCTCAGCGTCTGACTGATGCTCGATAATGCACATTATGTCAAGTAAGGCGTCTGATATTGCATCAGCGGGTCGCCGCGATGTTCCTGCCGCTCTATGCTCAGCCGCTGGTCCGCATCGCCCGGCTCGAGGTGGACGCCGTCACTGAGAGCGCAGAGGGCATGTTCGTCAGACTGGGCGAGGTTCTCACCCCAGTCCCGGAACCCTTCGCCGCCATGCTCCGCACGCACCTAGCCAGCCTGCCCAACCTCCGCACGGGCTCCGGCGGCCGCAGCCCATGACTCTTCCCCAGCACCCGTGCTCGCCAGCATCTTCACCCACAGACGCTCATGGGCCGGATCCGGGACATAGGCATCGAACTCCAGGCCGCTCGAAACACAGCGCATGGTCGAAGGGACTTGCCCGGATCCTCACTTCAGGTGACTCACCGAAGCGATATCCAGCACCAGCTGATCTTGAAGCGTCGTGATCGCACAGGGCGGGATGCTCTCGAGCAACTGCGGCGCCAGCGCCTGGTCGCCGACCAGCGACCGCAGCAGATCCACGGTCACGCCGCCATGAGTGCAGATCGCGACCACCCCAAGCTCTGCTGGAACATCTCGGAGGGAGGAGCGGAACCGCTCACCGGCCTGCCACGACGTGTCGCCGGTCTGAGGTACGAAATGCCGATCACGGGCCGAGGCGGCCCACTCAATCAAGAACTCATCGAACGATTGCGATCCGTCCCAGTTCATGCGCTCCCGCAACCGCGGGTCCTCGCGGACGGGAGCGCTGATCACCGACGCGATCGCCTCGGCAGTCTCACGAGCTCGCCGCATCGGGCTGCTGAACACCGCAGTGACCCCGGCCCGGCCCAGCCAAACGGCAGCACGGTCAGCCTGCCAACGGCCAAGATCGGTCAATCCTGGGTCACCAGGCAGTCGCTCCTTCTCTCCGTGCTGCACCACATAGAAGATCGTCACAGCACGCAGGATCCCCCGCCAGCCTCAGGACAGCATCCGAATTCTCGCGGGAGATCGAACGGCGGCACCTGGTTTCGGCCGCCCCAAGGGGTCGCTCGGCTCTGAGCCAGGAATACCGGCAGGTCGAATATTGGAGCTCACCAGTAACTTGCTTCGAGCGCCTCCCTCACTGGAGGTGACTGACCGAAGGGTGGGCCACTGGGCACATGCGCTGGAGGTCGATTTGCACTCCCCTCCCCTGTCGGCATCTTCCCTTATGTGATTCGCCGGTAACCCGGGGGACGGACAGGGCCATCCCCTGGGCGCGGGCTTCCCAGGGGGTGGCACGGACAGTCAGCGGAACAGGCGGAAGAACCCGCGCACCTGCTGGACCAGCGACTCCGGCTGCTCCAGCGCGGCGAAGTGGCCACCATGCGGCAGTTCCTCGAACCAGCGCAGGTCGGTGAACCGCAGCTCGGCCTCCCGCCTCGACGGGCGGGTTATGTCGCGCGGGTAGACCGACAGCCCGGATGGCGCGGTCACCTTGTCCCGGAAGTTGGCGAAGCTCTCCCAGTACAGGCGCGCCGACGACGTGGCCGACGCGGTGAACCAATAGACCGAGATCTCGTCGAGGATCGTCTGCCGCGACAAGGCGTCCTCGGGATGGCCATTGTTGTCCGTCCACGCCCAGAACTTCTCGGCGATCCAGGCGGCCTGCCCCGCCGGGGAGTCGGTGAGGCCGTAGCCGAGCGTCTGCGGCCGGGTCGCCTGGATCGCCGAGTACCCCCGGCCGGTGCGCTGCATCTCCTTCTCGGCCTCGAGATTCGCCAGCTCCGCGGGCGTCGGGTCGTCGAACGTGCCCGCCGCCACGGATCCCAGGTTCAGGTGCACGCCGGCGACCCGCTCGGGCGCCACCTCGCCCAGCGCGCCGGACACCGCAGAACCCCAGTCACCGCCCTGCGCGCCGTATCGTTCGTAACCCAGCGAGACCATCAACGTGTCCCAGGCGCGCGCGATGCGAGTGATGCCCCACCCGGTCGTCGACGGCTTGTCACTCCAGCCGTACCCGGGCAACGACGGCGCGACCACGTGGAACGCGTCCGCCGGGTCCCCGCCGTGCGCGCGCGGGTCGGTCAGCGGGCCGAGGACCTCCAGGAACTCGAGCACCGAACCCGGCCACCCGTGCGTGAGCACGAGCGGGAACGCGTCCGGCTCCGGCGAGCGGACGTGCAGGAAGTGGATGCCCAGCCCGTCGATCGTGTCGCGGTACTGCGGGAACACGTTCAGCCGCTCGGCGAACCCGAAGTCGTAGTCCTCGGCCCAGCTGCGGCAAAGCTCCTGCGCATACGCCAGCGGCAAACCCTGTGACCAGTCGTCCACCGGCTCGCGCTCGGGCCACCGTGTCCGTCGCAATCGTTCCCGCAGGTCCGCGATCTCGGCTTCGGTGATGCTGACCTCGAATGGCTCGGCGGACATGGCAAGGCTCCTTACTGGTCAAGGCGTTATCGGATCAGATGCAGGTGGACCGTCATCGCGGGCTCCCCCGCGTTGCGTCGGGTTCGGGGCGGCGGTCGGCGGTAGGGCGCCGGGTCAGGCTGAGGACGAGTCCGGCCAGGGGGAATGCCGCGAGCACGGTGAGGGCCACCGGCACCGGCACGATGCCGGACAGGCCCGCGACAGCGGCCGGACCGATCCCGCCACCCAGGGCGTTCATGAAGTTGAGCAGGCCCTGTGCGGTGTCGCGGTCGTCCGCGGCGACCAGGTTCGGCGCGAGGCTCACCAGTACGGCTTGGGTGCCGGCGAACCCGCACACGGTCAACGCCGTGCCGCCGACGATCGGGATCGGCCCGGTGAAGATCGCGACCACGAGCACGCCGACGACGGTGAGTGCCGCAAGCCCGGCCGACACCTGCCAGCCGGTGAACCGGTCGGTCAAGGGGCCGACCAGCCGCCCGGCCGGCACCGAGCAGGCGGCGGCCGGGACCAAGAGCACGCCGGCTTCCAGGGGGCCACCGCCCGTGGCCTGCTCGATCAGGGACGGGGCGCGGAACAGCACCCCGTAGTAGCCGGCGAAGACGGTTCCGCCGATGAGCCCGGCCGCCAGGAAGCCGCGGGATGCGATCAGCCGCCGAGGCACGAACCCGTCGGGCGTGCTTCGCACGCGCCACCACAGTCCCACGGCGGCGAGCGCTCCGGCGGCAGCCACGACGAGCGTGACCGGAGCGGGCAGGCCGACCGAGTGTGCCTGCAGCAACGTGATCAAGGAGCCGGCGAGTACCGACAGCACGGCCGCGCCGGCGATATCGAGTCGCCCGGTCGAGCCGTTTCGCTCGCCGCTACCGCTCCGCGTCAGCGCGCGCCTACTCGGCAATGCGGCCGGCAGGAGGGGCAGCGCGAGGACCGGGATCGCGAGCACGGCACGCCACCCGAGCCATGCGGTCACCGCCCCGCCCAACAGTGTCCCGCACCCCGACGCCGTCGCGCTGGCGGCCGCGATGATTCCCAGGGCGCGGATCCGTTGCCGCCCGGGAAGGGCGGTGGCCGCAGCGAAGACGGCGATCACGGTCGCGCCCGCCCCGGCGCCGCCGATCAGTCGGCCGACGATCACGGCGGACAGTGTCGGCCCGGCTCCGGCGAGCGCGGAGCCCGCGGCGAGCGCCACGACCCCGGCGACGAGGACCTGGAAGGGGCTCCAGCGGACCAGCAGCCGACCCGCGACCGGCATCGCGAGCGCGGAGGTCAGCGACCATGCGGCGAGAATCCATGCGGTGGCCCCGAACGGCACCGCGAGTGCGCGGCCGATGGCCGGCAGGGCCACCGACGGCGCTCCCAGCGCCACGTACATCGGCAGCACGAGTATCCCCAAAGTCAGCCCCAGCCGACGCCCGTCCGGGGCGTCGGTTCGCCCTGGTGCCGGGGCCCCTCCAGACGGGATCGTCTGCGGCGTCGTTCCCTGACGGGTATGTTGTGACATGTTAAAGCTCCTTTGGGTGTAACGCTATGGGGCAGTGAGGAGATACGTCAAATGCAGGTTGCGTATTACAGTCCATTGGTGGTCCAGACGGCCGTGGACCTGGCCAACACCTTGAGGCCGATCAAGGGAGAGGACGCGCTCGAGACCGTGGAGCAGCTCCGGGACTTCCTTGACGACCATCCCGCGGCTGAGCCTCCGAGTTCGGCCGCGGACCAAGGGACCGGTCCGCGGCAGCTCACCCGCGCCGACCTGGCGGAAGTCCGCGCGTTGCGCGAGACGGTGCGTGAGGTGCTCGAACGGGCGAACACGGACGCGGACGCGGCTGCGGCTCTGATCAACGACGGTCTGCGTCGCAGCCGCGCCACTCCGGTACTGCGCCACGAGGACGACCGCTGGTGGACCGAGGTGACCTCCGGCACCGACCGCTGCTCGGCGCACCTTGCCGCGATTACGCTCAGCGCACTGGCCTCCGTGATCGCCACGCTCGGTCCCGCTCGTCTCGGCGTATGTGCCGGGCCGACCTGCCGGGCCACTTTCGTGGACCTCTCGCGCAACGGCTCGAAGCAGTACTGCACCCGAACCTGCGCACACCGGGCCAGCGTCGCGGCCTACCGGAGCCGGCGCAGCCCGCGTTGAGCGCCGGCCACTGGAAGGATGAGCCAGGCGCGGGAGTCGAACCAGACGCCGTCGTCGCTCAGGTGCGCGGACAGTTCTTCGCGCAGGCGCTCGAGGGCGCCGGCCGCGGCGGCGGGGTTCAGCCGTTTCAGTGTTTCGCCGGTGCAGGTGAAGCCGCGGACCCACTCGAGGGCGGCGGTCACGTCCGGGCCGTAGCAGACCGGTTCGTGGACGTCGGTGAAGGTGATGCCGGTGTATCCCGCGGTGTCCAGGATCCGCCGTACGGCCGGTGGGTCGGCGAGCGAGAACGGGTCCGGGCCGGTGGAGACGGCGGCCGGTCCCCCGGGGCCGGCGAGGGATCGGCGGACGGCGACGTCCCACTCGTTGCGTTCACCGGACTGCCAGACCATCATCACCAGGCGCCCGGCCGGGCGCAGCGCACGCTCGATGTTGGCGAACGCGGCGACGGGGTCGTCGAAGAACATCGTGCCGAACCTGCTGATCGCCAGGTCGAAGCGTTCCTGCGGGAAGCGGTGGGCCTGCGCGTCGGCGTGTTCGAACGTGACGTTGCGCAGCCCCTCCCCCAGGGCGAGTTCGCGGGCGCGCTCGATGGCGGGTGCGGACACGTCGACTCCGAGCGCGCCGCCTTCCCGTGCGGTGCGCGCGGCCTGCCGGGTCGTGTGCCCGGTCCCGCATCCGATGTCGAGGACGTGGTCGTGGGGCCGGATGTCGCAGGCGCGGCGCAGGACCTGGTCGTGCCGCTGCAGTTCGGCGTCGTAGCCGGTTCGGTGACCGGTGTTCACCGGGGCGGTACCCCGCCGGTGCGCAGGTGGGCGAGGCCGGTGCGGGTGCCGGTGACGTCCTCGCCGGCGGCGGCGATGGTGTCGCCCAGGCGCGCTCCGGCGCGTACGGTCGCTCCGGGCAGGATCACGGACCGGTCGATCTCGGCGCCGGGTTCGATGACGCAGCCGGGGAACAGCAGGCTGGAGCGGACGGACGCGCCCGGCGGGACCGTGACGTCCGCGCCGGTGAGGCTTTCATGCTCGGGGCGGTGGCGCGGGGCCGTGGCGGCGAGGGTCCGCGGAAGGGTTTCGGGCGGGAGCGGGAACGGCCGGTCGAGGAGTTTGAGCTGTTCGAGGTGGTAGCGCTCGACGGTGCCGATGTCGGCCCAGTATCCGGTGATCGGGTGGGCCAGGACGCGCCGGCCTTCGCGGATCATGTGCGGGAGCACGTCGCGGCTGATGTCGTGCTGCCAGCCGTCGTCGCCGAGTGCGGCCAGTGAGGTGAGGACCTCCTCCAGGACGTCGGCCTTGAAGAGGCAGAAGGCGGTGAAGACCAGGTCGGAGGTCGGTTCGGCGGGTTTTTCGACGAGGCGGCGTACGCGCAGGTCGTCGTCGACGTCGACCATGCCGAACAGGTGGACGAAGCGTCGTTCGATGCGCTGGACGCCGATGGTGACGTCGGCGTCGGCGGCGCGGTGCGCGGCGGCCATGGGCCCGTAGTCGTGGACGTAGACGTGGTCGGCGTGCTGGATGAGAACGTCGCGGGCGCCGGGCGCGAACAGGTACTCGGCGTTGTTCAGGAGGGCGTCGGCGGTGCCGGATTCGGGGGGCCGCGGGGGCAGGGTCTCCCCGGCGGTAAGGGGGCCGGAGCGGATGAGCCGGTCGTGGGGGCCGAAGTTGATGCGCACTCCCCTGCCGTCCCAGTGGGTGAGCAGGTGGTCGATGAGGTCGCGTTCGCGGTGGAGGGACAGCAGGACGATCTCCGGTACGCCGGAGCGGGCGGCGTTGGCGACGCTGAAGTCGACGAGGCGGCAGGAGGCGGCGTACGGGACGAGGGGTTTGCAGAGGGTGTCGGTGAGGTGGCCCATGCGTTCGCCGAGGCCGCCGGCGAGCAGTGCCGCGCGTACGTCGGGCAGGGTCATCGGATCCTCCTGCGGGTGATCACCAGGTGCGGCCCTGCGGGGCGTGCTGTGGGAGCAGGTCGCGCAGCAGCCGGGTGGAGACGTCGACGCTCTGTTCACGGGGCAGGAGCGCGTCTTCGTGTTCGACGTACAGGACGCCGTGGAAGTCCTCGTCGAGGAGCGCGGCGACGATGGCGGGCCAGGGCAGTTCGCCGGTGCCGAGGGCGCGGAAGCGGAACGCGGGTCCGGGGCCGTAGCGGGACCAGCCGGGGCCGCGCGGGGCTTCGACGGTGGTCTGGCGTTGCAGGTCCTTGGCGTGTGCGGCGCCGAGGTCGGTGCCCCAGCCGCGTACGGCGTCGACGGGGTCGTGGCCGGTGGCGGCGAGGTTGGCCGGGTCGAGGCAGATCTGCACGGTGGCGCGGGGTTCGGTGCGGGCGGCGGCGTCGAGGAGCCGGCGGGTGCTGGCGCGGTCGTAGGCGACCTGTTTGGGGTGGGGTTCGATGAGGAGGGTGATGCCGTGTTCGGCGGCGAGGGTGAGGATGGGGTGGGCGTGTTCGCACCAGGCGGTGATGTTGTCGTCCCAGGTGACGGTGCTGTGCCACCAGGACAGCCAGCGGGTGAGGTCGGGGACGCCGAGCATGAGGCGGGCGTGGGGGGCGCCGAGGTCGGCGGCGAGGCGGATGGTGTCCTGGGCGTGGCGGAGGGCGTGGTCGTGTTTGGCCTGGGGGGTGCCGTGCAGGACGGGGTCGGTGTGGGGGCCGTGGGGGCCGAGGAGGAGCTGGGTGTCGCGGCTGTTGGAGACGCAGCCGACGGTGACGCCGGTGAGGGCGGTGCGCAGGTCGGCGCGGTAGTCGGGGTCGTGTGACCAGCGGGTGAGGTCGAGTAGCCCGGTGGTGGTGTCGGTGGGCAGGTCGACGGTGTGGGCGCCGATGTGGGTGGCGTGCTGGAGGGCGGTGGTGAGGTCGGAGCCGCCCCAGGCGGCGAGGCACAGGCCGATGGTGATCTGGGGGTCGCCGGTGCGGGGGCGCGGTGGTGGCGGTTGTGGGGTGCGGTGTGGTGGCGGGTCGAGCTGGATGAGCCAGGCGGCGGTGCCGGCGGGGCCGTCGGGTGGGCGGGGTGGTCCGTCGCCGAGGGTGTGGTGCAGCGCGGCGTGGACGGTGGTGACGGGTTCGGTGATGGGGACGACGTGGTCGGCGTGGAGTTCGGCGCGGAGTCTGCGGTCGAGTTCGGTGAGGAGCGGGGGGCATTCGCGGAGCACTCCCCCGCCGGCGGCGACGGTGAGGGGGCCGGTGAGTCCGGCGCGGTCGCGTGCGGCGCGGACGCCGAGGACGAGTTCGTCGAGGGCCGCGGTGATGAGGGCGGTGGCGACCTCGTCGCCGTCGAGCCAGGCGGCGGTGACGGCGGGGGCGAGGGCGGCGACGGCGGCTTTGGGGAAGGCCGTGGCGGCGAGGCGGCGGGCGAGTTCGGCGGGGGTGTGGCCGTGGGCGGCGGTGAGGCGGGCGCCGATGGTGGTGGCCGGTCCCCTGCCGTCGTCGGCGCGGACGGCGGCGCGGAGGCCGGCGATGCCGAGGTCGTAGGCGCTGCCTTCGTCGCTGCCGAGGTATTCGCAGCCGCCGGCGCGGGCGAGGCGGGGGTGGTCGCCGGCGGCGATGAAGCCGGTTCCGGTGCCGCAGACGAGGGCGACGCCGCGGCCGTGGAGGGGTGGGGCGACGAGCCAGGGCAGGGCGTCGTTGGACAGGAGGAGGTGGCCGCGCAGGCCGGCGTCGCGGGCGAGGCGGCGCAGGCGGTCGGGTTCGGTGCCGGGGTCGGTGAGGTCGACGGTGGCGGTGGCGAGCCATCCGGTCGCGGGTGCTCCGTCGAGGGATCGGGCGATGTCGTGGAGGAGGGTGCGCAGGGTCCGGTCGGCGGTGTCGGGTCCGGTGGAGGCGTGGTTGATCGGGCCGTAGGTGGTGATGGCGCCGGTGCCGGGGTGGAGCGCGGTGGTGGTGGTGCCGCCGGCGTCGGCGGCCCACAGCGCCGTCATGGGCGGCCTGCCGGGAGGTCGTCGGCGGTGGTGCGCAGGAGGGCGGCGCGGACCTCGTCTTCGGTGACGTCGTCGACGATCAGGGTGGTGCCGAGTTCGAGGGGGAGCACGAAGCGGAGGCTGCCGTCGCGGATCTGGCGGATCTTCCCGAGTGCGGCGAGGACGTCGTCGATGGGGGGTTCGGCGCGGAGCTGGTGGAGGCGTACGGGGAGGTTCAGGGCGGTGAGGAGGTGAGTGATGCGGTCGGCGGTGGCGGGGTCGAGGAGGCCGCGGGCGCGGGAGATGTCGGCGGCGATGACCATGCCGAAGGCGACGGCCTCGCCGTGCAGGACGGGGCCGTATCCGGTGGTGGTCTCGACGGCGTGGCCGACGGTGTGGCCGAAGTTGAGGGGGCGGCGCAGGTCGTTCTCGTAGGGGTCGCGGCCGACGAGCTGGGATTTGATGGCGCCGGCGGCGCGGACGAGGGTTTCGGTGGCGGGGAGGCGGTGGTGGAGGAGGTCGTCGGCGTGGGTCTCGATGAAGTCGAAGTACTCCGGGGAGGCGATGACGGCTTTTTTGACGGCTTCGGCGAGGCCGGCGCTGGTCTGTCTGGTGTCGAGGGTGTCGAGGTGGGTGAGGCAGGAGATGACGGCGCGTGGCTGGTGGAAGGCTCCGACGAGGTTCTTGGCGGAGTTGTGGTCGACGGCGACCTTGCCGCCGATGGCGGCGTCGACCTGGGCGAGGAGGGTGGTGGGGACGTTGATGTAGGGGACGCCGCGCATGTAGGCGCTGGCGACCCAGCCGACGGTGTCGATGATCATGCCGCCGCCGAGGGCGATGATGACGTCGCGGCGGGCGAGGTCGAGTTGGGAGAGCCAGTCGAGGAGGAGGTAGGCGGTGTCGAGGGTCTTGCTGCGCTCCCCCGGTGGGACGGCGATGGTGCCGAGGAGCAGTCCGTGCTGCCGGAGGGTGCGGGTGAGGTCGTCGTAGGGGGGCAGGGCGGCGACGGTGCGTTCGGTGATGACGGCGGCGCGGCGGCCGTCGAGTTCGTCGAGGATCGCCTGGAGGGCCTTGTGCGGATCCGCTGTGACGTGGATGCGGTAGGTGTCCTGGCGTTCGTGGGTGACCTGGAGGGCCGACGGGGTCGTGGAGAGAGGGATACGGTCGCGAACGATATGCCCGTTTACGGCCATCTTCCTTCCTTACTTAGATCAACCAAATGTGTCGGAGTTACCCTCATGGGGCGCACGATAACCTTTTGATGGCTGCGTTTGGCAAACGTCAGATTTGTCAATGATGTGAGCTGATGCGCAGATCTGATGGCGCCGGGTGCGCCGGCCGGCCAGGCCTCGAGGGGAACGCCACGCGCGGCGCGCGGGAGGTCCCGGGGTGCTGACGATGGTCGTGGGAAGCGGTTACCTCGGCGGGCACATCGGCGCGCGGATCCGCGCGCTCGGCGGTGAGGCGGTCCTGTGCTCCCGGCGGCCGCCGGCGGCGCGGTCCGCCGCGGGCCTGCGGTGGTACGAGCTCGACGTGCGCGACCCGCGGGCGTGCCGGGACCTGGTGCGCCGCGTGGCGCCGGACTCCCTCGTCGTCGTGCACGGCCCGTCCGACATCACCTGGTGCGAGCGGCATCCGGACGAGGCGATGGCCGCGCACGGCGCGGGCGCGGTGAACCTGGCGGCCGCCGCCGGGGGGCTGCCGGTGCTGCTGATCTCGACGGACAACGTGTTCCCCGGGGCCCGGGACAGTTACGGCGAGTCCGATGAGGTCGCGCCCGCCAACGCCTACGGCCGGGCGAAGCTGTCGGCCGAGCGGACGCTGCTGGACACCGGGTCGGCGCTGGTGCTGCGGGTCAGCCTGGTGTACGGCTGGGATCCCGACGGGCACCGCCCCAACTACTTCACGACGTGCGTGCGGGCGCTGCGCGCGGGACGTGTGGTGGAGGCCCCGGAGGACCACTGGAACACCCCGGTGCTGGTCGACGACGTCGCCGCCTGGTCGGCGGAGCTGGTCCGGACGCGGCGGACCGGAGTGCTGCACCTGGCCGGGCCCGAGCGGCTGTCGCGGTACGCGTGGGCGCGCCGGATCGCCGCGGGCCTGGGCCTGCCGGAGGGCCTGGTCCGTCCCGTCGCGCAGGCGGGCACGGCGTACGCGTGCCGGCCGCGGAACGCCTGCCTGCACAGTGAGCGGGCGGCGGGCCTGCCGGAGCTGGCCGGTCTGTGGCCGGTCGATGTGGACGAGGGCGCCCGGCGCCTGGCCCCGGTGGCGTTCGCCGCCGGTGGGCCTCCTGTCGTCCCCGCCCCCCGACCCGTGAAGGAGTGAGAGTTGAGCAAGCGGGTGTTCCTCGCCAGCAAGCGCGCCGTCGTCACGTACGCGCCCGATCCGGAGACCGGGGCGTTGCGCGCGTGGCTGGCGCCCGGCGGGACCGGGAACGTGGTCGCCGAGCAGGCCGGGTACCTGGACGTGGCGTGGATCGTGAGCGCGGACAGTGACGCGGACCACCGGGCGGCGCTGGAGAATCCCGAGGGGATGCGGATCGAGCTGCCGTCGGGGCGCGGGGTGCGGCTGCACCAGTTGCGGCACGACCGTGAGACGTTCCGCGTGGTGCAGGACTTCTTCACCGCCGAGCTGATGTGGGCGGGTAACAACTACGGCTGGGACCGGTGGACGCGGCCGTCGTTCGGGGCGGAGACGCGGGCGGCGTGGGAGAGGTTCGGGGAGTTCACCGAGGACTTCGCCGGGGAGCTGCTGCGGCGTTCGGAGGGTGAGCCGGATCCGGTGTTCCTCGTCCACGACTACCAGCTGGTGCGGGTGCCGCAGCGGCTGCGGGCGGGGCGGCCGGACGCGCCGATCCTGTTGTTCGTGCACATCCCCTGGCCGTCCGCGGACTACTGGCGGATCCTGCCGAAGGAGGTACGGACGGGTGTGCTGGAGGGGATGCTGGCGGCGGACGTGATCGGGTTCTTCGCGCGCCGGTGGTCGGCGAACTTCCTGGCGTGCGTGGCCGACCTGCTGCCCGACGCCGAGGTCGACGCGGCCGCCGGCACCGTACGGCGGGGCGGGCACGTGACGCGGGTGTGCACGCAGCCGCTGGGGTACAGTCCCGAGACGCTGCACCGCCGGGACGCGCGGCTGCCCGGCGGGATCGCCGAGTGGGCCGGTGACCGGCCGCTGGTGGTGCATTCGGGCCGCACCGATCCGATCAAGAACGCCGAGCGCGCCGTACGGGCGTTCGTCCTGGCCGTGGAGGCGAACGAGCGGCTGCGCGGGACGCGGATGCTGGTGCGGATGAACCCGAACCGGCTGTACGTGGAGGCCAACGACGCCTACCGGCGGCGGGTGGAGGCGGCGGTGGCCGAGGCGAACGCGAAGCTGGGCGCGGACACCGTGCGGACGCACTGCGACAACGACGTCGGTCACACGTTCGGGTGTTTCGAGCGCGCGGACCTGCTGGTGTTCAACTCCACGGTGGACGGCCAGAACCTGAGCGTGTTCGAGGCGCCGCTGGTGAACGAGCGGGACGCCGACGTGGTCCTGTCGGAGATGGCGGGCGCGGCGGAGATCCTGGGGCCGGTGTGCCGGACGGTGAACCCGTTCGATCTGGCCGAGCAGGCCGAGGCGATCGCGGCGGGGCTGCTGGCCGGGCCGGCCGAGCGGGCGGAGGCGGCGCGCCGGCGGCGGGACACGGCGCGGCCGTGGACGCTGGAGGCGTGGGTGACCGCGCAGCTCACGAGCCTGGGCGCGGCGTGATGGGCGCCGGTTCCGGCGCGCAGGCGTTCGCGTACTACGAGCTGGGCGATGTCCGGCTGGTGCACGGCGAGGGCGTGCGGGTCTGGGACGAGAACGGCCGTGAGTACCTGGACTGCGTGGCCGGGACGTTCAACCTGGTGCTGGGGCACAACCATCCGGCGGTGCTGGCAGCGGTGCGGGGTCAGCTGGAGGACCTGGTGTTCGCCAGTTCCTCGTTCCGCACCGAGCCGACCGACCGGGTGATGGAGCTGCTGGTGGAGCTGAGCCCGCCGGGGCTGACGCGGGTGAACCTGCGCAGCTCGGGCGGGTCGACGGCGAACGAGGGCGCCATCAAGATCGCCCAGTGGGTGACAGGGCGGCGGGACGTGATCGTGCCGTTCCGGGGGCATCTGGGGCAGAGCATGGCCACGGCCAGTTACAACGGGACGTCGCGGATGCGGGCTCCGTTCCCGTACCACCTGCCGGGGGCGGTGCACGTCCCGGACCCGTACTGTTTCCGGTGTTTCTACCGGCAGACGCCGGACCGGTGCGGGATGTGGTGCGTGGACCGCATCGAGGACTTCCTCACCTACGCCAGTTCCGGCAGCGTCGCCGCGATGATCATCGAGCCGATCAGCGGGGTCGGCGGGAACGTCGTCCCTCCCCCGGGCTACCTGCGGCGGCTGCGGGAGTTCTGCGACGAGCGCGGCATCATCCTGATCTTCGATGAGAACCAGACGGGCCTGGGGCGCACGGGCCGGCTGTTCGCGGCCGAGCACTTCGGCGTCGAACCGCACATCATGACGGTGTCGAAGGGGCTGACGGGCAGCGGCCTGCCGCTGGCCGCGATCCTCACCGAGGAGCGCCTGGTCGGGATGCCGCGTTCGATGCACGGGTTCACCTACGGCAGTCACACGCTGTCGGCGGCGGCCGCGGTGGTGACGCTGCAGGAGGTGCGCCGGCCGGAGTTCCTCGCCGGGGTGCGCGCGTCGGGCGGTGTGCTGCTCGAGCGGCTGCGGGCGCTGCGCTCGGACTTCCCGTGCGTCGGGGACGTGCGCGGTGTCGGGCTGATGCTGGGCGTGGAGCTGGTCGAGCCGGACGGGGCCCGCTCCCCCAGGCTGGCCACCGCGCTGAACAAGGCCCTGTACGACCGGGCGGTGATCACGCGGGTGTCGGAGCACGGTCTGGGCAACGTGATCGAGCTGAGGCCGCCGCTGGTGCTGTCGGTGGAGGACGCGGGCCTGGTCGCCGACCGGTTCGGTGAGGCGCTGGAGACGCTGCGGACGTGAGCGCGGTCCCGGGAACGGGCCCGGCGGCGCCGGGGCCGCTGAGCGTGGAACTGACGGGGTCGGGGCCGCGGCTGTCGCGGGCCCGGCCCCGCCGCCCGGACGGCGCGGAGACGGTCCTGGTCGAGCCCCTGGTCGTCGGAGTCTGCCGCTCGGATCTGAAGGAGATCGCCGGGCGGCGGCCGGGGCCGAGCCAGTTCGGTCACGAGCTGGTCGGGGTCGTCGCGCGCAGTTCGACGCCGCGGCTGCCGGTGGGCGCGCGGGTCTGCCTGGACCCGAACGTGCCCGTCGCGCGGGGAACCGGGTTCGCGCGCGCCATGTGGGTGGGCGGGGACGCCGAGGCGCTGACGCGGGCGCTGCCGCTGGCGCCCGCCGGGGTCGTCGAGCGCCGTCTGGTGTTCGCCGAGCCGCTGGCGTGCGCGGCGCACTGCCTGACCATGGCGCGGCGGCACCGGGGCGGCGCCGGCCTGCGGGGCGCGTCGGTGTGCGTGCTGGGCGCGGGGACGGCGGGTGTCTTCATCGCCCGGCTGGCCGAGGCCGGCGGTGCCCGCGTCCTGCTGGCGAACCGGGACGCCGACCGGCTCGCGTTCCTGATGGCGCGGCGGATGCTGCCCGCGGGCGGCGGCGTGCCGCTGTCCGAGCTGTCCGCGTTCCCCGGGACCACCGGGCCGGTGGAGGGGCCGGCCGGGGGGCACGACGTGGTGGTCATCGCCACGAGCTTCGTGCTGCCGGAGCTGCTGGAGCAGGCGCTGCGGCTGGTCCGCCCGGGCGGGCTGGTGATGCTGTACGG
Organism: Actinoallomurus rhizosphaericola; assembly: GCF_024055675.1. NCBI lineage: Bacteria > Bacillati > Actinomycetota > Actinomycetes > Streptosporangiales > Thermomonosporaceae > Actinoallomurus > Actinoallomurus rhizosphaericola. The sequence goes on along the minus strand of NZ_JAMXMW010000013.1, from coordinate 67,437 downwards.
GGGTACGGCCGCCGGTGACCGGCTGCCCGGCCTGGACTGCGACCTGGACCGGGTACGGCGTGGGGAGCTGGTGGAGGCGGTGTCGTGGCGGGGCCGGCCGGTGCGGGTGGGCGGGAGTTACGGCACGACGCCCGAGGATTTCACGGTGGCGTTGCGCGCCCTGTCGGAGTTTCCGGACGGGCTCGGCGTGGAGCGGCTGATCACGGCGGAGGTGCCGTTGCGGGAGCTGCCGGCGGTCCTGCGGCGCCTCGCCGCCGGGCGGTGCTTCGGGAAGGTGCTGGCGCGCCCCTGACCGCCCGGCCGGACCGGTGGCCGCGCTCGATGACCGGGCGCGGCGGCCGGGGTCGGCCGTGGGGCCGGTGGCGTACCGGCCCGTGGCGGGCAGGCGGGGCCGGGACCGGTCAGCGGGCCAGCCGCAGGACCGCGGCCAGGCCCCGGGCCGTGTCGGCTGACCGTTCGCTGGGCAGCAGGTAGACGGGCAGCCCGGCGCGTACGGCCGCGCCGTCCTTGACGGGGTCGTCGCCGACGTACAGGACCCGCCCGGTGGGGGCGCCCAGGCGTTCGCAGGCCAGGGTGAACAGCGCGGGGTCGGGTTTGGCGATGCCGTGCTCGCAGGACAGCACCACGGTGTGCAGGGTGTCGAGGGCGCCGGCGCGGGCGAACGCCGGGCGGATGTCCCAGCCGATGTTGCTGAGCACTCCGGTGCGGACGCCGTGGTCGCGCAGGGCGCGCAGCACCGGGACGGTGTCGGGGTAGGGCCGCCAGGCGTGCGGGTCGGTCAGGCAGGCGTAGACCGCCTCGACGAGCGGGGGCTCGAACGGGCCGGCGTCGGCGATCAGCGTGGTCCAGGTCGTGCGGTGGGCCTGCGGTGACAGGTCGCATCCCTCGCGGGCGGCGAAGCCCTCGGGTGAGTCGACGTGGCGCAGGGTCCGCCGGATCACGTCGGCGGCCGCGGCCGGGTCGAGGCGTACGCCGTGGCGGGCGGCGGCCGTGGCGAGGGAGGCCGGGTCCAGCACCCCGGTGTCGTCGAACAGGGTGCCGGAGAAGTCGAACAGAACGGCTTCGACACGGGCGTCGGCGAGATCATCCACGGCGCCAGCATAGGGCGGTGGGCGCGGTGGGGTCAGGCGTCGGCGTGGTCGGGGGCCGGGCGCGCGGCCGCCGGGGCGGTGAACCCGCTGAGGCGCAGCAGCGGCGGGGTGAGGGCGGTCAGGGCGGCGGCCAGGGCGGCGACCGCGACCATGGCGCCGCGCAGGCCGGTGGCGTCGGCCCACAGGCCGACGTAGACGGGGCCGAGGAGGAAGCCCATGTAGGAGACGGTGCCGACGATCGACGTGGCGCGGCCCCGGTAGGCCTCCTCGACGTTGCGGGACACGACGCCCAGGAGAGTGGGGAACAGCACGGCGGTTCCGGCGCCCCCCAGGACGAGCCCGACGGCGGCGGTGAGCAGGTTCGGGGAGGCCGCGATGACCAGCGCACCGAGCGTGGCGGTGACGGCGCCGCCGAGCAGGACGGTCCGGGCGTGGGCGTCGCCGAGCCCGCCCAGGGAGAACCGGGTGATGGCGACGGTTCCGGCGAAGAGGGCGGGGGCGACCGTGGTGAGCCACGCCCCGGCGTGCAGTTCGTCCTGGGCGAAGACCGCGCTCCAGCTCTGGTGGGCGTTCTCGCTGGCGAACGCGAGCGTGCCCAGCACCCCGATGAGCAGCAGGGGAAGGAGCCGCGACCGGGTGACCACGGCCGGCCCCGGCGCTGTGGACCGTTCCTCGGCGCCGTCGGCGGCGCCTGCGGTGTCGGTGGCGCCTGCCGGCAGGGCGATGAACAGGGCCGCGCCGGCGGCGACGGACAGGGCGGCGACGGCGGCGAATGGTACGGCGAGCGGCCAGGACGCGGCGGAGGCGGCGCCGGTGGCCAGGCTGGTGAGGACGACCAGGGCGGAGAAGGTCCCGTGGGCGCGGGTGATGACGGGCCGTCCGGCGGTCTTCTCGGCCCGGCCCGCGACCGCGTTCATGGCCACGTCGGCCGCGCCGCTGGAGGCGCCGGCGACGGCGAGGCCGACGCACAGGGAGGGCAGGTCGACCGCGGTGAGGGCCAGGGCGGCGCCGACGAGACCGAGGAGGGTGATGACGGCGGCGGAGACCCGCAGGCCCCAGCGGTCGAGCGCCCGGCCGATGAGCATCATGGCCGGCAGGGCGCCGGCGCCGACGAACAGCAGGGCGAAGCCGAGCTCACCGTCGGTCACTCCGGCCTGGTCCTGGACCCGGGGCACCGACGCGCCCCAGACCCCCCAGAACGAGCCGAACGCGGCGAATGCGGTGAACGCCGAGAGCACCAGGCTGCGTGGCGAGGTAATGACGACTCCTTCGGCCCGTGTCGGTCAGCATCCGGAAGTGATCACGGTACCGAAGCGTGCCGTCCTCCGCCCGGCGTTGTTCCCCACTGCGCCCGGTTCGTCCCAGGGCCGGGGTCAGCGGCGTACGACGACGGGGCAGTCGGCGTGGTGCAGGACGGTCTGGCTGACCGAGCCGAGCAGCAGGCCGCGGAAGCCGCCTCTGCCGCGGGAGCCGACGACGAGCAGGTCCGCGCCGGTGGAGGCGTTGATCAGGGCTTCGGCGGGGTGGCCGGGCATGGTGACGAGGTCGGCGGGCAGGTCCGGGAAGCGCCGGCCGTGCCGTTCGATCGCCTCGGCGATGCCCGGGTCGGCGCCGCCGGTGGCGTCGCCGGTGGCGTGGATCGCGGTCAGTTCGGCCCCGCGCAGCGCCGCCTCCTCGAACGCGTAGGCGAGGGCGTCCAGGGAGGCGGTGGAGCCGTCGACGCCGGCGACGATCCGCTGCGCCTTGTGCGGGCGGCCGCGTACGACGACGACGGGGCAGGCGGCGCGGGCGGCGAGTTCGACGCCGGTGGAGCCGACGAGGAGGGTCCCGACGGCGCCGAGCCCCCGGGAGCCGACGACCATGAGTGAGGCGTGGGCGGCCTGCTGGAGCAGGACGGGGACGGGTGAGCCTTCGAGGATGACGGATTCGACGGTGACCTCGGGCGCGCGGGCCCGCGCGCGGTGCTCGGCGGTGCGGGCGACCTGGTCGGAGGACTCTTTGAGGTAGTTCAGTTCCGAGCCGAGGATGGGCGCGCCCAGGGGCGCGTACGGCATCGGCAGGACGAACACGTGGACGATGCGCAGCGGGGCGTGGCGCAGGCGTGCCTCCTCGGCGGCCCACTCGGCCGCGGTGAGGCTCTCCTCGGAGCCGTCGACGCCGACGATCAGGGGGGCGGTTCCGGTCTGGTCGTGCATGGGGACCTCCTCTGGGTCGTCTTCAGCTCATCAGGGCGGGTACGGGACGGGGCAGGGACCAACGGCCCGCGGCGACGCGGCCATGGGCCCTCACCGGGCGGGGCGGCGGGGGCGGGTGCCGGCGCGGGAAGGGTCTTTGGTCCTCGGTTTCGGGGGCGTGCCGCCCTGCCGCCCGGGCGGGATCGGTGCCTAGCGTGAGGCGTCTGCAGGAGAGCGGAGGCGAGGCGGGATGACCGTCCGGGTGTTCTTGCTGGATGATCACGAGGTCGTCCGGCGGGGGGTGGCGGCCCTGCTGTCCTCCGAGTCCGACATCGAGATCGTGGGTGAGGCGGGCACCGCCGAGCAGGCGCTGGTGCGGATCCCGGCGGCGCGCCCGGACGTGGCCGTGCTGGACGTGCGGCTGCCCGACGGTGACGGTGTCAGCGTGTGCCGGGAGGTCCGGTCGCGCCTGCCGGAGGTGGCGTGCCTGATGCTGACGTCCTTCTCCGACGAGGAGGCGCTGTTCGACGCGGTGATGGCCGGGGCCGCGGGGTATGTGCTCAAGCAGATCCACGGGTCGGACCTGGTCAGCGCGGTGCGGACGGTCGCGTCCGGGCAGTCGCTGCTGGATCCGCGCAGCACCGCGCAGATGCTGCAGCGGCTGCGGGAGCGGCAGACCCGCAAGGATCCGCTGGCGGCCCTGTCGACGCAGGAACGCCAGATCCTGGAGCTGATCGGTGAGGGCCTGACGAACCGGCAGATCGGCGAGCGCCTGTTCCTGGCGGAGAAGACGGTGAAGAACTACGTGTCGAACCTGTTCTCCAAGCTGGACATGCGCCGCCGGACGCAGGCGGCCGCGTTCGTGGCGCAGCTGAAGGCGGCCGAGGGCCGCGAGCCCCGTGCCGAGTGAGGCCGTGCTGGACTCCGGCGGCCTGGAAATCGGGCCGGCAGGAGTGCCCGGCGCTGCTGGGCACCGTCCCGATCGGCCGGATCGTGTTCACCGACCGGGCGTTGCCGGCGGTGCAGCCGGTGAACTTCGCGCTCAGCGGCGGGGACGTCGTCATCCGCACCACGGCGGGGTCGAAACCGGCGGCGGCCGCCCGCGGTGTGGTCGTCGCGTTCGAGGCCGACGAGTTCGACCCGGTGACCCGTACGGGCTGGTCGGTGGTGGTGACCGGACCGGCCCGTGTCGTCTCACGGCCCGGTGAGCTGCGCCGGTTGCGCGGCCTGCGGCTGCCGGTGTGGGCGCCCGGCGAGCGCGGCGACCACCTGGCGATCACCCCGGGGCTGGTGGCAGGACGGCGGACCCCTGTGGTGGACGCCGGCCCGGCGGCCTGAGGGCACCGGGTCCGCGTCCGGAGGCCGGCGGATGATTGGACGGCCGGGCGGGGGCTGGTCGAGCCGGCCGGACGGTGCCCGCTCCCCCGGGCCGGCCATCGCGCGCTAGGGAAGCCCTACCAGCCGCACGAGGTCGCCTACCTGGAGGAGTTCTTCTACAAGTCGCGCTCTGTGGCGGGCTCCCGGTAGTCCGGGCTACCACCGGGCCTCCGACGAGTCCTTGGCCTCACAGCCCTGGTCGGCCCGGCGGTGCTCGCGGGCGGTCGCGCGCTCGGCCCCGGTACGGCGATGACCGGGCCGCTCATGACGGCTCGTCCGTTGTACGGGCGTCGTCGCCCGGCGCGGCGCTGGCGGATCGGGAACCGGCCGGCCCGCTCCCGGACCTTTCGCAGAAGCGTCACGAGCTCTTCCGGGCGGGATCGACGGCCGGTGTGGCTGCGGCGGGTGCGGTGGCCGGCGCGGCCGGTGCGGTGGGCGCGGGAGGCACGAGCCGGCGCAGCCACTCGCGGTCGCCCTGGAGGGCGAGGCGGGCGCGCTGTGGGCGGTCGCCGTCGTGCTGGCTGCGGTGCGCGCGGGCGGCCTGCAGCTGGATCCGCCGGTCGACCCGCACCTCGACGTCGATGCGGGAGTACAGGTCGCCGCTCATCGGCGGGCCGCCGGCGTGCCGCGTCGCCCGGGCCAGGTCGTGCGGGAGCGTCCAGGCCAGGACCGGGATGCCGCGTTCGCGTCCGGCGTGGACGGCCGCGCGGGCGGCCGTGCGTTCGGTGCCGCGCCCGTCGACGGTGAGCAGGAGGTCGGCGTCCCATTCGGTGAGCGCGCGGGTGATGTGCTCGGTGAGCTCCTCGATCGGGTGGCCGCTCAGCCCGTCGTCGGGATAGTCGATCAGGGTGCGGTGCTCGGCGCGCAGGACGGCGGTGGCCGCTTCGAACTCCCGGGGGCGGATGGTCTCCAGGCGGCACAGCGAGTCGTTGTAGGGGGATCTCTCCCCGTGGGTGAAGCACAGCACGCCGATGCGGGCGCCACGGGAGCGGAAGGCGTCCAGGACGGCGCCGAGGTACCAGGTCTCATCGCCGGGGCGGGCGACCACGGCCAGGACGCGGCGGGCCGGCGGCAGTTCGGTGGCCGGCCGGCGGGGCCGGGACGCCGCCGCGCGCGGATGCGGGGTCCTGGCCGCTGGCGTGCTGATCGTGGTGGTGCTCATCGGGCGGCTCCCTGTCCGGGTGATCGGTCTACGTCGATGATCTCCGTGCGGCGGTGGGGCGGGCAGTGGCGAAGGTCCCGACCCGGTGGGCCTTCGGGCATCTCCGCCGGGCCGGCGGGCGTTCGGCGGAAGTGCCCGTGTCATTCGGCGACGGTGTCCTCGGGGGTGCCGTGGGCGATGGCGGCCAGGGTGGTGAGCGCGTGGTCGAGGGTGCCGGGCGGTGGGGAGGCGAGCCCGAGGCGTACGGCGCCGGGCGCGGCGGGCCGGCCGACGGCGAACGCCGCCGCGGGGGTGATGGCGATGCCGCGCCGGGCGGCGGCCGCGACGAACGTCTCGGCGCGCCAGGGGTCGGGCAGCCGCCACCAGCAGTAGTAGGCGTGCGGGTCGGCGTGCACGGTGAAGCCGGTGAGGGCGCGTGCGGCGATCCGCTGGCGGGCGGCGGCGTCGTCGCGTTTGGCCTGGCCGATGACGGCGGCGGTGCCGTCGGTGATCCAGCGGGTGGCGGCCTGTAGGGCGAATCCGGTCGCGGTCCAGGCGCCGGACCGCAGCGCGGAGGTGAGGCGGTCGGTGAGCGCGGGCGGGGCGAGGATGAGGCCGGCGGTCAGGCCGGGCGCGAGCCGTTTGGACAGGCTGTCGATGAGGACGGTGTGGTCGGGAGCGAAGGCGGCCAGCGGCGGTGGCCCGTCGGTGAGGAAGGACCAGATGCGGTCCTCCACGGCGGTCAGGTTCAGGCGGGTGAGGGTGGCGGCGAGTTCGGCGCGCCGCGCGGGCGCCATGGTGAGGCCGAGCGGGTTGTGCAGGGTCGGCTGCAGGTACACGGCGTGCAGGGGGGTGGTGCGGCAGGCGTCGGTGACGCCGTCGGGGCGCAGGCCGTGCTCGTCGAGGGGCAGCGGGACGGGGGTGATGCCGAGCCGGGCCGCGATGGCCTTGATGACGGGGTAGGTCAGGGACTCCACGCCGAGGCGTCCTCCGGGCGGGACGAGGGCGGCCAGGGCCGCGGCGATCCCCTGGCGGCCGTTGCCAGCGAACAGGACGCGGTCCGGGTCGGGGTCCCAGCCGGGGCAGGTCAGGAGCGCGGCGGCCGCGGCGCGGGCGGCGGGGGTGCCGGTGGCGGCGCAGGGGCGCAGGGCCGGGCCCAGGACGTCGGGGCGGAGCAGGGGCGTGAGGCCGCGGGCGAGCTGGGCGTCCTGGCTCGTGACGAGCGGGTAGTTCAGCTCCAGGTCGATCCGGGCGGCGGCGGGTTCGGCGAGCGGGGGGCCGGGAACGGGGGCGGCGGCCCGTACGAAGGTGCCGCGGCCGACCTCGCCGACGACGAGGCCGCGGCGGGTCAGTTCGCGGTAGACGCGGGCGGCGGTGGATTCGGCGATGCGGTGGTCGCGGGCGAACCTGCGCTGGGGCGGGAGCCGGTCGCCGGGCCGCAACCGCCCGGCGGTGATGTCGGCGGCGATGGTGTCGGCGATGCGCCGGTAGTCCTCCAACGGGCATTCCCTCCGATTGCTCCGAGGGCAATGATCCTATTGCACCGAGAGTGCACTGATCAATAGCATCGAGTGGTCGGTGTGCGCAGGCGGGAAGGGGCCCGTGGTGGGTGCGGTGTCGGTGAACGGGATCACGGTGGGCTACGACGACGAGGGCGAGGGGGAGCCGCTGGTGCTGGTGCACGGCCACCCGTTCGACCGCACGATGTGGAGACCGCAGGCGGCCGCGTTCGCGGCCGAGGGACGGCGGGTGATCGTGCCGGACCTGCGCGGGTACGGGACCTGCTCCGTCGTCGCGGGCGCCACTCCCCTGCGGACCTTCGCGCAGGACATCGCCGCGCTCCTGGACCACCTGGGGATCGGGGAGATCACGCTGGGCGGACTGTCGATGGGCGGGCAGATCGTGCTGGAGTTCCTCCGGCTGTTCCCCGGCCGGGTGCGGGCGCTGGTGCTGGCCGACACGTTCGCGCAGGCCGAGACCGCCGAGGGCCGGGCGGCGCGGTACGCCATGGCCGACCGGCTCGAGCGCGAGGGCATGGACGGCTACGCCCGCGAGAACCTGGCCAAGATGATCTCCCCGGCGAACGTCGAGGCGCTCCCCCACGTCGCCCGGCACGTCCTGGACATGATGCGCGGGGCCCCGCCGGCGGGCGCGGCGGCCGCGCTGCGGGGCCGGGCCGAGCGGCCCGACTACACCGGCCTGCTCCCCCGCGTCGGCGTGCCGACGCTGATCGTGGTCGGCCGTGAGGACGAGTTCACGCCCGTGGCCGACGCGCGGTTCATGCACGAGCGGATCCCCGGCTCGCGGCTGGCGGTCCTCGACGGGGCGGCGCACCTGCCGAACCTGGAACGGCCCGAGGAGTTCAACCGGATCCTGCGCGCCTTCCTGACCGGCCGGGACGACCCGGCCGGCGCGCCCGCGGGCCGCGCCGCCGACGATCGCGCCGGCGGCCGCGGTGAAGCGGCCGGCCGCGCCGTAGGCGACGCCGCGATAGGCGCCTGACCCGCCACGGAGTGTGCGCCGCCCCGGCGCGCGGGTCGCGCGCCGGGGCGGCGGCCGTCAGGAGGCGGCCCCTGTGCGGCCCCTGTGCGGCCTTGTCAGGAGGAGGCGGGACGCGGGCAGACGCAGAAGGGGTGCCCGGCCGGGTCCAGCAGCACCCGCCAGCGTCCCTCGCCCGGCTGGAAGTCCGGGCGGGAGGCGCCCAGCTTCACGCACCGCGCCTCGGCCTCGTCCAGGTCGTCGGCGTACAGGTCCAGGTGGTAGCGCTTGGGCGCGTTCTCGTCGGGCCAGCTCGGCGCCTGGTAGCCCTCGACGCGCCCGAAGCCGATGTTGGTCACGCCGTCGCCGATCATCGCGTAGTCGCCTTCGCGGTGAGTGATCGGCATGCCGAGGACCTCGTGGTAGAACTCGGCGAGCGCGCCCGGATCGGCGCAGTCGAAGTTGAACATGGCCAAAGAGGCGATCGCGGTCATGTGACGCCGCCCTTTCGTTCGTCGGTGACGGGTCGATCATTCCGGCGGTACCTGACATCTTCTGGCAGTTTTCCGGGAGCACCTCGAGGCGGCGTGCGCTCCCGCGGCCCCGGCCCCGCGGCGCCCGGTCAGATCTCGACGTCGACGAGAGTGCGGGCGCCGCGCCGCAGCGCGGCCTGCCCGCCGGTGGCGGCCGCGGCCCATGCCTCGAACGCCGCGAGGTCCTCCTCCGGCACCGCGACGTCGATCTCGGCGCGGGGACCGTAGCGGGCGCCGATCGGCGGGTACGGGGAGGCGTGCAGGTCCCGCTGGAGCCGGCCGGCCCGCTCGTGGCCGACGGCGACGGTCACGGTGACGACGGGACGCCGTTCGACCACGCCGACCGCGTCGATCGTCTCGGCGACCGCCTGGCCGTAGGCGCGGACCAGGCCGCCGGCGCCGAGCTTGACGCCGCCGAAGTACCGGGTGACCACGGCGGCCACGCCGGTCAGGCCGCGGCGGCCCAGCACCTCCAGCATGGGCGGGCCGGCGGTCCCGGCCGGTTCCCCGTCGTCGCTGTTGCGCGTGATCTCCCCGCGCTCGCCCAGGACGAAGGCGGTGCAGTTGTGGTTCGCGTCGCGGTGGGCGCGGCGGCGCCCGGCGATGAACGCCTGCGCCTCCTCCTCGGTGACGACGCGGGCCAGGGCGCAGATGAACCGGGACCGGCGGATCTCCAGCTCGTGGACGCCGGAGTGCTTGATGGTGCGCATGTCGCCTCCCACGGTAGGGCGCACCCGCCGCGGCGGCCCCGCCGCCACCTCCGTCGTCACCCAACGTGACGTACGGTGCCGGGCCGTACCGGCCGGTCCGCCCGCCCGTACCGCGGCGCCGCCGGGTCCGTCGGCCGGTCTGAGGTGGTGATTCGCATCGGGCATAGTGGAACGGCCCGCCCGGACGTCGCGTGCCCGGGGCATGCGGGATGATTACTCGTCGATCACACCCAGGATGGGCGGCACAGGGAGCGCGGCTGATGGAATCGTTCGAGGTCCCCGACGGCGTCCCGTCGCCGGCCCCGGTTGCGCCCGCGGGCGAGGAGGCGCGGCTCGCGGCCGTCCGCCGCTACCGGATCCTCGACACCCCGCCGGACGCGGCGCTGGACCGGATCGCGGCGCTGGCCGCCAGGATCTTCGGCGCGCCGATCGGGACCGTGACGATCGTCGACGGCGACCGGGTGTGGTTCAAGGCGGCGCACGGGCTGCCGGGCGTGGAGGAGGTGCCCCGGGGGCCGGGCCTGTGCGCCGAGGCGGTGTCCCGGCCCGGGCCGTACGCCGTCGCCGACGCCGTGCGAGACCCGGACGCCTGGGAGCATCCGCTGGTGGCGGGCGAGACGGGGGTGCGGTTCTACGCGGCCGCGCCGATCACGACGCCGGACGGGCACCGGCTGGGGACGGTGAACGTCATGGGGACCCGGCCGCGCGAGGCCGACCCGCAGGAGCTGGCGGTGCTCGGCGACCTGGCGGCCCTGGCCATGGATCACCTGGAGCTGCGGCTGTCGGCGCTGCGCGCCGCCGCGCTCGAACGCGCGGTGCACGAGACCGCCGAGCGGGACAGGACGCAGCTGACGGCCCTGGCCGACGCCCTGCAGCGGTCCCTGCTGCCCCCGACCCTGCCCGAGATGCCGCACTGTGAGATCGCCGCGCACTACCAGCCGGCCATCGAGCCGATCGGCGGTGACTTCTACGACCTGTTCCCCCTCGACGAGCACGGCCGGCGGTGGGGCCTGTTCATCGGTGACGTCGTCGGCAAGGGCGCCCAGGCGGCCGGCCGTACGTCCCTGGTCCGCTACACGCTGCGGACCGAGGCGATCACCCGCCCGAACCCGGCGCGGATGCTGACGGGGCTGGACGCGGCGATCACCCTGGACCAGGCCGTCTACGGGTCCGGCGGCGCGGAGATGTGGTTCTGCACCGCCGCGGCGGCGATCGTGCGCCCGGGCCCGGCCGGCGCGATCATCACGATCGCCGCGGGCGGCCATCCCCCGCTGATCGTGCTGCGCGCCGACGGCGGGCTGGAGAGCCGTGAGCTGCGCGGCCCGATCATCGGCTGTCTCGAGGGCGCGGTGTACGACAACGTGCACCTGGAGCTGGCCGCCGGTGACACGCTGCTGCTGTACACCGACGGGCTGATCGACGCCCACCGTGACGGGGCCCGGCTCGGCGAGGACGGGCTGCGGGAGTTCCTGGCCGGCTGCGGTGGGCTGGCGGCCCCGGCGCTGATGGAACGCCTGCGGGGCCTGGTCGCGACGTTCGACGAGCCCGCCGACGACGACATCGCCATGGTCGCCCTCAGCATCCCCGCCTGACCGCGGCCGCCCTGCGGGCCGAGTGAGGCCGACCGAGGCGTCGGTGACGCCGTGCCGCGGGCGCGCGAGAAGCCGCCGCGCGCCGGTGACGGCGGTGGACGGTCCGTCAGCCGCGCGACGCGGCGCCGACGGCCGGGTCGTCATCGGGCCGGCGCGCCGGGCCGGTCGTCCGGGGCCGGTCGGCGGCGGTGAGGAGCAGGACGGCGGCCAGGGTCAGGGCCGCGCCGAGGTACTGCAGCGGCAGCAGCCGCACGCCGAGGAACAGGGCGCCGGCCAGCCCGGCGACGGCCGGTTCGATCGTGCTGACGATGGCCGATTCGGTGGCCGTGATGTGGCGCAGGCCGGTGACGGACAGGCTGAAGGCCAGCGCCGTGGACAGCACGACCACGATCGCGGTCAGGGCGGTCACGGTGACGGCGTCGCCGACCGGGTGGGCCCGCCAGGGCGGGGCCCAGATGAGCATGGGGACGCTCGCGATGCTCAGCCCCCACGCCGTGGTCGCTCCGGAGCCGATGACCCGGACGATCCGCGCCGAGGCGAGCATGTAGTACGCGAAGGCGAGGGCGGACGCCAGGCCGAACACGACGCCGAGGGGACCGACCCGCAGGGCGGCGAGACCGCCGCGCCGGCCCAGGACGAGCAGGGCCACGCCGACGCCCGCGGCCGCCAGCGCCGCCAGCCGGCCGGGCGAGGGACGGACCTCGCCGCGCAGCATCTGCCATCCGGCCGTGATGGCGATGGCGTTGTACTGCAGGAACGTGGCCGTCGCGACGTCGGAGTGCTCGATGGCCGCGAACCAGGTGTACTGGGTCGCGGCCATGCCGACGAGGCCGAGGACGAGGAGCCGCCCGATGTGCCGGCCCGGCCAGGCGGGGCGGAAGACCGCCAGCAGGAGCAGCCCCGCGCCCGCCATGCGGACGGCGACCAGCCAGCGCGGATCGATGCCGTGCCGGTGGAACAGCTCCTGGGCCGCGACCCCGCCCACTCCCCACAGGACGGCGGCCGTGGCGGCGAGGATCAGGCCGGCCGTGCGCCCGATCGTGCCACGTCGTCGCGTGGTGTCCTGCAGCAAGCGACCTCCTGCTTCCGGGGCGCTCGCCGGGTGACGCCCTGCTCCGTGTCCGTTTCGCCGGACTCGCGGTCATGATGCCAGAGGCGGGCCCGGCGCCTCGCGACGCCTCCCGCCTGCGGATCCCCGCCCCGGCACGGGCCGCCGCGCCGCCGTCGCGTCTCAGCCACGGGCGGAGGCGAAGATGCGCTGCAGGGTGCGCAGCGCCGCGTCGAGTTCGGTGAGCGCCGCGCGTACGCGGTCGGCCGGGGATCCCGGCGCCGTGGGGACCGTCTCGTCCCGGGCGGGCGGGGGCCGTCCGGGAAGGGCGCGGCGCCCGACCGCGAGGCGGGCCCGGGTCAGGTCGGCCGCGACGGCGGCGTGCATGCGGAGCACACCGGGCGCGTCCAGCACGGCGTGGTGCTCGGCCGCGCATCGCGCGATGGCGTGGACCGGCGCGGCGCACCGGCGCACGGCGTCGATCGCGTCGGCGGGATGGGAGCGGCCGGGGTGATGGAGGCCGTGGAGGGCGCGGTGGGCCCGCAGCGGTCCGGCGATCTGCTCGAGCCGCCGTACGGCGCCGTCGAACCTGACCTGGTCGTCGGCCAGCCGGGCCGGATCCCGGCGCGCGGCGGCCAGGAAGTCCCCCAGCACGGCCAGCGCGTCCGCGGTGCGGCGGCGCAGTACGTCGGCGGACCGGATCGGCAGGATCAGCCAGGACGCCGCCACGCCCAGGACGGCGCCGACGGCGATCGCCTCCAGGCGGGTGCCCAGCAGACCCGGGGCGGACTGCCCGAAGTAGCCGTACAGCAGGGCCAGGACCGCGGTGACGCACCCGGCCCAGTAGGCGTACCCGAAATGCCGTAGCCAGGTCGCCGCGGCCAGGACAACGAAGATCACGACGACCGTGCGGTGGTCGTGCACGCCGAACGTGCCGGCGATCACCGTGGCGGCCGCGGTGCCGGCCGCCGCGCCGGCGGTGCGCAGCACTCCCTTGTGCAGGACGTCCGCGCGGCCCCGCGCGCCGCTGCACACGACGAACGCGGTGAGCACCACCCACGTCCAGTGCTCGGCGAACGCCGCGTGACCCGCGACGAAGGCGGCGCCGACGGCGCCGGCCATCTGCAGGCTCATGCGCGTGCTCGCGGACGGCCGCCGCCCGCCGCCCGCCCGGGCCGGTGGCGTGTACGCCGGGGCGGCCGGGCGGGTGAACCCGGTGCGTTCCGCGGCCCACCGGGCGGTGAGCCCCCACGACGCGGCGAGCAGCGCGACGAGCGCCGCCCACAGGTCCTGCCCGTGACCGGCGGGCGGAACGCCGGGCACCTGCACGACGAGCACGGCGACCAGCGGCAGCACCGCGAGGGTCCCGGCCCTGGTCGCGCGCGGCCCGAACCGCCGTACCGCGATCGTGGCGGCGAGCAGGACGGTGAAGACCGCGTCGCCGGCGACGCGGTGGCCGGCCATGAGCCGGGAGGTCTCGGCCGCCGCGACGGCCAGGGGCGGCAGGACCGCCAGGGCGATGAGCCGGTCGGCGACGCCGGTGCCGGACCCGGCGCGCGACAGGGTCAGCGTCAGCGCGACCGCCTGGATGAGGGTGTCCACGTGCAGGTGCGCGGCGTGCTCGAGCAGCAGCGCCGACCCGTACGCCGCCAGGGTCGCGGTCATGCCGACGGCGGTCGCCCGCAGCGCCGTCAGCCCCGGATCGAGGCGCTGGACGGCGGAGAGGCAGGCGTGGACGGTAAGAGATGCGTACGAGATGAGAGCCGTGGAACGCCGTATCGGCTTGTCGCTCATGGCGGGATACTAAGTGATAGCGTAGCAATGTGAGCGCGACGGATGAGGGTGCCGACCTCCTGGACGGCGCCGCGCAGGTGCGTCAGGGCGTGACGCGGCTCGGGCGGCGGCTGCGCGCGGCGCGCGCGCCCGGGGCGCTCAGCGCCAACAAGCTCGGGGTCCTCGGCCACCTGCACCGGCACGGGCCGGCCACCGCCGGGGAGCTCGCCGCCGCCGAGTACCAGCGGCCGCAGTCCCTCACCCGGGTGTTCGCCGAGCTGGAGCGGGCCGGCCTGATCACCCGGATCCGGGACGACCGCGACCGCCGCCAGTCGGTGCTGGCCATCACCCCGGCGGGCACCGCCGCGCTGGCCCGCGACATGGCCGAGCGCGACGCGTGGCTGGCCTCGGCGATGGCCGGGCTCTCGGACACCGAACGCCAGGTGCTGCGGCTGGCCGGGGCGCTGATGGAGCGGCTCGCCGGCGACCCTTCCCACCCCGGCCGCCCGGGCGGCCGGCCCACCGACCACTGACGGGATCCGCCATGCACTGGTCCGACCACGCCATCTGGTGGCACGTGTACCCCCTCGGCTTCACCGGCGCCGAACGCCGGGCCCTGCCGCCGGGCGCGCCGCCGGTGCCCCGGCTGTCCCGCCTGGAGGGCTGGCTGGACTACCTGATCGACCTGGGCTGCAACGGGCTGGCGCTCGGCCCGGTGTTCGCCTCCGAGACCCACGGCTACGACACCGTCGACCACTTCCGTGTCGACCCGCGCCTGGGCACCGAACAGGACCTGCTGCGGCTGATCGAGCGGGCGTCCGAGCGCGGGGTCCGGGTGCTGCTGGACGGGGTGTTCAACCACGTCGGCCGGGGCTTCCCCGCCTTCGCCGACGTGGCCGCGCACGGGCCGCGCTCACGGTACGCCTCCTGGTTCCGTCCCGCGCCCGGCGGCGGCTACGAGACCTTCGAGGGCCACCACCGGCTCGTCGCGCTCGACCACGACGAGCCCGAGGTCGCCGACTACGTCACCGAGGTGATGACGCACTGGCTCGAGCGCGGCGTCTCCGGCTGGCGGCTGGACGCCGCCTACGCCGTGCCGCCGCGGTTCTGGCGCACCGTCACCGGCCGGGTCCGGGCGCGGTTCCCCGGCGCCTGGCTGATGGGCGAGGTCATCCACGGCGACTACGCCGCCTACGTCACCGACGGCGGACTGGACTCGGTCACCCAGTACGAGCTGTGGAAGGCGATCTGGAGCTCGCTCAACGACCGCAACCTGTTCGAGCTGGCCTGGGCGCTGAAACGGCACAACACCCTCCTGGAGACCTTCGCGCCCTACACCTTCGTCGGCAACCACGACGTCACGCGGATCGCCAGCCGCCTGGACGACCCGCGGCACCTGGAGCACGCCCTGGTGATCCTGTGCACGGTCGGCGGGATCCCCGCGATCTACTCCGGGGACGAGCAGGCGTTCCGCGGGATCAAGGAGGAGCGTGAGGGCGGCGACGACGCGATCCGGCCGGCGTTCCCCGACGACCCGGCCGAACTGTCCGGGCAGGGCCGTCCCCACTACCGGCTCCACCAGGACCTCATCGGGTTCCGTCGGCGACACCCGTGGCTGGTCCGCGCCCGTACGACGGTGACGGCGCTGACCAACACCGTGCTGGTCTACATGGCCGCGGAAGGCGACGAGGGCGTCGCGGTCGCGCTGAACGCCGCGGACGATCCCGCCGAGGCCGACCTGTCGGCGGGCCCATGGCGGCACGCCGCCGGGCCCGGGCGGATCGAGGGGAACCGGGTGAGCCTGCCGGCGGCCGGCTGGGCGATCGCGACCCGCGACCGGTAGGCCGTGCCGGGTCCTCAGCCCGCGGACGCGGGACGGCACGGCGCCGCCCGGCCGGCGAGGACGTCCTCGTACACGCCGACCTTGTGGTCGACCAGGTCCAGGCACCGTGCCAGGTCGCCGATCTGGGCGGTGAGCCGTTCCCGGTGGGCGCGCAGGAGGGTGAGGCGTTCCTCCTCGTTGCCGTCCCCTTCCCGGACCAGTTCGGTGTAGCGGCGGATCGCCGGCAGCGGCATGCCCGAGGCCCGCAGGATGACGCAGACCGTCAGCCAGTCGACGTCGTTCTCGCTGTAGAGGCGCCGGCCGCCCGGGTCGCGCCGCACCGGGTCGACCAGCACGCCCTCACGCTCGTAGAAGCGCAGCGCGTGCACGCTCAGGCCCGTTCGCTCGGCGACCTGCCCGATGGTCAGCAGTGGTGCGGGATCCGGCATGCCGCCCAGCGTAGGCCCACCCCGGCCGGCGGCGGCGCGGGGCTCAGACGGCGAAGACCTGCGCGTCGTCGGCGAACGCCTTGAACTCCAGGGCGTTGCCCGCCGGGTCCAGCAGGAACATCGTCCACTGCTCGCCGGGCAGGCTCTCGAACCGCAGGTACGGCTCGATGACGAACGTGGTGCCCGCCGCGCGGAACCGCTCGGCGAGCCGGTGGAACTCCGGGATGGTCAGGATCAGGCCGAAGTGAGGCACGGGAACGTCGTGGCCGTCGACGGGGTTGTGCACGCGTTCGGCGCGGCGGGGCGCCAGGTGGGTGACGAACTGGTGGCCGTGCAGGTTCCAGTCGATCCAGGTGTCGGCGCTGCGGCCCTGCGCGCAGCCGATGACCTCGCCGTAGAAGACGCGGGCGGCCTCCAGGTCGTCGACGGGCACGGCCAGGTGGAAGCGCGGGATCGGGGAGTCGAGCGTGGACACGGCGGGTCGTCCTTTCGATCGGCGTTCGCGGGCGGCGTTGCGGCGCGAGCGGCGTTGCGGTGGCGGTGGCGGGATCGCCCGCCGGGGCCGTGGCGGCGGTCAGGGGGTCATTCGCCGGCGGGGGCCGGGCGCAGGACGGCGGCGAGCAGGCCGGGGAACCGCTGCTCCAGGTCGTCGCGGCGC
Organism: Actinoallomurus rhizosphaericola; assembly: GCF_024055675.1. Classification (NCBI taxonomy): domain Bacteria; kingdom Bacillati; phylum Actinomycetota; class Actinomycetes; order Streptosporangiales; family Thermomonosporaceae; genus Actinoallomurus; species Actinoallomurus rhizosphaericola. The sequence goes on along the minus strand of NZ_JAMXMW010000013.1, from coordinate 50,591 downwards.
AGGCTGACGTAGCGCTGCCGGCCGTGGGGGACGTTGCGGATGACACCGGCCTCGCGCAGCGTCTTCAGGTGGTGGGACAGGGTCGATTTGGGGAGGTCGCCGCCGGTGGGCTGGCAGGCCGCGACCTCGAGGGGCCCCTCGGCGAGCCGGCGGGTGATCTCCAGGCGCGCCGGGTCGCTGAGCGCGAACAGCACGTCGGTCAGGACGAGGTCCGCCGCGTCGGGATGGGCGAGCTCACGTGTCGATCCGGGCCGCATGGTTCGATAATAGTTGAACAGTGGGCCGGGCCGGAGTAGCCTCCAATAGTTCGAAGATTTTGGAACTATTGGAGGAGCATCGCAATGTCCACAGTGGACGACCGCGTCACGCCCGCGGCCGCCCGTGCGGCCCGGCGCCTGCCGCGCGCGGCCGGCTTCTGGCTGCTCGGGGCGACCCTGCTGGCCTTCATGGGCGCCGCGAGCGCCCCCTCCCCGCTCTACGTCGTCTACCAGCACCGGTGGGGATTCTCGGCGACCACCCTCACGGCCGTCTTCGCCGTCTACGCCCTCGCCCTGCTCATCGCGCTGCTGACCGTCGGCGGGCTGTCGGACTTCCTCGGCCGCCGGCCCGTGCTGATCGCCGCGCTGCTGGCCGAGACCGTCGCCATGGTCGTGTTCCTCACCGCCGGCGACGTCGGGACGCTCCTGGCCGCGCGCGTCGTCCAGGGCCTGGCGACCGGCGCCGCGACCGGTGCCATCAGCGCCGGCCTGGTCGACCTGCAGCCCGGCGCGCGGCTGGGCTCCCTGGTCAACAGCGTGGCCCCCTCCCTGGGCCTGGCCGCCGGCGCGCTGGGCAGCGGAGCGCTGGTGCAGTACGCCCCCGCGCCGACGACCCTGGTCTTCGCGGTGCTCACCGCGGTCTTCGTGGTCCTGGCGGCCGTGATGGCGTTCATTCCCGACTTGGTGACCCCGCGCCCCGGCGCGCTGGCGTCCCTGCGGCCCCGGGCGGCCGTCCCGGCCCCCGCCCGCGCGGCCTTCCTGGCCGTCGCGCCCTGCCTGGTGGCGACCTGGGCGCTGGGCGGGCTGTACCTGTCCCTGGGCGGCTCACTGGCCGCGGGCGTGCTGCACATCGGCAACCACCTGGTCGGCGGGCTCGTCGTCACCGCCCTGACCGGGGCGGGCGCCGTGGTCTCGGTGCTCGTCCGCGACCGGGCGCCGCAGCGGGTCATGGCCGCCGGGTCGGCCGCGCTGGCCGCCGGGACCGCCGTGACGCTCCTGGCACTGGGCACCGCCTCGACGTCGCTGTTCTTCATCGGAACGGCCATCGCGGGCTGCGGGTTCGGTGCCGCGTTCCTCGGGGCGTTCCGGTCCGTGGCGGCCCTGGCGGGCACCGGGCAGCGGGCGGAGCTGTTCGCCTCGGTGTACGTCGTCAGCTACCTGGCCTTCAGCGTGCCCGCCGTCGTCGCCGGGACCGCGGTGCCGTCATTCGGCCTGCGGGCGACCGCGACCGCCTACGGCGCCGCCGTCATCGCCCTGTCCCTGATCGCGGCCGTGTCCGAAGCCGTACGGTCGCGGACCGCCCGCCCCGCGGCCGCCCCGGCACCCGCCGCCCCGGCACCCGCCGCCCCGGCACCGGCCGCGCCGTGCCCGGTCGGCGACCGCGCCGCCGGGTGACCCGGCGCGACCACGGGTACCGGGCCACCGGCCGTGAGAGCGGAGACCGGTGACGGGCGGGCAGCCGAGGGGGGCGCCCGCCCGTCACCGACGGTTGATCAGATCACCCAGAGGTCGTAATTGGTCCAGGTGCTGCCGTAGCACTGGTACTTGGACCAGGAGCGGTTGTTGATGCCGCGGTTGCCGACCTCGATGCAGCTGCTGGCCCAGTAGTAGTTGTCGATGTAGCGCCAGCCGGGGCCGGGCGGGTCGCTGCAGGGGTGGTTGCAGCGGAGGGTGAGCGTCCCCTGGGCCGGCGCCGCACTCGCGGGGGACGCGACGACGACGCCGGCGGTGACCAGCGCGCCCGCGACGGCGGCCGCCGCCGTGATCTTCGGTATTCGCATGAGCGGACCCTTTCGTCCGGGGGAATTCCCACCTCGAACGCTAGGCGCGGCCCCCTCCGCGGGTCTTGAACGAATGCGAAGCGTTCCCAGGCGAGTGCGGACCGTGATCAGCGGACCGTGGTCGCGGCGGCGTGCTCGGCGCGGAGCGCGGTGGGCGTGCGGCCCGCCAGGCCGCGGAACTCCCGGGTGAGGTGCGCCTGGTCCGCGTAGCCGCACACCGCGGCGATCCGCGCCGGCGGCGGTCCCGCCGGCGCGGTGAGCAGGCGCGCGGCGCGTTCGAACCGTAGGAGACGGGCGATCGTCTTGGGCGGCAGCCCGATCTGCTCGGCGAAACGCATCTCCAGGCAGCGGCGGGTCACCCCGGCCTCCTCGGCCAGCGTGGCGACGCTCACCGTGCCGCCGGTCCGCCGCAGCAGCCGCCACGCCCGCAGCACCGTCGGCGCCGGCTGCGGCCCGGCGCCGAACCAGGCCGGCAGCACACTGTCCAGGAGCGCGAACCGCGTCGCCCAGTCCGGCGCGTCACGGAGCCGTCCGGTGAGCCGCTCCGCGCGGCGCCCCAGCAGGTCGGCCAGGTCCACGGTCGTGTTGCTCAGCTCCCGCATCGGCACGCCGAACAGCGCGTACGCCCCGGGCGGGGTGAGCTCGACGGCCATTCCCCGGTGGCGGCTGTGCTGCTCGAACAGGACGGGACGGTCGTGCAGGCCGGTGACATGCGAGGCCTGGACGCGCAGGGGACGGCCCGGCCCGCTCACCACCCGTACCGAGGCGGCGAAGTCGAGGAACAGCGTCACCCCGCAGCCGGCCACGGCGCGACCCCGCAGCGGCCGGTCGGCGTCGACGCGCAGCCCGGCGTACCCGGCGACGTGGCCGCGCAGCACGGGTGCCGGCCGTGCCGCCACCATGCGGGGCTCGCACCCCGGATCCGGGCATTCCAGTATGACTCCCCCGATGCCATTCACCATCGCCCGCCCTTTTCACCGGTGACGGGGCACAGTCTCCCCGGTGAACGGCCTCCGGGGGATCCGGGTAATCCCGTACTCCGCACGTGGGGACGGTGTCAGGTGAGGGAGGCGTACAGGTCGTGGGTGCGGCGGGCGATCTGGGACCAGGAGAAGTGCTCGATCGCCCGGCGGCGGCCCGCCGCGCCCATCGCGGCGGCGCGCCCGGGGTCGGCGAGCAGCGCGTTCACGCGTTCGGCGAGGTCGGCGGCGAAGCGGTCGGGGTCGACGGGCGTGCCGGTGCCGTCGGCGGCCTGTTCGATCGGGACGAGCAGTCCCGTCTCGCCGTCGGCGACGACCTCGGGGATCCCGCCGGTCGCGGTGGCGACGACGGCCGCCTCGCAGGCCATGGCCTCCAGGTTGACGATGCCCATCGGCTCGTACACCGACGGGCAGACGAACACGGTCGCGTGGCTGAGGATCTGCACGACCTCGGGGCGGGGCAGCATCTGCTCGATCCACACGATCCCGCCGCGGTCGCGGCGCAGTTCCCCGACGAGCCCCTCGACCTCCGCGGAGATCTCCGGGGTGTCGGGCGCCCCGGCGCACAGCACGAGCTGGGCGGCCGGGTCGAAGGAGCGGGCGGCCCGCAGCAGGTAGGGCAGGCCCTTCTGGCGGGTGATGCGCCCGACGAAGACCACGGACGGGCGCTCGGGGTCGATGCCGTGGCGGGTGAGCACGTCGGTGCCGTGGTCCGGGGTGTACTGGTCGGTGTCGATGCCGTTGTGCAGGACCGTGATCCGGCCGGGGTCGACCTCGGGATAGCAGGCGAGCACGTCGCGGCGGATGCCCTCGGAGACGGCCACGATCGCGTCGGCGGCCAGGATCGCGGTGCGCTCGGCCCAGGAGGAGACCGCGTACCCGCCGCCGAGCTGCTCGGCCTTCCAGGGCCGCAGCGGCTCGAGGCTGTGGGTGGTGACCACGTGCGGGACGCCGTGCAGGAGCTTGGCGACGTGGCCGGCGAGGCCCGCGTACCAGGTGTGGCTGTGCACCAGGTCCGCTCCCCCGGCGCCGGCGGCCATCTCCAGGTCGACGCCGAGCGTCTGCAGGGCCGGGTTCGCCGCCCGCAGCGGCTCCGGGACGCGGTAGCCGGTCACGCCGGGCTCGGTACGTTCGCCGTCGAAGCAGTGGACCCGCAGGTCGCACAGCCGGCGCAGCTCCCGGGCCAGGTACTCGACGTGGACTCCGGCGCCTCCGTAGACGTCCGGCGGGTATTCACGAGTGAGCAGGTCGACGCGCATGCCCGGCAGCGTAGTGCCGAATATGCCTCCTCGTCCTGTTTCAACGCTGGTGGGAGGGCTAAGGTCTGGCCATGGCGAGACCTCATGTCCTGGCGATGGTGCTGGCGGGCGGGGAGGGCAAGCGGCTGATGCCGCTGACGGCCGACCGGGCCAAGCCCGCGGTGCCCTTCGGCGGAATGTACCGGCTGATCGACTTCGTGCTGTCCAACCTGGCGAACGCCGGCTACCTCAAGATCGTGGTGCTGACGCAGTACAAGAACCACAGCCTGGACCGGCACGTGTCTCGTACGTGGCGGATGTCGACGCTGCTGGGGAACTACGTGACGCCCGTGCCCGCCCAGCAGCGGCTGGGGCCGCGGTGGTTCGCCGGCTCGGCCGACGCGATCCTGCAGAACCTCAACCTGATCGAGGACGAGCGGCCCGACCATGTGATCGTCTTCGGCGCCGACCACATCTACCGCATGGACCCGCGGCAGATGGTCGAGCAGCACATCGAGTCCGGCGCGGGGGTCACGATCGCCGCGATCCGCCAGCCGCTGTCCCTCGCCGACCAGTTCGGGGTGATCGAGACGGAGCCCGACGGCGTCGGTGTCGCGGCGTTCCGGGAGAAGCCCAAGGACGCGGTGGGCCTGCCGGACGCGCCCGACCAGGTCTACGCCTCCATGGGCAACTACGTCTTCGACACCAAGGTCCTCGTCGACGTGGTCAAGGAGGACGCCGCCGATCTGTCCAGCAAGCACGACGTCGGCGGGAACATCATTCCCAAGCTCGTCAAGGCCGGCCGCGCGCAGGTCTACGACTTCGCCGACAACCAGGTGCCCGGCTCCACCGACCGTGACCGCGGGTACTGGCGCGACGTGGGGACCCTGGACGCCTTCTACGAGGCGCACATGGACCTGATCTCCATCCACCCGGTGTTCAACCTGTACAACCAGGAGTGGCCGATCTACACCGGTCACGACCCGCTGCCGCCGGCCAAGTTCGTGTTCAACGAGGAGGGGCGGCGCGGGTACGCCGTCGACTCGATGGTCTCCCCCGGCGTCATCGTCGCCGGCGGGGTGGCCGAGCGCTCCATCCTGTCCCCCGGCGTGTATGTCGACGCGGGCGCCTCCGTGCACGGCTCGGTCCTGATGGACTGCGTACGGGTCGGGCGCGGCGCCGTCGTCCGCAACGCCATCATCGACAAGAACGTCGTCATCCCCGACGGCGCCCGGATCGGCGTCGATGAGGACTACGACCGGGAGCACTTCACCGTCACCGCGAGCGGCGTACGGGTCCTGGGCAAGAACCAGATCGTGCCGGGCTGAGTCACTCCGGGCGCAGGGCCGCCAGCTGCTCCGCGAAGGGCACGACGGCCTCTTCCTGTGGTGGGGTGGACGGGCGGTCGCCCATCAGGGCGGCCAGCTCGCCCGCCGCGCGGCCGATCCGGGCCGTCAGGTCGCCGGTGCCGTCGCCGCCGGAGCTCCAGTCCTCCGGCGCGGCGTACACCGCGGTGGGGACCGTGATCGCGCGCAGGTAGGTGAACAGCGGCCGCAGCGCGTGCTCGAGGGCGAGCGAGTGGCGGGCGGTGCCCCCGGTCGCGGCGATCAGGACGGGGCGTCCGGCGAGGGCGGTGTTGTCGATCACGTCGAAGAACGACTTGAACAGCCCGCTGTAGGAGGCCGAGAAGATCGGGGTGACCGCGATCAGGCCGTCCGCGCCGGTGACCGCCTCGATCGCCGGGCGCAGCCGGGCGCCGGGGAACCCGGTGACCATGGCGTTCGCGATGTCGGTGGCCAGGTCGCGCAGCTCGACCACCGTGACCTCGGCGGGGCGCCCGCCCTCGGTCAGGTGCTCGCGGGTGGCCGCGGCCAGGCGGTCGGCCAGCAGCCGGGTCGAGGACGGCGTGCCCAGGCCCGCCGAGACCGCGACGACCCGCAGCGGGTCGATACGGCCTACTCCGCCCGAGGAGGCGCTTCGCTCGCTCGTGCGGCCTGCTTCGCCGGAGGAGTCCCCGGCGGCGCCGTGCTGCTCGATCCGCTCGCTCGGCTCGCTCATGAGGCCGCCTCGGCCGGGGTCTCGGTGCCGCGGGCGGCCAGCAGGGAGGCGTGGGTGGGCGCGTCGGGGACCCCGGCCGGCCGCCTGGCGGCGAACTCCTCACGCAGCACCGGGACGACCTCCTCGCCGAGCAGGTCCAGCTGCTCCAGGACGGTCTTGAGCGGCAGTCCGGCGTGGTCGATGAGGAACAGCTGGCGCTGGTAGTCCCCGAAGTGCTCGCGGAAGGTCAGGGTCTTGTCGATGACCTGCTGGGGGCTGCCGACGGTGAGGGGCGTCTCGGCCGTGAACTCCTCCAGCGACGGGCCGTGCCCGTACACGGGGGCGTTGTCGAAGTAGGGGCGGAACTCCCGTACGGCGTCCTGGGAGTTCTTGCGCATGAACACCTGCCCGCCCAGGCCGACGATCGCCTGCTCGGGCGTGCCGTGCCCGTAGTGAGCGTAACGCTCCCGGTACAGGCTGATGAGCCGCTGGAAGTGCTCCTTGGGCCAGAAGATGTTGTTGGCGAAGAATCCGTCGCCGTAGTAGGCGGCCTGTTCGGCGATCTCCGGGCTGCGGATCGAGCCGTGCCAGACGAACGGCGGGACGCCGTCCAGCGGCCGGGGCGTGCTGGTGAACCCCTGCAGCGGGGTGCGGAAGCGGCCCTTCCAGTCGACCACGTCCTCGCGCCAGAGCCGGTGCAGCAGCGCGTAGTTCTCGATCGCCAGGGGGATGCCCTGGCGGATGTCCTGGCCGAACCAGGGGTAGACGGGGCCGGTGTTGCCCCGGCCCAGCATCAGGTCGACGCGCCCGCCGGCCAGGTGCTGGAGCATCGCGAAGTCCTCGGCGATCTTCACCGGGTCGTTCGTGGTGATCAGCGTGGTCGCGGTCGACAGGATCAGCCGCTCGGTGCAGGCCGCGATGTAGCCCAGCATCGTCGTCGGGGACGAGGGCACGAACGGCGGGTTGTGGTGCTCGCCGGTGGCGAACACGTCCAGACCGACCTCCTCGGCCTTGCGCGCGATCGTCACCATCGCCGTGATCCGCTCATGCTCACTCGGCGTCCTGCCGGTGGTCGGATCCGGCGTGACGTCGCCGACCGTGAAGATCCCGAACTGCATGACGCGACCCTTCCATGCTGATTGAATCTTCAACGATAGCAACGTTCCCCGTCGCCCATTCCCCCGCGGGTCACCGGACGGGGCCGAGACGGACCGGGCTGACCCCCTCCTCCGTCACCGGCTCACCGCAGTGCGCGCACACCGTCTGCGGGCGCAGGTCCGCTCCGCAGGAGTGGCGCCAGACCGTCGGCGGCGGGCCCTCGGCGACGTAACGGTCGCCCCAGTCCATCAGGTTCAGCAGGATCGGCTGCAGCGCCCGCCCGGCCTCGGTCGGCACGTACTCATAGCGCGGCGGGTGCTCCTCGTACCGGCGCTTCGTCAGTACCCCGGCGTCCACCAGCGTCCGCAGCCGCGCGGCGAGGATGTCGCGGCTGGCGCCGGTGTTGCGGGCGATCTGGTCGAACCTCCGCTCGCCGAGCAGGATCTCCCGCAGGGCGAGCAGGCTCCACTTCTCGCCGATCACGGCCAGCGCGTCGGCGATCGAACACTGACGGCCGCGTACGGCCACGGGGCTGCCCTCCTCGCTCGGCGCCGTCGGCGCACCGGCCGGTCCTGCGGCCCAACCTACCCCCCGGACACGGTGACGCCCGCGATCAGTGGGTTGTGAAATCCAACTCTGGACGGTATACCCGTCAGTAGCTTCGATGGCGAGTGAGGGGATGTCTCATGAACGACGCGGTCATCGTCGACGCGGTCCGCACGCCGATCGGCAAGGGCAAGCCGGGCGGCGCCCTGTCGGGGATGCACCCCGTCGACCTGCACGCGCACGTGATCCGGTCGCTGCTGGAACGGACCGGGATCGACCCGGCCGCCGTCGACGACGTGATCAGCGGAGCCGTCGGCCAGATCGGCGAGCAGAGCGCCAACACCGCGCGGTGGGCGGCGCTGGCGGCCGGGCTGCCGGAGTCGGTGCCCGCCGTCACGGTGGACCGCCAGTGCGGCAGCAGCCAGCAGGCGATCCACTTCGCGGCCCAGGGCGTCATCAGCGGGGCGTACGACGTGGTGATCGCCTCCGGCGTCGAGTCGATGAGCCGGGTGCCGATCGGCAGCCAGACCGCCGGACGTGACTTCCTCGGCGCGGGCGTGGCCGAGCGCTACCCGGGCGGCCTGGTGCCGCAGGGCGTCAGCGCCGAGCTGATCGCCCAGCGCTGGGACCTGTCCCGTGAACGGCTGGACGCCTTCGCCGCCGAGAGCCACCACCGCGCCGCGCGGGCGTGGGAGGAGGGCCGCTTCGCCGGCGAGGTCTCCCCTCTCAAGGCGCCCTCGGCCGACGGCACGCCCGTGCAGGTCACCCACGACGAGTCCGTACGGCCGGGCACCACGCCGCAGATCCTGGCCGGCCTGCGGCCGGCGTTCCGCGCCGACGTGTGGCAGGAGCGCTTCCCCGACCTCGACTGGCGGATCACCGCGGGCAACTCCTCGCCCGTCAACGACGGCGCCGCCGCCGTCCTCATCACCAGCGGCGCGACGGCGCGGCGGCTCGGGCTGCGGCCCCGCGCCCGCCTGCACTCCTTCGCCGTGGTCGGCGACGACCCCCTGCTCATGCTCACCGGCATCATCCCCGCGACGCGCAAGGTCCTGGACCGCGCGGGCCTGTCGCTGGAGGAGATCGACGCGTTCGAGGTCAACGAGGCCTTCACCAGCGTCGTGCTCGCCTGGCTCGCCGAGACCGGCGCCGACCCGGCCAAGGTCAACGTCAACGGCGGGGCGACCGCCCTGGGACACCCGCTGGGAGCCAGCGGCGCACGCCTGATGACCACGCTGCTGTCGGTCCTCGAACAGCGCGGCGGGCGCTACGGCCTGCAGACGATGTGCGAGGCCGGCGGCCTCGCCAACGCGACCATCGTCGAACGCCTCTGAGCCGAACGCCACTGAACGGCACGCGGGCTCCGGCACGGCGCCAGGTCCCGGACAATGAAGGTCCGTGCCGGGCGCCGCGCCCGGAGCCGAGCCGAGCCAGGAGAGCGCGCCGTTGCCCCGCGAACGCCAGACCATCCCCCTCACGACGGCCCGTACGGACCTGCGCGCCGACTGCGGACGCTGCCAGGGGCTGTGCTGCGTGGCGCTGCCGTTCGCGGCCTCGGCCGGCTTCGCCATCGACAAGGACGCCGGGCGGCCCTGCCCGAACCTGAACGCCGACTTCCGCTGCGGCATCCACGCCGACCTGCGCGACAAGGGCTTCTCCGGCTGCACCGTCTTCGACTGCTTCGGCGCCGGGCAGCAGGTCAGCCAGGTCACCTTCGCCGGACACGACTGGAGGGAGTCGCCCGGCACCGCCCGGCGGATGTTCGCGGTGTTCGCCGTCATGCGGCAGCTCCACGAGATCCTGTGGTACCTCACCGAGGCGCTCGCGCTGCCCGCCGCCCGCCCGGTCCACGACGAGCTGCGCCGGACGCTGACCGACACGCGACGTCTCACCCGCGCCGGCGCCGAGGAACTGGCCGAGGCGGACGTCGCCGCGCACCGCGCCCGGGTCAATCCGCTCCTGCTGCGCGCCAGCGAGCTCGTACGGGCCGGAGTGCCCGGCCGCCGCAAGAACCGCCGGGGCGCCGACCTCATGGGGGCGCGGCTGCGCGGCGCGGACCTGCGCGGCGCCGACCTGCGCGGGGCCTACCTCATCGCCGCGGACCTGCGGGACGCCGACCTGCGCACGGCGGACCTGATCGGGGCCGACCTGCGCGACGCCGACCTGCGGGGAGCGGACCTGACCGGCGCGATCTTCCTGACCCAGGCCCAGGTCAACGCCGCCCGCGGCGACGCCGCCACGCGGCTGCCGTCCGCCCTGAGCCGCCCGGCGCACTGGTGACCCGCGCGGCCACCCGTCACCGGCCGGGCCCGTACGATCCGGCGCGCCGGGCGCGAACCGGGGTCCATGACTGAGGAAAGGCCGACCGTGGAGCGGGATTACCGGACCGGGGACATCCTCAGGGTCTCCTGCCCCTACACCGAGGCCCGGGTCACCAGAGTGCCGACGGCGCACGACCCCCACGTGGTGGTCGAGTGGCCGTGGTGGTCGGTGGATCCGGACTGCGACTGGGTGGACTGGAACGGTCAGGTCGCACTGGTCGGCGACCCGGCCTCGTACGAGTGGGACGACGAGCTGTTCCGGACGGAGCCGGCCGCACAACGTCTCGTCGTCGGCGCGACCTGCCGCGTCGGGATCCCGCCCACCACCGTGCACGTGGTGTCGGTCGAGCATTACGACCCGCCTCTGGAGACCGGGCGCCTGCCACGCCCTCGCCGGCACGTGGCCGTCCTGCGCGCGGGCCGGTCCTACGATGCCGAGCTGGACGAGTTGGATGTCGAACAGGGGTATGAGATCGATCCGGACGATGACATGCCGATCGCCCTCGACCTGCTGTTCCGGCCGTACGCCTTCCTCGCCGGCGGCGATGAGGTCGCCGATGCGGCGGGTCGGGCGTGGCGCTTCGACGCCCCGTGGGACTGGCATCCCTTCGACGGCGCCGACGCGCGCGAACCCGTCTGGCCCTTGACGCTCCTGTACCGTGGCGGTCCCGCCGACGAGGCGACGGCCGCCGCGGTCGCTCGCGCGACGCGGACGGGGTCCCATCGGGAAGAACTCAGGCGCTGGACCGAACTGGCACGGGCGAGACCCACCCGCGGCAAGCGGTAGAAGTCGGCCGGTGCGGGGCCGCCGTGGTGGGCGACCGGCGGTCGACGGCGGTGCGGCGGCCCGTCCGGCTCCCGGCCGGATGCGCGCGGGCCGTCAGATCAGGCCCTCGGCCGACAGCGGGTGCCGGGCCAGGGCCTTGTCGACCCCCAGCCACAGCGCGCCCGCCATCTCCATGATCTTGGGCTGGCCCATGAGGTGCTGCCCGATCGTGGTCAGGTCGCGCTGGTGGCGCTCGAGCGGGCAGCGCCGGTAGATCGAGGCGCTGCCGACGACGTCCGCGAGGAGGCGTACGGCGTCGCGGCAGGTCCGGATCGTGTGCATGTGCGCGCCGACCAGCGCGGCCCGCAGGCGCAGCGACGGCTCGGCGCCGGTCTCCAGCGTCGACCACAGTTCGCCCAGGACGTCGTACTGGTAGCTGCGGGCGGCGCCGACCATCGCGTGGACCTGGGCGACGCCGGCGCGTACCCGCGGGTCCTCGCGCGCCGGGCGCATCTCCGGGACGAGCATCTTGTCGGCCAGGATCTGCTCGGCGGAGTGCAGCGCGGCGCGGGCGATGCCCAGCGGCACCCCGGGGAGGTTGGCGAAGAACATGCCCGGCCAGGCGTAGAGGGTGCCGGCGCGCCGGCGGCGGCGAAGGTCGCCGAACCGGAAGGTCTGCTCGGCCGGGACGAACGCGCCCTCGACGGCGTAGTCATGGCTGCCGCTGCCGGCCAGCCCGGTGGTGTGCCAGGTGTCGAGGATCTCGAACTCCCCGGCCGGCAGCATCGCGACGCGGGTCTCCGGCCGCCCGTCCTCCGTCATCACGGGGGCACCGTCCTCGCACACCAGCGCGCCGCCGATGATGACGTCGGCGTGCGTGCAGCCGCTGCCGAACTGCCAGCGGCCCTCCAGCCGGTAGCCGCCCGCCACCCGGTGCAGCCGGCCGGCCGGGACGATCCAGCCCGCGGTGATCATGTCCAGGTCGGGGTAGAGCCCGCGGGCGACGGAGTCCTCCAGAGGCGCGGTGTAGAAGCCGCCGTCCGAGCCGATCATGGCGCACCAGCCGGCCGCCCCGTCGGCCGCGGACAACTCCTCGATGATCTCGGTCTGGGTGCGGATGTCGACCTCCGGCCCGCCCCAGGCACGCGGCATCGCCATGCGGAACACGCCCGTCGAGCGCAGCGCCTCCACCGCGCGCGGCGTCAGCCGGCGGCCGCGTTCACCCGCCTCGGCCTCCTCGCGCAGGACCGGGGCGACGGCGCGGGCGGCCGCCAGGATCGCCGGGCCGTCCAGGACCGTGGTGTCGGTCGGGAGCGTCATGCGCGGTGCCTCCTCAGGCCGGGGTCGCCTCGATCACCCGGAAGTCGAAGCGGGGAAGGGCGGTCAGCCGGACCTGCTCGAACCCGGCGGCGTCGAGCAGCCGCTCGAACTCCCGCTCCGTGCGCTCCCGGCCGCCGGTGGCGACGAGCATGTGCAGGTCCAGCAGCAGGTCCCGGATCTCGGCGGGGTCGCCGGGAGTGACGCGCTCGGGCACGGCCCGTTCGATCACGAACAGGCGGCCGCCCGGCGGCACCGCGGCGCGGACGTTGCGGAGGATCGCGGTGGCGCGCTCGTCGTCCCAGTCATGGAGGATCTGCTTGAGCAGGTAGGCGTCGGCGCCTGCGGGCACCGAGACGAAGAAGTCGCCGCTGACCACCTCGCACCGCGCGGCGACACCGGCTTCGGCGAGCGTCGTGGCCGTCGCGGCCAGGCCGGTCGGCACGTCGAACACCACGCCCCGTACGCCCGGATGGGCTCGCAGGACGTGGGAGAGCAGGGTGCCGTCGCCGCCGCCGACGTCGACGACCGTGCCGAAGCGCGACAGGTCGGCGGCGGCGAGGATGCCGGGCGCGGCGTCCCGGGTGTGCTCGGCCATGGCCCGGTTGAACGTCGCCGCCTCCTCGGGCTCGCGCGCGTAGTACTCGATCCAGGAGACCCCGTGCGCCAGATCCCAGGCCGGCTCTCCGGTGCGCACGCTGGGCACCAGTTCGTCCCAGCTCCGCCAGACCGCCGGGCCGCACATCATCCGCACGAGTTCGCGGATGGAGTCCGGGGCGTCCTTGCGCAGGGGCCGCCCGGCCTCGGCCAGCTCGAACCGGTCCGTCGCGGTCTGGGTCACCAGCCCCATCCCGGCCAGGGCCAGCAGCAGCCGCCGCAGCGACGGCCCGTGCGCGCCGGTGCGCTCGGCCAGTTCGGCCGTTGTCAGGGGCCCGTCGTCGAGCAGGTCGGCCAGGCCCAGCTCGGCGGCCGCGTAGACGGTCTTGGCGGCCAACGCGTGCATGACCGTCTGCATGAGGCGGGCCGGCGCCGGCCGCCCGCTCGAACCGGCGGCCGTGCCGCCGGCCGTGGTCGTGGCGGCGTCCTGATCCGTCGAGCCCACCTCACGCGCTCCCGAGCTCGTCCGTCGCGCGCGTGGCCGACCGTTTCACGTCGGCGGCGATGCTCTTCATCGTGACCTTCCGGTGGAAGTAGTGGTAGCTGCGGGCGAGGGCGTAGTCGATGTGCTCCCTGCGGTCGGTCCTGAAGTAGGTGACGTAGTCGCAGATGGCCGTGTCCCCCAGCAGGTGCAGGGGCTCGTGCCGGACCGGGAGCGTTCCGAAGTCGACGAACAGGGGGAGGACCTCGTGCCGGACCAGCCCGGCGACGAAGTCGAACCCCTTGGTGTACGACAGCAGGGCGCAGTTCTTCAGGATGATGCCCAGGAGGAGATCACCCTGGTAGGTCTGCTCGACCGCGACGTTGTTGACCTGGAGGATCCTCCTGCCGGACGCTCCGGGGATCGTCCGGTGGAACACCGAGTCCGGGGCGACCGGCGTGAGCCGGAAGATGGCCACCGCCTGATCGCGGTAGGTGACCTTGTAGCAGCTCGACGCGGTGCTGGGAAGGAAGTCCTCGCTGTAGAGCCCGAGCGGCTTGAGGGCCTTCTCCAGGAATTCCCGGTACTCATCGTGCTCGTGCACGTCCTGGATCTCGTAGGTCTGGTACTTGCGCACTTCCCGCAGGACCGACTCGTCGGCGGGGGCGGCGACCAGGGTGATCGGGGACGTCACGTCGCGGTTGGCGAGGATCGCGTCGTCTTCCAGGTGGAGACCGTCGTAGGTGATCATCTAGGAGGTCGCGCTCATCACGTCACGGAACATCTGGCCGTAGTAGTGGATCGTCATCCGCCTGCCCTGGATGACCTCGTCGAGGTCGGAGTCCCCGATCAGCAGTTCGTCGACGGCCTTCTTGACGTCCTCGATGTGCCGGGCGTCGAACCCGCCGTGGCTCCTGATGAAGGTCACCTGGTCGCGTTCCAGGCCGTACTGCTGCCTGAGCGTGTCCGCGATCACCTTGCCCAGGTCCGCGCCGAGCCCCTCGGTCAGGCTGGCCACGCCGAGGATGCCCAGCGGGCTTCCGTAGGTCGCCATGTAGTAGTTCTGCGCGACCAGGCCCCAGGAGCCGGGCATCGGCGGGACGGCCAGGACCCGGTCGACGTCCTCGCCCAGGTTCCGCAGGTCGTTGACGCAGAACAGGTCGTGGTTGTTCTCCTCGCGGACCTGGTCGAAGAACCAGTCCCGCAGCCCGCGGTACTCGTCGCCGAGACGCGCCCCGGCCAGCGACAGCATCCGGGAGGTGTGGCGGACCATGTGGTACGTCTCGCGCAGATAGCTGACGTAGTGCTCGCGCTTCATCCCGCCGCCGAGGACGAGTTCGATCAGCGGGTTGTTCTCGATCTCGCTCCTGAACTCACTGTCGGTGGCGGACAGCAGTTTCTCGAAATTGCTCATGCGCGGCGTTCCATCCTTCGGGGCTCGCTGGGCGGGCGAGGGCGGCGTGATCTGCGAGGCGGCGGGACCGCTACCGGGACCCGGAGCCGTGGTCCGGGCTGCTGGGGAAGGGTGTCAGGCGGTAGGTCCCGATCGCCCGGGCCAGGGGCCGGCCGGCCTGGTCCATGAGCCTCGCCTCGAGAAAAGCGGACGTATTGCCCATTGAGGTGATACGGCCTTCGCCGAAGATCCGGCCCACGGGAACCGGCTTGATGAAGTCGGTCGACATCGAAATGGTGACGGGCAGGAACCGCGCGTCGGTGAGCCCGACAATGGCCGAGCCCATGCACTCGTCGAGCATGGCCGTGATGAATCCGCCGTGGACGCTTCCGCCGGGATTCGTGAAAGCCTCGGTCGCGGTGAACGACAGATGGATCGAATCCGAGCTCTTGTCGAGTTTCAGCAGCGTCCAGTCGACCAGCGCCGCGACCTGCGGTCGGTCGCCCAGGCGGTCGAAGATGGTCTCTTCCGTCGTGTTCGTCTCAGGCACGCACGAGTCGCTTTCGTTGATACTTCAACAGGCCTCGGCCCTCGAAGCCCGTCCGTCCGGAATTCGCGTCGGCGAGGCACCGGGCCTCGCCCGACAGATTCAATGACTTCATGATCTTTGTCAAGTCAACGATGACGCCGATCCGTCCACTCTATGTACGCGCACGGTGGCCCAACGCCTCTGGCGCGGTGAATCACGGCCGTTCTCGTGAATTCCACGGGTCCCGGATCGCGCGCCACATGATTGGGAGCGAACGCCCCATCTTTTACAGATGGCCCGAATATCGACTGCCGGCCGGGACGCGGCCGGCCGCGCAGACCGGATCCGGCCAGCGATCCGGCGGCGACGCGCGGGTCGTCCCGTTCCCGGGCCGCGGCTCATGGGGCCTGCCGTGCCGTTGGCTTAAAGTGAAGCCCATGTGTACGGCAGCGCTTGCGCCTCCGACCCTCTAGACGGGTCGCGATCGACACCGCACGTCGATGAGCGTATCGACGTGCCGTCCGGTCGTGCCCGCGCAGGCGACCACGACCGATCTGCTCCGTCTGGAGATTCTGTGTCGAAAACTGCCGTTACGACGCCGTCCGCCGTACTGAGCGCTCCACGCTCGGCGCCACGCGGACTCATCTATCTCGCGATCGCCGGGTCCACCTGGGGGACGACCGGGGCCGCAGTGGAGGTCGTCTACAGGTCGAGTGACCTGGGGCCGATGGCGATCTCCTTCTGGCGCTTCCTTACGGGAATGGCGCTGCTGGTCGCGGCACGGACACTGCGCCGTTCCCGCAGACCCCGCACGCCCCAGCCGGTACGTCGGCGGGTGCTCCTGCCGACGGGGACGGGCATCGGCCTGGCGGTGTTCCAGACCGCTTACTTCGGCGCCGTCCGGGACACCGGACTGGCCGTCGGCACCATCGTGACCTTGGGCGCCGCTCCCGTGTTCGCCGCAGGCGGCGGGCGGCTGTTCCTGGGCGAGCGCCTCGGACGCGACGGGTTCCTCGCCGTCGGCGGCGCCCTGGCCGGCCTCGCGATCCTCGTCCTGGGAAATCAGCAGAGCGTCGTCCGTCCCGTCGGCGTCGGGCTCGCGCTGCTGTCGGCGGCCGGATACGCCGTGGCCAACGTCCTGGGCCGCTGGACCGGGCGACACGGGACCGGGGAGAATCCCTACACCCTGACCGTATGGTCGTTCGGCATCGGCGCGGCCATCATGCTTCCCTTCGCGTGGGGTGAAGGGCTCTGGCCGCACACGGCGCATCTCGGCCGGGTCCTGCTGATGATCCTGTACGTAGCCGTCGTCACGACGGCGCTCGCCTATCCGCTGTACTTCGCCGGCGCGGCCGTCGTGCGGGCGGCCACCGCGGCGGTGGTGATGCTCATCGAGCCGGTCAGCGCCGCGGTACTGGCGGTCGTGCTGTTGGGTGAACGGCTCACCGTTGCCACGGTCGGCGGCACAGCGCTGCTGCTGGCGGCCATCACCGGCCTGGCGATCGCCGAATCACGCCCGGCGCGAAGCTGACGGTCACCGATGAGGGTGGTGCGCGAGCCGATGGTCTCGCGCACCACGCTCGTGTTCCTCGCACTGCTCAGGTCCACCAGATGCTGCCGGGCGGTCGCCCAGTGCCCAGGATCCGCGTCGCCGGAGCGACGAAAACCCTCGGCGCTAGGCCGCCGGTGTCGAGTTCTGGGATATCTTCCCATATATGGGAGATGAGGGCCTGGCCCAAGAGCGCGGGCCGGATGGGGTGGACGCCCGGCTGGCGGCCCGGCTGGCGGCCCGGCTGGCGGAGCTGCGCGTCGAGCGCGGCTGGTCGCTGGAGGAGCTGGCCCGCCGGACGGGGGTGAGCCGTTCGACCCTGTCCCGGTTGGAACGCGGCGAGATCAGCCCCACCGCCGCCCTGCTCGGCAGGCTGTGCGCGGCCTACGAGCGGACGATGTCACGCCTCCTCGCCGAGGTCGAGACCGACCCGCCCCACGTCGTACGAGCCGGTGAGCAGGCCGTGTGGCG
This sequence comes from Actinoallomurus rhizosphaericola, assembly GCF_024055675.1. Lineage (NCBI taxonomy): Bacteria > Bacillati > Actinomycetota > Actinomycetes > Streptosporangiales > Thermomonosporaceae > Actinoallomurus > Actinoallomurus rhizosphaericola. The sequence continues at coordinate 33,230 of NZ_JAMXMW010000013.1, read as the reverse complement.
GGATGAGGCGTCGGGTTTCGTACGGCGGTCGGTGTCGCCTCCGCACCCCGGCCTTCGCGGTGAGGTCATCGAGGGCCTGCTGACCCCGGGCGCGGACATCTCCTACGACGGACCGCCCGTCCCCGGCCTGGAGCAGCACATCTGGGTGCTCGAAGGGGCCCTGGAGGTCGGCGCGAACGGGCACACCTACCGGCTGGGCGAAGGCGACTGCCTCCGGTTCCGGTTGTGGGGCCGGTCGCGTTTCCGCTGCACTGGAGCCGAGCCGGTCCGCTACGCCGTGATGGTGGTCCTGCCGTGACGTCCTCCACCGCGCGAGAGTCCGGTTCGGGTGCCCCGCGGCCGCTGACCCAGTCCCCTCCCCCACCGCCGGCCGGCGAAGGAGATCCCCCGGTGCACCCCATCACCCGCCTGTCCGCCGCCGAGTACACCGCCCGCGTGCCGGACCTGGCCGACCTCCTGCTGGACGCCGTCGCCGGCGGTCACTCCCTCGGCTTCGTGGAGCCGTTCGAGCGCGGCGCCGCGCTCGACTGGTGGCGGGCGCGCACCCCGGCCGTGGCCGACGGGAGCCTGCTCGTGTGGGCCTGCCCCGGCCCGCGGGGCGTCGACGGGACCGTCGGCCTCGCCCTGGAATCCAAGCCCAACGGCCGGCACCGCGCCGAGGTGGTCAAACTGATGGTCCACCGCGACGCGCGGGGCCGGGGACTGGGCCGGGCGCTGCTGGCCACCGCCGAGCGTGCCGCCGCGGAGCTCGGCGCCGGACTCCTGCTCCTGGACACCGAGACCGGCAGCGTCGCCGAGAGCCTCTACACCACCGCAGGCTGGACGCGGTACGGCGTCGTCCCGGACTATGCGAGCGACCCGTCGGGCGCGCTGCGCGACTGCAGCTTCTTCTACAAGCGCCTGCGGTGAGCCCGGCCGGACGCGCCGGGAAGGACCGGCCGGTGGAGGAACGAGCGAATGCATCGCCTGGTCGGCGCGGGCCGGTCCGGCACCACCTCGGTGACAAGAGGTCAGGAGGTGATGCCGGGCCGGAGGGCCTGCCGCCGGCTCAGAGCCGGGACCAGGCCTCGGCCAGCGTCGCGCGCAGGATCCGCTCGATCTCGTCGAAGTGCTCCTGGCCGCAGATCAGCGGCGGGGCCAGCTGGATCACCGGGTCGCCGCGGTCGTCGGCCCGGCAGACGAGACCGGCGTCGAACAGCGCGGAGGACAGGAAGCCCCGCAGCAGCCACTCGGACTCCTCGCCGCTGAAGGTCTCCCGGGTGTCCTTGTCCTTGACGAGCTCGATGCCGTAGAAGTAGCCGGCGCCGCGGACCTCCCCCACGATCGGCAGGTCGGTCAGCTTCTCCAGGGTGGCGCGGAAGGCGGCCTCGTTCTCGCGGACGTGGTCGAGGACCTTCTCCTTCTCGAACAGGTCGAGGTTGGCCAGGGCGACCGCGGTGGACACCGGGTGCCCGGCGAAGGTGATGCCGTGCAGGAAGGTGGCCGGCCCGTCGGCGAACGGCTCGACGAGCCGGTCGCTGACCATCATGCCGCCCAGCGGGGAGTAGCCGGAGGTGACGCCCTTGGCGAAGGTGATGATGTCGGGCTGGTAGCCGTACCGCTCGGCGCCGAAGTAGTGGCCGAGCCGCCCGAACGCGCAGATCACCTCATCGGAGACCATGAGCACGCCGTACTTGTCGCAGATCTTGCGGACCCGCTCGAAGTAGCCGGGCGGCGGCGGGAAGCAGCCGCCGGCGTTCTGCACCGGCTCGAGGAACACGGCGGCCACCGACTCGGGGCCCTCCCGCAGGATGGCCCGTTCGATCTCGTCGGCCGCCCACTGCCCGAACCGCTCTGCGGAGTCGCCGTACTCGGGCGCGCGGTAGAAGTTGGTGTTGGGCACGCGAACAGAACCCGGCACGAGGGGCTCGAAGGGGTGCTTGATCGGGGCGAGGCCGGTGATCGACAGGGCGCCCATGGAGGTGCCGTGGTAGGCGATGTCGCGGCTGAGCACCTTGTAGCGGCCGTGCTGCCCGATCAGCTTGAAGTAGTTGCGGGCCAGCTTCCACGCCGACTCGACGGCCTCGGAGCCGCTCGTCGTGAAGAAGACCCGGTTCAGGTCGCCGGGGGCCAGGGCGGCGAGCCGCTCGGCCAGCTCGATCGCGCCCGGGTGGGCGTAGGACCACAGGGGGAAGTAGGCCAGCTCCCCGGCCTGGGCGGCCGCGGCGTCGGCGAGCTCGCGGCGGCCGTGCCCGAGCTGGGACACGAACAGGCCGGACAGGCCGTCGAGGTAGCGCCGGCCCTTGTCGTCGTAGACGTAGGCGCCCTCCCCGCGGACGATGACGGGAACGTCGGCGTCCTTGTAGGACGACATCCGGGTGAAGTGCATCCACAGATGGCGCTTGGCGGCGTCCTGGAGGTTCATCTTTCTGCTTTCTCTCAGCGGGTTCCCCACGCGTAGGTCTGCTTGCGGAGCTTGAGGTAGACGAAGCTCTCGGTGCCGGCCACCCCGGGCACCGCCCGGATCCGGCCGAGGAGATCGAGCAGGTGGTCGTCGCTCTCGCACACGATCTCGACCAGCAGGTCGAAGGAGCCCGCGGTGATCACGACATAGTCGATCTCCTGGAAGCCGGCGAGGGCGTCGGCGACGCTCTCCAGGTCGCCCTCGCAGCGGACGCCGATCATGGCCTGCCGGAAGAAACCCAGCGAGAGCGGGTCGGTGACCGCGACGATCTGCATCACGCCCGACTCCAGCAGCCGCTGGACGCGCTGCCGTACGGCGGCCTCGGACAGGCCCACCGCCTTGCCCAGCGCGGCGTACGAGCTGCGGCCGTCCGCCTGGAGCAGCTCGATCAGCTTCTTGGACGTCTCGTCGAGGCTGTTGCTGCCCGTGCGCCGTCCGTTCGCCACCGGCCGTGCGGGCGGCCCTTGATCGTCGGTCATCGCGACCTCCCTTGCTGCGACATCGTGGCAGATCGGCTCCAGAAGTCAAGGATTTCGTCGTGAAATCTATTCGTAACAACGGAATCGCTTGTTTTGGGAGATTCGTTCTGCCAGGGTCGGCTCATCACAGCCTGTAGACCCCGGAGGCCGACCGTGACCTTGCGGAACTTCGTGGGCGGCGAGCACGTCGATGCCAAGGACGGCCGCACGTCCGACGTGATCGATCCCAGCACCGGCGAGACGTACGCCCAGGCGCCGCTGTCGGGGCCCGCGGACGTCGACGCGGCGATGACCGCCGCCGCCGCGGCGTTCGAACAGTGGCGCGACGCCACGCCCGGCGAGCGGAGCCTGGCTCTGCTACGGATCGCCGACGCCATCGAGGCCCGGGCCGAGGACCTCGTCCGGGCCGAGTGCCGCAACACCGGCAAGCCGCTGCAGCTCACCCGGGACGAGGAGGTCGGCCCCATGGCCGACGAGTTCCGGTTCTTCGCCGGCTGCGCCCGGCTGCTGGAGGGACGCTCGGCCGGGGAGTACATGACCGACCACACCTCCATGATCCGCCGCGAGCCGATCGGCGTCTGCGCGCAGGTCACGCCGTGGAACTACCCGATGGTCATGGCGACCTGGAAGATCGCGCCGGCGCTGGCGGCGGGCAACACGGTCGTGCTCAAACCGTCCGACACCACGCCGGTCACCACGCTCATGCTCGCCGAGATCGCCGCGGAGTTCCTGCCGCCGGGCGTGCTCAACGTCGTCTGCGGCGACCGGGACACCGGCCGCGAACTGGTCGGCCACCCGATCCCGCAGATGATCTCGGTCACCGGCTCGGTACGGGCGGGCATGCAGGTCGCCCGGCAGGCCGCCGGCTCGCTGAAGAAGGTCCACCTCGAACTGGGCGGCAAGGCCCCGGTGCTCGTCTTCGACGACGCCGACGTGGCCAAGACCGCGCAGGGCATCGCCGAGGCCGGGTACTTCAACGCCGGCCAGGACTGCACCGCCGCCACCCGGGTCCTGGCCACGCCCGGCGTCTACGACGACCTGGTCGCCGCGCTCGCCGAGCGGGCCAAGGCCACGAGGGTCGGCCCGCCGAGCGACGAGGACGCCTTCTACGGCCCGCTGAACAACGCGAACCAGCTCGACCGCGTCACCGGATTCCTCGACCGGGCGCCCGCCCACGCCGAGGTCGTGGCCGGCGGCGGACGCGTCGGCGACCGCGGCTACTTCTACGCCCCGACCGTGGTCACCGGCCTGCGCCAGGACGACGAGATGATCCAGAGCGAGATCTTCGGCCCGGTCATCACCGTCCAGCGCGTCGCCGACGAGGACGAGGCGATCAGCATGGCCAACGGCGTGCCGTACGCGCTGGCCGCCAGCGTGTGGACCCGCGACCACGGGCGGGCGATGCGGATGTCCAAGCGACTCGACTTCGGCGCCGTGTGGATCAACACCCACATCCCCTTCGTCTCCGAGATGCCGCACGGCGGCTTCAAGCACTCCGGCTACGGCAAGGACCTGTCGATGTACGGCTTCGAGGACTACACGCGGATCAAGCACGTCATGAGCTACATCGGAGCCGGGGAATGACCGAGCTGCGCGAGACCGAGGCCGCCACCGCCGCGAAGGTCGCCGCGATCGAGCTGCGCGGCGTCGTCAAGAGCTTCCAGTCCCACGGCGAGACGGTCACCGCCGTCCGGGGCGTCGACCTGACCATCGCCGAAGGCGAGTTCTTCTCCCTCCTGGGCCCGTCCGGGTGCGGCAAGACGACGACGATGCGGATGATCGCCGGGTTCGACGAGCCCACCGAGGGACAGATCATCCTGCACGGCGGCGACGTCGTCGGCGTGCCGCCCAACCGCCGCGACGTCAACATGGTCTTCCAGTCCTACGCGCTGTTCCCGCACATGAGCGTGTTCGAGAACGTCGCGTTCGGGCTGCGCCGCAAGAACACCCCCAAGGACGAGGTCACCCGCCGCGTCGGGGAGATGCTGGAGATCGTGGACCTCGCCGGCCGGGAGAAGCGCCGGCCGCGCGAGCTGTCCGGCGGCCAGCAGCAGCGGGTCGCGCTGGCACGCGCGCTGGTCAACCGCCCGCGGGCGCTGCTGCTGGACGAGCCGCTCGGCGCGCTGGACCTGAAGCTGCGCCAGGCGATGCAGGTCGAGCTCAAGCGCATCCAGCGCGAGGTCGGCATCACCTTCGTCTACGTCACCCACGACCAGGGCGAGGCACTGACGATGTCGGACCGCATCGCGGTCATGAACGAGGGCGTGATCGAGCAGCTCGGCCCGCCGCGGCAGGTCTACGAGCGGCCCGCCACCGCGTTCGTCGCCGGCTTCATCGGCACCTCGAACGTGCTGTCCGGCACCGTCGCCCGTACCGACGGCGACACGGCCGTCATCGAGCCGGGACCCGGCGAGCGGATCCTGATCCCCGGTGCCGCTGCGGAGGCCGGCGGGACCGTCGAGCTCACCGTACGGCCCGAGAAGATCGGCATCGGGCTGCACCCTCCGGACGAGGAGGACTGCGCGCTGCGCGGCACCGTCACCGAGGTCGTCTACCTCGGCACGTTCACGAACTACACGGTCCGTACGTCCACCGGCGCCGAGGTCGTGGTCTTCGTGCAGAACGCCTCCTCCGCGGACGACGTCGCCGCGTCCGGGGACACCGTCTGGCTCTCCTGGGAGCCCCGCCACTCCTACGCGATCGGAGCAGCATGAACGAGATCGACCCCCGGCTCCTGCGCGGCATGACACGGAGCCGGCGCGACGTCCTGCGGATGTTCGGGCTGGCGGGCGCCGGCCTCGGCCTGGCCGCCTGCGGCGTCAAGGGCACCAAGGCCGCCCCGGCCAAGCAGAGCGACGTCCAGAAGTACTGGAACGGCAAGACCAAGCACGGCCACGTGAACTTCGCCAACTGGCCGCTGTACATGGACAAGGGCCGTACCCCGCTGAAGCAGTTCACCAAGGAGACCGGCATCTCGGTGACCTACCGGGAGGTCATCCAGGACGACCCGTCGTGGTTCGGCAAGATCCAGCCGCAGCTGCAGGCGAACCAGTCGATCGGCTACGACCTGATGGTCATTACCAACGGCGTGTCGTTCACCAAGCTCACCGAGCTCGGCTACCTCGTGCCGCTGGACCATTCCAAGATGCCGAACTTCACCAAGAACGCCGGCGCCGCGTACAAGAACGAGTCCTTCGACCCGGGCAACGTCTACAGCGTCCCCTACCAGACCGGGATCACCGGGATCGCCTACGACCCGACGAAGACCGGCCGGGAGATCACCAGCCTCGCCGACCTGTGGGACCCGAAGTTCAAGGGCAAGGTCGGGATGCTGTCCGACGTCCAGGAGATCGGCAACTTCGGGATGATGGCGGTCGGCGTCAACCCGGAGCGGTCCACGCCGGACGACTGGAAGAAGGCCGGCGCCAAGCTGAAGGAGCAGCGGGACCAGGGGATCGTCCGCAAGTACTTCGACCAGGACTACATCGACGCGCTCACCCGCGGCGACATCTGGCTGTCCATGGCGTACTCCGGCGACATCTTCCAGCAGAACCTCTCGGAGGGGTCGAACCTGAAGTTCGTCATCCCGAAGGAGGGCGGCACGATCTGGACCGACAACCTGACGATCCCCAAGACCGCCGAGAACCCCGTCGACGCCCTCACGCTGCTGGACTACTTCTACCGGCCGGACGTCGCCGCCCAGCTCGCCGAGATCGTCAGCTACGTCACCCCGGTCCCGGGCGCCAAGGACGTCCTGGCGGCCGAGGCCGCCAAGGCCACCGGCTCGCGGAAGAAGACGCTGCAGACCCTGGCGGACAGCCCGCTGATCTTCCCCTCCGACGCCGACTACGCCCGGCTGCACCACTACCGGAAGATGACCACGGCGGAGGAGCAGCAGTACAACGCGGTCTTCCAGCAGATCACGGCGGGGTGACCGATGCGCAGACGTCTCGCGCCGTACCTGCTGGTCCTGCCCGGTGGGCTCTGGCTCGCGATCTTCTTCGTGCTGCCGATGGTCGTGATGCTGTCGTTCTCGCTCATGCAGGGCGACGTCGTCAACGGCTTCCAGCTCACCTGGCACTGGCAGAACTACACCGACAGCCTCTCGGCCTACGACGACCAGCTGATCCGGTCCCTGGTGTACGGGCTGCTGGCGACGGCGGCGTGCGTGCTGCTCGCCTACCCGGCCGCGTACTGGATCGCCTTCCGCGGCGGCAGCCGCAAGTCGACGTTCCTGTTCCTGATGTTGCTGCCGTTCTTCGTGTCGTTCGTGCTGCGGACGTTCTCCTGGAAGTTCCTGCTGGCCGATGACGGCATCGTCCTGGGCCCTCTGAAGAACGCCGGGCTGCTGCCGCAGGACTTCCACGTGCTCGCCACCGGCTTCGCCGTCGTGGCCGGCCTCACCTACAACTATCTGCCGTTCATGGTGCTGCCGATCTACGTGGCGCTGGAGCGCGTGGACCCGCGGCTGATCGAAGCGGCGCAGGACCTGTACGCGGGCCGGGCGCAGGCGTTCCTGCGGGTGGTGCTGCCGCTGTCGGTGCCGGGGGTGTTCGCGGGCGTGCTCATGACGTTCGTCCCGGTCAGCGCCGACTACGTCAACGCGACGGTGCTCGGCGGCACCAACAACACGATGATCGGCAACGTCATCCAGAACCTCTACCTGGTGAACAACGACTACCCCCAGGCCGCGGCGCTGTCGTTCGCGCTGATGGCGATCCTGCTGATCGGGATCTTCGCGTACGCGCGGGCGCTGGGCACCGAGGACGTGCTGGAGGTGGCGGCCCGATGACGACTTCCACCATGACGCAGGCCGGGCCCGCCGTCCGGGCAGGGCGGGGCCGGCGCGGCTGGGGCGACCGGGTCCTGTACGCCTACACCTGGCTGATCATCGCCTGGCTGTGCCTGCCGATCGCCGTGATGATCGCGTTCGGGTTCAACAACGCCAAGGGGCGCCTGAACCTGACGTGGCAGGGCTTCACGTTCAAGTGGTACGGCAGGCTGTTCGCGGTGCCGGACCTGACGACGGCGCTGGTGAACTCCCTCACGATCGCGGTCCTGGCGGCGCTCGGCGCGACGGTCCTCGGCACGCTGATCGGCCTGGCCCTGGGACGGTTCCGGTTCCGCGGGCAGGGCGCGCTGAACCTCGTGCAGTTCGCGGCGATCTCCGCGCCGGAGACGGTGATGGGCGCGTCCCTGCTGTCGTTCTTCGTCCAGCTCGGCGTGGGCCGCGGCTACCTGACGATCCTCGTCTCGCACATCATGTTCTCGCTGTCGTTCGTGGCGGTCACGGTACGGGCGCGGGTGCTGACGCTCGATCCGTTCGTGGAGGAGGCCGCGCAGGACCTGGGCGCGAGCGGCTGGACGACGTTCCGGCTCGTCACCCTGCCGATGATCTTCCCGGCGGTGCTGGCCGGCGGGCTGCTGGCCTTCGCGCTGTCCATCGATGACTTCATCATCACGAGCTTCAACAGCGGCTCCACCCTGACGTTCCCGCTGTGGATCTGGGGAGCGCAGAAGAACGGCCTGCCACCGCAGGTCAACGTCATGGGAACCCTCATCTTCCTGGCGGGTGTCCTCCTCGCGGTGGGCAACGCGGTGCTCGCCCGCAGGCGGCGGTGATCCGGAGATGAACGTCCTGGCGGCCCTGGCCGAGGCCGAGCCCACGCCGTACTGGCTGGCCGACCCGGCGGCGCCCGAACCCGTGCCCGCGCTCGTCGGCCCGACCTCCTGCGACCTGGCCGTGGTCGGCGCGGGTTACACCGGACTGTGGACGGCGCTGCGGGCCAAGGAACGCGATCCGGCTCTGGACGTGGTCGTCGTCGAGGCGGACGTGGCGGGCGGCGCCGCGTCCGGCCGCAACGGCGGGTTCTGCGCGGCCAGCCTCACCCACGGGCTCGGCAACGGCCTGGCCCGCTGGCGCGAGGAGATGCCCGTCCTCGAGCGCCTCGGCCGGGAGAACCTCGACGGGATCGAGGACACGGTGCGGCGCCACGGCATCGACTGCGACTTCGAGCGCACCGGTGAGCTCAGCGTCGCGACGGAGGACTGGCAGCTCGACGGCCTGCGGACACTGGCCGAGGAGTCCGCCGCCCTCGGCCGCCCCGCCGAGCTCCTCGACGCCGGCGCCGTCCAGGCCGAGATCGCCTCGCCCACCTACCAGGGTGGGCTGTGGGACCGGGACGGCGTCGCGATGGTGCATCCGGCCAAGCTCGCCTGGGGACTGCGGCAGGCGTGCCTGACGGCCGGCGTCCGGCTGTACGAGCGCACCCCGGTCGATGCGGTCGAGGACGAACACCACGGCCGGCTGCGGCTGCGCACGCCGTACGGCTCCGTCGAGGCCGAGAAGGTCGCGGTGGGCACGGGCGCCTTCGCCGGGCCCCTGCGCCGCCTCCGGCACTTCGCCGTTCCGGTGTACGACTACGTGCTGGTCACCGAGCCGCTGCCGGCCGACCGGCGCGCGTCGATCGGCTGGCGGAACCGCCAGGGCGTCGGCGACGCCGGGAACCAGTTCCACTACTACCGGCTCACCGCGGACGGCCGGATCCTGTGGGGCGGCTATGACGCCATCTACCACTTCCGCGGCGGGGTGGCGTCCGAGCTGGAACGCCGCCCGCAGACGTTCGCGACGCTCGCCCGGCACTTCTTCGCGACGTTCCCGCAGCTGGAGGGGGTGCGGTTCAGCCACGCCTGGGGCGGCATGATCGACACGTGCAGCCGTTTCTGCGCGTTCTACGGCACGGCGTACGGCGGCCGGCTGGCGTACGCGGCCGGTTATACGGGCCTGGGCGTCGGCGCGACGCGGTTCGCCGCCGACGTCATGCTCGACCTGCTGTCCGGCGCGGAGACCGAGCGCACCCGGCTGGAGATGGTGCGTTCCAAGCCGATGCCGTTCCCGCCCGAGCCGCTGCGCTACGGCGTCATCCAGCTCACCCGCTGGTCGCTCGCCCGCGCCGACCGCCGCCAGGGCCGCCGCAACCTGTGGCTGCGCACCCTCGACCACCTGGGCGTCGGCTTCGACTCCTGAGCGGCCCCGGAGTGGCCGTGTAACGCATGGCCGCGGGGAGTTCCGTTAGAAGCGCGGTAGGGTGCGCCCATGGGAACGAGCGCGCCACTGCTGGGCGAACCGCTGCCCATCGAGCTGATGAACACGGTCTGGGGCGACCGCGATGGCGTGCACGACGCGCTCGACGGGCCCGCCGGCACCGCGGCGTGGCTGCGGGCCGTCCTCCCCCGCCTCGAGCCGATGACCGCGTCCGACCTCGACGACCTGACCGCGGAGGACGCCGGGGACCTGACGCGGCGGCTGCTCCGGCTGCGCGACGCCCTGCGGCGGCTCGCGTCCGAGGCCACCGGCGACCCCCGGCCGGCCGCGAAGGCCCCGATCCGGGACCTGGAGGCGGCCGTCGCCGTCGTCAACGAGGCCGCCGGTGCGGTGCCCCGGTGGGCGGCGCTGACGTGGACGCCCGGCGGAACGCCCGCCCGCCTCATCCGCGCCGGCGGCCGGGCGCCCGCCGCGGCGGTGTCGGCCATCGCCGAAGAGGCCGTCGACCTGTTCGGCCGCCCCGACCGGCTGCGGCTGCGCGCCTGCCTGGCCCCCGGATGCGTCCTGTACTTCCGCAAGGACCACCCGCGCCGTGAGTGGTGCTCCACCGCCTGCGGCAACCGGGTCCGCGCAGCGCGTCACTACCGGCGCCACCGCCGCTCGCCCTCGGCCCTCGAGCGGTGACCGAACGGCCGGTCAGGTCACCGTGCCCCGGCGCACGGTGCGGGCCGGTCAGCGTGGCGTCTCGTCCTCGGTCCCGCTCGGCTGGACGGGAAGGTCGAAGCGCGGCGCGGAGCGGCTCAACGTCGCGGTCCGCACCGTGGTCGGCCAGACGCTGCTCAGCGCCTCCGCCAGTGTGGCGATGAGGTCCGGGACGTCCTTGGCCGCCGAGGCATGCATCGCCTCCGTGACGATCAGGACTGTACGGGTCGTGGCGCGAACGGCCGAATGACCGCTCTGCCGGTTCGTCCATCGCCGGGCGTGCGCGTGCCCGGCGGCGTCGACGAAGGTCACCTCTCCCGGCTCCGGGCTCTCCGGCTCGCCCGACAGTGTCAGGTAGCTCTCGTCACCGGCCGCGTGCCGGACTTCGAGGTGGCCGGAGATCCTGGCGACGTCCAGCGCGGCGACCGGGATCGCGAAGGCGAGCGAGACGGCGTTGCAGAGGTCGACCAACGGGTGGATGCGTGGCAGGGCGCCGTCTTTGCGGAAGCGTCGCAGCAGCGACTCCGAGGCGCATCGATACCGCGTGGGCTTGAGTCCCATCGTCGAGAAAGCGCGCCGCCAGGCCTGGATCTCGGGCAGGTCGGCCTCCGTGCCTCCTGCGAGCCGCGCCTTGGCGAGCATGGTGAACGCCTCGATCCGAGGCTCGACGACCGCGTCGGCGGTGATCCGCGTCGCCGTCAGCACGCCGGCGACGAGTTGGGGGTGATCGGACCAGATCTCGTCCGAATGCTGGAAGTACATGAGCGAGTCCGTGGTGGGGTCGGCGGTCATCTGGCGGCGAGGGCGAGCTTGGCGCCGAGGGCGACGAAGGACCCGGCGAAGCCCCTGCGCAACCAGGCCATCAGCCGCGGCCGCGCGGCCACGTGGTCCCGTACCGAGGCGGCGAAGACACCGTAAGCGGCGAAGACCGCGAGCGTCACCAGCATGAAGACGGCGCTCAGCTCCAGCATCCGCAGCACGTGGCCCGGCCGGCCGGCATCGACGAACTGCGGCAGGAAGGCGAAGAAGAAGATCGTCAGCTTGGGGTTGAGGAGATTGATCAGGACGCCGGAGGCGATCACGCGTCCCGCCGGGCGCGGCGCGGTCTCCTCCTTGGAGAGGATCGGATCCGTGGCCTTCAGCGTGGCCCACGCCATGGACAGCAGGTAGGCCACCCCGAGGTACTTGACGAGCTGGAACGCCGTCTGGCTCGTGTGCAGTAGCGCCGCCACGCCGGTGATCGCCGCCACCATGTGGGGAACCGTGCCCAGCGTGCATCCGATCGCGGCGACGACGCTCGCACGACGGCCGTGCGACAGTCCCGCCGACAACGTGTAGATCGCCCCGGTGCCGGGCGTGGCGACCACGATGAGCGTGGTCACCAGGAACGCGATGCTCATGAGGGATCTCCTGATGGGTTCCGGTGATGGCCGTTCTCGTGACCGGAACTCTGCCGCCACAATGGCTCGATGGACAGGTCCAAAGAAGACTCCTTCGGGGGGTCCATAACGGCCGGCTCCGATTTCCTTCAGCTGAGCGTCGAGGACGCGCGGGCCGGCGGGCTGTCCGAATGGCTCGCCGACCGGTTCCGGTCGGCGATCTGCGACGGCCGCCTGACCGTGGGAAGCAGGTTGCCCGCGAGCCGGCAGCTCGCGCGGGATCTGGGCGTGTCCCGCGGCGTCGTCACCGAGGCCTACCAGCGTCTGAACGAAGAAGGCTACGTCGCGGGGCGCGGCCGGAGCGGGACGATCGTCGTCGGCGCTCCGGGCCGGACGCCATCGGCGCGCCCGCGGCCCGTTCCGGGGGGCGCCGTGCCGACGGACGCGGTGTTCACGACGTCGCCCGGCGTCGAGGTCTTCGACTCGCTGCGAGCCGCCCCGGCACGGATCGACCTGTCACCGGGCGTGCCCGACCTGGCCGCCTTCCCGCGGGCCGCATGGCTGCGTGCCGAACGCTCATTGCTCGCCGACCTGGAATCCACCGCTCTCGGGTACGGAGACCCACGAGGATCGCCGGCGTTGCGCGCCGCCGTGGCGGACTGGCTGGCCCGCAATCGCGGGATCCTCGTCGACCCGGCAGAGGTGATCATCACCGCCGGCACGGCCCAAGCGTTCGGACTGCTCGGGGAGGTGCTCGCCGAGGCCGGGATCGGCGAAGTGGCGGTGGAGGATCCCGGATCGCTGGGCGCCCGCCAGCACCTGCACAACCGGCGGCTGGCCACCCCACCGGTGTCAGTCGATGCCGACGGGATGGATGTCGGCGCACTGCGCGCGACAGGCGCACCGGCCGTCCTGCTCACTCCTGCGCACCAGTTCCCGACCGGCGTGGTGCTCGGTGGCGATCGGCGCCGCGAACTGATGCGATGGGTCGATGAGGGCGGCCTGATCATCGAGGACGACTACGACGCCGAGCACCGGTATGACCGGCCTCCGGTTCCGGCGCTGCGCTCGACGCTCGGCGAGCGCGTCTGCTACGCCGGGAGCGTGTCCAAGCTGCTGGCTCCGGCGCTGAGGATCGGCTGGTTCCTCGCGCCGCCGAGGTACCGCGACGCCGTCGTGGCCGCCAAGCGGTTCGCCGACCTCGGCAACGCCGTACTGCCGCAACTGGTGCTGGCCCGCCTGATGGAGTCAGGGGAGATGGAACGCCATCTGCGACTGCTGCGCAGACGCCACCGCCGTCGCCGGAACGCCATGATCGACGCGATCAGAGCCCGGCTACCGGAGGCGACGGTGCACGGCGCCGCAGCGGGCCTGCACCTGACGATCACCTTCGACACCGGGTTCAGCGACGTCGACCTCGCCGCCGCGTCGCTCGCACGCGGGGTGAAGGTACAGCCGCTCTCCTGGCACCGGCAAAGGCCCGGCCGCCCAGGACTCGTCCTCGGCTACGCCGCGAGCGCCCCCACCGCCATCGACGACGGCGTGGCGGTCATCGGCGAGGCGCTGCGCCGTGTGCGCTGACGGCTCCGCAGGGCGCTGACCCTCACCGTCACCTGGCGGCCGGTAGCGCCGAGATGAGCGCCGCCGTCGTCGAAACGGTGTCGGCTAGGCGGCGAAGCCGCCGTCGATGGTGAGGCTGGTGCCGGTGACGAAGGCGGCCTCCGGGCCGGCGAGGTAGGAGACCAGCGCCGAGACCTCTTCCGGCGTCCCGATCCTGGGCAGTGCCAACCATTTGGTCATGGCCTGGGCGGCGGGACCGTCCACGGTCATGCTGTCATTGGCGGTGGGGCCGGGTTGGACGTTGTTCACCGTGATGCGGCGGGGTCCCAGATCTCGGGCCAGGCCGCGGACCAGGCCGGCGACGGCCGCCTTGGTCATCGCATAGGCAGCCGCCCCGGCGAAGGGGGCCCGCTCGGCGTTCACGCTGCCGATCGTCACGATGCGGCCGCCGTCGCGGAGGTGGGGCAGGACCGCTCGGATGGTGTGCACGACCCCGCGCACGTTCACGTCGATCATCTGATCGATCTCCTCGGCGGGAAGGGTGTCGATGCCTCCCGCACGGGCCACGCCCGCGTTGGCCACCACGACATCGAGCCGTCCCCATCTGTCCATGGTGTGCTCCACCACCCCGGCGATGACGGCGGGATCGGCCGCATCGGCCTCCAGGCACAGCACGTGGCCCTGATGGGCGTTCACCTCGTTGACGACCTGCTCGGCTCGGTCCCGCTTGGTGGCGTAGGTGAAGGCCACCCGCATGCCATCGGCCGCCAGTCGGCGCACGATGGCCGCGCCGATCCCCCGAGAACCTCCAGTGACCAATGCCACCTTGCTGTCGTCCATGTCATGACCTCGATTCGACAGTCAACGAATACGTCGATGGATATCGAACAGTACGATAGTCGTCGACTTGATGGCAGAACGACGCCCTAAGGGAGCATCGTGCTGATCGATGAGGCTCACCCCGCAACGGCCGACCTGCGACTACCGAAGGTTCTGGCGGCCTTGGCCGACCCTGCGCGGTTGCTGATGGTGCGCGCCCTGAACCGGGTGGGGGAATCGTCGTGCACCCGGCTGCAGCAGACGGCCGGCCTGACGATCAGCCGGTCCACGTTCTCCCACCATCAGCGGGTGCTGCGCGAATCCGGGGTGATCCAGGTCAGGGTGCGCGGTTCCCAGCGCATCCTCAGCCTGCGCCGTGACGACCTGGACGCCTGTTTCCCCGGCTTGCTGAACGCCGTGCTCCACACCGCCTCCGAGTTCATCGAAACCTGACAGGAGGCGCGGCATGCAAAAGCAGATCGCCGGCTCGGCGTGCAGGCGTACGCGATCGATCACGACGAGCTGAACCTGATCCGTAGCGGCCGGCGCCTGGTCGAGCCCGTTGCGGTTACGGCGCGTGGTGCCGGAGAAGCCACGATCGAGGTAGACGGCGCACTCACCACAAGACATCCTCAGCGCCAACGGCTGTCCGCAGGTTCCCCGACCCCGTGGTCGTTCAGCGGGAGCCGCGGAAGGCGGCCCGATAGGCCTGCGGGGTGGTGCCGGCGACGCGCTTGAAGCGCTCGCGGAAGGCCGTCGCGGATCCGAAGCCGGCCTGGGCGGCGATCCGCTCGACGGAGTGGTCGGTGTGCTCGAGCAGGTACTGCGCCCGCCTGACCCGGGCCCGCAGCAGCCACTGCAGGGGCGTGGTGCCGGTGTGCTCGCGGAAGCGGCGGCTGAAGGTACGGGTGCTCATGCCGCAGCGGGCGGCCATGGCCTCCAGGGTGAGGTCCTCCCCCAGGTGGTCCTCGATCCAGGCCAGTGTCGGTTCGAGCAGCGAGCCGCGGGGCACCGGATGACGCTCGTGGACGATGTACTGGGCCTGGCCGCCCTCGCGTTCCAGCGGCGTGACGGCCAGGCGTGCGGCGTCGGCCGCGACGGCCGAGCCCAGGTCGCGGCGGACCATGTGCAGGCACAGGTCCAGGCCCGCTGACGCGCCGGCCGAGGTGAGCAACTGCCCGTTGTCCACGTAGAGCACGTCGGGCCGCACCTCGACCTTGGGGAACATTTCGGCGAAACGCTGCGCGGCGGTCCAGTGTGTGGTCGCGGCCAGACCGTCCAGCAGGCCCGTGGCGGCCAGGATGAAGGCGCCGCCGCAGATCGAGGCGATGCGCGTACCGCGCGCGGCCGCGTCGCGCAGTGCCTCCAGGACGTCGGCCGGTGGCGGTCCGGCGGTCTCGCCGCAGCCGGGCACGATGATCGTGTCGGCGTCCGCGAGCGCCTCCAGGCCCCACGGCGGGTGGATGGTGAAGGTCTCGGTCGGCACGTGTGGCTGCGCGCCGCAGGCCTGCACCCGATACGGACGGCGCCCGTCCGGCAGGCGGACCCGGCCGAACACCTCCACCGGAATGGCCATGTCGAAGACCACCGTCTGATCCAGCACCAGGATCGCCACCGTATGCACGAGCGCAGCGTACGCCGGATTCCGGCCAGAGCGCAGGCGTGCGCTACGAGTGGCTATGAAGTCGAATGTGCAGATCAGCGAGTTGGCGAGAATCTGTTGGAATATGTCGATCCAGCCTGTGGTCCGCGCACGTCGGCTCTCCTAGCGTGAGCGCGGCAGTGACGGAACGACAGAGACGAGACATCGATGCTTGCCCAATTCGTCCTTTTCGATGGCTTTGACCCGCTGGATGTCATCGCACCGTTCGAGGTGTTCAGCGCCGCCGGGATGTTCACCGACCGGGTGAACGCCGAACTGGTCGCCGCCGAGGGGCCCAGGGAGGTCCAGAGCGGGATCCCTGCCATCTCCCTGACGGCCGCCGCCTCCCTGGACCCCGACCGCGCGGATCTGATCGTCGTCCCCGGCGCGGCCGGCCGATCACTCCCCGCAGGCCAGGGCGACCCCACCGGCGAGGATGCGGAGGACACGATCCCCGCCGTCCTCGGCCGCACCCTGACCACCGGACTCCCGGCCCTGCTGGGCAAGGCCATGGCCGCGCCCGACACCACGGTGGCCACGGTGTGCGGCGGCTCGCTGATCCTCTCGATGGCCGGGCTCATCGGCGGGCGCAAGGCCATCACCCATCACCAGGGTCTGGACGTGCTCGGCGCGAGCGGCGTCGACGTCATCCGGGCCCGGGTCGTCGACGACGGTGACCTGGTCACCTCCGGGGGTGTCACCTCCGGCCTGGACCTGGGGCTGTACCTGCTGGAACGGGAGGTGGGGCCGAAGGTCGCGCTGGCCGTCGAGCGGCTGTTCGAGCACGAGCGCCGCGGTGTCGTGTGGCGTGACCTCGGGCCCGTCCCGATGAGCGCCTGACCCCGTTCCCTCCCTCAGACCGAAAGCACACCCCGGCGATGACGAAGATCCTCCTCATCCTCCACGTACTCGCGGCGGTCATCGCCGTAGGCCCGGTCACCGTCGCGGGCAGCATGTTCCCCGCCGCGGCCCGCAGGGCCGCCGGCGCGTCCGGCGGGGCCGAGGCGACCGCCGCCGTGCGGCTGCTGCACCGCATCTGCCGCGTCTACGCCGTCGTCGGCCTCGCCGTTCCCGTCTTCGGGTTCGCGACCGCCGGGAGCCTGCACGTCCTCGGCACTCCCTGGCTGATCGTCTCCATCATCCTGACCGGCGCCGCCGCCCTCGTGCTGGCGCTGCTGGTGCTCCCGGCCCAGGAGACCGTCATCGCCGGCCTGTCCGGCGACGGTATGAGCGCCGCGACGGCGACGGGCGTCGAGCCCGCGCTGATCAAGCGGCTGGCCATGCTGACCGGCACCTTCAACCTGCTGTGGGCCACGGTCACCGTGCTGATGATCGTCCGCCCCGGCTCCACCACAGGAGTGTGACCCCATCACCGCGCCCCCGACACCGACGTCACGGCACACCCGCAGGCCGCTGCGCGTCTCCGCGACCGTCGAACTGGTCAGTCTCGCCGTCCTGCTCGGCAACCTGGCGACCGTGCACGTTCAGGAGATCGCCGCGATCTTCGGCCCCGTGCACGGCATCGCCTGGCTCTTCGGCGTCTTCGCCACCTGGCGCGACCCGCGCCGGACCACCGGGATCGCGGTGTGCGCCGTGGTCCCCGGCATCGGCGGCCTGCTCGCGCTCCGCGCCCTGGATCGCGCCGACGAGCAGGCCCGGAGGCCGCACACGGCGGCGGATCCTGCCGGTTCCGGACGGCACGCCGCCCCGACGCGAGGGCGGTCATGAGGACCTCGCCCAGTGAGCCCCGGTCACAGAACCATCACCACCCCGACGCGGGGTCACCCCCGGCCCGGCACGACACCGCCGTGCGCGCGGCGGCGACGGCGGCGCTCAGGCGGGGCGGCCGCGTCTCCTCACTGGTGACGACGGCGGCCCCCACCCTCGTGTTCGTCGTGGCCGACGGCATCGGCGGACTGCGGGCGGCCCTGATCGCGACCGTCGCCGCCGGTCTCCTCGTCCTCGGCTGGCGGCTGCGCGCCCGGCGGCAGGTCAAACACGCGGTGCTCGGTGCGCTCCTCGCCCTGCTCTGCGCCGCGACGGCGGCGGGCACCGGGCAGGCGAGAGGGTTCTTCCTCCTCCCGATGCTGCTTCCGGCCGCCGCGACGGCGGCCTGCCTCCTGTCCGTCCTCGCCGGCCGCCCCCTGGCCGGCTTGGTCGCGAACCGGATCGTGGGCGGCCCGCCGGACTGGCGCTCGCACCGGCCGCTCCACCGTTTCTATACGCGGACGACCCTGGTCATCTCCGTGGTGAGCTTCGCGAGCCTGGCCGCGCAGGCGGCCCTCTACCGCCTCTCCGCGGTCGCCTGGCTCGGGATCCTGCACATCCTCATGGCACCGCTGTGGGCCGGTGTCACGGCCGCCTCGATCGTCCTGTCCCGCATGGCCGTGACCCGCCACCGGTACCCGGCCGCGGCAGATCCCGCCGGCCGGGCGGCGAAGGACCGATGACCGAGGACGCCGCCGACCGCACGCCACGAGATCGTCAGCCCGTGGGCGTGCCGATCTGGTCGCGTTCGAGTACGGAGCGCAGCTTCGAGAAGGCCTGGGCGGCGGTCGTCACCGCGGCATGGTCGAGAGCGCCTCCGATCAGCTCGGCGAGCACATCGGCGACGGTCGCCTCCGCCGCGTCGACGAGTTGCGATCCGTCGGGGGTCAGGGCCAGCAGCGAGGACCGGCGATCGGATGGATTCGGCTGACGCACGGCCCATCCCTGCCTCTCCAGACGGTCGATGCTCTTGCTGGTCGCCCCGATGCCGATGGCGAACTCGGCGGCGAGGTCCGCCACGCGGGACCCCGGGTGGTCGCGCAGGTAGCGCAGGGCCTCGAACTGTGACGTGACGATCCCGTGCCGTTCCCGGAGGCGGTCGTTGAGGGCGTTGTACAGGCGCGTCTCGCATCGGACCAGGTCGGCGAAGAGGTTCAGCAGGTCGGCCGCGTCACTCAACTTATATTCCTTGGCATATAGTGCTCTGGAAGCTACTTTGAGGAGAGCATACCCATGAGCAGGGAACAGCGCGCCAAGGTCGACGCGATGATGCGGCAGCCGCGTCCTGATGGCCCCAGGTCGGTCGAGGCGCTCCGCACCGGGTTCAAGGCGCTGATGGCGCAGATGCTCGTGCCCCGGGACATCCGCACCGCGCAGACGACGCTCGGGAGCCGCCCCGCGCTGCGGGTCGAGCCGAGCGATGGGCCGCGCGCCGGGACGATCCTGTACTTCCACGGCGGCGGGTGGGTGTTCGGCTCCCCCGAGACCGCCCTGTCGCTCACGGGGCACCTGGTGGCCAAGACCGGCTTCGGGGCCTACTCGGTGGACTACCGGCTCGCCCCCGAGCATCCGTTCCCGGCCGCGATCGAGGACACCCTGAGCGCCTACCGCGCCCTCCTCGACAGCGGCGCAGATCCCTCGGCCATCGCGTTCGCCGGTGACTCCGCCGGCGGCGGCCTCGCCGTCACCACCTGCCTCGCCGCCCGCGACGCGGGCCTTCCGCTCCCCGCCGCCCTCGTGGCGTTCTCCCCGGGCCTCGACGCCACCCGTACGGGCGAGAGCATGAACACGAAGGAGGGCATCGACCCGATCTTCACCCGCGCGGCCGTCGAACACACCGGGGCCATGTACCTCGCGGGAGCCGACCCGCACCAGCCCCTGCTCAGCCCGGCCGTCCTCGCCGACCTGACCGGCTTCCCCCCGATACTGATCCAGGTCGGCACCAACGAGATCCTCCTGGACGACTCCACGCGCCTGGCCGCGCGTGCGAGAGAAGCCGGAGTGGACGTCATCCTGGACGTCACCGCCGACGTGCCGCACGTGTTCCAGTCGTTCGCCGGCCTCCTGGACGAGGCCGACGAGGCACTGGACCGTGCGGCTCTCTTCCTCACCCAGCGCGTCCACGCCGAAGGCACGGCGCACACGTCGGTGGAGTAGTCGCGCCTCCGGCCTCACACGGGCTGTGACTCCCCCGGATCCCTTCGGCGGGCACCCGGCGTGTCGCTGCCGATCAGGGCAGGCGAAGCCGGTCGACGGCGTCCCGGCGCTGCCGCTCGGGACGGCGGTCATAGCGTGCCGTCGTGGCCGGTGAGGCGTGACCGACGAGTTGCTGCGCCGTGGCCAGGTCGACTCCGGCGTCGAGCAGTTCGCCGATGAAGGTCCGCCGGAAGTCGTGGGGCGTGTGCGACGGGACGCCCGCCTCCGCCAGCCGGCGGGCGAGAATGCCGGCGATCGCCTGCCCCGTGGGATGGGCCAGGGCCCCATCGCGGATCCGGCACCGGCCCATCCTGCTGATCGGCGGGAACAGCGCCCCCGGCCCGCGGCCGCGAACGGCGATCCACGCGTCCAGCCGCGCGGCCGCCTCGACCGTCACGAAGACCAGCCGCTCCTTGTCGCGCTTGCCGCGAACCCGCAGGGATCGCTCCGCCGGGTCATAGTCGCCGACCGCCAGCCCGGCGATCTCCCCCCGCCGGGCGCCGGTGGTGTACAGCGCGGCGAGCAGTGCCGCGTCCCGCCGCCCGGCGGGCGAGGGATCGGCGTCGCACACGGCCAGGGCGGCGGCCAGGGAACGGTCCGGGATGTGGTGGCCGCTCGGCAGCCTGCTCCCCTCCACCGACTTCAGGTCCACGGCGCGCTGGTAGTCCTCGGCCGTCATCAGCCCCAGCCGCCAGCACTCGCGCAGCACCTGCCGCAGCGCGACGAGATGCTTGTTGATCGAGGACGGGGAGTAGGCCGGCCGCCCGTCCTCCCCCGTTCTGGCGCGCAGTTCGGCGCGGATACGCGTCGTGTGCTCATAGCGGAGCAACCACCACGGGCGCCCGGCCCCGGTCACGTTCTCGTCCATGGCGACGATCCGGGCGATACGGTCAAGACAGCCGCGCATCGTCCGCCGCGACTGCTCGCTGTCCAGCCGGTCCAGATAGACGCGGTACGGGTCGCGCTCCGGGTCATACGCCGACGGCAGGCCCGGACTCCCCCAGTCGCGCAGCGCGCCCCCGGCGGCCGACGCCGGCCGGGCCGGCACGCCGCCTCCGCGGATCCGGTCGGGGCTCGGCGCCGTCCCCTGAGATTCGTCTTCAGCCATCGGCGGACCATCTTGTCATCCGATGGCCACCTCCTTCGACCGGCGCGTACGACCGCGGTGACCCCCTCCTACGCCTCGTACCAGGTGACCAGACCGATCAGGAATCGAGAAGCGCGGGGTCGCCGACCGCACCTAGCCTTACGGCCATGGACCTCACGATTCACAACACCTTCCTGCCTCACGATGACCCGGACGCCTCCCTGGCCTTCTACCGCGACACGCTCGGCTTCGAGGTCCGCAACGACGTCGGCCACGGCACGATGCGCTGGATCACGGTGGGCCCCAAGGGCCAGGCCGGCACGTCCATCGTGCTGCACCCGCCGGCCGCCGACCCCGGCATCACCGAGGACGAGCGCCGCACGATCAGCGAGATGATGGCCAAGGGGACCTACGGCATCATCGTCCTGGCCACGGACGACCTCGACGGCACGTTCGAGCGGCTCCAGGCCGGTGACGCCGAGGTCGTCCAGGAGCCGACCGAGCAGCCGTACGGGATCCGTGACTGCGCCTTCCGCGACCCCGCGGGCAACATGATCCGCATCAACGAGATCCGCTGAGCCACCGCCCTCCGTACCGGTCATGCCGGCATGGAGGGCGCCGTGACGGAGCCGGCGCCCGACGCCGGTGGCGGCCGCACGGCCACGTCCACCGTTCCCGACCGCAACGTCCCCGACCTATCTCAGGACCCATGACTGCCGACCCTCGCTCCCGCGCCCAACGTCGTCGCGACACCGAGCACCGGCTCGCCAACGACACGGACATCTGGGTGGCCAGTGCCTCCGCGGACGGTGCCCCGTATCTCGTTCCGCTGTCCTTCGACTGGGACGGCGAGGCGCTGCTGCTCGCCACGCCGACGGACAGCCGGACCGGAAGGAACCTGGCCGCCGCCCGGTCCACTCGGCTGGGGCTGGGCCCCACCCGCGACGTGTCCATGATCGAGGGCGAGGTCGAGATCCTCGAGCTCGACGCGCTGCCGCAGGAGCGGGGTGACCGGTTCGCCGCCCGCACCGGCTTCGACCCACGTACGCTGACCACGCCGTACCGCTGGTTCCGCGTCCTCCCGCGCCGGATCCAGGCGTGGCGCGAGGAGAACGAACTGGACGACCGCGAACTGATGCGCGACGGCCGCTGGTTGGTCTGACGCCTCGGCCGGGCGCGCCGCGTGGCCGCGCTCACCTCCTTCCCGACGAGACCGCGTGGGATGCTCGGTCGCGTGCGTCGGCGTCGGCCGTACGGGCGCCGCCCCGGCCCGGCCGGCGGTGGCCATCGCCGCGACCACGCCGGCAAGGACAGAACCGAACCTACGACTCGAAGCCGGTCAGACTGAGCCAGGCGACGCCGACGGCGACCCCGGAGGCGGCCCGCCCGATGGATGGAGACACGATGAGCATTGCCACGAGGACGGACACACAGGCGCCTGCGTCCCACGTGGCCGACAGCCACGACCTGATCCGGGTGCACGGCGCGCGCGTGAACAACCTCAAGGACATCAGCGTCGAGATCCCGAAGCGCCGGCTGACGGTGTTCACCGGCGTGTCCGGCTCGGGCAAGAGCTCGCTGGTGTTCGGCACGATCGCCGCGGAGTCGCAGCGGCTGATCAACGAGACCTACAGCTCCTTCGTGCAGTACTTCATGCCGACGCTGGCGCGGCCCGACGTCGACGTACTCGACGGGATCACGACCGCGATCATCGTCGACCAGCAGCGGATGGGCACCGATCCCCGCTCCACGGTCGGCACCGCGACCGACGCCTACGCGCTGCTGCGCATCCTGTACAGCCGGCTCGGGAAGCCGCACATCGGCTCGCCGCAGGCGTTCTCGTTCAACGTCGCGTCGGTCAGCGGAACGGCCTCGGTCACCTCCGAGCGCTCCGGAAAAGACGGGAAGGAGGACCGCAGCTTCACCATCACCGGCGGCATGTGCCCACGCTGCGAAGGACGGGGCAAGGTCTCCGACATCGACCTGTCCGAGCTCTTCGACGATTCCAAGTCGCTCAACGAGGGCGCGATCACCGTCCCGGGCTACAAGGCCGGCGGCTGGAGCTACAAGCTCTTCACCGCCTCGGGCTACCTCGACCCGGACAAGCCGATCCGCGACTACACCAAGAAAGAGCTGCACGACTTCCTCTACCGGGAGCAGACCCGGATCAAGATGGAAGGCGTCAACATGACCTACGAGGGGCTGATCCCCCGGGTCCAGAAGTCGATCCTGTCCAAGGACAAGGAGGCGATGCAGCCGCACATCCGGGCGTTCGTGGACCGGGCGGTCACCTTCACCGCCTGCCCCGAGTGCGGCGGCTCCCGGCTCAGCGAGACGGCCCGGTCCTCGCGGATCAAGGGCGTCAACATCGCCGAGGCCTGCGCGATGCAGATCAGCGACCTGGCCGAATGGGTCCACGGCCTCGACGAGCCGTCGGTGGCTCCGCTGCTGACCTCCCTGCGGGAGACCCTCGACTCGTTCGTCGAGATCGGCCTGGGCTACCTCTCGCTCGACCGGGCGTCGGGGACGCTGTCGGGCGGCGAGGCCCAGCGCGTCAAGATGATCCGCCACCTCGGCTCCTCACTCACCGACGTGACCTACGTCTTCGACGAGCCCACCGCCGGCCTGCACCCCCACGACATCCAGCGGATGAACGAACTGCTGCTCCGGCTGCGGGACAAGGGCAACACGGTGCTCGTCGTGGAGCACAAGCCCGAGGTCATCGCGATCGCCGACCACATCGTCGACCTCGGGCCCGGCGCCGGTACGGGGGGCGGCACCGTCTGCTTCCAGGGCACCGTCGATGAGCTGCGGGCCAGCGACACCATCACCGGCCGCCACTACGACGACCGGGCCGCCCTCAAGGACACGGTGCGGAAGCCCACCGACACCCTGAAGATCCGCGGAGCGACGGCGAACAACCTCCGCGACGTCGACGTCGACATCCCGCTCGGGGTGCTCACCGTCATCACCGGCGTCGCCGGCTCCGGCAAGAGCTCGCTCGTGCACGAGTCGATCCCCGCCGGGGCGGGCGTGGTCTCGATCGACCAGAGCGCGATCCGTGGTTCACGCCGGAGCAACCCGGCGACCTACACCGGACTGCTCGACCCGATCCGCAAGGCGTTCGCGAAGGCCAACGGCGTGAAGCCGGCGCTGTTCAGCGCCAACTCCGAGGGTGCCTGCCCGAACTGCAACGGCGCCGGCGTCATCTACACCGACCTGGCGATCATGGCCGGCGTCGCCACCACCTGCGAGGAGTGCGAGGGCAAGCGGTTCCAGGCGGCGGTGCTGGAGTACCACTTCGGCGGCCGCGACATCAGCGAGGTGCTCGCGATGTCGGTCGCCGAGGCCAGGGAGTTCTTCGGCACGGGCGAGGCGCGCACACCGGCCGCACACGCCATCCTCGACCGGCTCGCCGACGTCGGGCTCGGCTACCTCGTCATCGGCCAGCCGCTGACGACACTGTCCGGCGGCGAGCGGCAGCGTCTCAAGCTGGCCACCCACATGGCCGAGAAGGGCGGGCTGTACGTCCTGGACGAGCCGACCACCGGGCTCCACCTCGCTGACGTCGAGCAACTGCTCGGCCTGCTCGACCGGCTCGTCGACTCGGGCAAGTCGGTGATCGTCATCGAGCACCATCAGGCGGTCATGGCGCACGCCGACTGGATCATCGACCTCGGCCCCGGCGCCGGTCACGACGGCGGCCGGATCGTCTTCGAGGGCACACCCGCCGACCTCGTCGCCGCCCGTTCCACCCTCACCGGCGAGCACCTCGCGGCCTACGTCGGCGCCTGATCGACGCCCGTCCGGCTCCGTCCGGCTCGCTCCGGCGACCGGGCCGAGCCGGACGGGCGCGCTCAGCCGGCGGGCGCGCCGGACGACTTCGTCATCGGGCCGAGCAGAGCCGCCCGATGCCTCGCCGACCCGGCCACGTGGCGCAGACCTCTAGCCCCGTCGTCGACGCGCACCTCACGCCAGACGTCATCGACCACATACGGCCTCGGGGAACGTCGGTACAGCGGTCAACGCTAAGCCGGTGATCATGGGGTCCAGCACAGGTGACAGTGGTCGCGGCGGTTCCGCACCTTCCTGCGCGGGCGGGCCTGGACGCATGCCGAGGGGCCGGTGGCGCTGTTCAACCAGGCGGTGGGTTGGCTGCGCCGTCACCGGGTGCTGCTGCCCGGGGTGTCGGTGCCGGCCAGGCAGGTGTCGGAGGCGCGAAAGGTCGCGGAAACGCGGCTACACGCCACGGTCGCGGGGCCGCGCGGCCGGAAGGCCCCGGACCCCGGCCAGGACCCCTGATCCGTCAACCGTTTGCTCAGACGGCAAGTTCGGTGATGCTGAGGGCGAAGTCCAAGTTCCCCACCCCGTGGTTGGCGAGGCCCACGGTGACCACGCCCGCTCCTTCCAGCCAGTGCGCCATTTTCAGGCCGCCGACGTCCAGCGGGCGCAGCCCGAGGCTCTCGATGAACGCCTCCACACTTGCCTTGGCCTGCGCATTGTCGCCGGCGATGAAGACGTCGGGCCGCCCCTTCTCCAGGACATGACGGAAGACGGTGTTGAACGCCTTCACCACGCTGGCGCTGGCCGGGGCCGCCTTGGCGACTTCCTGCGCGATCGAGGTCTCCTCGCGGTGGGCTAGCCCGTCGAACGTGGAATTGAAGGGATTGCTGATGTCGACGATGACCTTGCCCGCGAGAGCGTCTCCGTATTGGGCGACGACCGGCACGACACTGTTGTACAACAGGGCCACGATGACGATGTCCCCCGTCGGGGCGGTGCCCCATTCTCCCGTCGTGGCGCCGCCGCCGAGAGCCTTGGCCAGGCCATCGGCCTTGGACTGATCGCGGCCCATGACCTCGACGGTGTTGCCGCCCGCTAGCGCCCGCGCGCCGATGGTACGGGCCATGTTCCCGGTGCCGATGATGCTGATGTTGCTCATGACATGTCCTGTTCGGTTCAGATGGCGGTGGTGCCGCCGTCGGCGACGAGTTCCATGCCGTTGACGTAGCTGGAGTCGTCGGAGGCGAGGAAGAGGGCGACGTTGGCGATTTCGTCGGGGCGGCCCATCTGGCCGCGGGGAATGAGGGACTCGAACTGGCGCTTGGTGGCCTCGTCGAAGAGTTCTTCCTGCTTGGCAGTGGCGACCTGGCCGGGGGTCAGGACGTTGACGCGGATGCGGCGGTCCTTGAGCTCGTTGAGCCAGACGCGGGCCCATGCCTGCTGGACGGCCTTGCTGCCGGCGTAGACGCTCCAGCCGGGGAAGGCGCCGAGGGAGGCGTTGGAGCCGGTCATGAGGATGGAGCCGCCGTCGTTGAAGAGCGGGAGGGCCTTCTGGACGGTGAACAGGGTGCCGCGGGCGTTGAGCCCGAACCAGGTGTCGAACTGAGCCTCGGTGATCTCGCCGAGCGGGGCGGGCTCGCCCCCTCCGGCGCTGGCCCACAGCACGTCGAGGCTTCCCTTCTCCCGCTTGACGGTGTCGTACAGGCGGTCCAGGTCGTCCAGGTCGGCAGCGTCGCCCCGGGCGCCGGTGACGTTGCGGCCGATCTGCTCCACGGCCTCGTCCAGGGCCTCCTGCCGGCGGCCGGTGATGAAGACGTGTGCTCCCTCATCGACGAACAGCTTCGCGCCGGCCAGCGCCATGCCGCTGGTGCCGCCGGTGATGACCGCGACCTTGCCGTCGAGCTTTCCCATAGTCGCTCCCTTGGGTCGGTGGTGCCGTGCGCACCAGGGGTGACGGTGTTATGTACACCGATCTGTGTGCTTACCGTACGGGGTGGGCGACCGGGGCGCAAACTATGTACACCGGTCGTTACCCAGTCGGCGTACGATGGACCCATGACGGAGTTGGAGAAGGGCCCCAAGGGCCGCCGTCGCGGCCGGGGCGCCCGCGAGCGCATCCTCAGTGCGTCCCAGCAGCTGTTCCGCGAGCAGGGCATCAACCGCACCGGCATGAACGAGCTCTGCGCGGCGGCCGAGGTGTCCAAGCGCACGGCCTACCAGCACTTCACCAGCAAGGACGAAATCGTCGCCGAGTACCTGCGCCGGTTCGACCCCTCCGTTCTGTCCAGCGTGTTCGACCGCACCGACCTCACGCCCCGCGAACGGCTCCTCGCCGCCTTCGACGTCCCCCCCACCACCCCCCTGTGCCCCTACATCGCCGCCGCCGTCGAACTCCACGACCCCCAGCACCCCGCGTCCCAGTACGCACGCGACTACAAGAAAGCCGTCGCCGCGCGGCTCGCCGACACCGCCCGCGAAGCCGGCGCCGCCGACCCCGAACAGCTCGGCGAGCAGCTCGCCCTGCTCATCGACGGCGCCGCGGCCCGCACCCGGGTCCTCAACACCGACGCCTTCCCCACCGCCGCCGCCATCGCCGCCGTCCTCATCGACAACGCCATCCCCGCCGCAGTCGGCGATGACCAGCAGCGCCGCCACGGCGAGCAGGTAGCCGGCGCTGGCCCCCTGACTTGACGCGTCCCGGTCGCGTTCCGCGCCGTATCGGGACGCATGCGCGGCAGCTGACCTGTGGCGTGGCCGACGGGCCGTGCCGAGGACGTCGACGTCCTCGGCACGGCCCGCTCCCCGCTCCTCGGTCGCCTGGCGACGCCGGCCTGCGGGTCGGCTTCCCACGCACGCCTGTCAGCCCAGCGGGCGCAGCCTGACGGCCTGCTTGAGGAAGACGATGCCGTCGATCATGTCGAGTTGCGCCGGATCCAGCGGGAAATAGGCGAAATCGCGGGAGACGCGCGGGGCGGGCCTCGTGATGGTCTCGGCCAGGCGGCGGGTGTCGATGAGAGCGTGGTCCCACGGAAGCGTGGACAGGATGCCCTCGATGGTGTCCGGGGAAGGGGTGTCGTCGCCGGCCGTGCCGAGGGCCGAGGCCAGGAAGGCGTACCGGTCGCCCATCCGCGTTCCGATGATCGCCCCTGCGCTCCACCACTCCAGCCGCTGGTCACCGAAGGGCATGACGCTCTTGGTCCGCTGCAGGTGGAGGTTGGAGGAGAAGACCAGGGCCGGGCCGTTCTCGGCGACGGCACGCAGGTTGGCGGCCATCATCGCGGCCCGCAGGGCCGACAGCCGGGTCCACCGCGCCGGGGACGCGTCGGCCATCCAGTAGTGGTAGCGGAGCAGACCGGTGGCGGTTCGCGCGTACAGCGCCGCCCGCGCCCTGGCCTCCGGGCTCAGCTGCGGCGCCTGCGTTTCGAGCAGCGCCACCAGGTCGTCGGTGATGAGCCGCAGCCGCTGCGCGTCGGCGGACCGGCCGATCGACTGGGACGGATCCATCGCCGTGGCCTCGTTCGACCAGCGGTCGTCCGGGCCGAGCAGCGCGTCGAGGGTCTCCCTGGTCACCACAGTGCGGGGCAGTGGACCGTCGAGGAGGGCGTAGAGGGCCGTGAGCGCCTGGCGCGGGCTCGCCGCCCAATACTCCAGCGGGCCGTCGAACCCGAAGAACCGCAGCTTTTCGTCATGTTCTTCGTTGTACGCCCGCATCCACCGCACGAGGTCGCGGTTGGCCGGGGAGGTGCCGAAGTCGTGGCTGAAGCCGCGTTCCATGACGTCGTCGAGCGTGCCGGCGCCCGTCGTGATGTAGTCGTCCACCACGAGGCCCATGAGACAGTCGCTCTCGATGGCGAATGACCGGTAGCCCTCGTGCTCGACCAGGTGCCGGAAGATCTCGTTGCGCACCTCCCCCAGCTCCCCCACGAAGTGCCTGGCCTCGCCCAGGCCGAGCAGCAGGGGCTTGGCGGGAAGCGACCGCAGGAACGCCGAGACGCCCGCGCCGTCCAGCGGCCGGGCCGTGTCCTTGATGTCCATTCCCTCAACGGTATCGTTGAACATTCGGTGTAGACTTTCCCGCCGAGATTCGCCGTCAGACGCCATGAACCTTCAATCGGTGGTGCATCCATGAGGCCAGTGGACCTGGCGCGCGAGCACGGCCTGTCCACCCAGGCGATCAGGAACTACGAGGACGCCGGCATCCTGCCCGCCGCCGAGCGCACCACCCACGGCTACCGCACCTACACGCCCCTGCACGCGCACGCCCTGCGGGCGTTCCTCGCCCTCGTACGCGGGCACGGTCACCAGACGGCCACGTCGATCATGCAGGCGGTCAACCGTGGTGCCATCGAGGACGCGCTGCGGCTCATCGACGAGAGCCACGGCCAGCTCCTCGACGACCGCCGCACCCTCCAGGCCGTCGAAGCCGCACTCCGCGATCTGGCCCCCGTACCGCAGGAACGCGGCGACACGTTCATCGGCCCGCTGGCCAAGCGACTCGGCCTGCGCCCTGCCACTCTGCGCAAATGGGAGAACGCCGGGCTGGTCCGGCCGCGCCGTGATCCGCAGACGGGCTACCGGATCTACAGCGCGGCCGATGTACGGGACGTCCGGCTGGCCCACCAGCTCAGACGGGGCGGCTACCTGCTCGAGCAGATCGCCCCGCTGATCGCCCAGGTCCGCTCCGCCGGAGGCGTCGCCCCGCTGGAGTCGACGCTGCGCGACTGGCAGGCCCGCCTGTCCGCCCGGGGCCGCGCCATGCTCAAGGGCGCCGCCGACCTGGACGCGTACCTTCGCGTCCGCGAATCCTGAGGCCGGCAGATCGTCGCAAGCGGTACGCGCCGTACCCGGGCGCCGGCTGGGGTCGGTCAGTCGCCTGGGGGCATTGGCTTCAGGAAGTTCTTCAAAGAAATCCGGGAGGCGGTGTCGGATCGGGGCGGTGGTGTTCGTAGCAGGGGTGAGGCCCTCCACAAGGGGCGGCGCCAACGTGAAGGAACCGCGACCATGAAGCTGACGACCATGACCCAGGTCACCGTCGATGGAGTGATGCAGGGAAACGGCCACGCGTCGGATGAGGACCGCAGGAACGGATTCGAGCGCGGCGGATGGGCTCTGGGGAAGGGCGACAACGAGACCCACGCGTTCATCAACCAGACCTACCGGCACGCCGACGCGTTCCTGTTCGGCCGACGGACCTACGAGCTGTTCGCCGGTTCATGGGGGACCCTTACGGCCCGGGATGCCCCTGGCTGGGAGTCCGTCGTGGAGGCGTTGAACACACGACCCAAGTACGTGGCGTCGAGCACGCTCACCGATCCGGTGTGGTCGGGCACGACCGTCCTGTCCGGAGACGTCGCGGACGCCCTCCGAGAACTGAAGGCCGAGCCGGGGGGCGAGCTGCAGGTGCACGGCAGTGGCATCCTGACCCGGTGGTTGCTGGAGAACGATCTGGTCGACGAGATGACTCTGATCACCATCCCGGTGGTCGTCGGCCAGGGCGCGCGGCTGTTCCCCGACGCGGGCCCGGATCGCACGCTCGACCTGGTCGAGTCGCGAGTCGACTCCAAGGGCGTGACGATCCAGGTCTACCGGCCGGCCGGGCGCCCGAGCCATGCGGCAACGGCTTGAAGTCCCCTGACCACCGGACCACGCTGTCTTTGCACCACAGGAGGATTCAGATGCAGTACCTGGTTTCCGTGATCGACGACAAGAGCAATCCCGGCAGCACCGACAGGCAGCCTGCCATCAGCGCGTTCAACGAACGACTGATCGCCGAGGGCTACTGGGTCTTCGCGGGCGGACTCGCGGACACCGACACGGCCACGGTCATCGACAACCGGGGCGAGCAGGCGGTGATCAGCGACGGGCCTTTCGTGGAGTCGAAGGAGTACCTCGCCGGCGTCTGGGTGTGGGAGGCCCCCGATCTGGATGTGGCGCTCAAGCTCGCCGCCGAGGCGTCGAAGGTCTGCGATCGGAAGATCGAGGTGCGGCCGTTCCTGTGAGCGATGTCGAGGAGGCGGTCACCCGGGCCCACCGCGAGGAGTGGGCCCGGGTGACCGCCGCCCTGACCAGGCGCTTCGGTGACCTCGACATCGCCGAAGAGGCGGCCGCCGAGGCGTTCGCGACCGCCGTCGAGCGGTGGCCGGCCGACGGCGTACCGCCCAATCCCGGCGCGTGGCTGACCACCACCGCCAACCGCAAGGCCATCGACCGGCTCCGGCGCGAGAACAAGCGCGACGACAAGCACAAGGAGGCTCGGATGGTGTACGACGCCGACCCGCCCGAGCCTGTCGGCGTCATCGACGACGACCGGCTCCGGCTGATCTTCACCTGCTGTCACCCGGCGCTCGCGATGGAAGCCCGTTTGGCGCTGACGCTGCGCATGGTCGGTGGTCTGACAGTGCCCGAGATCGCCCGCGCCTTCCTGGTGGCCGAGAGTGCCATGGGGCAGCGGATCACCCGCGCGAAGGCCAAGATCAGGGCGGCGCGCATCCCCTATCGGGTGCCGTCCGCCGAGGATCTGCCGACGCGTGTCTCCGGCGTACTCGCCGTCCTGTACCTGGTGTTCAACGAGGGCTACCTGGCGACCGGCCCCGACACCGATCCGGTACGTCCCGGCCTGACCGCCGAGGCGATCCGGCTCACTCGCCTGATCCGTGCCCTCCTGCCGGACGACGGTGAGGTGGCCGGGCTGCTGGCGCTTATGCTCCTCATCGAGGCCCGCCGCCCCGCCCGGGTCTCGGCCGGCGGCGAACTGGTCGCTCTCGACGAGCAGGACCGTGGGGCCTGGGACGCGGCGCTGATCGCCGAGGGCCATCGGCTGGTGCGCGAGCGCCTCGTCGCTGCCGCCGCCGGGGTGGCTCCGGGCCGCTACCAGATTCTCGCGGCGATCAACGCCGTGCACACCTCCGCCCGCGACATACGCGACACCGACTGGTCGCAGATCCTCGCCCTCTACGACCAGCTCCTCCGCCTAGAGCCCTCGCCGATCATCGCCCTCAACAGGGCCATCGCGGTCGCCGAACTCGACGGTCCGGAGGTGGCACTGGCGGCCGTCGACCGTCTTGAGCACAGGTTGCCCGGCTATCACGCCTATCACGCCACCCGCGCCGACCTGCTGCGCCGGCTGGGCCGCGGTCATGAATCGCGCGCGGCCTACGACAAAGCCATCGAGCTGGCCGGCAACACCGCCGAGACCGCCTACCTGACCCGCCGCCGCGATCAACTGCGGTAGCGCCCACCGGTCCTGGTCAAAACGCTCAGCCGACGGTCCCCTTCTGCCGTCTGTGACGGGCTTTCCGACCTGCCGGACGCGGTCTCCCACGTCTGGCCGCAGGCGCTGGTGCAGACCTGCATCGTCCATCGTGGCCGCCAAGAATCAACATGCTGGTTTTCCGGGGCCGGGATGCTCTGGTGGTGTGTCGGTCGAGGCGAGGAGGTCGGCGGCCGAGGCGTAGCGGTGGTCGGCGGGGGTGATGGCGGGGTGGTGGCTGTCGAGGACGGGCAGGACGTCTTTGATCGCGTTCCAGAGGGTGCTTTTGCAGATGTCGAACAGTTCGGCGAGGGTGTCGAGCGTGCAGATTCGGCGTTGGTAGAGGATGGTGGCGAGGATCCGGTCGCCGTCGGTGATCTTCTGGCGGAAGACTCCGCCGCGGGTGCCGGGGCGTCGGTTTCCGCCGCGTTGGCGGTGGCGGCGCTGTTCGATCGCTGCGGCGTAGGGCACGATCAGTTTCTCGAGCAGGGTGTCCAGTGCGTCGCGGCTCATGCCGGTCAGACGTGGGTCGGTCAAGGCATGGCGGGTCGGGTGCGCCGGGACGTGCGCGACAGGGTTGGTGCCGGCGCCCCAGGCGCGTAGGTCGTCTGCTCGGGTGAAGTAGCGGACGACTGTCGGGGTGATGCTGATCTTCTCCTCGTCCAGGAGCTGGCGGGTGGCTTTGATCGCCTGGCCGATCGTGACCGGGTTGATCCCGAGCAGGTCACACAGCACCTTCTGCGGGCAGAGCTGCCGCAGGTAGATGACGGTGATCAGGACCTCGTCGGAGTTCGAGAGCAGGGCTCGGCTGCGGCCGGTGGTGGCGACGCGTCGGCCGCCGCGCAGTACGTAGCGGTGTTGCTCGGCCCGAGCCTCCTGGGCCGGGGCGAGCCGTGAGCGCAGCGCGTGGAGGTCGTCGCTGCTCATGCCGGTCAGGCGGGGGTCGGCGAGGATCGCGAGGGTTTGGGCGCGAGCCGCGGCTCGCTGGTCTGCGCGCGGTGGGGCTGCGGTGCCGCCTTCGGGGGCGATGCTGTAGTTCCAGGCTCCGTGTTCGGTATGCGCGGTGATCGGCAGGGCCT
>NZ_JAMXMW010000012.1:0-301680 GCF_024055675.1 Actinoallomurus rhizosphaericola | reverse complement strand
A
This sequence comes from Actinoallomurus rhizosphaericola, assembly GCF_024055675.1. NCBI lineage: Bacteria > Bacillati > Actinomycetota > Actinomycetes > Streptosporangiales > Thermomonosporaceae > Actinoallomurus > Actinoallomurus rhizosphaericola. The sequence continues at coordinate 301,679 of NZ_JAMXMW010000012.1, read as the reverse complement.
CGGTCTCGTCGGCGGGCGACGCGCCGTGGTCACGCGTGCGTGACCACGGCGCGGACCCTCGTCAGGCGCCGCGCAGGACGGCGCCGACCCGCTCGGCCGCCGCGGCGACGGCGGCGTCACGGACGGCGGTCGTCTCCTCGGCGGTGAGCGTACGGTCGGAAGCGCGGAAGCGCAGCGTGTAGGCCAGCGACTTGTTGCCCTCGCCGACCTGCTCCCCCGTGTAGACGTCGAACAGCCGGATCGACTCGAGCAGCCCGGTGGCGCCGTGTCCCTCGACACCCGCCCGCAGGGCGGCCTCCACCTCGGCCGCGGGAACGTCCCGGGCCACGGTGAGCGCGATGTCCTGGGTGGCCACCGGGTACGTCGCGATGTGCGGCGCGAGCACCGCGCCGGCCGCCTTCGACTCCAGCCCGCTCAGCTCGAGCTCCATGGCGCAGGCGCGGGCCGGCAGGTCGAACGCCTTGGTCACGCGGGGGTGCAGCTCTCCCGCGTGACCGACGAGCGTCCCGTCGGCGAACAGCGCGGCGCAGCGGCCGGGGTGCCACGGCGCGTGCCGGTCCGCCTTGACCTCCAGCTCGACGCCCGCCTCGGCCGCGACGATCCGCGCGGCCTCGATGGCGTCGGCCCAAGTCGCCGGGCGGCCCTCACCCCACCAGCCGGCCGGCTCCCGGCTTCCGGCCAGGACGACCGCGACGCGCAGCGGCTGGTCGGGCAGAGCCGCCTCGATCGCGGCGAGCTCCTCCGCGGTGGGTGCCCGGTCGACCGGCGGCCGGGGCGGCGTCGGGGCGTCCGGGCGAGGCCGGTAGACCAGGCCCGTCTCGAACAGGGCGACGTCGGTGAAGCCGCGCCCGAGGTTGCGGTGCAGCGTGCGCAGCATCGCCGGCAGCAGCGTCGTCCGGAGGTACGGCTCTTCCTCGGTGAGCGGGTTGGCCAGCCGCAGCGCGCGCCGGCGGGCGTCGTCGGCGGGCAGCTGCAGCGCGTCCCAGTCGGCCGCGGACACGAACGGGTAGTCGATCACCTCGTGGTATCCGGCCGAGGCGAGGGCGCGGCCGACGCGGCGGCGCAGCCGCTGCGCCGGGGTGAGGCCACGGCCGGCCACCGAGCGCGGCGCACGGGCCGGGATGTTCTCGTAGCCCTCGAGCCGGATGACCTCCTCGGCGAGGTCGTTCGGGTCGCGCAGGTCCGGACGCCAGGACGGCGGCGTCACGGTCAGGACGTCCTCGCCGGTGACCTCGCAGCCCACGTCACGGAGCCGCCTGACCACCGTGTCGCGGCCGTACGCGACGCCCGCGACGCGGTCCGGGTGGTCCGCGGCGATCGTGATCGTGACGTTCTCCGCCGGCGCCTCGGCGTGGGTGACCCCCGGAAGGATCTCCGCGCCGCCGAGCTCGGCGAGCATCCGCACGGCCCGGTGGGTCGCCACGAGCGGCAGCTCCCGGTCGACGCCGCGCTCGAACCGGTACAGCGCCTCGCTCTTGAGCTTGTGGCGGCGGCCCTGGCGCGCCAGGTCGCTCGCCGAGAAGTGCGCGCCCTCGATCACCATGTCGGTCGACTTCTCGTCGATCTCGGTGGTCAGGCCGCCCATCGTGCCGGCCAGCGAGAGCGGGCCCGATCCGTCGGTGATCAGAACGTCGTCCGGGTGCAGGTCCCGTACGACGTGGTCGAGGGTCTCCAGCCGCTCGCCGGGCTCCGCGCGGCGTACGACGATCGGGCCGGTGAGCTTGGCCCGGTCGAAGGCGTGCAGCGGCTGGCCCAGCTCCAGCATGAGGTAGTTGGTGACGTCGACGGCCAGGGACACCGAGCGCATCCCGGCGCGGGCGAGCCGGACCCGCATCCACAGCGGGGACGGCGTGTCCGGCGCGAAACCGCGCACCTCCCGCAGCACGAAGCGGTCACAGGCGGTCGGGTCCGCGATGCTCGCGGGGTACGACTCGCCGGTCTCCGCCGGGACCTCGGCGTCGGCCGGGTCGCGGAACGGCACGCCGAACGCGGTCGCCGCCTCACGGGCCACGCCGCGGATCGACGCGGTGTAGCCGCGGTCGGGCGTGATCGCGATGTCGAGCACCTCGTCGCGCAGCCCGGCCAGCTCGACGAAGTCGGCGCCGAGCGGCGTGTCCGCCGGCAGGACGAGGATGCCGGGGCTGCTCTCGGCCAGGCCGAGCTCGGCCTCGGAGCAGATCATGCCGTCGGACACCCGGCCGTACGTCTTGCGCGCGGCGATCTTGAAGCCGCCGGGCAGGACGGCCCCCGGCAGCGAGACCGGGACGCGGTCGCCGACGGTGAAGTTGGTCGCGCCGCAGACGATGCCGCGCGGCTCCGCCTCGCCGACGTCGACCTGGCAGAACCGGATCGGCTTCTTGAAGCCGGTCAGCTCCTCGATCTCCAGCACCTGGCCGGTGATCACGCCGGACACGTCGTGCCCGACGGCCTCGACGGACTCGACCTCCAGGCCGGCCGCGATCAGCTTCTGGGCGATGTCACGGGCGGTGACCTCGGCGGGCAGCTCGGCGTACTCCCGCAGCCACGAAACAGGGACGCGCATCAGATCTCCATCCCGAACGCCTGGGTGAAGCGCACGTCACCCTCGAACATGTCGTGCATGTCCTCGACACCGTGCCGGAACATCAGCGTCCGCTCGACGCCGAGGCCGAACGCCCAGCCGCTGTACCGCTCCGGGTCGACCCCGGCGGCGACCAGCACCCGCGGGTTGACCATGCCGCAGCCGCCCAGCTCGATCCAGCCCTCGGACCGGCAGGTGCGGCAGGGCTCACCGCCCGGCTCGGCCGAGGCGCCGCGGCAGACGAAGCACTGCATGTCCACCTCGGCTGACGGCTCGGTGAACGGGAAGTAGTACGGGCGGAACCGGGTCTTCAGCCCCGCGCCGAACATTCCGGTGACGAACGCGCCGATGGCGCCGCGCAGGTCGGCCATCGTGATGCCCTCGTCGACGACGAGGCCCTCCATCTGATGGAAGACGGGGCTGTGCGTCGCGTCGAGCTCGTCGGTGCGGAAGGTGCGGCCGGTGCACACGACGTAGACGGGCAGCTCACGGGTGAGCAGGGCGCGGATCTGCACCGGCGAGGTGTGGGTCCGCAGGACCAGCCCGGAGTCCTCGGACTCGACGAAGAAGGTGTCCTGCATCTCGCGCGCCGGGTGGGCGGGCGGGAAGTTGAGCGCGTCGAAGTTGAACCACTCGGCCTCGACCTCGGGGCCCTCGGCCAGCTCGAAGCCCATGGAGACGAAGACGTCGGCCATGCGCTCGGCGATGGTGGTCACCGGGTGGCGGGCACCGCGCGGGTTTCGGTCGAACCGCAGGGTGACGTCGACGGCCTCCTCGACGAGGACGCGCTGGTCGCGCTCCTCCTCCAGCTCGGCCTGACGGGTCTTGAGCGCCTCGGAGACCTCACGGCGGGCCGTGCCGACGCGTTTGCCCGCTTCGGCCTTGGCGTGCGGCGGCAGGGCGCCGATCTCCCGGTTGGCGAGCGCGAGCGGCGAGCGGTCGCCGGCGTGGGCGAGGCGGACCTGCTTCAGCTCGTCGAGGCTCGCGGCGGCCCTGATCGCGGCGAGGGCCTCGTCGCGCGCGCGGGCCACCTCGTCCGGATGGAGCGCGGTGACCTCGACGGGGTCATATGACTTGTTGGGTGCGGACATGAGTGTCAGTTACTCCAGCAATGGCGGAACGGCGATCGAGTCTAGTCGGCGCACGGCCTGCGGCCCGTGAGGCGGCCATCAGACGATCATGGCAGGACGGGCCGCTCGGGAAGCCCGCGGCGCTCTCAGGCGAAGTCTGGAGCCCCGGCGGGCAGGCTAAATCGGAACTCGGCGCCGCCGCTCGGGGCGCGCCGCACGGCGATGGTGCCGCCATGGGCCTCGACGAGGCCCTTCACGATGTAGAGGCCGAGGCCGGTGCCGCCGCGGGGCTGGCCGTGGCCGCGCCAGAACTGGCGGAAGACACGGTGGGCCGCCTCGGGCGGGATGCCCTCGCCCTCGTCGCGCACGGCGACGACGGCTCCACGCGTGTTCGCGTCCGGCTCCACCACGATCGTTACGGTACCAGCCCCGTGACGCAGAGCGTTCTCGACGAGATTGCCAATGATCTGGTCAATCTTGTCCGGATCGAGCCACATCTCCGGCAGCGCGCCGGTGACCTCCAGCTTGAACCGGTCCGCCGGGTCGCCCGCGGCGACCCGGCCGGCGATGATCTTGCGGGCCTCCTCGACGAGGTCGACGACCTGGCGGCGCATCTCCAGCCGGCCCGCCTCGATGCGCGAGACGTCCAGCAGCTCCGTGATCAGCCGGGTCACGCGATCGGCGTCGGAGTTGACCGTCTCGAGCATGACCCGCTTCTGGTCGTCGTTGAACCGGTGCCATTTGGCCAGCAGGGTGGCGGTGAAGCCCTTGACGCTCGTCAGCGGGGACCGCAGCTCGTGGGCGACGGTGGAGACGAGGTCGGCGCGGCCGCGCTCGTGCCGGGCACGCTCGGCCGCGTCGCGCAGCGCGATCGTGAAGCGGCGGACGGTGCCGTCCCGCTCGCGGTCGTACGAGGCGGTGACGAGCAGCTCAGGCCCCTCGCCGAGGTAGAGCGGCCGCTCCGGGTGGCGGGTGCGGGTGGCCAGGCCGCCGTACGGGTCGAGGCATTTCCACCAGTCGCGGCCGTCGGCGTCGCGCAGCGGCAGGACGTCGGCGAAGTCACGGCCGAGTGCCTCGGCCCGCGGGATGCCGGTCAACCGGGCGGCGGCCCGGTTGAACACCACGACCCGCCGGTCGGCGTCCGCCACGATGAGCCCGTCGGGCAGCGCGTCGGGCGAGACGTCCCACCGCGCCGCCTGGCCGGCGGGAGGCTCAACGCCGCGCGGCACCGATCCGCCCACGACCGCGGCCACCTCCCCCGGCTCCCTATTGACAGTGCTGGCCTGACTCTAGTGCGGACGACGTAAATAGCGCCACGCCCGTGTCGTTAATTACGGATGTCCTGGCATGTCACCCGGACCTCAGTTACCGAACGCCTCGTCGACCGTGTCATACGTCGGAAACAGCTCGTCGAGCCGAGTGATTCGCAGAATCCGGCGCTGAGCGGGCCGCACCCGCGCCAGCCGGAGCGTGCCGCCCTTCTCGCGCAGCCGGTTGCCCACCGCGACCAGCGCGCCGAGCCCGGCGGCGTCGCAGAAGCTGACGGCGCCGAAATCGGCGACCAGGTTCGTGTGGCCGCCCTCGATGAGGGCGAGGAGATCCGTGCGCAGCCGCCCCGCCGTCTGCACGTCGATCTCGCCGCCGATCGCCACGACCGCCGCCGCGCCGTCCCGCCGTACGACCCTGGCCGCCATCGCGCGCCCGGCCCGGCACCGGTGGGCGCCCCCGCGCGCCAACGCGGACCGGCCCGGTCCCCTCTCGCAGCTCGCCGCCGTGCGGCGGCGAGGCAGCGGAATGCCTCTTATGTTCGTTTCCAACCTATTTGCCCCGTTCATCGGAATAGACGTCGGCTCCGAGACGGTCGCCGGGAAGCCGGAGCCGGCCTCGGGCCGGCCCACCGATCCGGCGCGACGGAATCGACAGCACCGATCATGTCGCCTTTTCGTCCAATGAACGAATCGGGACGCCGTTTTGTTACAGCGAGAAGACATCACTGTTGCGTTCGGTATCGAACGGCACATCCGGCCTCCGCCGAACGAGTGACGCGTCGCTCCGCGTCCCTCGGTCATCGGCCGGGTGCGGCCGATCCCCGGGCATCCCGCTACAGTGCATCGACCACCCCACCACTCTCCGCGACCGCGAACGGGGGTCCCCCGTCCGGCCCGTCATCCCGGGAAGGAGCCGCACGTGGACCTCCTCGACATGGGTCTGCTCGGCGCGGCCGGAATGGCGGCCGGAGGGGTCAACGCGATCGCCGGCGGTGGATCGCTGATCTCGTTCCCCGCTCTGCTGGCCGTGGGGTGTCCGAACATCGCGGCCAACGTGACCAACACGGTCGCGCTGTGGCCCGGCTATGTCGGGGGCGTCGCGGGCTACCGCGCGGAACTGGACGGTCAGCGCGGACGCGTGATCGCGCTGAGCGTGACCGGTGTGCTCGGGGCCGTCGCCGGCTGCGTCCTGCTGCTGGTCACCCCGGCCGGGGTGTTCGCCGCGCTCGTGCCCGTGCTGATCGCGCTGGCCAGCGTCCTCCTCGCCGCACAGCCGTGGCTGAAGCGCCGGCTCGACAGGGCGCGGCGCCTCCCCGGGAACGGGCACCGGATGATGCTCCACGGCGGGGTGCTGGTCGGAGGTGCCTACGGCGCGTACTTCGGCGCCGGACTGGGCGTCATGCTGCTCGGCCTGCTCGGCGTCTTCGTGCACGACCACCTGCAGCGGCTCAACGCCGTCCGCGCCGTGCTGTCCCTGGTGATCAACACGGTGGCCCTCATCGCCTTCGCGCTCTTCGGCCCGGTGCGCTGGCCGGCCGTCGGGATCATGGCCGTGACCAGCCTGGCCGGCGGGTTCCTCGGCGCCCGTGTGGCCCGCCGCATGTCACCGGGGGTGCTGCGCGCCGTCGTCGTGACGTTCGGGCTCGGAGTGGCCGTCGCGCTCGCCCTCCGCTGAGGGCCGGGCTCGGGAGTGTCGGCCGGTCCGCGAGGCCCGGCCGTCAGGCGAGGGTCCGGGGCTCAGGAGTGCCCACCGGTCCGCGGGGCGCGGCCGTCAGGACGGCTCGCCGGCGCGCTGGGCGCGGGCCGAGGCGTACAGGCAGACGGCCGCGGCGGTGGCGAGGTTGAGGCTCTCGGCGCCGCCGTAAATGGGGACGCGCACGACCTCGTCGACCGCGTCCAGGATCTCGTCCGGCAGGCCCCACGCCTCATTGCCGAACACCCAGGCGGTCGGGCCGGTGAGGGTTCCGTTGTCCAGCGCGGCGTCCAGGGAGCACTTCCCCGCGCCGTCGGCGGCCAGGACGGTGAGGCCGGACTCCTTCAACGCCGGAATGAGGACGTCGAAGCGCGGCCCGACGACGACCGGCAGATGGAACAGGCTGCCCGCCGACGCGCGTACGCACTTGCCGTTGTACGGATCGACGGAGGCGTCGGTGAAGATCACGGAGTCGGAGCCCGCGGCGTCGGCGGTGCGCAGCACCGTGCCGGCGTTCCCGGGGTCCCGCACGTGCGCCAGCACGGTCACGAGCCGCGGCGGCGGTTCGAGCACCGTGGGCAGGTCGACGTCCACGAACGCGCAGACGGCCAGCAGGCCCTGGGGCGTGACGGTCTGGGCGAGCTCGGCCATGACCTCACCGCTCACCCGGAAGATCGGGACGCCGGACCGCTCGGCCTGGGCGATCAGATCGTGGTGGCGGATCTCCGCCTCGGCGGTGGTGAACAGCTCGGCGAGGACTCCGTCGAGCGCGAGGGCCTCGCGTACGGCCTGGGGGCCTTCGGCGAGGAACCGCCGCTCACGGCGGCGGAAGGCGCGTTTGGCGAGCCGACGAGCCGCCTTCACCCGTGGTGATCGAGTAGAGGTCAGCTCGCGGCCCGCCATCAGCGTCGTTATCTGCTCGGTCAGGCCGCCGCGCTGCCCTCGGCGGGCAGCGCCTTCTTGGCCGTCTCGACGAGGACCGCGAACGCCGCGGCGTCGTTCACCGCGAGCTCGGCGAGCATGCGGCGGTCGACCTCGACCCCGGCCTCGCGCAGGCCCTGGATGAACCGGTTGTACGTCATGCCGTTCGCGCGGGCCGCCGCGTTGATCCGCTGGATCCACAGACGGCGGAACTGGCCCTTGCGGTCCTTCCGGTCGCGGAAGGCGTACGTCATCGAGTGGAGCTGCTGCTCCTTGGCCTTGCGGTACAGCCTCGACCGCTGGCCACGGTAGCCACTCGCCCGCTCGAGGACGACCCGACGCTTCTTGGCGGCGTTGACCGCCCGCTTCACGCGTGCCACGTCTTAAAACTCCTTCGTGGAGGCCGTGTCTCGTAGACCCGGCCGGTCGTTCGACTAACGGGACTGCCGGCACCGCACAGGTGCCGGAGCCCGGCGATCAGGTGGTGCCGGGCTCAGTCGCCGAGCAGCTTCTTGATCTTCTTCTCGTCGCTCTTCGACAGGACGACCGCTCCGTCGAGCCGGCGCGTGCGCTTGGTCGGCTTGTGCTCGAGCAGGTGGTTGCGGTTGGCGCGGCGGCGCATGACCTTGCCGGTGCCCGTCTTCTTGAAACGCTTCTTGGCACCACTGTGCGTCTTCATCTTCGGCATGGTCGCCGACGTCTCCCTATGTCCATGCACCTCACTCCGGGCGTGCGCAACTCCGTGGGGAGTGCCGGACGCCGGAAAGGCGCGGGTGTGCATACCTCATCGCGAGACGACCCCGCTCAGGGAGCAGGGTCGTGGCGGAGCAGTGCCCGGTCAGGCCGGGGAACCGTGCTCCTCCTGCCGCCGCAGCCGACTACCGGTCGCCCGCGGGCCTTCGGCCTTCGCCTCGCTCTTCTTCTTGTGCGGCCCGAGGACCATGATCATGTTGCGGCCGTCCTGCTTGGGCCGCGACTCGACGAAGCCGAGCTCCTCGACGTCCTCCGCCAACCGCTGCAGCAGCCGGAAGCCCAGCTCCGGCCGGGACTGCTCGCGGCCACGGAACATGATCGTGACCTTGACCTTGTCACCTGCCTTGAGGAACCGCTCGACGTGGCCCTTCTTGGTGCCGTAGTCGTGCGGATCGATCTTCGGCCGGAGTTTGATCTCCTTGATGACCGTGTGCGCCTGGTTACGTCGCGCATCGCGGGCCTTCATCGCGGACTCGTACTTGAACTTTCCGTAGTCCATGAGCTTGGCCACGGGCGGCCTCGCGGTCGGGGCGACCTCGACGAGGTCGAGGTCGGACTCCCGGGCAAGGTCGAGTGCCTTGGCGATCGGCACGATGCCGACCTGTTCGCCGTTCGGACCGACGAGCCGGACCTCGGGCACGCGAATGCGCTCGTTGATACGCGGTTCGGCGCTGATGGGACCTCCTTGGGGCTTTCGAGCTGTCCTGACCGGCCATGCCCCTGGCCCTTTCAAACGAAAAAGCCCCGCATGACTCGCATGCAGGGCCACCACCGGACGCCTCGACGGCCAGAGCCGACGAGGCGGGCACGCCAGCAGCGTGCCGGACCGGAACCCATCAGCCTCTCGTCTCCCGAGGGAGCGCGGCCGATCAGGTGGGAGGTAACCTCCGCTTGCGCGCCCGACGCGTGAGCGCCGGGCCAGTCAAAAGTCAAGAGTATCAGCTTTCCGGCCGTACGTCGAAGGCCCGAGCCTCCCGCGCCTCGAAGGCGCGCACCTCGAAGGCCGCGGTCACCCGGACCGGCTCGGTGAGAGCCGCGACCCGCGCCCGCAGGACCCCCGGTTCGGTGTGGCGGGCGCTCGGCCCCATCCCCACGAGCGACAGGACCTCGGCGTGCGTCAGGGACAGCGGAACCTCCAGCGGCCAGGTGCCGGCAGCGGCGAAGCGCTCCCCCACCGAGTCTGCCACGCGGTCGGCCTTCCGCTCGTCCACGGAGATCAACCCGAGCCGCCCGACCAGCTCACCCAGGTGGTGGGCGGCCGGGGTCGCGACGATCAGTGCGCCGTCGGGCCGCAGCACCCGATGGAACTCCGCACCGCTCCGCGGGGCGAAGACGTCGATGAGGACCGACACCGCGCCCGTGCGCACGGGCAGTGGCCGCCACACGTCCCACGCCAGGGCGCCGATCCGGGGATGCGCCCGCGCGGCGCGACGCAGGGCGTGCTTGGAGATGTCGAGGGCCACGCCGGGGCGACCGGGCAGCCGGTCCAGGACGGCCGCGAGGTAGTGGCCCGTACCCGCGCCGGCGTCCAGCACGCACCCCTCCCCGGGGTCCAGTGCGGCCGCGCGTTCGGCGATCAGCTCGGCGAGCGGCGCGAAGTGGCCACCGCCGAGGAAGTCGGCGCGCGCCGCGACCATCTCCGGGGTGTCGGCGGTGCCCAGATTCGCCTTGCCGGTCAGCAGGTTGGCGTAACCCTGCCGGGCGATGTCGAAACTGTGCCCGGCGGAACAACGCAGGGCCGTCCCCGCGACGGCGAGGTCACCCGCGCAGAGCGGGCACTGGATGTACGGAACGACGTCGGCGAGCACCCTCCCATGATGAGGCAGCCGGCCGGGCGGTCCGTCCCGACGCTTGTCGATGTATCGATCATCGGTATATAACGACGACATGAAACACAGGCCCCTCCAGGAACCGACGTTCCTGATCCTCACGGCGCTGGCAGCCGGGCCGCAGCACGGCTACGGGATCATCGGCGACGTCGAGCGGATCTCCGACGGGCGGGTGCGCCTGCGGGCCGGGACCCTCTACGCGGCCCTCGACCGGCTGACCGCCGACGGTCTCGCGGAGATCGACCGCGAGGACGTCGTCGAGGGCCGGTTGCGCCGCTACTACCGCCTCACCGAGACCGGCGCGGCGCGTCTCTCCGCCGAGGCCGAGCGCCTGCGCCGCAACGCCGAGACCGCCACCGCCCGCCTGCGCCTCGCGGGAGGATCCGCATGAGCCCCCTCGAACACCGCCTGCGCCGCTGGCTGCGGCTGTACCCGGCCGACCGGCGTGAGGAGATGCTCGGCGTCCTCCTCGCCACCGCCGGCCCCGGCCAGGAGCGCCCGACCGTCCGGGACACCGCCGACCTCGTCGGAGGAGCCGTCCGGATCCGCCTGCGGCGTGAGGTCCGGTCCCTCGGCGGCCCGGTCTGGCGCGACGCGTTCGCCGTGCTCGCCCTGGTGACGACCGCGCTGGCGTGTACCGCCCTGATCGCCTGCTTCCGGAACGAGGCGGTGCTGGCGTCCAGGAGCTTCATCGTGCTCGACATCGACTCGGGCCGCTCTTACGCGGACCTGTTCCCGGAACCCGCCCAGGTCTGGCCGATGTGGGCCCCGTGGCCGCTCGTCGGCGCGCTGAGCCTGCTGCGGCTGCGTCGTCCGGCCGTCGGTCTCGCCTGGGCCGCAGCGTTGTCCCAACTGCCGTGGCTGGCCGTGGCGCAGGGCCGCTACGCCCTGCAGGCCGGTGACGTGGAGGGCAACCTGATGTGGTTCGGCCTGGCGGTCCTGGCAGCCTCGGCGCTATCTCTGTCCGACGGCCTCCGCCACGCTCTCGCGCTGCTCGGCCGGTGGCGTGGCATCACACTGCTGGTCGGCGTCACCACCTTCGCCTGCGCGCTGCTGGGGCCGGCCTTCTCTCACTACGAGCCCTCTTGGTCGGCGTCCGTCAGCCTCATCCCCGTGCGGTCGGCGTTGCTCTACGATCCGCGATGGGTGCCGGCGGTCGGCGCGCTCGCGCTGATCCTGGTCTCCTGCGCCCGTCCGCGCTCGGCATCCGGCCGGCGGTCTTTCGCCGTGGCCCTGCTCGCCCTGTCGCCGCTGCTGGGCTCGCTGGCCCTGTGGTTCACGACGTTCACGATGATCGGCCCGGCGTCCATCGCGCTGCTCACCGCAGTTTTCCCGGCACTGCTGGCGATCATGGCCGGGGCCTTCGCCGCGCGGTTTCGCGGACGACGCCGCAGCGCGTCATGACACGGCGGCGCGCATCGCCTCCACCGGAGCCGGTGCGCGCCCGGTCATGAGCTCGACCTGGCGGGCGGCCTGGTGCACCAGCATCGGCAGCCCCCCCACGACGATGCCGCCGCGCCCGCCGACGGCCTCGGCGGCGGCGGTCGGCCACGGTGCGTACACGACGTCGAAGAGGGCGTCCGTCGCCCCGGCGATCGCCTCGGCGTACGGGTCGGCGGCGTGGGCCGGCAGGGTCGAGACGATCAGGTCCGCGTGCGGCATCGCGTCGGCGAACGTCTGCACCGACACCGAGACGCCCAGCCGATCGGCCGCCGATACCGCCTCGGCGGCGCGCCCCGGGCTCCGTACGACGATCACGGCCTTCGGCAGGCCGAGGTCGCGCAGGGCCGCGAGGGCCGAGCACGCGGTCGCGCCGCCGCCGAGCACGGCGGCCGACCCCGGCGATCGCACGCCGGCCTTGGTCAGCGCGGTCACCATCCCGTACACGTCGGTGTTGTAACCGAGCCGGCGGCCCTCCTGGAAGACCACCGTGTTGGCGCCGCCCACCGCGCGGGCCAGCCCGGACACCTCGTCGAGGAGCGGCAGCACGGCCCGCTTCAGCGGCATCGTGAGCGACAGGCCCGCCCACGGCCGCTCCAGCAGGCCGGGGAGGTCATCCTCACGGCACTCGACGGCCTCGTAGGTCCAGTCGAGGCCGAGCTGGGCGTACGCGGCGCGGTGCAGCGCCGGCGACAGCGAGTGCGCGATCGGCGATCCGAGGACTGCGGCGCGCGTCATCCGTGCCCCGTGTTGCGGGCGAGCTCCTGCTTGAGCTTCTGGAACTCGGCATAGCTCGAGGTGAACTTGGTGACCCTGTTCTTCGGGTCGGTGGCCACGAAGTACAGCCAGTTGCCCGGCGCGGGCTCGAGCGCGGCCTTCAGCGCCACCTCACCCGGATTGTCGATCGGGCCGGGCGGCAGACCGGAGACCATGTAGGTGTTGTACGGGCTGTTCGTCTTCGTCTCCGCGTAGGTGGCGACGGTGTTGTACTTGCCCAGGGCGTACATCACGGTGCTGTCGAGCTGGAGCTTCTTCATCCACGGCTGCGAGCTGTGGAGCCGGTTGTCGATGACCCGGGCGACCTTCGGCATGTCCTCCGGCCGGCCGCTCTCGGCCTGGACGAGGCTGGCGATCGTGACGACGTCACCGGGTGACATGCCCAGGTCACGGGCCTTCGCTTCCAGGTCGACGTCGACGGCGACCTTCTTGAACTGGTCGACCATCGAGCGCAGGACCTGCGTCGCCGTCGCCTTCGGGTCCGGGTCGTACGTGAAGGGGTACAGGTAGCCCTCGAGCTTGCCCTTGGCGTACGACGGCAGGCCGAGTTTCTCCGGATGGCTCGCGGCCTTCTGGAAGTCCTTCAGCGGGATGTGGGTCTTCTTGGCCAGGAGCGGCAGGATCTGTGCGACCCGCTTGCCCTCGGGGATCGTGAGGCGGCCGGCGCGGGACGCGTCGCTGAGCAGGAGGTCGAGCGCCGACTTCACCGACATCTGCCGGCGCAGGTGGTAGTAGCCCGGCTGGATGCTCGTCGCCCTGGTGTCCTTGGACGCGAGCTTGATGAACGCGTCGACCGACTTGACGACCCCCGCATCCTTGAGCCGGTTCGCCATGAGGGCGACCGAGTCGCCCTCATGGATCCAGACGGTGACGCTGCCGGTGCCCGCGCCCTTGTAGTCGGGCGGGTTGAGCATGCCGTTGATCGTGGTCAGGCCGATGTAGCCGCCGCCGCACACGATCGCGAGCAGGAAGGCGATCGCGATGAGAGGCGCGAGCCTGCGGCCCTTGCGGGTCTTCTTACGGCGCCGTCCCCGGCCGGACCGAGGGGCCTGTGGCGCATCGCCGGGAGGCTCCGGGCGCTGCTGGCGCTCGGAGAGTTGGCGCAAGAAATCAAGGTCTGCGTCGCTCATGAGTCCCCCTGGACAGTCTCCCCAGGGGGGCGGCCCGTCAAGCGCTCGGCCTCGAGCGCCGCCTGCAGCAGCACGGCGGCCGCCGCCTGGTCGACGACCTTGCGCCGCGCCTGCCCGCGCACTCCCTTGTCCCGGAGGCCACTTTCGGCTGTCACGGTGGTGAGTCTCTCATCGAACAGCCGTACCGTCTCGGGTTCCAGGCGTTGTGCGATCTTCTCCGCGAACCGGCGGGCCGTCGCGGCCGCCGGTCCCTCTCGCCCGGAGAGAGAGGTCGGCAGCCCGACGACCACCTCGATCGCGTCGTTCTCAGCGACGATCTGAACGATCCGGTCGATGTCGCCTTTACCCGCCCGTACGGTCTCCAGGGGCGAGGCCAGGATGCCGCCGGGGTCGCTGCGCGCGACGCCGATGCGGACGCTGCCCGCATCGACGCCGATGCGCACGCCTTGTCTCACGTGGCCGCCACGGTCCGGCGGACGGCGCCCAGGGCCTCGTCGATGGCGCCGGGGTTCGCGCCGCCGCCCTGCGCCAGGTCGTCCTTGCCGCCACCGCCGCCGCCGAGGACCTTGGCGGCGACGCCGACGAGCGCGCCCGCGCGGAGGCCGCGAGCGCGGGCCTCGTCGCTGGTCGCGACGACGATCACGGGACGGTCCTTGGGCACGCCCGCGATGATGACGACGGCCGGCCGTCCCGAGAGGCGGCCGCGGACGTCCATGGCGAGCCGCCGCAGGTCGTCGGCGCTCGTGCCGTCGGGCACCCGGTGGGCGACGAAGGCGACGCCGCCGACGTCCTCGGCTCCGCCCGCCAGCTCACCGGCGATCTGCAGGACCTGCTGGGAGCGGATCTTCTCCAGCTCCTTCTCGGCCTCGCGCAGCCGCGTGACCACTCCGGAGATCCGCTCCGGGAGCTCCTCGCGCCGGGTCTTCAGCTGCTCGGACAGCTGAGCGACGAGGACGCTCTCCTTGGCGAGGTACCGGAAGGCGTCGATGCCGACGAGCGCCTCGACGCGGCGCACGCCCGCGCCGATCGACTGCTCGCCGAGCACCTTGATCAGTCCGAGCTGGCCGGAGCGCGCGACGTGGGTGCCGCCGCAGAGCTCGCGGGAGTACTCGCCGATCTCGACGACGCGGACCTCGTCGCCGTACTTCTCGCCGAACAGGGCGAGCGCGCCCATCTTGCGCGCCTCGTCGATCGGGTGGACCGAGGCGTGCACGCCGAGGTCGTCGATGAGGATCGCGTTGACCTCGTCCTCGACGTCGCGCAGGACGCTGAGCGGAACGGCGCCCGAGGCGGTGAAGTCGAACCGGAACCGGCCCGGGGCGTTCTCCGAACCGGCCTGGGCGGCCGACTCGCCGAGCGCGTTGCGGAACCCGCGGTGGACCATGTGCGTGGCCGTGTGCGAGCGGGAGATCGCCCGGCGCCGCTCCACGTCGATCTCGGCGTACGCCGTGTCACCCGTCTGCGCCTCGCCGCTGCGGACGCGGCCGCGGTGCACGATCAGGCCGGACAGCGGCGTCTGGACGTCGAGGACCTCGACCTCGGCGCCGTTGCCGAACCGGATGACGCCCTGGTCGGCGAGCTGGCCGCCGCCCTCGGCGTAGAACGGGGTGCGGTCGAGCACGACCTCGACCTCGCTGCCCTGGCCCGCCGACGGCACGCTGGCGCCGCCGACGATCAGGCCGACCACCCGAGCCTCGCCGGCGACCGCGTCGTATCCGGTGAACTGCACCGAGCCGGTCTGCTCCAGGAGGCCGCCCAGCACGGACACGTCGAGGTTGCCGGTCTTCTTGGCGGCGGCGTCGGCCTTGGCGCGCTGCCGCTGCTCGTCCATCAGGCGGCGGAACTCGTTCTCGTCGACGGACAGGCCCTGCTCGGCCGCCATCTCGAGGGTGAGGTCGATCGGGAAGCCGTAGGTGTCGTGCAGCGTGAACGCCTGCCTGCCCGACAGCGTCGACTCCTTGCGGCGCTTGCTCTCCTCCACCGAGGCGTCGAAGATGGCGGTGCCGGTGCGGAGCGTGGCGAGGAACGACTGCTCCTCGGCGTCGATGACCGTGTGGATGTGGGCGGCGTCGGAGCGCAGCTCCGGGTAGGTCTCGCCCATTCCGTCGATCGCGGCGGCGGTCAGCTCGTGCAGGTAACGGTCGTCGCCGGCGCCGAGGAGCCGCAGGTGCCGGATGCTGCGGCGCAGGATGCGCCGCAGGACGTAGCCGCGGCCCTCGTTGGAGGGCACCACGCCGTCGGCGACCATCATCGTGCCGCTGCGGACGTGGTCGGTGATCACGCGCAGGGACACGTCGGCCCGTGCGTCGCGGCCGTACTTGGTCTTGGTGAGGTCGGCGGCGCGGTCGAGGATCCGCCACATGGTGTCGATCTCGTAGATGTTGTCGACGCCCTGGAGGATCGCCGCCATGCGCTCCAGGCCCATGCCGGTGTCGATGTTCTTGGCGGGGAGCTCGCCGAGGATCGGCCAGCCCTCCTTGCCCGCGCCGGGGCCCCGCTCGAACTGCATGAAGACGAGGTTCCAGACCTCGAGGTAGCGGTCCTCGTCGGCGACCGGACCGCCCTCACGGCCGTACTCGGGGCCGCGGTCGTAGTAGATCTCCGAGCAGGGACCGCAGGGGCCGGGCACGCCCATCGACCAGAAGTTGTCGGCCATGCCGCGGCGCTGGATGCGCTCCTCGGGCAGGCCGACCTTCTTGTGCCAGATCTCGAAGGCCTCGTCGTCGTCGTGGTAGACGGTGGCCCACAGCCGGTCCTCCGGGAACCCGAACCCGCCGTCGGCCTCCGACCGGGTCAGCAGATCCCACGCGAATGGGATCGCCCCCTCCTTGAAGTAGTCCCCGAAGGAGAAGTTGCCCAGCATCTGGAAGAACGTGCCGTGCCGGGTGGTCTTGCCGACCTCGTCGATGTCCGGGGTCCGGATGCACTTCTGGACGCTGGTGGCCCGAGGGTACGGCGGGGTCCGCTGGCCGAGGAAAAACGGCTTGAAGGGCACCATGCCCGCGTTGACCAGCAACAGCGTGGGGTCCTCGGCGATCAGGCTGGCCGAGGGAACCACGGTGTGGCCGCGCTCCTCGAAGAAGCGGAGAAAACGGCGGGCGATCTCTGCCGACTCCATCAGTGCAGGTCCTTGTCAGTATCGGAGTGTGCGTCGAGGCGCAGGGCGTCGCGCAGTTCTTCCTCGCGGTGGTTCATCGCGACGCGGACGTCGCCGGCGAACCCTCGTACGGTCCGGCCGAGCCCGGTGGCCTGGTGGGCGAGGCTGCCCGGCAGGACGGCGCGCACCGCCCGCTTGAGCCGGAACGCCGACCAGGCGCCGAACGCGGTGCCCAGCGACAGCCAGAAGAGTCGCCGGATCATCGCTTGCCGTCCTGGTTGCCGTGGCCACGGGAGCCGATGGCCTTACGGACACCATAGGAGAACGCCGCGGCCTTCACGAGAGGGCCGCCGACGATCGAGGTGACGGTGGTGCTGACCGCGGCGGCGTTCTGGCTGACGCTGCCCATGTTCTTGGTGATCACGTCGACCCGGTCCAGTTGCTCGTTGGCCCGCTCCACCGTGCCGGTCATGTCGTCCAGCAGCGGGGCGGTCCGGTCGCCGAGCTCGGCCACCGTCTTGGTCGCCTCGGTCAGCAACCGGGCGAGTTTCAAGAGCACGTAGGCGAGGAAGGAGACGAGTATCGCCCAGAACATGGCCACGATCAGCCCGGCCAGCTGTTCGCCCGTCAGCATGCGGCTTCCTCCTCCTGTGGTCGCGGAGAACTCGGTCGGACCGACCTTACCGTCCCGGGCTTGCGAAAACGCGCCCAGGCGACCATGCCGTCACCCGCCGACGGCGCGGGCTCAGTCGGCGCGCCTGCCGCGGAGCACGGCGCGGAGCCGCTCCACCACGTCGGAGAAGCGCGCCTCCATGCCGTGCCTGGTCGGATGGTAGTACTCCCGGCCCGCCACGGCGTCCGGAGCGTACTGCTGTTCGACCACTCCGCCGGGGAAGTCGTGGGCGTAGCGGTAGCCCTTCCCGTGGTCGAGCTTGGCCGCGCCCTTGTAGTGCGCGTCGCGCAGGTGCGGCGGCACCGGGCCGACCAGCCCTCGCCGTACGTCGGCGCTCGCCTCGGTGATCGCCGTGATCACGGCGTTGGACTTGGGCGCCAGGGACAGGTGGATCACCGCCTGGGCGAGGTTGATGCGGGCCTCCGGCAGGCCGACGAACTCCACGGCGTGCGCGGCGGCCGTCGCCGTCTGCAGGGCCGTGGGGTCGGCCATGCCGATGTCCTCGCTCGCGTGGACGATCAGCCGCCGGGCGATGAAGCGCGGGTCCTCACCGGCCTCGATCATGCGGGCGAGGTAGTGCAGCGCCGCGTCGACGTCGGACCCGCGGATGCTCTTGATGAACGCGCTGACCACGTCGTAGTGCTGGTCGCCCTCGCGGTCGTAGCGGACCGCCGCCCGGTCGACCGCCTTCTCCAGGACGTCGACGTCGATCGGCGCGCCGTTCGGGGCGACGTACGAGGCGGCCTCCAGGTACGTCAGCGCCCGGCGCGCGTCCCCGCCCGCGAGGCGTACGAGGTGGTCCTCGGCGGGCTCGGCGAGCTTCACCGCGCCGCCGAGGCCGCGCTCGTCGGTCAGAGCCCGGCGGATCACCTCGCGGAGCCGGTCGTCCGCGAGCGGCTGGAGCGTCAGCAGGAGGGAGCGGGACAGCAGGGGGCTGATGACGGAGAAGAAGGGATTCTCGGTGGTCGCGCCGATGAAGGACACCCAGCGGTTCTCGACGGCGGGCAGCAGGGCGTCCTGCTGGGCCTTGTTGAACCGGTGCACCTCGTCGACGAACAGCACGGTCTGCCGGCCGCCCATGCCCAGCTCGCGCTTTGCCACGTCGATGGCGGCGCGGACCTGCTTGACGCCGTCGGAGACCGCGGAGATCTCCACGAACCGGCGTTCGGTCGCCTGGCTGACGACGTACGCGAGGGTGGTCTTGCCGGTGCCGGGCGGCCCCCACAGCACCAGCGACATGGGGACGTCCCGCTCGACCAGCTGGCGCAGCGGGGTGCCGGGGCCGAGGAGATGCTCCTGGCCGACGACCTCGTCGAGGCCCCGCGGGCGCATCCGTACCGCCAGCGGCGCGTTGGCCTGCTGCGCCTCTTCGGCGGGCGTGTCGAAGAGGCTGTCGGCCTGTTCAGTTTCCCTGCGCACCACGCCTCGACACTATCCGTTCGCCGAGGCCGCTCAGCGCGACGGAGGCGATCACCACGACGCTCCCGGGGAGTACCCGCACGACGGCCGATCTCCCCGTGATCGGCAAGAGGTTCCGGTACGTCCCCGGTCCCGCCCGCAGCAGGGTCGTGATCCGGTGCGATCGGCGGTCACGCCCTCGGTCGGTCACGGCAGGCAGAGGACGCGTGTGATCCGCGCGGCACCGCTCAGGCGGACCAGGGGGCCCGGCGGGCCGGGCCGCGTGGTGGCGGTGATCGTCGAAGGAGTGCCGAGGCGGTCCCCCATGTCCACGGTGACGCCGGTGACCCCCCGGTCGGCCAGGTCGGCGGCGAGGCAGGCGGTGCTGTTGGCGTTGGCGATGTCCTCGGGGACGCCGATCGAGGGCGCGAACATGCGGGCCGCGGCCCGGCCGGTGGACTCCGGCATGGAGTAGACGTAGCAGCCCAGGAGGCCGAGTCTGTCGCAGGCGGCGCGGAGTCGTTCTTGATCCGGGTCGAGCGCGGCCAGTGCCGAGCGCGTGGCGACGGGGATCAGCAACCGCGGCCTTCCCACCGCGGCGATCCGCGTACCGGGCATGAGGATGTCCGGGGTGACGTCGAGGGCCGGCAGGACGAGGTCACGTTCGATCGCGGTGGGCTCACGCAGGTCGACGGGGCCGGTGTCGAAGGAGGCCGTGATCGTCCCGTTCTGCGGCACGGCCCGGCCGGCGAAGGCGCGTCCCGACGTGTGCAGCGTCGTCCGGTGCTCCCCGCCCCCGGCGCGTTCGGCGAGGAAGGCCAGGGCCGCGACCGTTCCGTGACCGCACGCGGGCAGTTCCCCTTCGGCGGTGAAGAATCGGAGGGCTGCCGCGGGCCCATCGGGTCCGTCGTGCGCGGAGACGAAGACCGCGTGCGAGGTGCCCATCAGGACCGGCACGCGGCGGCGCTCGCCGTCGGTCAACGGCGCCTCCTCCATCACCGCGGTCGGACTGCCGCCTCGCCCGTCGCGCAGGCACGCGTGGACGATCGTGATCCGCGACCCGTCCGCGCTCATCACAGGTCCTTCCCGCCGGACCGCTCGGCTTCGGCCCGCCGAGGCGGTTCCGGCGATCCGGGGAACGGGGCGACCTCGCGGCGCAGGACGCGGAACAGCGTGAGCGGCGCGTACGGCACGCCTGGGGACGTCCACCGGCGGAGCGCCCGGCCGGCGGAGGCGGGGTAGGGCGGATTGAGCGGTTCGATGCCCGGCATTCGAGCCCCCTTGCTTCGATTTCCGAATCACCATGATGCTTCGACGAACTCCACCCGCTACGAGCGCGTGTCCTCCAGCGTGCTCAGCACCCGGTTCGGCGAACCGACCGTCGCCCGTCCGGCCGCCCTGCACGACTCCGGCTACCGCCTCACCCCTCGGTCGTCGCCTCGGTCAGGGACGGGTGCGGGTGCCGAGACGGGGGCCGGCGTACTCATCGTCGGTGACGTGCTCCAGCCAGTCGACGTCGTCGGTCTCCCACAGCGCCAGGTGGACCATGAACCGGTCGGGGGCGGCACCATGCCAGTGCTCCTCGCCCGGCGGCGTCCAGATCACGTCCCCGGGGCGGGCTTCGAGGATCTCGCCGCCGCGGGTCTGGATCAGGGCCGTCCCCTCCACGATGTAGAGGGTCTGGCCCAGGCCGTGGGAGTGCCAGGCGGTCCGGGCGCCGGGCGCAAAGCGGACCATGTTCGCCCGCGCACGAGAGGGCTCCTCACCCCGGTAGATCACGTCCGCCCAGGCGTCACCGGTGAACCACTGCCCGGGCAGCTTCATCGTCGGGGGCTGCTTCAGGATCTCCATCGAATCTCCTTGGTCGGTACACCGCCGCGCAGGCCGCGCGGCCGGGTCACGGGCGGGGTGGTCAGGCGGCCGGGCCGGTCTCCTCGACGATGCTCTTCAGCCGGGTCACCGCGCTCATGGCGCTCGGCCAGCCGGCGTAGAAGGCCAGGTGGGTAAGGGCCTCGACCAGCTCATCCTTGCTCAGGCCGTTCTTCAGCGCCGTGCGCAGGTGGAAGTCCAGCTGTTCGGTGCGGCACAGCGCCGCCAGCGTGGTGACGGTGACCAGGCTCCGGTCGCGCGGGGACAGCCCCGGGCGCTCCCACACGTCCCCGAACAGGACTTCATCGGTCAGTTCCACCAGCTTGGGCGCGAATTCGCCGAGCAGCGTACGGGCGCCTGAGGGCTGCGTGCTCTCTGTCATCGTCATGCCTTTCGATGTGCCGGTCGCGGGGGCCGGGAGGCGGCGGGCCGCGCACCCCGGGCATCGACCAGGAAACCGCCGGCCGGGCCGGGGAGGGAGTTCCTGCCGTTCGGTGTACTGACAGAACACCCCACGACCTTCGGAACCCGCCTAACCTCGGAAGACATGGACAACCGCCGGGAGGTCCGCGAGTTCCTGGCCTCGCGGCGAGCCAAGATCACCCCACAGCAGGCCGGATTGCCCGCCTACGGCGGCCACCGGCGCGTTCCCGGCCTGCGCCGCGAGGAGGTCGCCATGCTCGCCGGCGTCAGCGCCGAGTACTACGCCCGCCTGGAGCGGGGCAACCTCGGCGGGGTCTCCGAGAGCGTCCTGGAGTCCCTCGCCCGCGCCCTGCAGCTGGACGAGGCCGAGCACGCCCACCTGTTCGACCTCGCCCGGACCGCCAACGCCACCCCCCGCGCCCGCCGCCGCCGCGCGCAGCAGCAGATCCGGCCCGGCATCCAGCACCTGCTGGACTCGATGACCGACACGGCCGCGTACGTCCGCAACGGGCGGCTGGACATCGTCGCGTCCAACCGCCTCGGCCGCGCCCTGTACTCACCGGTCTTCGACGACCCGGTCCGGCCCGTCAACCTCGCCCTGTTCCGCTTCCTCAGCCCCCGCGCCCGCGACTTCTACCCCGACTGGGAGGAGTCCGCCCACACCACCGTGGCCCTGCTGCGCACCGAGGCCGGCCGGGATCCGTACGACCGCCCCCTCACCGACCTCATCGGCGAACTCGCCACCCGCAGCGAGGACTTCCGCACCCGGTGGGCCGCGCACAACGTCCGTCTGCACCACACCGGCGTCAAGAACTTCCACCACCCCGTCGTCGGCGACCTCACCCTCCCCTTCGAGGCGATGCCCCTGCCCGCCGACCCCGGTCTCACCCTCACCGCCTTCAGCGCCGAACCCGGCACCCCGGCCCACGACGCGCTCAGCCTGCTCGCCGCCTGGGCCGCCACCTCCGACCGGACGCGGCCGGCCCGGCCGGAGGACCAGGCCCGCACGTCGGACGGCTGATCGATGTTCGGATTTCAGGATCGATGGGGCGCGAACGGACCGTCACGGTCCGGGGGCTCACCGGCGGCGGGGCCGTGATCCGGTCGGGCGGGGGCGGCGTTAGCCTGGGCGGCGTGACCCCCTCCTCGATCGACGACCTCCTGGCGATCACCGGAGGCCACCCTCTGATCCGCAGTGTGCACCCCGAGCGACGCGGCAGGGCCTGGCGTGCGGACGGAGCGGTCGCGTTCCTGCACCTGAACCCCGACCGTGCCACGGTCCGGCGGGTCGTGGGGCTGGGCACACCCGAGGCGGTGGCCGGCCTGCTGGCCGGGCTGCGCGGTGAGCTGCCCGCGAACGTGTACGTCAACGTGCCGCGCGGCACCCCGCTGCCGCTGGCGGACCCGGTCGACTGGCAGTGGCGGGTCGCGTACGAGGCGCCGCCGCGACGGCCCGGCGAGGACCTGGTCGACTGGCATGGCGACACCGACGCGATCACGGACCTGCTGAAGCGCACGGGTCCGGACTGGTCGGTCTGGCCTCGTGACGGCAGGGCCCGCCGCTGGGCGGCCGTGAGGGGCGAGGACGGCGGAATCCTGGCCTGTCTCGCCGACACGACGACCTCTCCGGAGGTCGGCCAGGTGGCGGCGATCGCGGTGCGCCCGGAGGCCCGCCGCCGGGCGCTGGGCGCGTCGATCACGACGTGGGCGATGCGCCGGCTGCTCGCGGAGGGCCACGACGGGGTGGGGCTGGGGGTCTACGCGGAGAACACGGCGGCCATGCGGCTGTACGACCGGCTCGGCTTCGACGATGAGGCCCGCACCAGCGGACGCCTCCCGGCTTAGTCTCCCGGCGCGTACTGCGCCACCCCGCGGCCGAACGACCAGTCGATCGACTCGTTCTCGGTGAGCGCGATGAGGACGTTCCGCGGCTCCGTCCCGGCGTACTCGTGGGCGAGGTCGGCGATCCGCCGGTAGAGCGCCCGCTTCTGCTCGGGCGGACGCCCGGAGCGCAGGGTGATCGTGATGTAGACGACTCCATCGTCCCGGCGCACTCCGAGGTAGTCGTCGTACCGCAGTGTGCTGCTCGTACCGTCGTGCCCGGTCAGCACCTGGAACCGGTCGTCGGGCGGGAACCCCATCGTCTCCCCCAGGGCCTCGTGCACGGCCCGGCCCAGCGCTTCGAGCCGATCCTTGTCGGCTCCCAGCGCGTCGATGCGCACGAACGGCATGTCAGCGGTCCTTCCTCGAGCGCGCTCCTGATGCGACCCTTGTACATACTAGTAGGTACAAGGAGCGGACCGCTGACGATACGCCCCGCCGGCCGGCCCGCGCTCGGTGACCGGCCGGCCCCTCGGTCACGCGGCCTCGGCCGCACCGACCCGGCGCGGGTCCGCGCACGCCGCCATCACGCCGGTGGCCGGGTCCAGGGTGATGCCCTCGAAGTTCCCGGTGAGCGCGTACCAGGGGTTGGTCACGCGCGTCCACAGGCGTTCCCGCCCGGCCCAGGCGCGGAACTCCCGCAGCACCTCCGGCGCGAAGCCGGCCTCCAGCAGGTTGCCGGGCTCCCAGCCCCGCTCGGGCGAGTGCGGACGGGCGCCGAACCGCGGCGCCTGCACGGACTCCTCGATCGTCATGCCGAAGTCCAGCAGGTTCACGACGTTCTGCAGCACACAGGCCACCAGGGACACCGACGGCGACCCGGAGACGAGTACCGGCCTGCCGTTCCGGAGGACGATGTTGGGCGCGAGGTAGACGCAGGCCCGCTCGCCCGGCTGCGGCATCACCCGCTGGAAGAAGGAGCCGCCTCCGGACAGCTGGAAACCCTCGGAGAACAGCCCGTTCACCCAGCCGGACGCCATGTGGGAGTGGGTCACCGAGGCGATGTCGCCGTCGCGGTCCACCACGGAGACGTGGATGGTGCCGGGGGTCGGCGGCGCGGCGCCGAGCGGAGGCCGGGACGACAACAGCGCCACCCTGGTACGGGCGTACTCCTTGGACAACAGCAGCGCGAGCCGCTCTCCGTCCTGCTCCAGGCCGTGCTGCCGGGGCGGCGCGTAGTACACGGTGTTGTGCACCTGGACCAGCAGTTTCAGGCACTCCGGTGACGCGGACGGCGGGCCGAGCCGCGCCACGTCCACGGTCTCCAGCATGTTGAGGGCCTCGACGAGCTGCGCGCCCCCGTCGTCCGGCGGCGGGGAGGCGACGACCTCGGCCCCGCGGTACGTGCCCCGTACCGGCTCCTGCAGGAGCACGCGGTACTGCTCGAAGTCCGCCGGCCCGATGACCCCGCCGTCGGAGCGCACGGTCGCGCAGAAGGCACGGGTGAAGTCGCCGAGGTAGTAGTCCATGCCCTCGTCGCGCAGCCGCTCCAGGGTGCGGGCGGCCCGCTCCTGCCGGATGACCTGCCCGGGCATCGCGAGGTGCCCGTCGGGGAAGAACACCTCGCGCATCTGCTCGGACGCGCCCAGATCGGCCTGCGCTCCGTACATGATCCCGAACAGGAACGGGTTGACCTCGAAGCCCTCCCGCGCGACCGCGATCGCGGGGGCGAGCAGGCGGGCGACCGGCAGACTGCCGAACCGGCGCCGTGCCTCGTCGAAGGCGGGCCACCAGCCGGGCACGGGAACGCCCCTCCCCCGCGTCAGGTCCGCCCCGGTGAAGTCGGGCAGCGGCGCCAGCGGCGCGTTGACGTTGCCGTTGAGGTACACGGTCGCGCCGTCGGCCGCCCTGCGGTGCAGCATGCTGAGTCCGCCGGTGAGCGACGTCATGTGCGGCTCCACCACCAACTGCGCGGCAGCGGCGGTGAGCGCCGCGTCGCAGGCGTTCCCGCCCTCGCGCAGCACGTCGCGCGCGGCACGGGCCGCGATCGGATGCGAGGTCACCACCATCCCCGACGTGCCGGTGACCAGGGGTTTACGCCCATAACGGGCCGGGAGCGCGGTGTCCATGTACTTCCTTCCGATGTTCGACACAGGGGTACGCGGCCGGGCGGGCCGGGTCCGGGCGCCCCCGCCGCCCGGACCCGGCTGCCGCCGGGGAGGCCGCTACGCGGCGGCAGGGAGCCCGCGCGCCTCGTCGATGGCCTTCGGCAGCGCGAAGCCGGCGACGAGCGCGGAGACCAGGCAGAAGAACGTCATGTACCAGCCGAAGGACACGTCCGTGCCGGTGAGCCCGTGCAGCCAGGCGGCGAGCAGCGGCGCGGTGCCGCCGAGGAGCGTCGTCCCGACGTTGTAGTTGAGGGCCGAGGCCGTGCCGCGCACGTGCGCGGGGTAGCTCATGACGTACGCGGTGGTGAGCGGCCCGCCGATGATGTTGTTGATCACGGTGAAGACGACCACGGCGATGAAGGCGAGGACCACCGAGCCCGACTCGATGGCGAGGAAGGTCGGCACGGTGAAGATGACGAACACCGAGTAGCCCGCCACCAGCAGCCGCCGTCCGCCGTGCCGGTCGGCCATCCGGCCGCCCCAGATCGCGGCCGGAGCTCCGACGATGTACGTGAGGATGGCGGCCAGCAGTGCCTGGTCCTCGCCGAAACCGTTCTGGACGAGCGCGGTGACGAAGTAGCTCTGGATCACGAAGGAACCGATCCGCTGGCCGGCCCCCAGACCGATCGCGCGGAGCATGTCGAGCCAGTGTTCGCGCACCGCCTCCCGGAACGGCGTCTGCTTGACGGTCTCCGCCTTCGCCTGCGCCATCACCTGCTGGAATTCCGGGGTCTCGGTGACATGCCGGCGGATGTAGATGGTCACCAGCGACAGCGGCGCCGCCAGGAGGAACAGCACCCGCCAGCCCCAGGAGTCGAAGGCGTGCTCCGGGACGGCCAGGATCATCACGTACGCGACGACCGAGGCGAGCAGCGGGCCGAGCGAGGTGGAGCCGACGCACAGCCCGGACAGGTAGTTGCGGCGCCGGTCGCCGTGCTCCAGCAGGAAGTCGGCGGCCGCGGTGTACTCGCCGCTGGCGCCGACGCCCTGGACGACCCGGCACACGGCGAGCAGGGCGGGCGCGGCGACGCCGATGGCGGCGTAGGAGGGCAGCAGCCCGATGGCCACGGTCCCGACCGACATCAGCATGATCGTCAGCGTCAGGACGTACTTGCGTCCTTTGACATCGCCGATGCGGCCCATGAGAGTGCCGCCGATCGGGCGGACCGCGTACGACAGGATCAGGGCGAGGTAGGTCGAGATCAGGCCCGCCGTGGAGTCGCCGCCGGCGAAGAACCGCCGAGCGATGATCACCGCCAGGATGCCGTAGAGGGCGTTGTCGTACCACTCGACGGTGTTGCCGAGGACGGCGGACAAGAGGATCCGGCGCCATGAGATGGCGGTCGGCGGGGCTCCGGTGTGGTCGCGGGCGGGACCGGAGGCGGGAGTGCCGGCGGAGTCGCCGTTGGACGGCGCTGCGGTGTGGCTCACCGGACCTCTCCTTTCTGGGGTGGGGGGAGATGCCGGCCCGCGGTGGCGGGCCGGTGGGCCGGGACGAGGGTGCGGTGTGGCCGGAATGGCCGGAATGGGGGGTGCGATGCGTCGGGACGGGCGATGCGGTGCGGTCGGGAACGGGGGTGCGGTGGTCGGGAGGGGAGGCGTGGCTCGGGGACCGAAGGTGCCGGGCCGGTGGCGCGGTCTCGGGGACCGAAGGTGCCGGGCCAGTCGCGCGGTCTCGGGAATGAAGGTCCAGGTGTGCGCTCCGGGGGCGCGGAAGGTGAGGCGTGCGCCGCGGCGCCGGGTCAGGCCTCCTCGGCGGTGAGGGCGACCTCGCCGTAGTGCTCGCGCGCCTGCTCGGGTGAGATCACCTGCTCGCGGATGTCGCGCCGCACCTGTTCGGGCGAGCGTTCGGCCGGGTCACCGTAGCCGCCGGCGCCGGCCGTCACGATGCTCACCCGGTCGCCGGGCTGCAGCACGGTGTGGCCGTGCACCACGGGCCGGGCTCCGTCGCTGAGCTCGACGCGGGCACTGGCGCCGGGCCGTCCGCCGAACAGGCCCCAGGGCCGGGAGGCCCGCCGGCTGGTGTCCAGCCAGAACTGCACGTCGGAGTCCTCGACGCGCACGGTGCGGCGGATGCCCATGCCCCCGCGGTGCCGCCCCGCGCCGCCGGAGTCCTCGACGAGCTCGTACGCCTCGACGACCAGCGGATACTCGGTCTCCAGCGACTCCACCGGAAGGTTGGAGGTGTTGGTTACGTGCACCTGCACGCCGTCCAGGCCGTCCTTGGTCGCGCGGGCGCCCGAACCGCCGCCGATGGTCTCCAGATAGACGAAGTACCGGCCGGTGCGGGAGTCCAGCCCGGAGAAGTGCACTCCGGTGTTCGCGCCGTTGGCGGCGGCGGTCACCCGCTCGGGCACCGCCGGTGCCAGGGCGCCGTGCACCAGGTCGACGACGCGCTGGCAGGTCTCGGTACGGCCGTTGACGGCGGCGGGCTCGACGCAGTTGACGATGGAGCCGAGCGGCGCGTCGATGCGGATCGGGCGGTGCAGGCCCGCGTTCGAGGGGATGTCGGGGTCGACCAGGGTCTTCACCGCGTAGTAGACGGTGGCGTACAGGGCCGTCCACACCATGTTCACCGAGGCCCGGACCTGGTCCGGGTTGCCGGCGAAGTCGAAGTGCAGCTCGTCGCCGGTCACCGTGACCGTCAGCCGCAGCTCGAGCTCGTCGTCCAGCTCGGGGCAGTCGAACCGGTCACGGAAGGCGTAGGTGCCGTCCGGAACCTCGGCGATCGCGGCGCGGGTGCGGCGCTCGGTGTAGTCGAGCAGCGCCGCCGCGGTGGCGATCATGGTGTCGCGGCCGTAGCGCCCGGCCAGCTCGGTGTACCGGGCGGTCGCGAGCCGGTTGGCGGCGAGCTGGGCGCGGAAGTCGGCGCGCCGCTCGGCCGGGACCTGGCAGTTGGTGAGGATCAGCCGGAAGACGTCCTCCTGGATCCTGCCGTCGCGGGCGAACCGCACCGGCGGGATGCGCAGGCCCTCCTGGAAGATGTGGGCGTGGCCCCGGTCCCCGAAGTCGGCGTGGTGGGCCAGGTTGGCGGCCCAGGCGGTCAGCAGGCCGTCCACGAACACCGGCGTGACCAGCACCATGTCGGGCAGGTGGGAGCCGCCGCCGGAGTACGGGTCGTTGCTGATGAAGGTGTCGCCGGGAAGGATCTCCTCGACGGGGAAGCGCTCCAGGACGGCGGAGACGACGCCGATCAGCGAGCCGAGGTGGATCGGCGAGGCCTGCTCGGACTGCGCCAGCATGTGGCCGTCGGCGCCGAACAGGCCGGCGGTGCAGTCCCGGCGCTCCTTGATGTTGCTGGAGTAGGCGGCGCGCACCAGGGTCTCGCCCATCTCCTCGACGATGGAGGACAGGGCCGAGCCCATGACCTCGACCAGCACGGGGTCCGGTGCGGCGGTGCTCTTGGCGTTGGCGTTCATTGCGTTCCTCGGGGCGGGCCGGAAGGCGGGTCGGGTCAGGCCGTGGCGGCGACGGGCTCGGCGATGGCGACGACGAGGTTGGAGTGCTCGTCGACCGTGAGGGTGTCGCCGGGCAGCAGGAGGGTCGTGGTGTCCATCTGCTCGACCACGGCCGGTCCCGTGACACGGTTGCCGGGGCGCAGCCGGTCGCGCCGGTAGATGGGGACGGGCGTGAAGCCGCCCAGCTCCGGCAGGTACACCTCACGGCTGCCGGCGACCGCGGCGGAGGCGTCCTCGCCGGCCGGCTCCTGCCGGGCCGGCGCGGCCTTCGGGACCGCGCCCACGCCCTGGACCCGGAAGGTGACGATCTGGACGGGCTCCTCGGCGGAGGAGTAGCCGTACATGCGCTCGTGCTCGGCGGCGAAGGCGTCGAGCACGCCGCGTACGGCGGCCGCGTCCAGCTCGCCATCGGGCACCGGCACCGCGATCTCGTAGTTCTGGCCGACGTAGCGCAGCTCGGCGGTGCGCTGCAGGGCCCGGTCCGCCGCGGGGATGCGCTCGTCGTCGAACCAGGCGCGCGCTTCGGCGGCGAGCTCGGCGTACACCGCGCCGAGCCGCCCGGCGGAGTCCTCGTCCAGCGGCTGGATGCGCGTACGGGAGAAGTCCGCGCGCACGTCGGTCATGAGCAGGCCGAGGGCGGACTGCGCGCCCGGCGTCGGCGGGATCAGCACGGTGCGCATCCCCAGCTCGCGGGCGAGCCGGGAGGCGTGCAGCGGTCCCGCGCCGCCGAAGGGCACCAGGGTGTAGTCGCGGGGGTCGTAGCCGCGCTGCACCGAGATGACGCGGATCGCGCGGGCCATGTTCGCGGTGACCACGCGCAGGATGCCCTGGGCGGTCTCCTCGGTGCCCAGGCCGACGCGGGCCGCGATCCGCTCGACGGCCGCACGGGCGGCGCCCTCGTCGATCCGCTTCCGGCCGTCCAGGAGGTACTCGGGGTTGAGGACGTGCAGCACCACGTTGGCGTCGGTCACCGACGCCTCGGCGCCCCTGCCGTAGCAGGCGGGGCCCGGGTCGGCGCCGGCACTGGCCGGGCCGACCTTGAGGTGACCGCCGGCGTCCACCCAGGCCAGGGAGCCGCCGCCGGCGCCGACCGTGTGGATGCCGAGCATCGGGCTGCGGATCGGCCGGCCGTCCAGCTCCATGCCGGTGGTGACCTTCGGCTCGCCGCCCTGCACCAGGGACACGTCGGAGGACGTGCCGCCCATGTCGAAGGTGATGATGTCGGGGTGCCCGGCGGCGGCGCAGATGCCGGCCGCTCCGACCACGCCGGTGCTCGGGCCGGACAGGACCATGCGCACCGGCAGCGCCTCGGCCGCTTCGAACGGGATGATGCCGCCGTTGGACTGGGTGACGTGCGGGACCACGGCCAGGCCCTGCTCCGCCAGCCGCCGGCGCAGGCCGGCCAGGTAGTCGGCGACGATCGGACCGACGTAGGCGTTGGTCGCCACGGTGGACAGCCGCTCGTACTCGCGGAACTCCGGCAGCACCCGGCTGGACAGCGACACGTACGCGCCGGGCAGCTCCTCGGCGAGGATCTCCCCGATCCGCTCCTCGTGTGCGGGGTGGAGGAAGCTGTAGAGCAGGCAGACCGCCACGGCCCGGACGTCCCGTTCGCGCAGCACCTTGGCGGCGGCCCGTACGTCCTGCTCGTCCAGCGGCGTCTCCACCCGGCCGTCGTGCCGGACCCGCTCGGTGACCTCCAGCCGCAGGTCGCGCGGCGCGAACGGGGCGGGCTTGTCGGCCTGCAGGTCGTACAGGCGCGGGCGGCGGCCGCGGCCCAGTTCCAGCAGGTCGCGGAAGCCACGGGTGGTGATCACGGCGGTCCGCACGCCGCGGCCGGTGAGCAGGGCGTTGGTGCCCACGGTCGTGCCGTGCGCGAAGTACGACACCTCGGCCATGGACCGGCCGCCGGCCTGCTCCAGGATCTGGCGTACGCCCTCGACGATGGCCAGCCCGGGGTCCTGGGGAGTGCTGGAGACCTTCCGCACGTGCACGGCCCCCGTCACCTCGTCATAGGCGACGACGTCGGTGAAGGTGCCTCCGGTGTCGACGCCGATGCGCAGTGTCATGTCGTTCCTCCGATGGTGCTCGCGTGGGGGTGCGGTCGTCCGGCGCCGGCCCGATCCCGGGCGTCCGCGCGGCCGGGCGCGGCGGGCGGACGGGACCGGGCGGCTCGGGCGGTTCCAGGGGGACGCCGTGGCCGAACCCGCCGTGCTCCTCGCAGGCGCGGGCCGCCGCCGCGGCGGCGGCGGCCAGGCCCGGCGTCGGATCCCCGCCGCCGGCGAGCGCCACCAGCAACGTGCCGATGAACGCGTCTCCCGCGCCGAGGCTGTCCACGACCTCCACCGGCCGCGCCGGCTGCCGCCACACGGTGGCGCCGTCGCTCAGCCAGGCCCCGTCGCGGCCCCGGGTGACCAGCGCCCAGTCGGCGCCGCGGGCCACGGCCTCGGCCAGCAGCCCGCGCACCTCCCCGTCGTCCAGGCCGGCTCCGGAGAACGCGGCGAGGTACAGGTGGGGCACCAGGTCCGGGGCCCAGGGCGCGTCACGCTGCTGGGAGAAGTCGAACGACACCCGGGTCCGCCGGGCGATCCGCGGAACCTGCTCGATCAGCGAGCCGCTGTAGGCGGTATGCACGATGTCGTGGGCGGCCAGGCCGGCGATCTCCGCGTCCGTCAGCCGGAAGCGGGAGACACCGTCGGACGCGCCCTCGAAGACCCGGTCGCCGTTGACCAGACCGATCTGGGCCCAGGCGTTCGGACCGGACGCGGTCCGCACCTCGCCGGTGTCGACGCCCTCCGCGCGCAACGCCGCGCGCACGGCCCGGCCGGCGGCGTCGTCTCCGGTCACCCCCAGATAGGCGGCGCGGGCACCGGCGCGCCGTGCGTAGACCGCGACGTTGACCGCGTTGCCGCCGGGGAACATCGTTCCCAGGTCAGGATAACGGTCGACCACGTTGTCGCCGATGCCGATCAGCCGCATCAGTACTCGACCCGGTACATGTAGCGGCGCTGGGCGGTGTTGTGGCCGCGCTCGGCGGCGCAGAAGTCGAGCAGCCGGCGGGAGGCGCTCGCCACGGCGAGCGGGCTGATCAGGCCGCGCTGCTCCTGCGGCACGCCCGGCAGGGTGAAGTCCTTCGAGTCCAGCACGGACCAGGTGCGGTAGTAGCGCTCGGCGAAGGCCACCGCCCGCTCGCCCATCGGCCGGGTGGCGTCCTCGCCCACCAGCACCAGCACGGGGTGGTCGCCGACGATCTCGAACGGGCCGTGGAAGAAGTCCCCGGCGTGGACCGCCGACGCGTGCAGCCAGTTCATCTCCTGCAGGTAGCAGGCGGCCAGGGCGTTCGCGGCGCCGAAGTTCGGGCCGGCGGCGAGCACGTACACCAGTTCGGCGTCGCGCCACTGGGCGCCGACGCGTGCCCCGAGGGAGGCGACCTCCCGCTTGGCGTCCGTGAGCGCCTCCGGTACGGCGGCCACGGCCCGCCAGGCCTGTTCGGCGTCCCGCAGGGATCCGGTCGCCTCCAGGAGGGCGAGGGCCACCTGCGTGAAGTGGATGGCCTTGGGCTCGGTGACGGTGACGTCGCTCGGGTAGTCGAAGAGCACGTCGGCCTCGTCGGCGAGCGGCGAGTCGCCGGCCCGTGCGATGCCGGCCACGGTCGCGCCGGCCTTCTTCGCCACCCGTACAGCCTCCAGCGTCTCGGGAGTGCCGCCGGAGTGGGAGGAGGCGACGACGAGGGAGGTCCGGTCGAGCCCGGCGAGCGGGCGGTGGATCAGCTCCGCGGCGGTCATCCGGTGCGACACGACCGCGCCGGTGACGCTCTCCATGAGGTCCTGGGCGGGGAAGGTCGAGTAGTAGGAACCGCCGCAGCCGATGAAGTACGCCGTCTTCAGCCCCTCCCCCACCAGGCGGGCGGCCAGGTCGCGCGCCTTGCCGGCCTGGGCGACGGTGTGCTCGAGGGTGGGGGTCAGGTCGTCGGACAGCGGGATCGGGTCGACGGCGACGTCCAGCATTCGGGGGGTCTCCTCGTACGAACGGGTTCATGTACGGCCCGCGACGGCGAACGCCGTACGGGGCCGGTGTCGGTTTCGCGGTTGATGGGTGAGAAGGTTCTCAGTCGCAGTGCTGAGAACCTTCTCAGCGGATCTAGACTGGTGTCAAGAGGTCCGCGGCCGCGGAGACCATCGGGAGCCGCGCCCAGTGGGCGGCGTCTCCCGGGGAACGACGTCTGGAGAGCAGAGGCAGCCACGTGCACAGCAAGGGGCAGACCGGCGGGCCGCCGAGCATCGTCGAGGTCGCACGGGCCGCAGGGGTCTCCACCGCCACGGCCGGCCGGGTCCTCGGCGGCTACGGCCAGGCCAGCGCGGCCTCACGGAAGAAGGTGGAAGAGGCCGCCAAGCGGCTCGGCTACCGGCCCAACGGGCTCGCCCGAAGCCTCATCCAGGGCTCGACCGAGACGATCGGCGTCATCGTCACCGACGTCGGCAACTCCTTCTTCGCCCAGGCCGTACGGGGCATCGCCGACGTGGTGCGGGCCGGGGGCTTCGAGATCCTCCTCGCCAACACCGACTCCGACCCCGAGGCCGAGCAGCGCGCCATCCAGGTCATGTGGGAGAAGCGGGTCGACGGCCTGATCATCGCGCCCGAGGGGCCGGACAGCGCCGGGCGGCTGCGCACCCTGGTCGACGGCGGCCTCCCGGTCGTCCTCCTGGACCGCCCGCTGCCGGCCCTCCCCGAGGTCGACCAGGTGCTCGTCAACAACACCGCCTGCGCCCGCAGGGCCGTCGACCACCTGATCCGCCTGGGCCACCGCCGCATCGCGGTGGTCAGCGAGGCGTCCCGCGACTTCTCCCGGCTGCTCGACCCCTCCGTGGACGGCGACGGGGAGCGGCCCAGCGCCGCCCGGCTCGCCGGATACCTCTCCGCGCTCCAGCGCGCCGGTATCCGGCCGGATCCCGACCTCGTGGTGCAGGCCCCGTACGACCGGGCCGCCGCGGAACGGGCCACCGCCCGGCTGCTGCGCCGCGACCCGTCCGTCACCGCCCTCTTCTGCACCGACAACATCCTCACCTCGGGCGCCCTCGCCGCGGTGCAGCGCAGCGGCCGCGCCTGCCCCGAGGAGATCTCCCTGGTCGGCTTCGACGACCAGGAGTGGACGACTCTGGTGCGCCCCCAGCTCACGGTGGTCCGGCAGCCGCATCGCGAGCTCGGAGCCGCCGCCGCGGAGCAGTTGCTCGCGCGCGTGCACGCGCAGCGCGAGGGCGGCGGCCCGGCGGACGACGAGGCCGTGCACCTGCGGCTCCAGGCGAAGCTGGTGCGCAGGGCCTCGACCGCGCCCGCCCCGGCGAGTGGCGCGTGACGGCCGGGCACCGGAGGCGTCGAGCGGGCGGCGCATGGCCGCCGGAGACCAGAGGCGTCGAGCGGAAGGCAGAGGGTGGAGCATGCTTCGGTACGCGGTGATCGGCGGCGGGATCGTGGGAGCGGCCCTGGCGGACCGGCTCGCCGGAGAGGGCGCGTCGGTGACCCTCCTGGAGCAGGACCGACCCGGCCGGGCGACCAGCCGGTGGAGCCTCGCCTGGCTCAACGCCGCCGCCAAGACGCCGGAGGCCTATCACCGGCTCAACGCCGACGGCATGCGCGCCTGGGCCCGCCTGGCCGCCGAGCTGGACGGCCACGCCTGGTACCGGCCGGTCGGCAACCTGGAGGTCGCCGACGCCGGGCGACGGGACCGGCTGGAGGCCACGGTGACCCGGGCGCGAGCGTGGGGGTACGCGGCGCGCCTGGTCGACCGGGATGA
The DNA here is from genome assembly GCF_024055675.1 of Actinoallomurus rhizosphaericola. Lineage (NCBI taxonomy): Bacteria > Bacillati > Actinomycetota > Actinomycetes > Streptosporangiales > Thermomonosporaceae > Actinoallomurus > Actinoallomurus rhizosphaericola. The sequence continues at coordinate 267,540 of NZ_JAMXMW010000012.1, read as the reverse complement.
GGCGGCCGGGATCGAACCCGCCCTGCGCCTGCCGGACGCGCCGGCGCGGGACCTGTCCTTCGCCTGGTTCCCGGAGGAGGGCTACCTGCTGACCGAGCCTCTGGTGGAGCGGCTGGTGGCGCGAGCCCGCCGACGCGGGGCGCGGGTGCACACCGGCGACGCCGGGCGGGTCACCGGACTCCAGCGCGCCGGCGAGGCCGCGTGGGGCGGTGGGACCGAGCGCGCAGGCGAGGCGGGGCAGGTCACCGGAGCGAAGGGCCCCGGTGACCGGATCATCGGGGTGCGCACCGCCGCGGGTGACCTGGTTCCCGCCGACGTCGTCGTCTGCTGCGCCGGACGCTGGACCGCCGGGGTCGCCGCGATGGCGGGGATCCGCGTCCCGATCGTCGATCCGGAGCCGCCGGGCTCGACCGCGCCGGGGTTCGTGGTGCGGGTCGGCCCGGTCGAGGTCCCGCCGACGCGGGTCCTGCACACGCCCGGCGTGCACCTGCGCCCGCACGGTCCGCACACGGTGCACCTGGAGGCCGGGGACGTCACGGCGGACCTGCACACTCCCGAGCCCGTCCTGCGGGACCTGGCGGACACGCTCCTGGAGCGGGCCCGGCGCGTCGTGCCGAGCCTGCGCGAGGCCCGTGTGCAGGAGTACCGGGTGTGCGTGCGGCCGATGCCGGCCGACGGCATGCCGGTGGCCGGGGCGGTCGGCGCCGTCCCCGGCCTGTACGTCGTGGTGACGCACAGCGGCGTCACCCTCGCCGCGCATCTCGCCGAGCTCGTGACCCGGGAACTGCTGGAGGACGTTCGGCTGCCGGAGCTGGCCCCCTACCGGCTCGAGCGCTTCACCGAGGACTCCGGCCGCGCGGCGTCCTGACGTCCGTGGTCCGTGGCCGGGTGGCCGGTCGGCCGCTTCGGGTTGCCCGACCCGATGGCGACTGCCCCACCTCGGTACGCGTCAGCGGTCCCGTACGCGTACGCCCATGGCCGGCAGGCCGATGAGCGACCGCGCCCATGGTGTGGCGTTGGACATGATCCTCGCAGAGCCGCCCGAACGAGCGAGACCTTGTCGCCCACGGACACGGCCACGCTCGGGCCCGTTCGCCGAGTGCAGGAGAGGAGTTATTTCGTCCAGACTGCCTTTGCTCCGCTATGGCCGGCGAGCACGACCTCGACTACGCCTCCGACGCCGCCTACCAGTGCCATGACGGCGAGGACGACCGTCACGATGGGCAACCACCGCGGTCTGGGCCCGGCTGTTCCACCCGGCGATCGGGGCGTCCGCCGAAGGCGGTAGATCAAGAGACAGATGCCCGCGACGGACAGCCATAGCACGATGGCGAACGGCAGGACCTGCTCGCCCTGCTTCGCGTGGGCCTCGACGAGTTCGCTCTCCCCGACGCGTTCCTCGAGGGGCTCGCCGCTCTGTGTCGTCAGTGGCACGGCGATCAGGCCGATGGTGGCGACGAACAGGACCGCCGGCCACAGGCGGCGCGCTGCGGCGGGCCAGAATGCCATGAGGATCGCGCCGAGCGCCGCCAGCGGCACGCAGACCACGACGGCGTGGGCGACCAGAGGATGGAGCGGCAGGCCGAAGACCATGTCCGTCTCCTACCCCAGTGGATTCAACAGGCGGCAAACACACCTAGCCGCCATTGCCGATGAAGCGATCACAACGGCCGGACGGTGAAGGTCTTCGATGCTCACGGCGACCCGGCCAGACGATGTCCGCGCGTTCCGCCTAGGCCCGCACCAGGGGTGATCTGTCCAGGATGATGATCCCGGTGACGGCCAGGACTCCTCCGAGGATCTGGACGACCAAGGCGCCAGAAGAGGCGAGACGTTCCTGGAAGATCAGTGTTCCCATCAGGACGGCGCCGATCGGCTCGAGGGTGTCGATGAGGGGCAGGCTGATCGCCAGTGACCCCGCCTGGTAGGAGCTTTGGGCGAGCAGCAGCCCCGTACCACCGATGACGAGCAGCGCGTACGGTTCCCAGTGGCGCAACGCGGCCCAACCGTCGTGGCGCAGCAGATCGGCGGCGGCCTTGGTCAGGGCGTCGAGCAGGGCGAAGAGCAGCCCGGCGGCGGCCGCGTACATGCCCGCCCGACGACGGCCGGAATTGCGGAGCCCGGCCGAGACCAGCACGGTCACCAACGATGCGGTGACCAGCAGGAGCGGCAACCAGCCCCATAGCCCTGGTGCGGCCACGTCGGCGGTACGAGGCAGCACCGTCAAGAAGGCGGCCACACCGCCCGCGGTGCATGCCGCGCCGGCCGCCTCGATCGGGGTGAAGCGCTGTCCACGACGCCAGGCGACCAGCGGGAGAGCGAACAGCAGGTCGGTGGAGGCCAGTGGCATCACGAGCACCAGGGAGCCGAAGGCCAGGGCGACCCCCTGGATGAAGTACGAGGCAACCGACATGCTGATACCGACCAGCCACAGCGGCCGGTGCGCCAGCGCCCAGAGCAGTCGCGGTCGCAGGGATTGGGCTTCGGGCATCGAGGAAGCCGTGGCCTGCTGCACGACGGCGGCGACGCCGAAACAACACGCCGCCAGCAGAGCGGTCAGCACAGCGATGGCAATGGCCACGCTCACAGCATGCTCGCTGGTCGCCGCGGGTGCACGTACCGTCGGAAGCGTGATGGGATTGACCAGCGCCCAGGTCACCGAGCGGGTGGCGCGCGGTCAGGTCAACGATGTTCCCGCCCGGTCCTCCCGCTCGACCGCCGCGATCGTGCGCGCCAACGTCTTCACTCGTTTCAATGCGATCATCGGCACGTTGTTCGCCATCGTGCTGGTGGTCGGCCCGATCCAGGACGGCCTCTTCGGTCTGGTGGTGATCGCCAACACCGGGATCGGGATTCTGCAGGAGCTGCGCGCGAAGAAGACCCTGGACGCGCTGGCCGTCATCGGTCAGGCCAGGCCCGTCGTCCGCCGTGATGGCGCGCCCGTCACCGTTCCCGTCTCCCGGATCGTGCTGGACGACGTGATCGAGCTCGGCAGCGGTGACAAGTGCGTCGTCGACGGCACCGTCGCCCACGCTGACGGGCTGGAGATCGATGAGTCGCTGCTGACCGGCGAGCCCGACCCCGTCTCCAAGCATCCCGGCGATGCGATCCTGTCCGGCAGCTTCGTGGTGGCCGGCAGTGGCGCCTACACCGCTACCAGGGTCGGCCGCCATGCGTATGCCGCCCAGCTCGCCGAGGAGGCCGGCCGCTTCACCCTGGTACGTTCCGAACTGCGCTCCGGTATCAGCCGCATCCTGGCGTACGTGACGTGGATGATGATCCCCGTCGCGGTCGCACTGATCATCGGCCAGCTGTACCTGTACCACCATGACTGGCGCCAGGCGGTACGGCGGATGGTCGGCGGCATCGTTCCCATGGTTCCCGAAGGCCTGATCCTGTTGACGTCGGTGGCCTTCGCGATCGGGGTGATCCGGCTCGGCCGCAGGAAGTGCCTGGTCCAGGAACTTCCCGCGATCGAGGGACTGGCCCGGGTGGACACCGTATGCCTGGACAAGACCGGAACCCTCACCCAGGGCGGCATGCGCGTCACCGACCTCATCCCGCTCGACGGCGCCGACGCGGCGCGGCCGGGCCCCGCGCTGGCCTGTCTGGCCGCCGCCGACCCGCGTCCCAACGCCAGCCTGCAGGCCATCCTCGACGCCTACGGACATCAGCGCGACGGCTGGAATTGCGCCGCGTCACTGCCGTTCTCCTCCGCCCGCAAGTACAGCGCGGCCGTACTCGACGACCCCGACGGCCGACGCAGCACCTGGCTGCTGGGTGCCCCCGACGTCCTGCTGCCCACGGGCGACCCGCACCTGGCGGCGGCCGACGCCCTGGCCGCTCGCGGCCTGCGTGTCCTCCTGCTCGCCCAGACCACCAAGGGGCTGGATGATCCCGCCCTGGCCCGCCACGACACCCCCGCGGCCCTGATCGTCCTCGACCAGCAGGTGCGCTCCGACGCTGCCGCCGCACTGCGGTACTTCGCCGACGAGGGCGTCACCGCCAAAGTCATCTCCGGCGACAGCGCCCTGGCCACCGGAGCGATCGCCGCACGGCTCCGCCTGCCGCACGCCGAGCACCCCCTCGACGCCCGCCGGCTCCCCGCCGACACCGCGCGGATGGCCGAGGCGGTCGAGAAGGCCACCGTCTTCGGACGCGTCACCCCGCGGCAGAAACGCGACATGGTGGAGGCCCTCCAGTCACGTGGTCACACGGTCGCCATGACCGGCGACGGCGTCAACGACGTCCTCGCCCTGAAGGACGCCGACATCGGTGTCGCCATGGGAACCGGCAGCGACGCCACCCGCGCCGTCGCCCAGATCGTGCTCCTCGGCAACGACTTCACCGCTCTGCCCGCCGTGGTCGCCGAAGGCCGGCGGGTCATCGGCAACATCACACGAGTCGCCAACCTCTTCCTCACCAAGACCGTCTACGCGGTCCTGATCGGTCTGCTCGTGGTCATCTGGCGGGTGCCCTACCCCTTCCTGCCCCGCCACTCCACGTTGTTGTCGACCCTCACCATCGGTGTCCCCGCCTTCTTCCTGGCGCTGGCTCCCAACACCGAACGCGCGCGCCCGCATTTCGTCCGCACCGTCATGCGGTTCGCCCTGCCCAGCGGGATCATCGCCGGCACCGCGACCTTCGCCACCTACCTGATCGCCCGCCATCACTACCGCGGTACGACCGCGACGGCCGCGGCCACCAGCGCCGCCACTTTGACGCTCTTCCTGATCTCCTTGTGGGTGCTGGCCATCATCGCCCGTCCCTACACGCGATGGCGCGCGATCCTGGTCGCCGCCATGGCCGTGGCCTTCGCCGCCGTGCTCGTCGTTCCCTGGCTGCAGCACTTCTTCGCCCTGAGACTGGTCGGGTTCGAGCTCCCCTGGACGGCCGCCGGCATCGCGGTCCTCGCCGCGGCGGCACTCGAGGTGGCCTGGAGACGAACCCGGCGCGCCGGATCTCAGGGGGCGAGGGAGAAGTAGCCCTGCCCCAAGGCACGAACGCAGGAAGTGTCCTAGACCTCCGCGCCGATGCGCCGGGCGAGTCCCGGATCGAGGGGATAGACGCGCTCGGGCGGGAGCAGAGCCTTGGCCTTCGCCGTCTCGCCGTCATGAAGCAGCCGCTGGATCGTACGGACCCGTGGGGTCATGTCCTGGATGTCGAAGATCCAGTCGTCGGCGTACCGGTCGATCACGTGCCGGCTGAGGCCGACCTGGATGCTGCGGGCGTCGAGGGGCTGTCCGCGCAGCGTCCGTTCGGGATCCCACTGGACGCGGACACGGGCGTGCTTGAACGCGGCACGCCATTCGGCGCTGTCGCGGTAGAGCCGCCGGTCGGCGTGGGTCAGCACCGCCTGCGACAGCGCCTCCTCCCAACCCTGCCGGCTGATGCGAACGGCCAGGATCACCTCTTGGCCCGGCTTGCGCGCCCAGTCGCTGCGCGCCATCAGCCACAGGAACGACGGCTTGATCCACGTCATGCGCGTCCGCGAGAACGGCGGCACGAACCGCCCCTGCTCGGCCGCCGGCCGCCCGATCTCCGGCCGGTACGCCTGGTACACGACGATCGACTCCTGATCGTGATCGGCCCTGATCTCGTAGGTCCGCATGAGACGCCACGATGACGGCTCAGCACACCACGAACAACCGGTTTTCGCGCGGCGACGGGGACCCCACCGCTCAGAAGGTCACGTCGAACCACACGATCCGGCCGCTCGCGTCACCGCTGACGCCCGAGTCGGCGGCGAGCATCCGGACGATGTGCAGGCCGCGCCCGCCCTCGGCGAAGTCCGGTGCCCCGTCCGCGAAACGCGGCTCATTGCTCGGGTGGCCGCCGTCGACGACCTCCACGCGGATTCGATCCTCGTCGACCTCGTCCACGATGAGGGAGACGCCCGTCGAGGCGGCGTACTTGATGGCGTTGGTGACGAGCTCACTGGTCAAGAGCTCGATGTCGCGGAAGGCACGGTGATCGCGGCCGAGCAGGCCGGCGAGCCAGCACCGTGCCTCGGCAACGGATTCCGGCGCGCTGCGGAGATCCGTACGCCCGAGCACGCGCCTCACCGGGCTACCGCATCGAGCCGGTCGGCGATCCAGCGGGCCGCGCCGTGGACGTCCGTCACCGGGCCGATCGCCCATGGTGCCTCGCCGTGCCACCAGTAGTGGACCGCCCCAGCCAGGACGAAACCCCGCCGTCTGGCGCTGATCGCCTCGAGCACGGGAAACGGGCGTCGCTGCTCCTGTACGACGACGGTGACCCGGTAGGTGCGGCGAAGCTCCGCCGCCAGACCCTCCAGCCGCCTGACCATGAGCGCCGCTCGATGCGGAGCCTCTGTCATCGCGCTCTTCCTCTCGGATCGACTCGCTACGGAAAGCAGTTGATGGCAAACTCTCCGTAAGGATGCGCTCGCCACCGCTTAAAGCGCAAGGCATGCGAACGCATGCACCGCAAATTCCGTACAGCGCCAGATGTCCGCCTTGACCAGCGATTTCACTTTCGCCGGGCGGAGAAAGAGGACGATCGATGCATAACCGCCGACGCCCGACGCTCCGGTTGCGCCGTCTCGCCGCCGAGATGCGGCGTAGACGAGAGGAAGCGGGACTCACCCAGGACGAAGTCTTCGAACGCACGTCCATCAACCAGGCAACGCTCTACCGCGTGGAGAACGCGCTCAGCCGTCCCCAGGTCCGGACGCTGCGCGCCCTACTCGATCTCTACGGCGTGAACAGCGAGCGCGCCGCCTACCTGCTCACGCTGCTCCGCGAGTCCGACCAGCGCGGCTGGCTGGAGACCATCAACGCCGACCTCCCCGAACGCCTCACGACGTACGTCGAGCTGGAAGACGAGGCCCGCTCCGTCCTGAACTACGAATCGTCATTCGTGCCGGGACTTCTCCAAACTGAGGGCTACGCGCGCGCCATCATCCGTGGAGTCCTGCCGGAGGCGACCCTCGCCGAGGTCGACAGCCGCGTCGAGGTACGGCTGCGCCGCCAGGAGGTCCTCACCAGAGAGAGCCCGATACGTCTCTGGGCCATCGTGGGCGAAGGCGCCCTCCGGCACTGCGTCGGTGGTAATGAGGTCATGCGGGAGCAGATGCTTCGCCTGACCGAAGTGGCGAACAAGCCCAACATCACTCTCCAGGTTCTCCCATTCGAGGCAGGAGCCCACCCGGGCATGCTCGGGTCGTTCCATGTCCTCAATTTCGGTCAGGTGGAACTTCCGGATGTCGTCTACATCGATTCGATGGCCGGCGATCTCTTCTTGGACGGGCCCGCCGATATCGACCGGTATACCGTGATCTTCGAGTACCTCCGTGCGATCGCACTCAGTCCGGAAGACTCGGTCCGCCTGATCACGAAGCTCGCGGAGGGCGGATAGACGAAAGGAACTCGGGCTTATGGACTTTGCCGACCTGTCCCCCACTCTCTGGCGTAAAAGCGCCCGCAGCAGCGGTGATGGCGCGTGCGTGGAAGTCGCCCTGGTCATCAGCGCGGGGTGGGAGCCGCTGAGCTGAGACAAACGCTCGGTGAACGTCGCACGGACACGTCGCCTGCCCTTTGAACCCCGCGCCCGTGGGGCCTTTGCCTAGCGTTCGGTACGGCCGATCTTGTCGGCGGCGGTTCCTACAGTCGGCCGCGTGACTGAAAGATCCTTTACGGACGCCTTCGCCCGGCTGCCCGTTGACCTGCCCGCGGGGCGCCTCGTCTCCGCGGCCGACTGCTACTCGTCCGACAAGCACAGCGACGTACCCGCGCTCTGGGTCAGTGACGAACCCCTGGAGGACGCGGCCGCGTGGTGGCGCCGTCTCGAAGCGCAGCGGGCCGAGACCGGGCTGTTCCCGATGTTCCTGATGTTCTACGAGGACATCTGGTACCCGGGCGAAGGCCCCTTGGACGACTCGGCGTTCGACGTGACGGCGTATTTCCGAGAGGAGTGGGAGCGCTACCTGCGGAACAAGGCCGAATGGGACGCCGCTCCCCCACTCGAGATCCCCGAGGGCGTGGAGCCCTGGCCCGATGATCCCGGACCGCCGTTCGACACCTGGCCGGGTCTGCCCGCCGGGTCGACGCCGGCCCGCGACGTGGGCGAGCACGCCGCCGCCATGGCGGCCGAACTCGCGCGGGACGGCCAGCCGCGCCGTCTTGCTCTTGTCCCCGTGGAACGGAGCGCGGACGTCCTGCTGACCATCAGCTTCGGCGGATGCAACAACCACGTGGACGTGGAACACCTCTGGGCGGTGATCAGGTCATGGGAGGGCCGCTTCGGCGCCCGTCTGATCGCCATCGACGGAGGCACCGTCCAGCTGTCGGTCGCCGCTCCCCCACGCCCGGGGGAGGCGAACAGACTTGCGCTGGAGCACTTCCTCGCCTGCCCGGACAACATCTATCAGGACCAGAGCGTCATCTTCGCCACCTACGCCGACAGGCTCGTCACCGCGCCCCGGTGGAGCTTCTGGTGGGACTGACGACGGCGGGGATCCCACTCGGGATCCCCGCCGTCCCGGTCCTCAGTACTTCTCGGTGGAGGGGCGGACGATGTGACCGGGCTCGTTCGGCTCGGCGGGCTTCTCGTCCTCCGGGCGGACGTCGATGCCCGCCTCCTTGCGCTGCTCCTCGGTGATCGGCGTGGGCGCGCCGGTCAGCGGGTCGAAGCCGGACGCGGCCTTCGGGAAGGCGATCACGTCGCGGATCGTGTCGCGGCCGGCCAGCAGCATGACGACGCGGTCCCAGCCGAACGCGATGCCGCCATGCGGCGGCGGGCCGTACTTGAACGCGTCGAGCAGGTAGCCGAACTTCTCCTGGGCCTCGTCGCGGTCCAGGCCGAGGGTCTCGAAGACGCGCTGCTGCACGTCGCCGCGGTGGATACGGATCGAGCCGCCGCCGATCTCGTTGCCGTTGCAGACGATGTCGTACGCGTTGGCGAGCGCCTCGCCCGGCTTGTCGTGGAAGGAGTCGACCCATTCGGGCTTCGGCGAGGTGAACGGGTGGTGGACGGAGGTCCAGCCGCCCTCGTCGGTCTCCTCGAACATGGGCGCGTCGACGACCCACGTGAACGCCCACGCGGACTCGTCGATCAGCCCGCAGCGGCGGCCGATCTCCAGGCGGGCCGCGCCGAGCAGTTCGCGGGTGGCGTGCGGCTTGCCGGCGCCGAAGAACACCGCGTCGCCGGGCTTCGCGCCGACCTCGGCGGCCAGGCCGGCCCGCTCCTCCTCGGTGATGTTCTTGGCGACGGGGCCGCCCAGGGTGCCGTCCTCCTGCACGAGGACGTACGCCAGGCCCTTCGCGCCGCGCGACTTGGCCCAGTCCTGCCAGCCGTCCAGCTCCTTGCGGGTCTGGGAGGCGCCGCCCGGCATGACGACCGCGCCGACGTACGGGGCCTGGAACACGCGGAACGACGTGCCGGCGAAGTACTCGGTCATGTCGACGAGCTCGTTGCCGAACCGCAGGTCCGGCTTGTCCGAGCCGTACTTGCTCAGGGCGTCGGCGTAGGTCATCCGCGGGATCGGGCGCGGGATCTCGTAGCCGACGATGTCCTTCCAGAGCCGTCCGACGAGGTCCTCGGCGACCTGGAGGACGTCCTCCTGCTCGACGAAGCTCATCTCGATGTCGATCTGGGTGAACTCCGGCTGCCGGTCGGCGCGGAAGTCCTCGTCGCGGTAGCAGCGGGCGAGCTGGTAGTAGCGCTCCATGCCCGCGACCATCAGGAGCTGCTTGTACAGCTGCGGCGACTGCGGCAGGGCGTACCAGTGGCCCGGCTTGAGGCGTACGGGGACGAGGAAGTCGCGGGCGCCCTCCGGCGTGGAGCTGGTGAACGTCGGCGTCTCGACGTTGACGAACCCGTGCTGCCGCATGACGTCGTGGACGATGTAGGAGCCCTGGGAGCGGATGCGCAGCGAACGCGACAGGGCCTCGCGGCGGATGTCGAGGTAGCGGTGCTTGAGGCGCACCTCCTCGTTGACGTTGGCGTCCGTCTCGATCGGGAACGGCAGCGGCGCGGCCTCGCTGAGCACCTCGATGTCGGAGGCGACGACCTCGATCTCGCCGGTCGGCAGGTCGGGGTTCTCGTTGCCCTCGGGGCGTACGCGGACCTCACCGGTGATCTTGACGCAGAACTCCGAGCGCAGGTCGTGCGCCGTGTCCTCCTCGCGGAACACGACCTGGGCGACACCGGAGGCGTCACGCAGGTCGATGAAGGTGACGCCTCCATGGTCACGGCGGCGCGCCACCCAGCCGGCCAGCACGACCTGCTGCCCGGCGTGGTCCCGGCGCAGCGAGCCCGCCTCGTGTGTGCGGATCATCTCTCAGCAAGCCTTTCTTTCAACGTCGTCACGAGCTCGGCGAGCGGAACGGCGACCTGGTCGCCGCTGGCCAGGTCCTTGACCTGGGCGGACCCGGCGGCGAGATCTCGCTCGCCGAGGATGACGGCGTACGCCGCCCCGGACCGGCCGGCCCCTCGCATCGCGCCCTTGAGCTTCTTGCCGTCGTAGGACATGTCGGCGGCGACACCCGAACGGCGCAGCTCGGCGATCAGACCGAAGATCTTACGCTCGGCCTCCTCGCCCAGCGGCACGCCGTACACGTCGACCGTCGGCGCGGTGACCGCGGCGACCTCTTCGGCCTCCATGGCCAGGACCGTACGGTCGAGGCCGAGACCGAAGCCGATGCCGGGCAGCGGCGGGCCGCCGATGTCCTCGGACAGGCCGTCGTAGCGGCCTCCGCCGCCGATGCCGGACTGCGCGCCGAGCAGCGGGTGGTCGAACTCGTACGTCGTGCGGGTGTAGTAGTCGAGGCCGCGCACGAGGCGCGGATCGTCGACCCACGGGATGGACAGGTCGGCGAGCAGCTCGCGGACCCGGTCGTGGTGCGCCTTGCAGGCCCCGCACAGGTGATCGGTGACGAGCGGGGCGCCCTCGAGCTGGGCGCGGACCTCCGGCCGCTTGTCGTCCAGTACCCGCAGCGGGTTGATCTCGACCCGGTTGCGGGTCTCCTCGTCCAGGTCGAGGCCGCGCAGGAACTCCTGCAGCGCCGCGCGGTAGACCGGGCGGCACTCCCGGCAGCCCAGGGAGTTCAGGTGCAGGGACAGGCGGGTGAGGCCGAGATCGCGGTAGAAGTCCCAGGCGAGGGCGATCGTCTCGACGTCGACGGCCGGGTCCTCCGACCCGATCGCCTCCAGGTCGACCTGGTAGAACTGACGGTAGCGGCCCTTCTGCGCCCGTTCGTAGCGGAACGCCGGGCCGACGGCCCAGACCTTGACCGGCAGCTCGCCCTTGTTGAGGCCGTGCTGGAGCACCGACCGCAGGACGCCGACGGTGAACTCCGGGCGCAGCGTGAGCGACCGGCCGCCGCGGTCCTCGAAGGTGTACATCTCCTTGGTGACGACGTCGGTCGACTCGCCGACGCCCCGCGCGAACAGGCGGGTCTCCTCGAAGACCGGGAGTTCGAGGTAGGAGTAGCCGGCGCGCGTCGCGGCCGCGGCGAACGCGTCGCGGGCGGCGAGGAAGGTAGCCGAGCGCGGCGGGAAATATTCGCTGACCCCTCGGGGGGCCTGGAAGTTCGAGCTCATGGTGGTGGTGTCAAAGTCCCCTGTGCGGGCCGTCGATCGGGGCGATGTCCTTCAGGAACGGATTCGTCGCCCGCTCGTGGCCGATCGTGGTCTGCGTGCCGTGGCCGGGCAGCACGGTGGTCTCGTCCGGGAGCGGCAGGCACACGCGCGCCAGGCTCTCCAGAATCGCCGGGTAGTCGCCGCCCGGCAGGTCGGTGCGGCCGATCGAGCCCGCGAACAGCAGGTCACCGGAGAAGATCACCTGCTGGTCCGCGAGCCGGAAGGTCACCGACCCGGGCGTATGGCCGGGGGCGTGCTCGACGATCAGCTCGAGCCCCGCCAGCGTCAGCGTCGCGCCGTCGGCGAGCTCCCGTACGTCGTCGGGCTCGCTGAACGTGAGGCCGCCCAGCAACTGCTGCCCGACGCCGAGCGGGAAGCCCTTGGCCGGGTCGGCCAGCAGGTCCCGATCGTCCGGGTGGATGTACGCGGGGACGTCGCGCGCGCCGCAGACCGGTGCGACCGACCAGATATGGTCGATGTGACCGTGCGTGAGCACCACGGCGACCGGCTTGAGCCGGTGCTCGCGGAGGAGGTCCTCGACCCCGGACTCGGCGTCCTGGCCAGGGTCGATGATCACGCATTCCTCCCCCGCCGCGGGTGCCACGACATAGCAGTTCGTGGCGAAGGACCCGGCGGGGAACCCGGCGATGAGCACGATCGTCCTCTCTTAAGGCGCCTGCTTCCGGCAGCTTGAGCGTACCGGCGGCACGCGGCCGACCGCGAACGACATACGCGGCAGCGCCGAAGGGCGTCCGCGAAGGACCTGCGGGAGCGCCGCGAGGTGTCCGGTCTTGGACCGATTTGCCTGGCCTCTGTGGGCCACTCAGGAAAATACCGGCCAGGACCGCTACGATGCGCAGCACGTTTCCCTGTTCATGACGCGATTCGATGAGGTGCGACACCGGTGGCGGGTAAAGACCGCAAGAAGCAGCTGGCCCGGCAGCGCTACGAGCGCCAGATGCAGCGCCGTGCGGCCCGGCGGGCGCGAGCACGCAGGATAAAGATCATCGGCACGGTCGCCGCCGTGGCAGTGATCGCCGGTGGAAGCGGTGCCATCGCGTTCGCGATGAACAAGTCGGACAAGAAGACCACTCCGACGGCCGCCGCGTCCGCGTCGAAATCGGCCAGCGCGCAGCCGACCGTCTCGGCGAAGCCCGGCGAATGCGCCTACCAGCCGCTGACGGACTCTCCGAACGCCAAGGACGTCGGCACGCCGCCGGTCAAGCCGGTCAAGGGCACGTACGACATGACGATCGACACCGACCAGGGCAAGATCGTCGCGAAGCTCGACGGCACCAAGGCCTCCTGCACCGTCAACTCGTTCAAGTACCTCGCGTCCAAGAACTTCTTCGACAACACCAAGTGCCACCGTCTCGACACCGGCATCAAGGTGCTGCAGTGCGGCGACCCGACCGGCACCGGCAGCGGCGGTCCGAAGTACGGCTTCGGCAACGAGAACGTCCCCAAGGCCGGATCCTCCGGGCAGGCGACCTACAAGCGCGGCATGATCGCCATGGCGCACAGCAGCCAGCCGAACAGCAACGGCAGCCAGTTCTTCATCATGTACGGCGACGCCCAGCTGCCCGCCGACTACACCGTCTTCGGAGAGATCACGCAGGGGCTGGACGTCGTCGACTCGGTCGCCAAGGCCGGAGCGACCGCTCCCGACCCGCAGTCCGGGATGACCGCCCCAAAGAAGAAAATTGAAATAAAACACCTCACCGTCGCGAAGATGGGGTAATGGGGAAGGTTAGGGTGGCCTGCGGGAGCACGGCTCCCGAGGTCGTCACGGTGGGTCCGGCGCCCGACGAACGGCCCGGGCCTTGATACAGGAGGCAACGGTGTGCAGCGCCACCGATCCTTGGGGAATCCGGCGCCGGGGAGGCGGAGACGGCTCCGCCCGGACCGCCCGGCCGCTCATGGCGGGCACGCTCCACGACCGGGAGGGCCACGGTGACCGCTGATCCCTGGGGCCGTGTCGATGAGAACGGCACCGTCTACGTCAAGACCGCCGAGGGCGAGCGCACCGTCGGCTCCTGGCAGGCCGGCGCGCCCGAAGAGGCTCTCGCGTACTTCCGGCGCAAGTACGACGCGCTGGTCACCGAGATCGACCTGCTCGAGCAGCGGATCAAGACGACGGACCTGGCGCCCGCGCAGGCCGAGCACAGCATCGCCCGGCTCCGCGAGTCGGTGACCGAGGCCCACGCCGTCGGTGACCTCGACAGCCTGGCACGGCGGCTGGACGGCCTCACCGGGCTGCTCGGCCGCCGCCGCGAGGAGATCAAGGTCGCCCGGGACCAGGCCCGCGGTCACGCCCGCGAGGTCAAGGAGCGCATCGTCGCCGAGGCCGAGCGGATCGCCGCCGAGGAGACGCACTGGAAGAACGGCGGTGAGCGCCTCCGCCAGCTCGTCGAGGAGTGGAAGCTCGCCGAGCGCGTCGACCGGCCCACCGAGACGGCGCTGTGGAAGCGTCTGTCGACCGCGCGCAACTCCTTCACCAAGCGCCGCAAGGCGTACTTCTCCAACCTGGAGGAGGAGCGGGAGAGCGCCCGCCAGGAGAAGGAGCAGCTGGTCGCCGAGGCCGAGGCGCTGAGCGACTCCAACGACTGGGGCCCGACCGCCGCCGCCTACCGCGACCTGATGCGCCGCTGGAAGATGGCCGGCCGCGCGTCCCGCGAGGTCGAGGACGAGCTGTGGGCGCGGTTCAAGGGTGCGCAGGACGTCTTCTTCGCCGCGCGCTCCGCCGCCTTCGCCGAGCGCGACGCCGAGTTCCGGCAGAACGCCGAGGCCAAGGAGAAGGTCCTGGAGGACGCCGAGCGCATCCTGCCCGTACGGGACGTGCGCACCGCCCGCCAGATGCTGCGCACGGTCCAGGAGCGCTGGGAGTCCATCGGGATGGTGCCGCGCGACTCCCGTGACCAGCTCGAGGGCCGGCTGCGCCGGATCGAGGAGGCCGTACGCTCCGCCGAGGAGTCGGAGTGGCGGCGTACCAACCCGGAGGCCCGGGCACGCGCCGAGGCGACCGTCACGCAGCTGCGGTCCTCCATAGAGCAGCTGGAGGCACGCCTGGACAAGGCGCGCAGCGGCGGGCGCGACAAGGACGTCAGGGACGCCGAGGAGGCCCTGACGGCACGCCGCGCCTGGCTGCAGGAGGCCGAGCGCACCCTCGCCGAGTTCTCCTGAGTCCGCATCACGCTGAAGAGCCCGGTCTCCCCTGGAGACCGGGCTCTTTCCGTCTTTGTCGCCTCAGTTCGTGACGCGGTAGACGTCGTAGACGCCGTCGACGTTGCGGACGGCCTTCAGGACGTGGCCCAGGTGCTTCGGATCGCCCATCTCGAAGCTGAACCTGCTGATCGCGACCCGGTCGCGGTTGGTGGCGACGGAGGCCGACAGGATGTTCACGTGCTGGTCCGACAGCACCCGCGTGATGTCGGACAGCAGGCGGGTGCGGTCCAGCGCCTCGACCTGGATGGCCACGAGGAAGACCGAGTCCTCCCCCGGCGACCACTTGACGTCGACCATGCGGTCGGGCTGGGTGCGGAGGTTCGCGACGTTGACGCAGTCCTCCCGGTGCACCGAGACCCCGTTGCCGCGGGTGACGAACCCGACGATCTCGTCGCCCGGAACCGGCGTGCAGCACCGGGACAGGCGGACCCACACGTCCGGGTCGCCGGCCACGACCACGCCCGGGTCGCCCGCGGGCCTGGACCGCCGCTTCTTGGTCGGGATGACGGTCTCGTCGAGGTCCTCGGCGGCGCTCTCCACCCCGCCCAGCGAGTCGACGAGCTTGCTCACCACGCTCTGCGCCGACAGGTGGCTCTCGCCGATCGCGGCGTACAGCGCCGAGACGTCGGAGTACCGCAGGTCGTGCGCCAGCGCCACCAGCGCCTCCCCGGACAGCAGGCGCTGCAGCGGGAGGTTCTGCTTGCGCATCGCCCGGGCGAGGGCGTCCTTGCCCTGCTCGATCGCGCTCTCGCGGCGCTCCTTCGAGAACCAGTGCTTGATCTTGTTGCGGGCGCGGGCGCTCTTGACGAAGTTGAGCCAGTCGCGGCTGGGCCCGGCGTCGGGCGACTTGGAGGTGAAGATCTCCACCGTGTCGCCGTTGTCGAGGGTCGACTCCAGCGGCACGAGCCGGCCGTTGACCCGGGCGCCGATCGTACGGTGACCGACCTCGGTGTGGATGGCGTACGCGAAGTCGACCGGCGTCGCGCCCTGCGGAAGGGCGAGGACCTGCCCCTTCGGGGTGAAGACGAAGACCTCCGAGACCGACAGGTCGAAGCGCAGCGACTCCAGGAACTCCGCCGGGTCGGTGGTCTCCTTCTGCCAGTCGAGGAGCTGCCGGAGCCAGGCCATGTCCCCCGTCTTGGCGGGCGACCCGCCGCCGACCGTCTCCTCCTTGTACTTCCAGTGGGCCGCGATGCCGTACTCCGCGCGGTTGTGCATGGCGCGGGTGCGGATCTGCAGCTCGACGGGCTTGCCCTCCGGGCCGATCACCGTCGTGTGCAGCGACTGGTACATGTTGAACTTCGGCATCGCGATGTAGTCCTTGAACCGGCCGGGGACCGGGTTCCATCGCGCGTGGATCGTGCCGAGTGTGGCGTAGCAGTCGCGGACGGTGTCGACGAGCACGCGGATGCCGACGAGGTCGTAGATCTCCTCGAAGCCGACCTCGCGGGCGATCATCTTCTGGTAGATCGAGTAGTAGTGCTTCGGCCGGCCCTTGACGGTCGCCTTGATCTTGGCCTCGCGCAGGTCGGCCGAGACGTTCGCGATCACGTCCTGGAGGTAGACGTCGCGCCGGGGGGCGCGCTCGGACACCAGCCGGGCGATCTCGTCGAACCGCTTGGGATACAGCGTCTGGAAGGCCAGGTCCTCCAGCTCCCACTTCAGCGTGTTCATGCCCAGGCGATGCGCGAGCGGCGCGAAGATCTCCAGGGTCTCGCGGGCCTTGCGCTCCTGCTTCGGCCGGGGCAGATAGCGCAGGGTGCGCATGTTGTGCAGCCGGTCCGACAGCTTGATGACCAGCACCCGGATGTCGCGGGACATCGCCACGACCATCTTCCGGACGGTCTCGGCCTCGGCCGCCTCGCCGTACTTGACCTTGTCGAGCTTGGTGACGCCGTCGACCAGGGCGGCGATCACGTCGCCGAAGTCGTCCCGGAGCTGGTCCAAGGTGTAGGGGGTGTCCTCGACGGTGTCGTGCAGCAGCGCGGCGCACAGCACCTCGGTGTTCATCCCCAGCTCGGCCAGGATCGTCGCGACGGCGAGGGGATGGGTGATGTAGGGATCGCCACTCTTGCGCTTCTGGTGGCGATGGTGGTGGGCGGCGACGTCGTAGGCGCGCTCGACGGTACGCACATCCGCCTTCGGATGGGTGTTCCGGAGCGTCTTGATCAAAGGTTCGAGTACGGGATTCATCATTGGACCACGCTGGGCGCCGAGCCGTGCGAGCCGTCTGCGTACGCGGGCGGCCGACGGCGCGGCCGCGCTCGATGGCGTCGCGTCGCCGTCGTCCGGCTTCGGCTCGGGGGGATCGGCAGGCGCCTCCGGCGATGGGGGCTCTGCCTGGGCCCGCGAGGTCAGCGCGGCATCGGCCACCGCGTCGGACGAGACCACCTCACCGGGCACTCAGCCTCCCAAATCATGCGTCGGAACCACAGTTTATCCGTTGTCGTTTTCCAGTCGGCGCCCATCTCCCATTCCGGTCACGGGCCCGGGGGGATGACCGGGGGATCCCGCGAGCCGGGGGTGGGGGGAGGTCCGGACGATCTCGCGAGATGCTGGGACGGCACCGGAGGAACTTGACGCATGAACAAGACACTCAGAAGAATGACGATCTTTTCGCTGCTCCTGGTCCTGGCGCTCATGGTGAACGTCACCTACATCCAGGGCGCGCAGGAGCAGAAGCTGCGCGACGACCCTCTCAACGCCCGGCACTTCCTCGAGCAGTTCAACCGGAACCGCGGGCCGATCATGGCGGGCGGCACGGTGATCGCCAGGTCGCGCGACACCGGGCAGAAGGACTTCCGCTACCAGCGCGAGTACCCCGAATCCGAGGTGTTCGCGCCCATCACCGGCTACTTCGCGCCGAGCGGCGCCGTGACCGGCGTGGAGGCCGCCGCCGACAGCCTGCTGTCCGGCACGGACCCGAGGCTGACCGTCCAGCACTGGTTCGACGCGATCGTCGGCCGTACGAACCAGGGCGCCACGGTGCACACGACGATCGACCCGGCCGCCCAGCGCGCGACGTACGACGCCCTGCGCGCGAGCACCTCCCGTCGGGCCGCCGCCGTCGCCATCGACGTGAAGACCGGCGCGATCAAGGTGATGGCGTCCTACCCGTCCTTCGACGCCAACAGCATCGCGGTGCACGACACCACCGCGTCGACGAAGGCGTACGACCGGCTGCTCAAGGCGTCCGGCAGCCCCCTCATCGACAAGGCGATCGACGAGAGCTTCGCGCCCGGATCGACCTTCAAGATCATCACTGCCGCCGCCGGGATGGACAAGCAGGGGCTGAACGAGAACAGCCCCGTCGACACTCCCGGTGTGCTCACCCTGCCCTCCGGGAACCCCCTGCACAACGACGCCGACTCCGGGCCGTGCAACGGCGGGCAGTTGCCGCTCATCACGGCGTTCGCGCAGTCCTGCAACAGCACCTTCGGCAAACTCGCGCTGGACATGGGCCAGAAGACCCTGGGCGCCGAGGCGTCCGGCTTCGGGTTCGGGCAGCACATCCCGATCGAGAGCGACCTGCGCAGCGCCGCCAGCGTCTACCCCAAGAACATGGGCGGCGACGACGTCGGGCGCAGCGGCATCGGCCAGGGCAGCGTCTCCGCGACGCCGCTGCAGATGGCCCTCGCCGCCGCCGCGGTCGCCCACGGCGGCGTGGTGATGAAGCCGTACCTCATCCAGCGCATCACCGCCCCGGACCAGTCCGAGATCGAGGCGGCCTCGCCGAAGGAGCTCTTCCACGCCACCAGCGCGCAGACCGCGAGCCAGCTGCGGGACATGATGCGGGAGGTCGTGGCGAGCGGCACGGGAACCGGCAGGGTGTCCAGCGACATCGCCGGCAAGACGGGCACCGCCGAGACGGGCCTGTCGTACAACGAGCGGTGGTTCGCCGGGTTCGCCCCGGCCGATAATCCGCAGATCGCCTTCGCGGTGGTCACCGAGGGCAGCGGCTTCGGCGCGGACGCCGCCGGCCCGATCGTCGACCGCATGGTCCAGGCGCTGGGCGTCAAGTAACCCCCGCGACCCGGACGGGCCCGTACGCGCCCACGGAACACGGACGGGCCGGTCCAGGCTCGTACGGGCCCGCGAGCCCGCGGATACGGACGGCCCGCCCCGAGCTCGCACGGGCTTGCGGACACGCCTGGCACCGACGGGCCCGTACGCGCCCGCGGAGCCGGGCGGACGGACTCGCGGCGGGAGGATCCGGGAAAGGGGGTTTCTCAGCCCTGGATGAGGGCGTGGACGTCCAGCTCGGGCAGGCGGTCCCGGCCCTTGAGGAAGCCGAGCTCGATGAGGACGGACAGGCCCGCCACCTCGGCGCCCGAGCGGCGGACGAGCTCGGCGGCCGCGGCGGCCGTGCCGCCGGTGGCCAGCACGTCGTCGACGATGAGCACCTGCTCGCCGGGCGCGAGAGCGTCCTGGTGCACCTCGATGGTCTCGCTGCCGTACTCCAGGTCGTAACTCTCGGAGTACGTCGCCGCCGGGAGCTTGCCCTTCTTGCGGACCGGCACGAACCCGGCGCCGAAGTGGTAGGCGACGGGAGCCGCCAGGATGAAGCCGCGGGCCTCGATCCCGACGACCTTGTCGATCGTCCCCCGGCCGTAGTAGGCCACGATGGCGTCGACGACGGCCGCGAACGCGGTGTGGTCCGCCAGCAGCGGACTGATGTCCTTGAAGACCACTCCGGGTTTGGGATAGTCGGGGACCTCGCGGATCCGCTCGTTGATCAGCTTCGTCAGGTCGACCGGTCGCGAGGTCACGTTTCTCCTCAAGGACGCCATCTCGCGGCGGATCAGGCGATCCGCCGCGAGATGGGCTCAGTGCTTGTTCTCCGGTGCCGCGCCGGCCCTCCGGCTCGGCGGTGACGGCGGCTCCGGCGTCGGCTCAGCGCTTCTTCTTGCCGCTGGGCCGTCCCTTGGAGCCGCCCCGACGCGGCTGTTGCCGCGGACCATTCTGCACGACCCGGACACCGGCCCCGACAGAGGATGCCTCGGCCTCGTCGTCCGGGACGTCGTCCTGCGGCAGCTCGGCGACCTCGACCTCGGGCTTGGCCTTGCGCTTGGCGCTGTTGGCCTTGGCCGCGACCCGCTTGGCCAGCGTCTTGTACTTCTCCTGCCGCTCCTGCAGGTCGGCCACGATCGGCGTGGCGATGCAGATCGAGGAGTACGCGCCGGCCAGCATGCCGACGAACAGGACCAGCGCCAGGTCCTTCAGGGTGCCGGCGCCGAGCACGCCGGCGCCGATGAACAGCAGGCCCGCGACGGGCAGCAGCGCGATGATCGACGTGTTGATCGACCGGACCAGGGTCTGGTTGACCGCGAGGTTCGCCGCCTGGCTGTAGGTCATGGTGTTCGAGGTGGTCAGCGACCGGGTGTTCTCCCGGACCTTGTCGAACACGACGACCGTGTCGTACAGCGAGTAGCCGAGGATGGTCAGCAGGCCGACCACCGAGGACGGCGTCACCTCGAACTGCACGAGCGAGTAGACGCCGACCGTGATCAGGATGTCGTGCGCCAGCGCGATGATCGCCGCGACCGCCATCCGCCATTCGAACGCGATCGACAGGTAGATGATGATCGCGACCAGGAAGACGAGCAGACCCTCGAGGGCCTTCTGCGAGATGTCCTTACCCCAGCTCGCGCCGACGCTCTGCGGGCTCACGTCGTCGGGCTTGGCCAGGTGCAGCCTCTGCTGCACCGAGTCCTGGACCTTGGTGACGTCCGTGGAGCTCAGGCTCTCGGTCTGGACCCGCCAGCCCGTGCCGGTCTTCTGGACGATGGGGTCCTCTTTGACGACCCCGGAGCTCTTCACCGCGTCGCGGGCGTCGGAGGTCGTCACCCCCGGCTTCGTCGGGAACTGGAAGACCGTGCCGCCCTTGAACTCGACGCCGAAGTTCAGGCCGAGGGTGAGCAGCGACACGACGCTGATGACAAGGATCAGCCCGGAGATGGCGTACCAGGTCTTCTGCCGCCCTACGAAGTCGAGCGAGATCTCGCCGCGGTGCAGGCGACCGCCGATGTTGCCCAGGCGTGACATCAGGCTCAGGCCTCCTTCGTGCCGACGGGACGGGTGGGAACGCGTTTGGTCGTGCCCAGCGTCGTCGGGTCGAGGCCGGAGAACCGGTGGCCCCGGCCGAAGAACTTCGTACGGGCGAGCAGCGTGACCATCGGCTTGGTGAAGAAGAACACCACGACCACGTCGATCAGCGTGGTGAGCCCGAGGGTGAAGGCGAAGCCCTTCACGCCGCCGATGGCGAACCAGTACAGCAGCAGGGCGGCGATGAACGACACCGCATCCGCCACCATGATCGTGCGCCGGGCGCGGACCCAGCCGCGTTCGACGGCGGTGCGGAGCGTGCGGCCCTCACGGATCTCGTCCCGCAGCCGTTCGAAGAAGACGACGAAGGAGTCGGCGGTGATGCCGATCGCCACGATCGCGCCGGCGATGCCCGCCAGGGACATCCGGAAGTTGATGAACTTCCCGAGCAGCACGACCGCCTCGTACGTGATGATCCCGGCGACCGCCAGGCTGGAGATCGCGACGAAGCCGAGGCCGCGGTAGTAGAAGAGGCAGTAGAGCACGACCAGGCCCAGGCCGATCGCTCCGGCGAGCAGGCCGGCGGTGAGCTGGTCCTTGCCGAGGGTGGCCGAGACCGACTCGATCGAGCTCTGGTTGAACTTCAGCGGCAGCGCGCCGTACTTCAGGACGTTGGCCAGGTCGGTGGCGTCCTGCTGGTTGAACTGGCCCTCGATCTGCGCGTTGCCCGTCGTGATCGCCTCCTTGACGCTCGGCCAGGAGTAGACCGTGCCGTCGAGGACGATCGCGAAGTGGTTGCGGGTGTTGTTCTCGCCGAGCGCGGCCGCCTGCTGGGTGAAGGTGGCGAACGCCTTGGTCGCGGTGCCGTTCAGGTCGAGGCTGACGACCCACTGCACCCGGCCGTTCTGCGGGTCCGGCGGCATGGCCTGCGCCTTGGTGACCTGCTCACCGGAGATCTTCGCCGGGCTCAGGATGAACTTGTAGTCGACCTTGTGGGTCTTGGGATCGGGCTTCGCGCACACCGCGGCCTGCTTGGCCGGGTCCAGCGTCCTGCCCTGGCCCACGTCGTTGCCGGTGCAGGTCAGCTTGTCGAACTGCGCCTTGACGGCCGGGTCGACGCCGGAGAAGTCCGCACCGGTCGACTGCTGCTGTTGCTGCTGGAGCTGCTGCTGCAACTGCTGGAGCTGCTGCGGGGTGAGCGACTGCGAGGCGCTGGGCGAGGGCTTCGCGGACGTGGACGGCTTCGGCGTGGACGACGCCTTGGTGAGGGCCTGCGCCAGCGCGCGGCCCTTCGGCGTCGCACTCGCCGACGCCGACGGCTTCGCGCTGCCCGACGGCTTGGCGCTGCCCGACGGCTTCGCGCTGGCCGAGGGGCTCGCCCCCTTGGTCTTGCCCGTGCTCGTCGGGCTGGGGGCCGGGGTCGGCGCCTGTTGGACGCCCACCGGCGCGGCGACCAGGACCTGGCGGAACTCCAGCTTCGCCGTGGTCCCGATCGTCTTGACGACCCGCTCCTGGCCCTGTCCGGGCACCTGGACGACGATGACGTTGTTGCCCTGCTTGGTCACCTCGGCCTCGGAGACGCCCAGGCCGTTCACGCGCTCGCGCATGATCTTGATGGCCTGGCCCATCTCGGAGTCACCGATCTTGGCACCGGGCTTCGTGGGCTCCGCGGTGAGCGTCACCGTGGTGCCGCCCGCCAGGTCCAGGGCCAGTTTGGGCTTCTTCTGGCCCTGCCAGAACATGACGCCCACCAGGGCTACGACTATCGCGAACAGCGCGAGGAGAACGCGCCCTGGTTTTGCAGTGTTTCTGCTTGGCGGAGCCACGGTCGTCTTTCGTCCTTCGTCTACGGTCAGGTGGTCAGGCCGAGGGCTTCTTGCCGGCCCTCTGCTCGCCGTCCTTCAACGTTTCCGCTGATGCCTTGTCCTCCGCGACCGTCTTCGCGTCGGTCTTCGGCTCGATGTCGTCCTGCGCGACCTCGGGCTCGTCATCGGCCACCGCCTCGTCGGCGGCGTGCTCCTGACCGGGCTCCTCGGTCTCGTCGACCTCCTCATCCTCTTCCTCATCGGAGGAGTCGTCCAGGACCTGGCCGATGGCCTGCTTGACGAAGCGGGCCTCGACCCCCGGCGCGATCTCCAGGACGAGCGCGTCGTCCTCCACGGCCACGACCGTGGCGAGCATGCCGGCGGTCGTCATGACCCGCTGGCCGGGCACCAGCTGGTTCTGCAGCTGGGCCTGCTGCTGCTGCCGCCTGCGCTGCGGGCGGATCAGCAGGAAATAGAAGACCACGACGATGAGGATCAGGGGAAGCAGCGACATCAGCGGGTTGCCGCCGCTCTTCGCTGCGACGACGTGAGTGAGCGCTGTGATTGTTGTGTTGCCCTGCACCGGGGCATCCTTCCGATGTGAGTGTTGAGCCCGCCGTCGACTTATTCGCGCCGCGAAAGGCGTGCCATCTGCAGACGGCGACCAAGCTCCGGAGTGTAAAGGAGTATCTGAAACCCCGGCAATGACGGGACGAGCCCGCGCACCGAGAAGTTCCGCGTCACTCCTCCGCTACCTCGAAAAGCGTACCCGCCGCCGCGGGCGGTGGAGCGAGACCGAGATGACGCCAGGCGGCCGGCGTCGCGATCCGGCCTCGCGGGGTACGGGCGATGAGCCCCTTGCGCACCAGGAACGGCTCGGCCACCACCTCGACGGTCTCCGGCTCCTCCCCCACCGCGACCGCGAGCGTCGACAGGCCGACGGGGCCGCCACCGAACTTGGTCAGCAGCGCTTCCAGCACCGACCGGTCGAGCCGGTCCAGGCCGTCGGCGTCGACCTCGTACAGCGTGAGCGCCTGCCGCGCGACCTCCACGGTGATCACGCCGTCGGCGCGCACCTCGGCGTAGTCGCGGACCCGCCGCAGCAGGCGGTTGGCGATCCGGGGCGTGCCACGGGCGCGCCGGGCGATCTCGGCGGCGCCCGCGTCGTCCATCCGCACGTCGAGGAGCCGGGCCGACCGGTGAATGATCTTTTCCAGGTCGGCCGGCTCGTAGAAGTCCATGTGCGCGACGAACCCGAACCGGTCGCGCAGCGGCGCCGGCAGCAGCCCGGCGCGGGTCGTGGCGCCCACCAGCGTGAACGGGGGAATGTCCAGCGGGATGGCGGTGGCGCCCGGTCCCTTACCGACCATGACGTCGACCCGGAAGTCCTCCATGGCGACGTACAGCATCTCCTCGGCCGGGCGGGCCATCCGGTGGATCTCGTCGAGGAAGAGCACCTCTCCCTCGGACAGGGTGGACAGCACCGCGGCGAGGTCACCGGCACGCTCGATCGCCGGGCCGGAGGAGATCCGCAGCGGAACGCCGAGCTCGCCGGCGATGATCATCGCGAGCGTGGTCTTGCCCAGGCCGGGCGGCCCGGACATCAGCAGGTGGTCCGGCGCCCGTCCGCGCCGCAGCGCGCTGTGCAGCACGAGCGACAACTGCTCGCGGACCCGCGCCTGGCCGATGAACTCATCGAGGCGCTTGGGCCGCAGCGCCGCCTCGATGACCTTGTCGTCGCCGTCGGCGATCGGCGAGACGAAACGCTCGTCGTTCATGCGCCCGCTCCCCTGCCGGCGCGCGGGTCGCCCCCGGCCCGTACGGCTGACCCGCCCCCGGCCCGTACGGCCGACCCTCCCGGGTCCTCAGCGGCGAGGCGCGCGGCGCCCTCGGTCGGTACGACGGCCGCCGGCGTCATCGGCTCAGCCTCCGCATGGCCAGCTTGAGCAGGGTGGCGAGGTCGGGCGTCTCCTGGCCGTCGACCTCGGCGGCCACCGCGTCGACGGCGGCGTCCGCCTCCTTGCCGGACCAGCCGAGATTCGTGAGCCCGGCGTGCACCTGGTCGCGCCACGGCACGGCACGGGCCACGGGGACGGGCGCCTCCAGGTCGTCGGCGGGCATGCCGAGGCGGTCCTTCAGCTCCAGGACGATGCGCTGGGCGCCCTTCTTGCCGATCCCCGGCACCTTGGTGAGGGCGTTCACGTCCTCGGTGGCGACGGCGCGGCGCAGGGCGTTCGGCGGATGGACGGCGAGCATGGCCAGCGCGAGCCGGGGGCCGACGCCGCTCGCGGTCTGCAGCAGCTCGAAGATCGTGCGCTCGTCGTCGTCGGCGAAGCCGTACAGCGTGAGGGAGTCCTCGCGGACGATCAGCGAGGTGGGGACGTGCGCCTCGTCGCCGACGCGCAGTCCGGCCAGCGTGGCGGGGGTGCACTGGACCGCCAGGCCGACGCCGCCGACGTCGATCACGGCGCCGTCCGGTCCGGCGCCGGCGACCTTGCCGCTGACGAAAGCGATCACTACGCCGTCCTCCCGTGTGCCGCGGGCCGACCGGCCGGGCCTCCGTGCTCACCGCGGGCGGCCCGAACCGCCCGCGAGCGGTCGTCTCCGCTCACTTCTCGACTCCGTACCTTCTCATCCTCGCCGCCTGAATGCGCGCCTGGGCGCCGCCGCGCCACACGTGGCAGATGGCGAGGGCCAGCGCGTCGGCGGCGTCGGCGGGCCGCGGCGGGGTGTCCAGCCGCAGCAGCCGCGTCACCATGCTGGTCACCTGGGCCTTGTCCGCCCGGCCGTTGCCGGTGACGGCGGCCTTGGCCTCGCTCGGGGTGTGCAGCGCGACGGGCAGCCCCCGCCGCGCCCCGCAGACGATCGCGACGGCGCCGGCCTGCGCGGTGCCCATGACGGTGGAGACGTTGTGCTGGCTGAACACCCGCTCGACGGCCACCGCGTCCGGGCGGAAGTCGTCCAGGAGCCTCTCCAGGCCGCGCTCCAGGCCGACCAGCCGGGTCCCGATGTCGTCGTCGGGGCTGGTGCGGATCACGTCGACGGTGACGAGCCGCAGCGGCGCGCCCGGCGCGCCGTCGACCACGCCCACGCCGCACCGGGTCAAGCCGGGGTCGACGCCGAGTACCCGCACGACCGCTCCTTCCGCTCCGAACAGGTGTTCGCAGCGAGGCTACTCGCCACGTACGACGCCCGGGCCGCCCCGGCCCCGGCGTGTCGCACCGGAATCGTCAGAAGTAGTCCAGCATGTACGGCGTCCCGCCGAAGGCGAGGTCCAGGATCGCGTCGGCGGAGGCGTCGCCCTCCGCGAGCCCGGAGCGGCGCAGGCGGCTCATCGGGACGCCCGCGTAGAGCGCGGCCAGGCCGCGGGCGGACAGGCGGACGGCGTCGCGCCCGTCGTCGGCGGGCGTCAGAGTGCCGCGGCCGCCGTCGAGGGTCAACCGCCAGGTGCCGGCGTTGCCCGGACGGACCTCGTCCGTGATCTCCAAGGGGATCTCCGCCGACAGCCCGCCGGGGAACCCGCGGGCGGCGACGGCCGCGGGCGCGTCGAGCACCCGCAGCATCCACGAGACCCGCTTGACCTCCTCGTGGGAACGGTCGCGCAGGAGCCAGAAGAGGGGATCGTCCGGGGCGACGCACGCGTACACGCTCCGGGCGACCGACGAGCCGGACCCGACGAGCGCCCACAGGGCCCGCGCGGTGTCGGCGGACCCGGCCACGCAGCGGTGCACGACCAGGCCCCGGGCGTCCGTGCTCCAGCCGTAGGCGAGGAAACCGTCCTCGGCGAGGTAGGCGAAGACGTCGTCGCCGTCCAGCAGGCCGCGGAACCAGTCCTCGCCCGGGTCGATCGGCCCATTGTCCCGCGCCTCGGCGTGCAGGCGGCGCAGCACGCCGACGATCTCGGGAGCGTCCTCCGGCCCGGCCCGCCGTACCTTCACCGGACCGGCGGCCAGCGTGCGCAGCGCCTCGGCCGGGACGGTGACGAAGTGCTGCGCACCCGCGTGCTCGTATCCGGCGGAGCGGTAGACCGGCGCGGTGGCCGGGTACAGCGCCGTAAGGGGCAGGCCGTCCATGGCGTCCAGGAGGCCACGTGCGAGGCGGCGCCCGATGCCGCGCCCGCGCTCCTCCGGAGCGACGTACACGCTGGCGACGCCGCCCATCGGCACCGCACGACCGTGCCACCACTGCTCGAACGAGTGGTACCGGCCGGAGGCGACGAGGCGGTCGCCGTCGTAGACCCCGAGGACCTCCCCCCGCCGGACGGCGGGACGGAAGAACCGGAGCCACCGCGCCTGGTCGTCCGGTCCGAAGGCCCGGATCCTCAGGTCGTAGGCGGCGCCGAGGTCCTCTGGGGCGAGCACGCGAATGTCCACGTGGGTACGCTACGGCATCGCCCGCGGCGCCCGGGGCAGGGCCGGGCGCCGCCTCCGCCGCACCGTCCGGGGCCGGGCACCGGCCCGGTCCCGGTGGATCAGGCCTCGATCTTCTCCATGATCTCGTCGGAGACGTCGAAGTTGGCGAAGACGTTCTGCACGTCGTCGCTGTCCTCCAGCGCCTCCAGGAGACGGAAGACCTTCTTGGCGTTGTCCTCGTCGACGGGGACGCTGACGCTCGGCAGGAAGTTGGCCTCGGCCGACTCGTAGTCGACACCGGCCTCCTGCAGGGCCTTGCGGACCGCCAGGAGGTCGCCGGACTCGCAGATCACCTCGAACGACTCGCCGAGGTCGTTGACCTCCTCGGCGCCCGCGTCGAGGACCGCCAGCATGACGTCGTCCTCGGAGGTGCCCTCCTTGGGCACGATGATGACGCCCTTGCGGTTGAACAGGTACGACACCGAGCCCGGGTCGGCCAGCGAGCCGCCGTTGCGGGTGAGCGCCGTGCGCACGTCGGAGGCCGCGCGGTTGCGGTTGTCGGTGAGGCACTCGATCAGGACGGCCACGCCGCCGGGGGCGTAACCCTCGTACATGATCGTCTGCCAGTCGGCGCCGCCCGCCTCCTCGCCCGCGCCGCGCTTGCGGGCCCGCTCGATGTTGTCGAGGGGCACCGAGTTCTTGCGGGCCTTCTGGATGGCGTCGTAGAGCGTCGGGTTGCCGTCCGGGTCGCCTCCGCCGGTCCGGGCGGCCACCTCGATGTTCTTGATGAGCTTGGCGAAAAGCTTGCCCCGCTTGGCGTCGAGGGCGGCCTTCTTGTGCTTCGTCGTCGCCCACTTGGAGTGGCCGCTCATTGGGTTCCCTTCACCATGTCGAGGAAGAGCCGGTGGATCCGCGCGTCGCCGGTGAGCTCCGGATGGAATGACGTCGCGAGCAAGTGTCCCTGCCGGACCGCAACGATCCTACCGGCGGCGTCGCCGGACTCCGCACGCCCGAGGACCTCGGCGTCGTCGCCGGCCGACTCCACCCACGGCGCCCGGATGAACACCGCGTGGTACGGCGCGTCGAGCCCCGTCACGTGGATGTCCTCCTCGAACGAGTCGACCTGGCGTCCGAACGCGTTGCGGCGCACGAGCATGTCGATGCCGCCGATGGTCTCCTGGCCCTCGGCGCCGTCGGCGATCCGGTCGGCCAGCATGATCATGCCGGCGCAGGAGCCGTAGGCCGGCATGCCCTGCTCGATCCGTTTGCGCAGCGGCTCCAGCAGCTCGAAGGTGCGTGCGAGCCGCCACATCGTCGTGGACTCTCCGCCGGGAATGACGATGGCGTCGACGCGATCGAGCTCCTCCGGACGGCGTACGGACTCCGTCGAGGCGCCGCAGGACTCCAGCGCGCGCCGGTGCTCGCGGACGTCGCCCTGCAGTGCGAGCACGCCGATCGTCGGGACAGCAGCCACGAATCAGCCCTTCAGAAATGAGATGTACGGACAATGAGCCTAGTGCCTGTCATAACAACGGCAGCAGGGAGTGATCTTCCCCGCGTACCGGCTCCGCGCTCAGCGCGCCCGGCCCGTGGGCAGCGGTGCGCCCCGCGTACACCGCGCGACCCGTGTGTCCCGTTCCGTGCCTACGCGTGGACCTGCACGGCCCGCGCCATGCGGCGCAGCTCCGGGGTCAGGTGCCCGACGTCGACCACGACGTCGCTCACGACGGCGTGGGCCGGCCCCGCGGGTGAGAACGACGTGGCGCACAGGCTCTCGGCCTCGCAGAGCGTCTCCTCCGCGGCCCGCAGATCACGGATCTCCGTCTGCGCCCGCGCGACGTCGATCAGATGGCGGCCGTAGGACCGCGGCGACAGCTCACCGGCGTGCACGTCCCCGGCCGACCGCAGCGCCAGGCCGGGTTCGTGGAGCATCGCGTAGGCGTGGGTGGCCTCCGTCGCCACCCGGGCCGGGCCGAACCCCACGTGATAGTCGAGGCGGTCGCGGGAGAACCGGCGCGCGGCCGAACCGGCGAGTCCCAGGTACTCCGTCGTCGGCGCGGTGCGGTCCGCGGCGCTGGCCGCGGCCATGGCGGCCAGCAGCAGGCCGCCCCACACCGTCAGGTCGCGGAGCGCGGCCTCGTCCATCGACGGCTCGGTGCTCGCGGCGATCGAGACGGCGTGCTCCTCGGACGCCCGGGGGCGGCCCTCGCACAGCAGGGTCCAGGAGTAGGTGCCGTGGAGCGTCTCCCACTCCAGCTCGTCACCGCCGCCCTCGGCGGCCCGGATCGCGCGTTCGGCGGCGACCTCGGCGAGGTCGCACCTGCCGTAGTGCACGAACAGGCGCGCGGCGAGCTGGTGCGCCTCGGCGAGCGGCCCGGCCGCGCTCGCCCCGAGCTCGCTCGACGCGAGGCGGGCCTCGCCGATCAGGCCCGGCAGCAGCCCGGCGAGGCGTGTCATGTTCCCCATCCGGTAGGCGTGCCAGGCGGCGTCGACCGCGGCGTTCAGCTCGGCGAGGTCGGGGGCCTCCCCGGCGTCGTCGGTGTCCATCCCGGGCATCGAGTCCGCCGACGCCACGACGTCGCCGAGGTCCTGGACGTCACCGGGCGGGCCCGGAGCGCGTTCCGCGCCGCGTTCCTCGGACCGGCGCCCGCCGAGCAGCCGCGAGACCTCGACGTTCAGCGCGTCCGCGAGCCTGGTGAGCCAGGTGAGGCGCGCCGTCCCCCGCCGGCCGTGCTCGAGCTTCTCGATCAGGGCGACGTCCACACCGGCGTCGTCCGCCAGTTCCCGCCGGGTCATGGAGCGCTCGTCGCGGAGCGACCTGAGCCGGTCACCGATGTTGTCGGGCTCGGACACTGTTCTGCACCCCCTGGTGCCGCCTGCGCTCCAAGCACTGCGCTCAAGGCGCTGCATTCAGGCTACGACCGATTCGTCCCCAGCGGCCAGCCCGAAAAGGGGGTTATCGGAGAGGCCGAGACGGAAGGACCCGCCGGTCGGTAGACAGCGGCACCAGCCGGTCAGCGAGAGCCGCGGCCCAGCTTGGCCGGCGAACGGATCTTGAACCGGCGAAGCGACAGCTCCAGGGGCAGGAAGCCGTCGTCGCCGCGCTCGGCGAGGCCACGGCCGAACAGGTGCTCGCGGGCCAGTGCCAGGCCGAACTCCTCGTAGTCGAACGGCAGGGGCACGTCGGGCGCGCCCTCGTCGATCGCCCTCCAGAAGGGCGCCTCCGCCGGAAGCCGCTCCCCCAGGTCGACGACGACGCCGTCCTCGGCCGTGACGAACACGTCCCGTCGCGGACGGTCGCCGGCGTACCACCGGAACCAGCACCCCGACACCATGCTGTGCAGGACGAGCACCCCGCAGGTGGACCCCGGCAGGGCCGCCGCGATGTGGTCGGCGAGCGTACGGGCCCGGTCGTCGACGTCGTAGAGCCGCCGGTCGCAGACGACCAGCGCGTCGCCGTACGCGCCGACGAACAGCTCGTCCTCGTACGGCCACAACGCGAAGTCCAGGACCGTGTCGCCGCTCTCGACGATCGCCGAATCCGGGTAGAGGCGCCGCGCCAGATCGGCGGCGGCGTCCGGGTCCGGGATCAGGCCCTGCCGGAACGCCCGGACCGGATCGTCAACGCTCGCGCACGCCAGCGCGATGGACCACGCCATGGGTCTCGTCCCTCCTGCGGCCACTGCACCGGTCCCGCGGAAGCGTCCCGCCGCCGGGCCCAGGACAGGTTAGCCCGCCCGCGCCGTGCTGGGGAGGGCCCGGTCGCCCGACGATCTCCGTGCCCCGCCCGACGATCTCCGTGCCCCGCCCGACGATCTCCGTGCCCCGCCCGATGATCTCCGAGCCTCGGCCGGCGAGCCCTCCGGGCCCCCTGGCCGGGGGCCCCTCTCCGGTGTGCTCGGTCATCGGGCCGGGACGACGAGGCCGGTCCCCTACCAGCCGCGCCCGGCGAGGCGGTCGGAGTCCTGCAGCGTCGAGACGTTGATGCCGACCATCGCCTCGCCGAGCCCGCGGGAGACCTTCGCGATGACGTCCGGGTCGTCGTAGAAGGTGGTGGCCTTCACGATCGCCTCGGCGCGCTTGGCCGGGTCGCCGGACTTGAAGATGCCCGAGCCGACGAACACGCCCTCGGCGCCCAGCTGCATCATCATCGCGGCGTCCGCCGGGGTGGCGATGCCGCCCGCGGTGAACAGCACGACGGGGAGCTTGCCGGCCGTGGCGACCTCCTTGACCAGCTCGTACGGGGCCTGCAGCTCCTTGGCCGCGACGAACAGCTCGTCCTCGGGCAGGGCGCCGAGGCGGCGGATGTCCTGGCGCAGGCGGCGCATGTGCGTGGTGGCGTTGGAGACGTCACCGGTGCCGGCCTCACCCTTGGAGCGGATCATGGCCGCGCCCTCGGTGATGCGGCGGAGCGCCTCGCCGAGGTTGGTGGCGCCGCAGACGAAGGGCACGGTGAAGGCCCACTTGTCGATGTGGTTCTCGTAGTCGGCCGGGGTCAGGACCTCGGACTCGTCGATGTAGTCGACACCGAGCGCCTGCAGGACCTGGGCCTCGACGAAGTGCCCGATGCGCGCCTTGGCCATGACCGGAATCGACACCGCGTTGATGATGCCCTCGATCATGTCCGGGTCGCTCATCCGGGAGACCCCGCCCTCGGCCCGGATGTCGGCGGGCACGCGCTCGAGCGCCATGACCGCGACGGCGCCGGCGTCTTCGGCGATCTTGGCCTGTTCCGGGGTGACGACATCCATGATCACGCCGCCCTTGAGCATCTCCGCCATCCCCCGCTTGACTCGGGCGGTGCCGGTCTCCGGAGTGGCGGTGGGCTGGGCGGGGGTGGCAGTGGACACGGGCTACCTCTTAGGAGAAATCGATCACGCTTGTCGCTCTCCATGGTAGTTCGAGGTGGGAGGGGCCGGCGCCCGGCTCCGGCGACGCCCGGTCGCGGCGGTGTTCACGGGGTGACGGGACGGCCCGCGTTGACGAGGACGACCCAGACCTGGCCGGGCGCGAAGGTCATCGGCTGCCCCGACGGGGTGGTGTAGGTCGTGCCCTGGTCCTCGGACGCGCGGGACCAGCGGGCGTCGTACGCCTTGCCGTCGCGCAGGACCGTCGCGGTCCCGGTGCCCACCGTCTGCATCAGCGGCGTGTAGTTGCCGAGGAAGTCGTGGAACTGCGACCGGGTCGTCCGTACCCGCTGGATCACGACGGTCTGCCCGCCGAGCCGCCCGCCTTCGGCGGCCTGGTCCGGACGGCCGTCCTGGGACACGAGCCAGCGGTGTTCCCCGGCCGACCACTGGAAGACGAGCGTCGACGACGGGTAGCGCGCGGTGTAGGACGCCGCCGCCGTGCCGCCGGGCGGCGCGGCGCCGAACCGGAAGCCGATGTCCCGCGCCGTCGTCGCTCCGGACGCCTTGGCGAGCAGTTCCTGCGGCGACGCGTACAGGTTGTACGGGGCCGGGTGGGGCCCGCCGCGGCTGTAGGCACCGGCCGCCTTGTCCGGGGAGACGTCGATCAGCGGGGCCCGCGCGAGGTAGGGCTTCATCTTGCTCTGCACACCGGAGTAGGCGAAGGCGGGCCGGCCGAACTGCGGCAGGATGTGCAGGTCCGAGATCCGGGCGCTGCGGACCGGCCCGACCTGCGGCGGGAGGGTCGAGGAGTAGATCGCCATGATGCGGGACAGGCCGCCTTCGACCTGTTCGACGTAGACGATGTCCGCCGAGCGCAGGCCGCGCTGGGGCTTCGCCGACCGAGTGTTGTCGATCTTGATGGCCAGGACGGGGCCGTTCCGCGCGCCCGGGCGGCCGGTGAAGGGATGCACCGGCTGAGCCGACGGTGACGGGGACGGCGTGGCCGCGGGTGCGGGGGTGCCCGCGGCTCTCGGCGGGGCCGCGCCGTTCGGCTCACTGGAGCACGCCGAGAAGGTCAGGACGGTGAGCGCGGCGGCGCTCAGCGCGGCGGCGCGTGGACCTTTGTGCGGCTGGAGAACGGACATGACGCGTCCTCTCCCACTAATCCGGAAAGGGCCAGACTAACCGAACGGCTTCCCGGCCGACGGCGTCACCCGCGCATCCGCGCCGGTCAGCGAGTACGTACGGCCCCGGCGGAGGCCGAAGCGGGGACTCCGGGCCCCCATGGGCTCGGACCGTCCGGCCAGCGCGCGGGGACGCCCGCCGCCCGAGCGTCGGGGCCGTCAGACCGGTCGGGCCACGTCGGCGGAGGTCTCCGGCGGGGCGTCGTCGATCTCGAAGAACTCCGGGAGCGGCGCCCGGCCGGCCAGGTGCAGCAGGCGCGGCAGGAGCTTGCGCCGCGCGGCGCGGGTCGCGGTCACCGCGTTGTTGTAGAAGCTGCGCGCGTACGCCACCTTCCGCGCGGCGGCGTCGAGCTCCTCCAGCAGCGCCGCGCCGTCCTCGCGGCCGGCGAGGGCGTCGCGGAAGCCCGGCTGCTCGACGACCGCCCGCAGCGCGCGGGACAGGTCGCTCTCGGCGAACTCCCGGTTGTCGGCGTCCGCGATGCGGGCCTCGTGGGCGGCCGCGGCCAGCAGCAGGCTGGTCGCCGGGTCGAGCAGGCGGGAGGCGGCGAACTCCAGGGCGACCGCCGCGCGCCGGACGAGCGCGACGTCGAGCCCGGCGCGCGCGGTCTCCAGGCGCACGTGCAGCCGGTCGATGCGGGTGGCGCGCCAGGAGACGTAGACGCCGAGCAGGAGGAGGACCGCGGCGGCGAGCGCGACGTTGAGCAGGGTGTGGTACACGATCAGCCCGCCGACGTCTCGACGACGGTCGCGTCCCCTGCCACGGTCTCGTACACGCGCACGACGTCGCGGGCGACCGTCGACCAGTCGTAGGCGCGCACGGCGGTCTTGGCCTCCGCCGACAGCTGCTTACGGCGGGCCGGGTCGTCCAGCAGCTCCGCCGCCGCGGCGGCCAGCGCCCCGGCGTCGCCCACCGGGAACAGCGCTCCGGCCCGGCCGTCGAGCAGCACGCGCCGGAACGCCTCGATGTCGCTGGCGAGGATCGGCGCCCCGGCGGACATCGCCTCGGCGAGCACGATGCCGAAGCTCTCCCCGCCGGTGTTGGGCGCGACGAACACGTCCACGGAGTGCAGGGCG
This sequence comes from Actinoallomurus rhizosphaericola, assembly GCF_024055675.1. Taxonomy (NCBI): domain Bacteria; kingdom Bacillati; phylum Actinomycetota; class Actinomycetes; order Streptosporangiales; family Thermomonosporaceae; genus Actinoallomurus; species Actinoallomurus rhizosphaericola. The sequence continues at coordinate 233,401 of NZ_JAMXMW010000012.1, read as the reverse complement.
CGGACCTTGTCGGCCTCGCTGACCAGGCCGAGCAGGACGACCCGGTCGCGCAGGTCCGGCGAGACCCGGGCCAGGACCTCCTCCTCGTCACCGGGCCCGGCGACGAGGAGCCGCAGGCCGGGGCGCCGCCGCCCGAGGATCTCGAAGGCGGACAGCAGGATCGGCAGGCCCTTGCGCTGTTCGTCCATGCGGCCGAGGAAGCCGAGCGCGCCGTCCTCCCCGGGCCAGCCGCGCAGCGGCTCGGCCATGGCGTAGCGCTCGGTGGTCACGCCGTTGGGGATGAGCACGGCGTCGCCGCCGAGGTGCTCGACGAGGGTCTTGCGTGCCTTCTCCGACACCGCGATCCGCGCGGTGATCTTCTCCAGGGCGCTCTGCAGGATCGGGCCGGCCGCCGACAGCGCCCGTGATCGTTCGAAGGAGGCGTGGAAGGTCCCCACGATCGGCCCGTCGGCGGCCCAGCAGGCCAGCAGGCCGAGCGAGGGCGCGGCCGGCTCGTGAACGTGGAGGACGTCGAACCCGCCCTCGCGGATCCAGCGGCGCACCCGGCTCGCGGACAGGAACCCGAACGCTAGCCGTGCCACCGAGCCGTTGTACGGCACCGGTACGGCGCGGCCCGCGGGCACGACGTACCAGGGCAGCGGCGAGTCCTCGTCGGCGGGCGCGATCACGGACACGTCGTGGCCGAGCGCGACCAGCGCCTCGGCGAGGTCGCGGACGTGCTGCTGCACACCGCCGGGAACGTCCCATGTGTAGGGACAGACGATCCCGATCTTCACCGACCGCCCGCCCTTTCCGCCGTCCGCGCCGTCTCGGTCATCTCAGCTCACCGGAGGTCCTCAAGCCAGACCCTCTGGAGCATGTGCCAGTCCTCCGGGTGGGCGGCGATGCCGCCGGCGAAGGCGTCCGCGAGGGACTGCGTCATCGCCCGGACCTTCTCCTGCCGCTCTCCCGCGTCGGGCACGGGGATCTCCTCGTGGACGCGGACACCCCAATCGTCTCCTTCGTACCACAAGGTGACCGGGCGGAGCGCGGCGCCCGTCTCGATGGCCAGCGCGGCAGGGCCCGCGGGCATCTTCGCGGCCCGGCCGAAGAACTCGACCTCCACGCCCGACGCGGTGAGATCCCGGTCGGCGACCAGGCAGACCAGGCGGGCCTCGCGCAGCCGCGCGGCCAGAGTGCGGAAGACGTCGCCGTCGCCGCCGGTGGCGGGGAGCACCTCCATGCCGAGGCTCGCCCGGTAGGCGATGAACCGGTCGTACAGCGATTCGGGCCGCAGCCGCTCCATCACCGTGGTGAACGGCACCCCGGACAGGCTGATCCAGGCGCCCGCGTGGTCGTAGTTGCCCATGTGCGGGAGGGCCGCCACGACGCCGCGCCCCGCGTCGAGGTCCTTGCGCAGGTCCTCGATGCCGGTGATGCGCATGCCGGACAGGATCCGCTCCCGGCTCGTCGCGGGCAGCCGGAACGCCTCCATCCAGTAGCGCATGTACGAGCGCATGCCCCGGCGGCTCAGCCCGCGCAGCTCCTCCTCGGAGACGTCGGGCCCGACGACCCGGCGGAGGTTCTTCTCCAGCTGCCGGACTCCACGGCCGCGCTGCCGCCACGTGCGGTCGGCGATCAGCATGAAGATCTCCCGGGCGACCGGTTCGGGCAGCCGTCGTACCGCCGCCCAGCCCAGCGCGTACGCGGCGTCGGCCGCCTCGTCCCTCATGACTGCTCGCTCACCTCGAGCACCTCGAGCTGACGGCGTACGGCCACGAACCGCTGCACGACGGTGATCGCGCTGGCCAGCGAGAGCAGCCAGAGCCCGATGGCCAGGACGTACGGGACGCCGAGTCCGTCGAGGCCGATCGCGACGAGACTGACGATCAGCCGCTCGCCGCGCTCGGCGATGCCGACGGTCGCGCCGACGCCGATGCCCTCGGCGCGCGCCCGCGCGTACGAGACGAGCGCCCCGGCCACGAGGCAGAACAGCGCGAGGCCGATCATCAGCAGGTCCTGGTGGTCCTGCCGGGCGAAGTAGAGGATCACCCCGGAGAAGATCGCCGCGTCGGACACCCGGTCCATGTTGGAGTCGAGGAAGGCCCCGAACCGGCTCGTCTTCCCCGTGACCCGGGCCACCGCACCGTCGAACATGTCGAAGAACACGAAGATCGTGATGACGACGGTTCCCCAGAAGAACTCGCCGCGCGGGTAGAAGCCGAGCGCGCCGCCGACGACACCGAGCGTGCCGATGAGGGTGATCGCGTTCGGCGTGAGACCGGTGCGGGCGAGCGCCCGGCCCACCGGTGTGATCACACGCGAGAGCGCCGGCCGCAACTGGTTGAGCATTGCCATCCTCTGATCGTGTTCTGGCCGCGATTTCATCGCCCCGTGGCCGTAGCCGCGCCACCCCCCGGGCGGGCCAATCGTAGTGCGTGGCGTCGGCGCAGGTGGGAACGGCTCATATCAGACAGGCCTCAACCCGGGCCCGGTCACCCCTTGTGATATGAGGCCGGGGCGGTAATGGTGGTGACCACGGGTGTGGCACCCGTCACACCCATCCGTCCTTTGGAGGTGGGCACGTGGCGGACAAGACAGCTCCCCAAGCCGCCGGCAGGGCACCAGCGGTCGACCAGCCCGACAAGATCCGCAACATCGCGCTGGTCGGCCACTCCGGAGCGGGTAAGACGACGCTCGTCGAGGCGCTGCTCGCTGCGACCGGTACCATCCAGCGGCCCGGTCGCGTCGAGGACGGCTCGACGGTCAGCGACTACGACGAGGTCGAGATTCGCCAGCAACGCTCGGTGAACCTCTCGCTCGCCTCGTTCATGCACGGCGGGCTCAAGGTCAATCTGCTCGACACCCCGGGCTACGCCGACTTCGTCGGCGACCTGCGGGCCGGGCTGCGGGCGGCCGACGCGGCGCTGTTCGTGGTCTCCGCGGTCGACGGCGTCGACGGCCTCACCCGGATGCTGTGGGAGGAGTGCGCGCTGGTCGGCATGCCGCGTGCGGTCGTCGTCACCAAGATCGACCAGCAGCGCGGCGACTTCGACGAGGTCCTCACCGCCTGCCAGGACGCCTTCGGCGACGGCGTCTTGCCGTGCTACTTCCCATGCGAGACCGGCCTGATCGGGCTGCTCACGGGCCGGTGCTTCGACTACTCCTCCGGCGAACGCGTCGAGCGCGACCCCGACCCGCAGTTCCTGGACCGCCTCGCCGAGCAGCGCGGCGCCCTCATCGAGGGGATCATCCAGGAGAGCGAGGACGAGACGCTCATGGATCGCTACCTCTCCGGGGAGCAGATCGACGTCAAGGTCCTCATCGAGGACATGGAGAAGGCGGTCGCGCGCGGCAGCTTCTATCCCGTGCTGGCCACGTCGGTCCCGCACGGGGACCATCCCGGGCCGGTGATCGGCATGCGCGAGCTCCTCGAGGTGATGACCCAGGCGTTCCCGTCGCCGCTCGAGCACGGCATCCCGGCGGTCACCAGGGTCGACGGCTCGCCCGCGAAGGACCTCACGTGCGACCTGGACGGGCCGCTGGTCGCCGAGGTCGTCAAGACCACCTCCGACCCGTACGTCGGCCGGATCTCGCTGGTCCGGGTGTTCTGCGGCACGCTACGGCCGGACGACACCGTGCACGTCTCCGGGCACGGCCTAGAGGACCGCGGCCACGAGGACCACGACATCGACGAGCGGGTCGGCGCGATCAGCTCTCCGCTGGGCAAGGCCCAGCGCACGATGTCCTCCTGCATCGCGGGGGACATCTGCGCGGTCGCCAAGCTCACCCACGCCGAGACGGGCGACACGATCTCCTCCAAGGAGTCCCCGCTGCTGATGGCGCCCTGGTCGATGCCGGATCCGCTGCTGCCGACGGCGATCCGCGCCAAGTCGAAGGCCGACGAGGACAAGCTGTCCCAGGCGCTGGCCCGGCTGGTGGCCGAGGATCCGACGCTGCGGCTGGAGAACAACTCCGAGACCCGCCAGCTCGTGCTGTGGAACATGGGCGAGGCGCACGCCGCCGTGCTCCTCGAGCGGCTGCGCAGCCGGTACGGCGTCGAGGTGGAGACCGTGCCGCTGCGGGTGCCGCTGCGCGAGACGTTCGGTGGCAGGGCGCAGGGCCTGGGCCGGCACGTCAAGCAGAGCGGCGGTCACGGGCAGTACGGCATCTGCCACATCGACGTCGAGCCGCTGCCGTCGGGCGGCGGGTTCGAGTTCATCGACAAGATCGTCGGCGGGGTCGTCCCGCGGCAGTTCATCCCGTCGGTCGAGAAGGGCCTGCGCATCCAGATGGAGCGCGGGGTCCTGGCCGGCTACCCGCTCGTCGACATCCGCGTCACCCTGCACGACGGCAAGGCGCACTCGGTCGACTCCTCCGACATGGCCTTCCAGACGGCGGGACAGCTCGCGCTCAAGGACGCCGCGGGCAAGACGCAGGTCCTGCTGCTGGAGCCGGTGGACGAGGTGTCGGTGCTCGTCGCGGACGACTACGTCGGCGCGGTGATGTCGGACCTGTCGTCCCGGCGCGGGCGGGTGCTCGGCACCGAGACCATCGCCGGGGGCCGTTCCCTGATCAGGGCGGAGGTTCCGCAGCTGGAGATCACCCGGTACGCGATCGACCTGCGCTCGATGTCGCACGGCACGGGGACGTTCAGCCGCTCGTTCCTGCGGTACGAACCGCTGCCGTCGCATCTGGCCGACAAGGTCGCCGCCGAGTCGAGGGAGTGACCTTCGCACCGGGCCGCCCGTACGCCCGCCGTACGGGCGGCACCGCCGCGCCGGGCCGTCCGGAGGACGAAACGATCATCCTCCGGAATGACGCTTTGTTAACCGAACGTTTGAGATGATCGCAGCATGGCTGACACGGGGGCTGGGGAGCACGGCAGGCGCACGGTTCTGCGCGCCGTCGCTCTCGGCGGCGCGGGTACGGCGGTCGGGCTCGCCGCCGGAGCGGCGATCGACTCGGCGGAGGCGGCGCCCGCCACGCCGCGCTCGGCGATGGCGGTGCCGTCGGCGGGGCCCTGGCGGCCGGGCGAGGGGCACGTCGACGTGACCTGGGCGGTGAACACCTCCCAGAAGCTGGTGGCCCTCACCTTCGACGACGGCCCGATGCCGAACTGGACGCCCATGGTCCACGACATCCTCGACGAGGAGAAGGTCAAGGCCACGTTCTTCCTCGTCGGCCAGCGCCTCGTGCGCAACGCCCGCCTCGTGCACGGCCGGATGGACCGCCACGAGGCCGGCAACCACACCTGGGCGCACCGCAACCTCGCCCAACTGGACCATCAGGCGGCGCTGACCCAGATGAAGCGGGCGCACGCCGCGATCGCCGAGATCACCGGCCGGGAGCCACGGCATCTGCGCCCGCCGTACGGCAACATCGGCGGCACGACGCTCAGCGCGGCGGGCGTCCTCGGCTACAACCTCGTCCTGTGGTCGATCAAGATGCTGGAGAAGACCTTCGAGAAGGACCCGCCCAAGCTGGTCGACTACATCGTGACCAACTCCGCGCCGGGCACGATCCTGCTCGCGCACGACACCGGCCACCCGGACCGCCTCGTCGCCCTGCGCAACCTCTCCGCGATGATCCGCGGGCTGCGCACCAAGGGCTTCGAGTTCGTCACCGTCTCCGAGCTGATCCAGGCGGGCGCCTCCGCGCCGGGCACGCACCCGGCGCAGTGACGGCCGAGGGCGGCGGGCCGCCCTGGCGTCACGGCCGTTCCGGCCGGTCGGGGATGAGCAGGCCCCGGTTGAACGCCTCGGCGACCGCCGCGGCACGGTCGCCGACCCCGAGCTTGGCGTAGATGTTCAGCAGGTGGGTCTTGACGGTGGCCTCGCTGATGAGCAGTCTGGCCGCCGCGTCCCGGTTGGTGGTCCCGGCCGCGACCAGTTCCAGGATCTCGAGTTCCCGCCGGCTGAGCGGCTTGGTCTCGGGCTCCCGGACCCGGCTCATCAGCCGGGTCGCCACCGATGGGGAGAGCACCGCCTGGCCGTGGGCGGCCGCGCGTACCGCCCGCAGCAGTTCGTCGCGGGGGGCGTCCTTGAGCAGGTATCCGGTGGCACCGGCCTCGATCGCCGGCAGGACGTAGCTGTCGGTGTCGTAGGTGGTCAGCACGAGCACGCGCGCGGCGACGCCCCGCCGGGCCAGCTCGGTGATCGCGGTCAGGCCGTCCACGCCGGGCATCCGCAGGTCCATCAGGATCACGTCGGGTTCGAGAACCTGGGCGAGCCGGATCGCCTCGGCGCCGTCGCCGGCCTCGCCGAGCACCTCGAAGCCCGGGTCGCGCGCGAACATGCCGCTCAGCCCGTCCCTGACCACGGGGTGGTCGTCGGCGATCACCAGCCTGATCGGCGCACCGGTCGCATGGCTCATGCGCCGGTCCCCGCGGGCGCGGCCGGGAGGCAGGCCGAGACGGCCGTGCCGACGCCGCGTTCCGATTCGACCTGGAGCGTCCCGGACAGGCTCTCGATGCGCTGCCGCATCGCGACGAGGCCGAACCCGCCGCTCTGCGCGCCCGCGTCCGGGCGCCGCGGACCCTCGTCCCCGGCGCCCGGCGGGCGGGCGCCGTCGCCGAGCCCGTCGGGTTCGAAACCCCTGCCGTTGTCACGCACGTCCAACGCGACCTCGTTCTCCATGTAGGACAGTGTCAGCCCGACCTTGGTGGCCCGCGCGTGCTTGGCGACGTTCGCCAGCGCCTCCTGCGCGGTGCGCAGCAGCGCGACATCGGCCTCCGGCGGCATCGGCCGCGCCTTGCCGGTGGTGACGACCTGGACCTCGATGCCGTGCAGCGCCGACCAGCGCCCGGCCACGTCGGCCAGCGCCTCGCTCAGCCGTGCCGCCTCCAGCGCCTCGGGGCGCAGCGCGTGGACCGACCGCCGCGCCTCGGACAGGCTCTCCCTGGCCAGCCGCGTCGCCGCCTGCACGTGCCGGCGCCACTGCGCCTGATCATCGGCGAACTGCTCGGCCGCCTGCAGCTGGGTGATGATCCCGGTGAGCCCCTGCGCCAGCGTGTCGTGGATCTCGCGGGCCATCCGCTGCCGCTCGTCGGACACTCCGGCCTCCCTCGCCTGAGTCAGCAACTGCTGCTGCAGGCCGGCGTTCTCGGCCATGCTCGCCTCGAGCCTGCGGTTCGCCTCGCGCACCTCCGCGAGGGCCTGCTCACGCAGTTCGTCGTGCTCATCGCTCTTCCGGCCGAGCCAGGCGAGACCGCACATGGGAAGGACGTTCACGGCGAGCACGGCCAGGTAGCCGAGCACGCCATAGATGTTCGTCTTGGGTATCGGGGATGCCTGCGCGGTGCCCGCCACGATCGCCACGCCGGCGATGGCGGCCAGCTCCCACGGCCAGGGCAGCAGCCGGAAGGAGTAGAAGTAGCAGGCGGGCGTGAACAGCGAGAACCAGGGATTCCTGAGCACCAGGATCGCCACGAGCACGATCAGCACGCCCACGAACGACCCCATGACCCGCGGGCGCTCCCGCCAGGCCGGATGCAGCGTGAACATCCACAGCATCCACGCCGCCGTCAGCGCGCACAGCGTGAGGTCGACGGTGAAGGAGTCGCCGTTGGACCGTCTCATCGCCACGGTGACACCGGTCAGGACCGCCAGCAGCGGGTAGGGCACGACGGTCGTCATCAGGAGCCATCGCCGGTTCCCTAGGCCCTGCCGGGTGTGCGGCGTCGGATCGCTCATTCGCATCCTTCCGGCTGCGCCCTACTCCCAGCGGAACAATCTACTGGCGGCGAGCCCGAACACCACCGCGTACGCGGCCATGACGAGCAGTTGTTGCGGGTGTGGCCAGTGCCCCTCGGCCGCCAGCCGCAGTGCCTGGACCGCCGGGCCGAGCGGCGTGCCGTGGCTGATGTGACGCAGAAGCGGGGGCATCTGGGCGATGGGCACCCACAGTCCGGCGAAGAACATCATCGGGAAGAACAGGATCGTGCCGATCGCCTGGGCGGCCCGTCCGCTCGCGGCCGTCGCGGCGACGAACAGGCCGACCGCCATGAGCGCGGCCGCGGCGAGCAACACGGCGATGACGAACCCCACCGGCTGCTTCGGCAGGGCCACGCCGTAGGCGACCCTGGCCACGACGAGGATCGCGACGACCGCGACGACGGTCACGGCGGCGTTGACCGCGAGCTGGGCGGCGAGCAGCCGGACCGGGCCCATCGGCGTCGTCCGCAGCCGGCGCAGGACGCCTTTCTCCCGGTAACCGGCCAGGACCATCGGCAGCGCGCTGAGCGCGAGCATCGCGATCGAGAACGCGATCAGGACGGGCACGTAGATCTCGAGCGTGGTGGCGCCGCCGAAGTCCTTCCGGGGCTTCCGGAACGAGTGGATGCCACCGAAGATGACCAGCAGCAGCAGCGGGAACCCGACGCCCCAGATGGGCCCGATCCGCTCGCGGACAAAGAGCTTCAGCTCGGTGACGACGAGCCGCCCGAACGCGGAACGCGGCGTGGTCGCCGACGGCGCCGCGGTGGTGGTGACGGACATGATGATGCCTCCTGATCCTGGGGTGACCGGGCCTAGTTCCGGCCGGGCCGGTTCCGGCTCGCGTGCCGTTCGTTCTCGGGGCGCCGCCCGGTCAGCGCGACGAAGGCGTCCTCCAGGCCGGCCTGCTCGACGCGCAGTTGCCGCGCCACGATGTTGTTACGGGCCAGCACGGAGGTGACCGCGTTCAGCGCGTTGTCGTTGCCCGTGACCACCACGACGTCGCCCCGGTGGACGACGCCGGTCACCTCCGGCAGGCCGGTCAGCAGCCGGTCATCGAACGGCACGGACGGCCGGAAGTGGATCCGCTGTTCGGTCTGGACCCGTTCGGTCAGCCCGGCCGGGGTGTCCACCACGACGGTGCGGCCCATGTCGATCAGCGCGATCCGGTCGCACAGCCGCTCGGCCTCCTCCATGAAGTGGGTGACGAGCAGGATCGTGACGCCGCGGGCGCGGACGTCCTCGATCAGCTGCCAGGTGTCGCGTCTGGCCTGCGGGTCGAGGCCGGTGGTCAGCTCGTCGAGTACCGCCACCCGCGGGTTCCCGATCAGCGCCAGCGCGATCGAGAGCCGCTGTCTCTGGCCGCCGGACAGCTTCCCGCACCTGGTCGAGCTCTTGTCCGCGAGCCCGAGCGTCTCCATCAGCGCACGCGGGTCCGCCGGTGTCCGGTAGAAGGAGCCGTAGAGCGTGAGCGCCTCCCCGACCTTCAACCGGCCGGGCAGCTCGCCGTCCTGGAGCTGCACGCCGAGTTGCTGGGTGAGCTCGGCGCGGTCCCGCTGCGGGTCGAGCCCGAGCACGCTGATCTCGCCCCGGTCCGGCCTGCGCAGCCCCTCGACGCACTCCACCGTCGTGGTCTTGCCCGCGCCGTTGGGGCCGAGGATCCCGAAGATCTCCCCCTCCTGGACGGTGAGGGAGACGTCATCGACCGCCACGGTGTCCCCGTAGCTCTTGTGCAGGTTGTGCACCTCGATCACTGCTGGCATGCGGTGGCCCTTCCGGCGTTCCGGTCTGTCGCGACCTCGTGCCTTCAGCCTCGCGAAGCCCGCCCGGACGCGGTATCGACCACCCGGCGAAATCCCGCGGGCGCACGGACGGAGGCGCGCGGTGGACCGGACGGTGGAGCCGATCCACCGATCGGTTGACCGCCCATCGTGATCGCGGGCCCATCGGCCGCCGGGCGGCCGCGCCGGCTCAGCGCGTGCCGGGACGCTCGGCGGCGGGCAGCGCGCAGGCCGGGGTGCCGCCGGGCAGCCGGTGCCGGTTGTTCGCGATGAGGCGGTACACCCCGTGCGCGGCCCAGCGGAACGGCGGAACCCGCGCGAGGAGACCGAGCGGCCGCCAGAACCCACCGGCGTCGATCAGCAGCCGGGCCACCGCCTGCGCCCCGCCGTACACCCGGCCGTCCTTGATCCAGAGCACCTCGTACTCGGCGCGTTCGGCGGTCGTGCCGAGCGCCGCGAGGTCCGCGTGCTGGAACGGGACGACCTCGGCCTCCGCCGGCACCCGCAGCCGCCGTTCCCTGGCCCCGATGAGCCGGACGGCCTTCGTGCAGATCCCGCAGTCCCCGTCGTACACCAGAACCGGTCGCGTCATGCGCCCATCCTCACCCGAGCCGATCGGGCGCCGCCCCGCGGGGATGGCGCCGACGACCCGCCGCGGCCCTGCCGATGTCAGGCCCGCGGCGACGCCTCAGCCGGTTCCCGTCACCAGACGAGGTCGTCCGGTTCGAACGCCTCGTCATGGGCGTCGGTGTGCTGCAGCGTACGGAACCGGCCGTCGTCGATGCGGCCGAAACCGAAGTCGTTCGTGTTCCCGCCGTCGTGGAAGAGCAGGTGACGCCCGCTCGGATCGGTTCGGAGCGAGACGCGCCCGGACCAGTGGGGCAGCGGCGGCACAGGCTGTCCGTCCTCGGACTCGTGGTACAGCGTGCGGAGCACCCGCCCGTCGGCAACGGCGATCTCACAGATCGTGTACGTCCCGTCGAGCGGCGCGTACTCCCCCACCACACTGATCGTGTCCCCGTCTCCGCTGATCGCGGCCGCCCAGATGTCCGTCAGCCGTGCGGACCGGCGGACGAGGACGGCGCTGGACAGCAGGCTGGAGTCCTTCGCGTCCGTGTTCAGGAGCCTGACCACGCCGTTCCTGGTCAACCGGTGGTTTCCGTCGTCCGGCTGATGAGTGGGTTCCCGGCGAAGGAACGCGACCTTACGGTCGTCGGCGGTCCAGGAGAGGCTGGAGATCACGCTCTCCTCTGGGTCGGTCCACTCCCGCTGTGCGCCGGTCCGCAGATCGACCACGCCGATCTTGTAGAAGACGCGGTCCGCCGGGGTGCCGCAGGGCAGCACCGCGTACGCCAGCCTTCTGCCGTCCGGGGAGACGGCGAGCCCGCCGGGCAGCGCCTCCCGACGCATCGTCCCGCCCTGGATCCGCGTTCCGAGCGGCGTGAATGAGGCGATCCTGCCGTTGTCGGCGACCCGCATGCGGTAAACGCGGATGGTGTCGCACGCGGTCTGCCGGATCGGCACCTCCATGACGAAGAAGGTCCGGTTGTCCTGGGCGGCGGTGACGTACTGGAAGGTCAGGCCCTGCGATGCCGCCCTGGTGTCGTACGGCTTCTCCGTCCTGGAGTCTCGCACCTCGACGCGAGACGCTCCCTTCGGGAACTCGCCGAACCCGGTCACCGCCACGATGAAGGCCGGTCCGCCTCCCCCGGCCGCCGCGTTCGGCTGCGGCCGCCCGGTGATCGCCACCACCAGGGCGACGGCGATGGCGACCGCGGCCGCGCTCATCGCCGGCACCGCCCAGGTACGCCGTCGGCGTCGTTGCGGGAGGGACAGCGGCCGGACCGTCTCGGGCCGCACCGCATGAGCCCCTTCGGCGAAGGCGTCGCGGAGGCGCTCCTCGATTCCGGTCATGATTCCTCCCCGAGCTTCCTGGCGAGCGCGGTGAGCGCCCGGGAGGTGGTCGACTTGACGGTGCCGCGGCTGACGCCCATCACCTCGGCGATCTCGGCTTCGGACAGATCGAGGTAGTACCGCAGCACGAGCGCCTCACGCTGGCGACGCGGCAGCGACCGGAGGGCCAGGAAGACCTCCCGGCGGTCCTCCCCGAGCAGCGCCGCCGACTCCGCGGACCAGATGGGCGGCTCGTAATCACCACCGAAGCGTCGCGCGACCGCGCGCCTGCGCAGTACCCCGCGACAGCCGTTGAGCACCGAGGCGCGGATGTACGGGAGAGGGTTCCCTGGATCGCGCAATCGGTCGATCCGTCGGTGCACGGCCGCGAAGGCGTCCTGGACGACGTCCTCGGCGGTGGCCTGGTCCCCGACGATGAACAGCGCCATCCGGACGAGTTCCAGGTGGTGCCGGCGGAAGACCGTGGTCAGGACCACGGCCGAGCCGTGGTCCTCCTGTTCCGTGCCGGCAACCGGCTCCGCCGCCAGGGCGTCCTCCCGCGATGCGCCGCCCACGCCGCCCGGCGGCCCGTGCCAGGTCGCGCCCCGCTCCGCAGCGATCTTCAGTCTCATGCCCCTTACATGCGGGACACGCCGGAAAGGTTGCTCGCCGCGCGGCACTTGTCCCGTGGCCGGGACCGGACCTCAGTCGTGCGGCCAGGCGTCCGCGATGATCTGGCGGGTCTCGCGCAGCAGCTGGGGCAGCACCTTGGTCTGGCCGATGACCGGCATGAAGTTGGTGTCCCCGCCCCAGCGCGGGACGACGTGCTGGTGGAGGTGGGCGGCGATGCCCGCCCCGGCGACCGTGCCGAGGTTCATCCCGACGTTGAAGCCGTGCGCGCCGCTCGCCTTGCGCAGCGCGGTGATCGCGTCCTGGGTGAGCCGGGCGACCTCGGCGGTCTCGGTGCCGTCGAGCTCGGTGTAGTCCGCGACGTGCCGGTACGGGCAAACCATGAGGTGACCGGAGTTGTACGGGTAGAGGTTGAGGACGGCGAACGCACTGTCCCCGCGCCGGACGATCAGGCCGTCCTCGTCGCTCATCTTCGGGATCTCGCAGAAGGGACAGCCGTCGTCCGCCCCCGCCCCGGTGGGCTTGCTCTCACCCTTGATGTAGGCCATCCGGTGCGGCGTCCACAGGCGCTGGAACTGGTCGGGCTCCCCGACTCCGTACTGTTCCTCATGGTCGGACTCGGTCATGCCAGCAGCATAGGACCGATCCGGCACCGAACCACCTGCGGGTACCGACCGAGCGCTCGGTCACCCATCAAGCCGACATGCGCGACCCTCGAGAATGGATCCGCCATCTTGATGAGTCGGAACCCACCGTCCGGGCCGGCGTGCGCGCCCACCATCATCGGCAGGTCGCGCTGGAGGTACTCCGCGGCGTACAGCTACCCCACGCACATGCGCATGGGAATAACAAAGGTCGAGGCGGGTGCCCGAGTTGGAGAGCCCGGCACCCGCCTCGACTGCACGCCGACCGAAGGAGTCGCGATGCACCAACGATCCGACGCGCCCCCTGTCTACCACGGCAGGGGGATCATCACCCGGCTCATGGCACGGCTGCGCCGCCGGCCGGAGGTGCCCCGGCTGTTCGCGCTCGTGCGCGAGGACGACGGGGACGGGACCGAGTTCGTCGCCTGGGGCATGGCCCTGCCCGACGGGCGGGCGGTCACCTTCGGCAGGGGCAATGTCGGACAGTGGTCGGGCCCGGCGAGCGCCGCCCGGCTGATGTTCGCCGACCTGCGATGGCTGTGAGCGGCGAAGAAGAATGATCCCTGGCGTGTACCGCCCTCTATGGGCGGCACACGCCAGGGATCACGGCGGCCTCAGACCTGGATGCGGCTCTCGACGGCCTTGACGATCTCTTCGACGGCCTCGTCGATGGAGACGCCGTTCTTCTGCTCGCCGTTCCGGTAGCGGAAGGACACGGCGTCCTTGGCGACGTCGTCGTCGCCGGCCAGGAGCATGTACGGAACCTTCTGCTTCTGGGCGTTGCGGATCTTCTTCTGCATCCGGTCGGAGGAGGTGTCGACCTCGACCCGGATGCCCCGCTCGCGCAGCCTGGCCGCGACCTTCTCCAAGTGCGCGACGTGGTCGTCGGCGATGGGGATGCCGACCGCCTGCACCGGGGCCAGCCACGGCGGCAGCGCACCCGCGTAGTGCTCCAGCAGCACGCCGAAGAACCGCTCGATCGAACCGAACAGCGCCCGGTGCAGCATGACGGGCTGCTGCCGCGAGCCGTCGGCGGCCTGGTACTCCAGGCCGAACCGCTTCGGCTGGTTGAAGTCGACCTGGATGGTGGACAGCTGCCAGGTGCGGCCGATGGCGTCCTTGGCCTGGACGGAGATCTTCGGACCGTAGAACGCCGCACCGCCGGGGTCGGCGACCAGGTCGAGCCCGGACTCGTCGGCGGCCTGCTTCAGGGCGGCGGTGGCCTCTTCCCAGTCCTCGTCGGAGCCGATGAACTTCTCCGACTCGTCGCGGGTGGACAGCTCCAGGTAGAACTCGTTCAGCCCGTAGTCGCGCAGGAGGCCGAGCACGAAGGCGAGCAGGCTCTTGATCTCGTCGCCCATCTGCTCGCGGGTGCAGTAGATGTGCGCGTCGTCCTGGGTCATGCCGCGCACGCGGGTGAGGCCGTGCACGACGCCGGACTTCTCGAACCGGTAGACGGAGCCGAATTCGAACAGCCGAAGCGGCAGCTCCCGGTAGGACCGCCCGCGCGCCCGGAAGATCAGGTTGTGCATCGGGCAGTTCATCGGCTTGAGGTAGTAGTCCGCCCCGTCCAGCTCCATGGGCGGGAACATGTCGTCCTTGTACCAGCCGAGGTGGCCGGAGGTCTGGAACAGGTCGCCCTTGGTGATGTGCGGGGTGTTGACGAACTCGTACCCCTCCTCCTCGTGCCGCCGCCGGGAGTAGTCCTCCAGGACCCTGCGGACGACGCCGCCCTTGGGGTGGAAGACCGCCAGGCCGCTGCCGATCTCGCTGGGGAAGGAGAACAGGTCGAGCTCGGCGCCGAGCTTGCGGTGGTCGCGCCGCTCGGCCTCCTCCAGCATCTTGAGGTATTCGTCCTGGCGCTCGCGGGACTCCCACGCGGTGCCGTAGATGCGCTGGAGCTGAGGGTTCTTCTCGCTGCCGCGCCAGTAGGCCCCGCCGGAGCGCATCAGCTTGAACGCGGGGATGACCCGGGTGGTCGGCAGGTGCGGACCGCGGCACAGATCCTTCCACTGCAGCTCGCCGGTCTTGGCGTCGAGGTTGTCGTAGATGGTCAGCTCGCCGCCGCCGACCTCCACGCTCTCCTCATCCGCGGCCTTGCCCTTGAGGCCGATCAGCTCGAGCTTGTACGGCTCGGCGGCGAGCTCCTCGCGGGCCTCGTCGTCGGCGACGACGCGGCGGGAGAAGCGCTGCCCCTGCTTGACGATCTCCCGCATCCGCTTCTCGATGCGCTTGAGGTCGTCGGGCTGGAACGGGTGCTCGACGTCGAAGTCGTAGTAGAAGCCGTTCTCGACCGGCGGGCCGATGCCGAGCTTGGCCTCGGGGAACAGCTCCTGCACCGCCTGCGCCATGACGTGGGCGGCGGAGTGGCGCATGATCGCGCGGCCCTCGGGCGAGTCGATCTGGATGGGCTCGACGACGTCGCCGTCGCGCAGGACGTACGCCAGGTCGCGCGCCTGGCCGCCGACGCGGGCGGCGATGACGGTGCGGCCGTCGGCTTCGAGCGCTTCTCCGGCGGTGGTGCCGGCCGCCACCACACGCTCGCTTCCGTCGAGGGTGATGCGCAGCTCAGACACGGGAACTCCTCGATGGTCAGGGATGTCGGGATCGAATGCTATCGATTGTGCGGGTCCGGGGGACGCCATCGACTCCATGGTCGCTCCTCTCGCGTGGCGGGAGCGACCCGGGACAGCAGGAAGGCCCCGGGATCGCTCCCGGGGCCTCGGCCGTGCAGGTCAGTGCAGGCGACCGTCGCGCCGGGACTCGCCCGGCGTCGTCGTCTCGAACATGGCCGCCATGAAGCCCATGCTATCAGCGCCCGATCGCGCGCCACGCGGCCTTTCGGGCGGCCGAGCCCGGCGCCACGTGCAGCCGCCCGTCGGCGCCGATGGCGCACACCTGGGTGCCGTCCGGCAGCGGCGCGGGCACCCCGATCAGCCGGGTGGGCGGCAGGACCCCGACAACCGGCGCCTCGCCGTCGAGGTGGGCCGCGGCCCGTACGGGCACCGTGGCGTCCCAGACGTTCGACGTCATCAGCCGGGAGATCGCCAGGGTACGGCCGGTCCACGGCTCGCGGAACATCACCTCGACCCGGCCGCCGACCGCCTCGGCCGCCAGCGGCGCGATCGCGCCCGCCACGGGCAGGGTTCCGGCGAAGGCGGGCGGCTTGCCCGGTGCGCGCTGGCGCCACCACAGGATCTGCGAGCGGGTCGCGGCGAACAGTTCGATCAGCCCGTCGTCGGTGACGACCGCGGCCAGGCCGTCCTGGACGTCGCCGTACCGGTGGTGCCTCTTCTTCGGCTGCGGCGAGATCACCTGGTTCAGGTCGACGCCCGGCAGGTCGGTCCACCGCGGGCTCCAGCCGCCGGGGCCGAGGAACCGGGCGCTCACTCCCCCGCGTCCGTTGCGCACGAACGCGGCGACCGTTCCGGAGCCGTCGGCCACGGCCACCGGGGTCCCGGCCTGGTTGCGGACCTTCTTCGGATCGGGACGGCCCAGCGACCGCCAGCCTCGCCGGTCGTACGCGACGACCTCGCCGGTGTCGGTGCGCAGGCCGAGGACCACCGGCCCGGCCGCGGCCACGGCCGGCGCCAGCGGGCCTCCCGGATCGCCGAGGGAGCGGGGGGCCGACCAGCGGCCGCCGGCCCGCCGCCAGACCAGCAGGCGGCCCGCGCCCACCGCGTACACGGCGTCCGCGGCGGTGAAGCCGGTGCCGCGCGGCCAGCGGTAGACCATGCGCGCCTCGTAGGCGTCCCAATGGGGGTTCTCGGCGCTGATGCGGTAGTCGTGCGCGGAGTAGGCCGCGAAGACCCGCCGCTTGTACCGGTTGTCGGCGTCGGCGAGGTTCACCGCCAGGTTGCGGATGTTGTAGTCCCGGTAGTTGACCTGCAGGAGCGGCTGCTCGGGATGGCGCGCGGCGTGGCGGCGCACCGCCTCGGCGGCGAAGTGCGCGGCGGCGATGTGATCGGGGTGGTCCGCGCTGTACCTCTCGTCCGGCGCGGTGTCCTGGGAGCGCACGACGGTCGGGCGGAAGCTCTGGATCAGGCCCGTGAGGGCGGTCAGCACGTCCTCCCGGCTCAGGCAGCGCCGGTACGGCGATCCCTCCGGGGCCTGCGTCCATCCGCACAGGTCCGCGTGGCCGGTGGCGCTCCACAGTCTGCCCAGCGTGTGCCATCCCAGGCTCGCCCGCGGGTCGCGCCCGTCCGGCACGAGCAGGAACACCAGCCGGATGTCCGGCCGGTCGGCCAGGGTGTACGACAGCAGCCGCAGCGCCCCCACCGTGAGGGTCTCCCGCCGCCACCGGTCGCGGACGCCGAGCATGAGGGCGTAGGCCGTCCGTACGCCGGTCTCCCGGTCGGCGACGTAGGCGTTCACGTCGTGGGTGTCGGGCGGGACGCCGGCCTTGCTCTCCCCCGCGCTCAGGTAGACGGTCAGGTGCGGTGAGCCGGCGCGCAGCGACTCCGAGAGGTCGGGGGTCATGAAGAGCAGGTCGTCGTCCTCGTGCGCGACGATCTGCAGGTAGCGCGCGCGGACCGCCGCCGTGCCCGGCGCGGCCGCGCTGTGGCGGTTCGCCGGCCGGTCGCCCCCCTCCGAGAGCAGGCCGAGACCCGTCCCCAGCGCCGCCGCGGCGACCGCGCCCACCAGGAAGAACCGGCGCCGCCCGAACCCCGGCGAAACGTGCTCAGGATCGGACGGTTCGGGGGGCATGCGGCACGGTCTCCAAGATCGGGATTAAGGAGGGCAACCGAACGAGTATCGCCGAATGCGGGCACTTCTGCGGCGGGAACGAAGGGCCTGCTCGTTCGAGTAAGCTTGGCGCGGCGAAGGGGAGTAGTCCCGCCGGCCGGTCGTCGACATACTGGAGCGCTCAGCGCTCCCGGTGCCCGGGCCCCGCGACAGGGGTGGACGAGACCTTCGGCTGCCGGTGACCGCTGTCCACCGTGAGCCGAGGTCGTCCCTCTGTCTCACGATGGCCGATTCTCGAGGAACACATGCTGCACGTCGTGATCCTGCTGGCCTGCGCCGTTGCGATCTATCTGTCCTGTGAATGGTTCGTCAACGCCGTGGAGTGGCTCGGCGTCCGTCTCAAGGTGGGACCGCTCGCCGTCGGCACCCTGCTGGCCGCGTTCGGCACGGCGCTCCCCGAGAGCGTCGTCACCTTCGTCGCCGTGGTGTTCGGTTCGGGCACCCAGCAGAAGGACATCGGCGTCGGCGCGGCGATGGGCGGTCCCCTGGCCCTGGCCACCGTCGCCTACGGCGTGACGGGCTTCATGCTGCTGACGAGACGGCGGAAGGTCCAGGCCGTCGCCCGTACGGTCGCGCCCGTCGGCGGCGGGACCACCACGGCCGCGCCGCCCGACGCCCCGGCCGGAGACACACCGCGGGACGATCTCGGCGACATCCGCAAGCTCGCCCGCGACCAGCGCTGGTTCCTCGCGATCTTCGTCGTCAAGGTCGCGCTGGGGCTGGTCGCCTTCGCGTTCAAGCCGTGGCTCGGCCTGCTGTTCTTCGCCGCGTACGCCGTCTACTTCTGGCGGGAGCTGCGCGACGGCGGTGAGCACGGCGACGGCGCCGACCTCGAGCCGCTGCTCCTGCAGCGCCGCCGCGAGGTGCCCGCGACCTGGGCGGTCATCGTGCAGACCCTCGTCACCCTCGTGATCATCTTCTTCGCGTCGCAGCTGTTCGTCCACCAGCTCGACGTGATCGGCCCGATGATCGGCCTGCCCGCGGCGGTCACCGCGCTGCTGCTGTCTCCCATCGCCACCGAGCTGCCCGAGATCATGAACGCGATCATCTGGGTCCGCCAGGGTAAGACGCCGCTCGCCCTGGCCAACATCAGCGGCGCGATGATGATCCAGGCGACCGTGCCGTCCGGGCTGGGCATCCTGTTCACGCGGTGGCGGTTCGACTCCGCGCTGCTCCTGGCCGGGCTGGTGACGATGGCGGCCATGGTCTACCTGCTGACGATGCTGTGGAGGGGCCGCCTGACCGCCCGGTCGCTGACCGTGGCGACCGTCTTCTACGTGGTCTTCGGTCTCGGCCTGATCCCGATCCTGGCCTGATCGGCGAAGCGCGGCCGAGCGCCGGCCGGTGTGACCGGCCGGCGCCCCGCCGCCGGCGTCAGGACTTGTTCGCGAGGCGGCTGCGCACGTCGTCCATGTCGAGGGCACGGACCTGCTCGATCAGGCTCTCCAGCGACTCGGCGGGAAGCGCGCCGGGCTGGGCGAACACGATGACCCCGTCGCGGATCGCCATGATCGTCGGGATCGACGTGATGTCGAAGCGTGCGGCCAGGTCCTGCTCGGCCTCGGTGTCGACCTTGCCGAAGACGACGTCCTCGTGCTTGGCCGAGGCCTCCTCGTAGATCGGCGCGAACATCCGGCACGGCCCGCACCAGCTCGCCCAGAAGTCGACCAGCACGATGCCGTCGCCGCTCGCCGTCTTGTCGAAGTTCTCGGCGGTCAGTGTCGTCGTGGCCATTGAAGCTCCTCGTCATCGAATGCCGGCGACCCGTCGGGCCGCCACGCACTCGACAACGTCGCAGTGGGGGCGGTGATTCCATCACCCCCCGCGACCCGGCCGGCGGGCCGGCGTCTCTTGGAAGCGGGGTTCTCGGTGGTGTGACCGCCCGGTAGGTCACACCACCGAGAATCCGGGCTTTCCCGCTCCTACTTCGAGGATGCGGTTCCGGATCCGGTCAGCAGCAGGTGAGGTCGCCCGGTGACGGTACGGCCAGGGCGACGGTCACCGAGGCACTCGACCGGGCCGTCGCGGCGGACGCCGATGTGACGGAACCGGCGGTGCCGCTCACGATCAGTGACGCGATAGTAGAAACGAAGACCAGTGCTATGGCCCTGCGCAGACGTGACATTCTTTCTTATCCTTTCCTGTGGCAGTGTCATTTTCTTCTAGAGGCGGGCGAGATGCCAGAGCAAGAATCACTCGGTGAACGGATTCGGACTTTGCGGCTGCGCAAGAACCTCTCTCAGGCACAGCTCGCCTGGCCGGAACTCTCCGACAGCTACGTCTCACTCATCGAAAGCGGCAAGCGCACGCCGGCGCCGAGCATGATCGCGTTGCTGGCCCGCAAGCTCGACTGCTCCGAGTCATATCTGCTGACCGGAGTCAGCGAGGAGGCGATCGCGGGCCTCCGGGAGACCCTGCGTTACGCGCACATCGCCCTGGAGAACGGCGCGGCCGACGAGGCACGGATCCGTTTCGCCGAGGTTCTGGCCCACCCGGCCGTGACCGATATTCCGGGGCTCGCTCACGAAGCGTGCTGGGGGCACGCCCTCGCGCTCGAGGCGACCGGCGCACTGAAGGAGGCGATCGGGGAGCTGGAGCGCGCGGCGGAGATGATCTCGCCCACCACCGAGCCCGACCAGTGGGCCCGGGTCCACACCGCGCTGATCCGCTGTCACCGGCAGCTCGGCGACCTGACCACCAGCATCCAGGTCGGCGAGGAGGCTCTGGACCAGCTCACCGTCATGGGCGGCCAGTGGAGCGACGCGATGGTGATGCTCGGCTCCACGATCCTCGCCGCGTACATCCACCGCGGTGACCTCGCGTACGCGCGCCAGTTCGCCGACATGCTGACCACGCGGGCGGAGGCCATCGGCACGCCCAAGGCGCGGATGGCCGCCTACTGGAACGCCGCCTGGGCGGCGGAGCTCAGCGGCGACGCCCCCGGCGCCCTCAAACTGGCCGAGCGCGCCATCGCGCTCCTGGGCGAGGAGGACGACGCCCGCAACCTGAGCCGGCTCCGGGGAGCCTACGGTCACTTCCTGCTCTGCGCGCGGCCGGACCGGGCAGAGGAGGCACTCGACGTGCTCCGCCAGGCCCAGCGCGAGATGGAGTCCACCGCGACGAGCACCGTGGACCTCGCCGCCTGCCTGCTGCACCAGGCGCGCGCGGAGATCCTGCTCGGCAACGCGGTGGAGGCGGCGAGCCTGGCCCGGCGGGCGGCCGACCTTCTCGGCGACACCGCGGGACAGGACATCGCGGAGGCCTACACGGTGCTGTCCGAGGCGCAGGCGCACCTCGGACAGCGGGAGGAGGCGGTGGCCGCCCTGTTCCAGGCGGTGGACTACCTGGAGAAGATGGAGGCGCACCGGCCCGCGGCGCGCGCCTGGTTCGACCTGGCGGAGCTGCTGGGCGCGGCGGGTCAGGCCGACGGGCAGAAGGTGGCCTTCCAGCGCGCCCTCGCCTGCATGGGACTGTGACCGCGAAACGCTTGCCGGGCGTCGACCGATGAGATTCTGACCGGAACCGATCAGCGCTGCGGCGCGTCTGTGTTCTCGTTGAATGAAAGGTTTCTCCGGAGAAGCCGGATGAAGCCTGAAGGTACGACTCTCGGAGGAAGACGTGATGGTTCGGCGGATCCGGCTGGCGACGGCGGCGATCGTGGGACTCGTGCCGGCGTTGCTCGCGCTGTCGGCCTGCGGCCACTCTCACCACCACGTGGTGCACCACCACGTCGTACACCACCACGTCGTCCACCACGTGGTGGTGCACCACCACCACTGACGCGACCTGCGGGGCGGGCCGGGGCCACTCCCCCGGCCCGCCCCTCCGCGTTCGGGCGTTCCCCTCTTGACGTAGGTGCGGAACCGACTCATCCTCGGAGCTTGTTAGGAAACCTTCCTAACAACCGCCGGAGTGCCGGCACGCCGGACCGGCGACGCACGCAGTGTCCCTTCCGAGGAGCCCGCCATGTTCCACCGAACGGCCCGGACGACCGCCCTCGCGACCGTGACCGCCGCCCTCTCCCTCCCCCTCATCACCATGACCGGCCCAGCCGGCGGCGCGTCGGCCGCCGGCTCGGAGCCGGTCCGGGCGGCCGCCGTCCCCGCCCATCCCTTCCCGGCGCACGTGACGTACCGGACCGGTGTCCTGCCGTCCGTCGGTCAGTCCGCGCGGGACGCCGCCGTCAAGAAGCAGTACGACTCCTGGAAGAGCAAGTACCTGCGCGCCGCCTGCGGCGGATACCTCGTCTACGCGACCGGAGACGCGCCGAACAAGGGCACCGTCTCCGAGGCGCAGGGCTACGGCATGAACATCGTGCCGCTGATGGCCGGGTACGACGCGAACGCCCAGGCGGAGTTCGACGGGCTGTGGCACGTCGTGTCGACCCACCGCGACTCCCACGGCATGATGCAGTGGAAGATCGACGGCAGCTCCTGTAAGTACGCCGACTCCGGCACGCCGGACGCCGCGACCGACGGCGACCTGGACGTCGGCTACGGCCTCATCCTCGCCGACCGGCAGTGGGGCGGCTACACCACCGCCGCCAAGGACTGGCTGGCGAAACTGTACGCCGCGGACGTGGCCCCCGACGGCCATCTCAAGTGCGAGGACGACGGGCCGACCACCGACACGCGCCCGTCCGACCACATGCTCGACCACCTGCGCGCCTTCGCCGCGTACGACCCCGCGCACGACTGGAACAA
This sequence comes from Actinoallomurus rhizosphaericola, assembly GCF_024055675.1. Lineage (NCBI taxonomy): Bacteria > Bacillati > Actinomycetota > Actinomycetes > Streptosporangiales > Thermomonosporaceae > Actinoallomurus > Actinoallomurus rhizosphaericola. Next base: position 211,310 of record NZ_JAMXMW010000012.1, on the reverse strand, counting down.
GGTCGTCACCCGCACCGAGGCCGTGATCCAGGAGTTCACCGCGAAGTACTCCCCCACCGCGAACCTGCTGTCGGACTTCGTGGTGAACGCGAACACCACCGCCCCGAAGCCGGCCCCCGCCGACTACCAGGAGAGCCAGCCGGACGACATCGTCGGGTACAACTCCGTGCGCGTGCCGTGGCACATCGGCACCGACGCCCTCCTGTACGGCTCGTCCGTGAGCATCGGCGTCGCGACGAAGGAGTCCGCGAGCTACAAGAGCCACGCCGGCGGCGACCCCGCCAAGATCTACCCGCACACGAAGCTCGACGGCACGCCCACGCAGACCGGCGACCAGTCCGAGGCCGCCAACGACCCCGTCGGTGTCGCCGCCATGGCCGCCGGAGACCAGGGCTGGACCGACAAGCTCTGGAACTTCCTGGCCGGCAACCCGTACGGCGACACGTACTACGGCGAGACGATCAAGATGCTCGTCTACATCGTCATGGCCGGTGACTACTGGTCGCCCGTGAGCTGAGGCGGCACGAAGCGGACCGCGGCCGGTGACCCTGGTCACCGGCCGCGGTCGTCGCCCGTACCGCTCCGGTCGGCACGCCGCCGACCGGCCGGCGCCTACTTGAGCGCTCGGATCGCCGTGGCGGCGCCCGGGGCCTTCAGATCGACGAACGCCGGCGTGACGTCGAGCGGCACGCTGTAGCCGCGCAGGGTCACCGGGCCGTGGATCACGGTGCCGCGGTTGACGTCGAACCACTTCCCCGTCGGCAGGAACACGTCACGGGTGACGCCGCTGCTCAGCTTCGGCGCGGCGAGAACCGCCGGGCCGAGCATCCACTCGTCGTTCACCGTGTACGCCCTCGCGTCCTTCGGGAAGTCGAAGAACAGCGGCCGCATGATCGGGTCGCCGGTCGCGACACTGTGCCGCACCTGGTCCCAGATGTAGGGCGCGAGCCGGCCGTGCGCCTGGACGGCGTCGCGGTACCGGTCGATCGTCTCCTGGTCGTAGGAGACCGGCTTGCCGGTCGTCGTGTCGTTGGTTCCGGCGGGGGACGTCGAGGAGTACATCAACGGCATCAGCGAGGCCGCCTGGGCCCACCGGATGAGGACCTCCTTGGTCGGGGCGGGCTGGCCGAGCGAGCCGCCGACCATGTCGGTCTCGACGAACGGGTAGCCGATCGTGGAGATCGCGAGGTTCTGCGCCACGGAGGCGGCGAGGGAGTCCCAGCCGGTCCCCTTGTCGACCTGGCGGATGACGAAGCCGGTCTGCTGCGATCCGCTCCAGTGCACGCGGATGCCGGCGCCCTGCAGATCGAACTGGTCGGCGAGCTGCGCGCCGAGCCGCTGGTAGTCGGCGCGCTGGTAGCCCTCATCGGGGGCGCAGGTGTCGTCGAAGAAGCGGGTGTCGAACTTGAAGCCGTCCACCCGGTAGGTGCTCATCAGCTTCTTCAGGTTCGCGACGTACCAGGCCTTGGCGTCGGGGTTGGCCAGGTCGACGATGCCGGCGGTGCCGTTCCACCAGCTCACCGTGCAGGGCTTGGCGGGGTCGGCCTTGTCCTTCAGCAGGTAGCCGTGGTCGGCGGCGTACCGGTAGTTGGTGGAGTCCAGGTTGATCCACAGGGTGACCCAGATGCCGAAGTCGTAGCCCATCGCGTGGATCCGGTCCGACATCGCACGGGCGTCGGGGAAGGTCCTGGTGTCGAAGGTCAGGTTGCCGTAGTTGGACTCCCACCGGTCGTCGAGCTGGATCGTGTGCCCGGGGATGCCGTCGTCGTGCAGCTTCTGCGCGTAGTCGAGGAGCTTGGCCTGGTCGACGTTCGTGTAGAACTGCGCCCAGGAGTTCCACAGCGGCTCGGCGAACTGCGTGTACGTGGCGTCGCTCTTGGCGGGCTTGCCCACCACGCCGGTGTGGTCGCGGTAGACCTGGAAGGGGTCCGCCTCCACGAAGACGGTGGCGTTGTAGGTGCCGCCGGAGTCGACGGTGAAGCGGCCGAGGCCGTCCTTCGCGTCGTTGATGGCGACGTCCATGACCTCGTCGGTGTCGACGAGCAGCCCGGTGGCGCTGGAGGTGTACCAGAACGGGTCGACCACCTCGTACGACGCCGGCCCGAAGGCGTCGTCGTGCACGTCGCCGGCGTCCAGTGGCCACGGCTGGTCGGTGTACGGACCGCCGCCCGGGGTCGCCGTCTCGCCGTGGCCGTACCAGTGACCCGCGGACTTCAGGTCGAAGGCGAGGCCCAGCCGGTCGGCGGCGCCGCCCTTGACGCTCCAGGACAGGGCGTAACGGTCGGGCTTCGGCGTGATCAGCGCCTCGGCGGTGACGCCGTCCCGCGTGGTGGCGGTGTCGAGGCGCAGCACGCCGTTCTTCCAGGACCAGCCGGTGACGCGGGTGGCCCGCTGCCAGGTCCCACCGTCGCGGAAGCGCAGGCCGCCGGTCGTGCCGCCCGCGGTGGCCAGGACCGTGCGCCCGCCCCGCGTGGTCGTGATGGTCAGTGATTCGGTGGCGACCTTGACGGAGTACCCCGGCGCTCCGGCCGAGGGGGGCACTCTGAGGGTCACCGAGCGGGCATCGTGGGTCACCCGCGGACCGGCGGCGGCGTCCGCGGCGGGCACCGCGGCGAGGGAGCCCAGCGTCAGCGTTGCGAGAGAGACGGCGATCGCGACCGGTCGGTCACGCCATGACAGCACCCGGTACCTCCCGAGAGGGGTCTGCGGGCTGGTGCCCCCATTCCGGCCCGTGCCTGATCATGATCGATCGTGCTCAGTTTTGGCCTCAAACGCGCACATGTCAACGTTTAGGGTGGTTGTCCTGCTCACGCGTACTGCGGCTTCGCCTCTCCGGCGGTCAGGGCGACTCGGGCAGCGTGTCGAGATGACGCAGGATGACGCCCTCTCTCAGCGCCCAGGGGCAGACCATGACCTCGGACAGCTCGAACAGGTCCATCGCGGCGTCCGCGACGATCGCCCCGGCGACGAGCTGCGGCGCCCGGCCCGGCGACACCCCCGGCAACTCGGCGCGCTCGTCCGCGCTCATCCCGGCCAGCCGTTCGGCCCACTCGACGAGATCCGCGTGACTGAGCACCCGCTGGACCAGCGGGCCCTGCCCGGTCGGCGCGGCTCCGGCGATCCGGGCGAGCTGCTTGAACGTCTTGGAGGTCGCCACGGCGTGATCCGGCGTGCCGCGCCGCGTCACCCCGGAGACCTCGCGGGCGATCGCCGCCCGGACGTACTTGCGGAGCGCGCGCACCTCCTCGGGCGGCGGCGGATCGGCGGTGAACCAGTCACGGGTCAGCCTCCCCGCTCCCAGCGGCACGGACGTCGCGAAGTCCGGGTCCTCGTCGGCGCCCGCGGCGATCTCGAGGGAACCGCCGCCGATGTCGAGGAGCAGCAGGCGACCGGCCGACCAGCCGAACCACCGGCGTGCGGCCAGGAAGGTCAGCCGCGCCTCCTCCTCGCCGGGGAGCACCCGAAGGTCCACGCCGCTCTCGGCGCGCACCTTCGCGAGGACGTCCTCACCGTTGGCCGCCTCGCGGACCGCCGAGGTGGCGAACCCGATGAGGCGTTCCACTCCCTTGTCCTCGGCGATGCGCACGGCGTCCGCGACGAAGCTCTCCAGCAGCGCCGCCCCCTCCTCGGACAGCCGGTCGCCCTCCAGGTGGGCGGCCAGCCGCAGCTCTTCCTTGTGGGAGAAGGCGGGCAGCGGCGCCGCGCCGTGGTGTGCGTCGACCACCAGCAGGTGAACGGTGTTCGATCCGACATCCAGGACACCGAGTCTCATGGCCGCACGTTACCGGCCCTTTGGCCCGGTCCGCCCGGCGGCGTCCGGCCGCACCCGGCCGCGGGCCGATTCGGCCGGGCCGCCGCACGAGGAACGGCCCCGAGCGACAGTCCGGAGTGACGGTCCTGGGCGACGGCCACGGGCGATGGTCCGGATCAGCGGCCGATGCCCCGCAGTACGGCGGCGACCACGGCGTCGATCTCCTCCTGCGGAACGGAAGCGGTGTCCGGTGCCGCGGAGCTGCGCAGCAGCGAAGACAGGATCGCCTCGTGACAGACGCCGACCATCATCCGGGCCGCCGGCTCCACCGGCGCGTCCGGCGCCAGCCGCCCCAGGTCCCGCTCCGCCCGCAGGTAGCCGACCAGCCGATCGCGCCAGTCGTCCCCCGGCCGCGCCAGGTCGGCGAACCTGGCGAGGACCTCGGGCCGGCCGAGCAACCCGGCGAACGCCGGGAGGATCGCCCGGTGCAGGTCCAGGCCGTGGGCGAGGTAGGCGCGCAGGTTGCCCTCGACCGTTCCACCGCCCGGCTCGGGAAGCGCGCCGAGGGCGCTCTCGACGGCCCGTACCCGCGCCTGCAGAGCGTGGGCCAGCAGCTCCTCCTTGTCGGCGAAGTGGTTGTAGAGCACTCCGTCGGCGACCCCGGCCGCGCGGGCGATCGCGCGCACGGTGAGCCCGGCCGTGCCGCGTTCGGAGATCAGGCGTTCGGCGGTGGCGATCAGGTGGGCGCGCAGGCTCTGCTCTCCGCCGCCGTCGCGGAGCGCCGCCGCTCTTCTCGGTGCCATCGGCACGCATCGTAGTGAAGCCGCGCCGGGAGACGGCCCCTCAGACGGACCGCGGCCCCTCGACGGGGCAGGGTCGCTCGGCGGTGCACGAGCCTCAGGCCGGGCGCGGCCCTTCGGGCGAGACGGGGCCGCTCGGCGGCGCGCGGGCCTCAGGCGGGACGGCGAGCGGTCACGAGCCAGGCCGTGCCGCGGAGCCGGACGCCGTCGGGCCGGGCGAAGGGCCGGAGGGCGGTCGTGAGCGCGTCACTCGCCCGGGCGGCCGCCTCCGCGCCCGCCTGGCGCAACTGGTACCTGACCGGCCCCCAGTCGCGGATGAACCCGGCGGCGTCGGCGAGGTCCCGACCCCAGGCCTGCTCCGCCTCGACGAGCGTGCAGGCGATCTCCCCGAATCCCGCTTCGGTCAGCACCTGCCGTACGCGTGCGGGGTCCGCGAACGACGTCGGGCCGGTGCCGTCGGGCCCGGTGGGCCGCGGCAGGTGGGCGGCCATGGCCCCGAAGACGGCACCCAGGTCGGTGCCCTCGAGACCGGTCATGCACACGAAGGCCAGGCGCCCGCCCGACCGGAGCGCGCGGCCGACGTTGGCGAACGCGGCGACCGGATCGGCGAAGAACATCACGCCGAACCGGCTGATCGCCGCGTCGAAGCCGCCCACGGGGAAGGCGTGGACCTGGGCGTCCGCCTGCTCGAAGGTCACGTTGGCCAGGCCCTCCTCGGCGGCCCGGGAGCGAGCTCGGGCGAGCATGGGCGCGGACAGGTCGATCCCGTGGACCCGGCCGGACCGGGCCGTACGGGCGGCGAGTCGCGTCAGCTGCCCGTTGCCGCAGCCGATGTCCACCACCCGGTCCCGCTCCCCGATCGCGGCCGCGTCCAGCACGAACCGGTTGAAGCCGCTGTTCACGGCGTCGTACCGGTCCGCGTGACCGGCCCAGTGCTGCCCCTCGTACCCGTTCCACGCCTCGGCCTGCGCGGCGTTGACGATCTGCGACATCACGGCTCCTCGATCAACGAAATGAACACACGTTCATGAACATGCGTTCATGATGATCCGGGGCGCGGCCGATCGTCAAGGACCCCGGGGCCGCACACCCGCCGAACCGCACCCCCAAGGCAGCGGCGACCACCCCGGCGCCTCACGCCCGAATGAGGGTGCTCAGCGGTTTCCATAAGTCGCGTCCGCAGGGTCTTGACGACGGACCAGTTGCGTGAGAACGTTCTCTGCAATCGAGACGAGAGAACGTTCTCTAGAGCGCCGACCAGCGTCGTTCGGCCTTCGACAACGCGCGTGAACTCAGCACTGTGTGCGGTGCCTTCTCCCCTCCACCAGCCCCGTTCGACCTCCCGGCATCACGCCGTCTCCCCGAAGCATTGGAGAATCGATGAGAAAGCTTCCCGCGGCACGAGCGGCGGTCGCCGCGCTCGCGGTGTCCCTGCTCACGGTGACCGGCTGCGGCTCCGGCTCGAAGACACAGTCCGCGCAGGCGGGCACCGCCACCGGCGTCGCCAAGGCGGGCGTCCTCAAGGTCGGCACCACCAACAACATGAAGCCGTACTCCTACGAAGAGAACGGCAAACTCGCCGGCTTCGAGATCGACCTGATCGACGCCGTCGCGCAGAAACTGAACCTCAAGACGAGTTTCGTCTCCCTCGACTTCTCCGCGCTGCTGCCCGCCGTCAACAACCGGCAGTTCGACACGGCCGCCGCGGCCGTCGGCATCACCGCGCCGCGCAAGAAGATGGTCGACTTCTCCGACGGCTACCTCGCCGGCTACTTCGGCGTGCTGACCCGCCCCGACAGCGGCATCACCTCCGACGTCGGCTCCGTGAAGGGCAAGAAGGTCGCGGTCCTGCAAGGCTCGATCGAGGACGCGAACACGGGCACCTTCATCCCCGGCGCGAACATCGTGCGATTCCCCGACGACAACTCCGCCGACCTGGCCCTGAAGAACAAGCGGGTCGACGCGTTCTTCAACGACTTCGACCCGAACCTGGCCATCATCAAGAAGTACTCCGACCTGCACCTCGTCCAGCCGATCACCATCCCGGCGACGGCCTTCCCCGCCGGTTGGGCGGTGCGCAAGGGCAACACCAAGCTGGTCACCGCGCTCAACGGCGCGCTCAAGCAGGTCGTGGCCGACGGCACCTGGCTGAAGCTGTACAAGCAGTACTTCCCGCAGGATCCGGTGCCCACCGGCAGCCAGCTGCCCCCGTACACCGCCAAGGGGTAAGTCGTGAACGACCTTCTCCGGAACTTCTTCGACTGGCAGCTGATCCGCCAGGTCCTGCCGGACCTGCTGACCTACGGCCTGCGCAACACGCTGGTCCTCGCGATCGCGTCCTCACTGCTGGGCAGCGTGATCGGGATGGTGCTGGCCATCATGGGTCTGTCGCAGCGCTGGTGGCTGCGGCTGCCGGCCCGGATCTACACCGACCTGTTCCGTGGCCTGCCCGCGGCGCTGACCATCCTCATGGTCGGTGAGGGCGTGTTCTCGGCGCAGGTCAGCTGGCTGGCGTCGCCGTACCCGGTGGCCATTCTGGCGCTGAGCCTGATGTCCGCCGCCTACATCGGAGAGATCTTCCGATCCGGGATCCAGAGCGTTGAGAAGGGCCAGGGGGAGGCGTGCCGGGCCCTGGGCATGACCCACGGACAGGCGCTGCGCCTGGTGGTCGTGCCCCAGGGCGTGCGGCGGGTGCTGCCGGCGATGGTCAACCAGTTCATCGCCATCATCAAGGACTCCAGCCTCGTCTACTTCCTCGGCCTGGTCACCAGCCAGCGTGAGCTGTTCCGCATCGGTCAGGACAGCTCGGTGGCCACCGGGAACCTGTCACCGCTGCTGGCGACCGGCCTGTGTTACCTGCTGCTGACCGTCCCCCTGACCCACCTGGTGAACCACATCGACCGCCGGCTGCGCGAGGGCTCACGCCGTGCCCTGGTCGCCGATGAGGCGCCGGCCGTCAACGCGGAAGGAGCGCTCGCGTGACGTCGTCAGAGCCGTCCGCCATGACCGAGCGAAGCGAGGGCATCAATTGGCACGGCACCTTGGTCATGGGGCCGACGAAGGAGGCTCCATGACCGGGCGGCGTTACAAAGGCTCGTCGCTGGAGGCCCGCGACATCCGGATCAGGTTCGGTCCGCTGGAGGTCCTGCGCGGCGCCGACCTCCTGGCTCCCGCCGGGAAGGTCGTGTGCGTCATCGGCCCTTCCGGCTCGGGCAAGTCCACGATGCTGCGGTGCCTCAACGGTCTGGAGACGCGGACCGCCGGGCAGGTGCTGCTGGACGGCGAGGACACCTCGGCCCTGGACGTCAACGTGCTGCGGCAGCGCATCGGCATGGTCTTCCAGCATTTCAACCTGTTCCCCCACAAGACCGCGCTGCAGAACGTTACGCTCGCTCTGACCACCGTCAAGAAGATGTCGAAGGACCAGGCCACCGCGACCGCCATGCAGCGCCTCAAGGACGTCGGCCTGGCCGACCGCAGCGGGCACCGGCCCGCGCAGCTGTCCGGCGGCCAGCAGCAGCGCGTCGCCATCGCCCGCGCCCTGGCGATGGAGCCCGAGGTCATGCTGTTCGACGAGGTGACCAGCGCGCTCGACCCGGAGCTGGTCAAGGGCGTGCTCCAGCTGATGGCCGAACTCGCCCGTGGGGGGATGACGATGGTCGTCGTCACCCACGAGATGGGTTTCGCCCGTCAGGTCGCCGATACGGTGGTGTTCATGGACGCCGGTGTGGTCGTCGAGGCCGGTCCGCCCGAGCAGATCTTCGACGCGCCCGAGTCGCCCCGGCTGAAGAAGTTCCTGGCGCAGGTCCTGTGATGGCAGGCGGTACAGGCGCCAGGAACGGCCGGCGACGCCCGACCGTGGCCGACGTCGCCCGTGAGGCCGGCGTCTCGGTGGCCACGGCCGGGCGCGCGCTCGGAAACTACGGCCGCGTCCGCGACGACCTGCGCGAACGTGTCCAGGCGGCGGCCGCGCGGCTGGGGTATGAGCCGAACGTCGTCGCGCGCAGCATGCGCTCCGGCGGCACCCGGAGCATCGGATTCGTCGCGGCGGACATCGCCAACCCCTACTTCGCCGCCGCGATGCGCGGGGTGTGCGACGTCGCCCACGAGGAGGGCTACGAGGCGATCCTGTTCAACGTCGACGACCGGCTCGACGTCGAACGCAACGCGATCAAGGTCCTGCTGGAGAAGCAGATCGACGGCATCGTCGTGTCGCCGATCTCGGTGACCGACATGGGCCACCTCCGGCGGGCCCAGGAGCGCGGCGTCCCGGTGGTGTTGCTCGACCGGACCGGCGCCGGGATGAACGCCGACAGCGTCGTCATCGACAACGAGGCCGCCGCCTACGACGCGGTGGCGCACCTGCTGGAACTCGGGCACCGACGGGTGGGCCTGGTCGCGTCCGTGGTCCCGCACGAGAGGCCGGAGCTGTTCGTGCGGGAGGACACCGGCCGGCTGGGCGTACGGGGCGCGGCGCGTCCGTCGATCGACCGCGTCCGCGGATACCTCGCCGCGCTGGACGCCTACGACGCCGTCTCCGCGCGAGAGCTGGTCCGCTTCACGTACCTCGACGCGGTCGGGTCCGCCGAGGCGGAGGCCGACGCGCTGTTGGCCCTGGCCGAGCCGCCCACGGCCGTGTTCGCCGCCGACAACGTCACCACCCAGGGGGCGTTCACGGCCGCGCGCAAGCGGGGCGTGAAGATCCCCACCGAGATGTCGCTGGTCGGCTTCGACGACCTGGACTGGACCGCCCTCGTCGACCCGCCCGTGACCGTGGTGGCCCAGTCCCCCATGGACATGGGCCGCACCGCCGCCGAGCGCCTGTTCCGCCGCATCAAGGGAGAGGACCAGCCGGGCGAGCGGATCGTTCTCCCGACCCGCCTCGAGGTCCGGTCCAGCACCACCCCGCTCTGACGCGCCCCGCGTCGGTTCATGCGCGCCGTCTCCGTACGGCATCGCCACTCGATCATTGAAAGGCTCTGTCATGCGTACTTCCCTGTCCCGGCCGCGTGTCGCCGTCCTGGGCGGCGGCATCATCGGAGTGTCGACCGCGGCGCGGCTCGCCCGGCGCGGAGCGGACGTCGTCCTGGTCACGGCGGGCCGGCCGGCCGACGGGGCGAGCGGCCGCTCACTGTCGTGGCTGAACTCCTTCGGCGGCGATCGCTCCGAGGCGTACCACCGGCTGCGGGTGCTGGGGATCGACCGGTACCGCACGTTCGCGAACCGTGTTCCGGCCTCCGCCGGCTGGCTCAAGTTCGACGGTGGCCTGACCTGGGCGCCTCCCGGGGAGGCCGACGGGCATCGGGCCGCGTTCGAGCACATGCGGCGCAACGGGTACGACGCGCACTGGCTCGCCCGGGACGAGGTGGCCGACTGGACGCCCGGCGTCGACCCGGCCGCGATCTCCGACGAGGGGGCGATCTTCAACCCGGGTGAGGGCTGGGTCGACCTGGTGCCGCTCATCTCGTGGCTCGTGGACGACCTCACGGCGGCCGGCGGCCGCGTCGTCGAGGGCGCCGGTGCCGCGTCCGTCACCGTCGAAGGCGACCGGGTCGCCGCGGTGCGGACGGCGTCGGGCGAGCGGATCGAGGTGGACGCCGCCCTGGTGGCGACGGGAGCGGACGTTCCGCGCATGGCCCGGGAGTTCGGCGCGGCCATCGACGACGCGACGCCGCCGGCGCTGCTCGTGCGCGCCAGGCCGGCCGGCACCGAGCTGCGGGCCGTGCTGAACACTCCGCGGGTCGCCGTACGCCCGGCTCCCGGCGGTGCGCTGATGATGGACTCCGACGCCGCCGCGCGAGAGGTCGTCGAGCAGGCCGACGGCACGTACGAGGTCAAGGAGGCCACCGTGGAGGGGCTGCTGCGCGAGGCGTCCGCGGTGCTGGCCGGTAACCCCGCGCTCGTCCTCGACTCCTACGGGGTGGGCCGCAAGCCGATCCCCGGCGACGGTGAGCCGGTGTTCGGCGAGCTCGACCAGGTGAGGGGCCTGCACGTGGCCTTCACACACAGCGGTGCGACGCTGGGGCTGATCGCCGGTGAGCTGCTCGCCGACGAGATCGTGACCGGGGAGGCCAACCCGCTGCTCGAGGCGTTCCGCCCCGGCCGTTTCCAGTGACACCGAGAAAGGACGGATCCACCATGACCGCACCGCTGCGCATCGGCCTCGCCGGATACGGCTTCGGCGGCCGGTACTTCCACGCGCCGCTGCTCGCCTCGGCCCCGGAGTGCGCGTTCCTGGGGGTCGTCACGACCTCCCCCGAGCGGCGGAAACAGGTCGCCGCCGAGCTGGACCGGCCGGCGTACGCGTCGCTGGAGGAGCTGGCCGCCGCCGGGGCCGAGGCGGTGGCGATCTCGACACCGGCCGACACCCACATCCCGTTGACGCGGCAGGCGCTCGAACTCGGTCTCGCGGTGGTCTGCGACAAGCCCTTCGCGCCGGACGCGGGCGCCGCACGGCAGACCGTGGAGCTGGCCGAACGGCTGGGCGTCACCCTGACGGTCTACCAGAACCGCCGCTGGGACTCCGACTTCCGCACGCTGCGGCGGCTCGTCGACGCGGGGACGCTCGGCACGCTGACGCGGTTCGAGTCGCGGTTCGAGCGGTTCGCGCCCGACCCGGGGCCGCCGGCCGCGGGCGGCGGCACGCTGCTGGACTTCGGCAGTCACCTCGTCGACCAGGCGCTCGTGCTGTGCGGTCCGGTCGAGCGGGTGTACGCCGAGTGGCACGTCGGCGATGGCGGGCTCGACGACGACGTGTTCGTCGCGCTGACCCACCGGGACGGCGCGCGGTCTCACCTGTGGGGCAGCTGGCGGCAGGGGGCGCCGGGCCCGCGGTTCCGCGCGAGCGGCACCGCCGGCGCGTACATCGTCGACGGCGTGGACGGTCAGGAGGCGCTGCTGCTCGCCGGCGCCTCCCCGGCCTCGGAGGGCGATCGCTGGGGCGCCGAGCCGGAGGAGCGCTGGGGACGGGTACTGCGCGGGGACCACGCCGAGACCGTCCCGTCGGAGCGCGGCCGGTGGGATCGGTTCTATCCGGCGTTCGCCGCGGCGGTGCGCGGGACCGGCCCGCTCCCCGTCGACCCGTGGGACGCGGTCGCGACGGCGACGGTCCTCGACGCCGCGCGCGCCAGCGCGACGACCGGCGACGTGGTCCGCCTTCTCTGATCCGGAGGCGCGGGGTACTTCGATCGACCGCACTTGCGCTCAGAAGATGATCGCGGCGAACCGGGAGAAATTGACAGGATAGGGCGCAGACCCATCGGACGGCAGTGAGGGATGCCCGTGAGCGAGAGTTCCACCAGCCCCCGACCGGCGCCGACGCCGGAGATCGACACGAGCGTCCCCCACTCCGCCCGCGTCTGGAACTACTGGCTGGGCGGTAAGGACAACTATCCGGTCGACCGCGCGGCCGGCGACCAGTACCGGGAGATCTTCCCCGGCATCGTCGACACCGCCCGCGCCGCCCGCCATTTCCTCGCCCGCGCCGTACGGCACCTGGCCGGTGAGGAGGGCATTCGGCAGTTCCTCGACGTGGGCACCGGCCTGCCGACGGTCGACAACACCCATGAGGTGGCGCAGCGCGTCGCGTCCGACTGCCGGATCGTCTACGTCGACAACGATCCGCTGGTCCTCGCGCACGCCCGCGCGCTGCTGACGAGCTCCGCCGAGGGCAGGACCGACTACATCGACGCCGACATGCGCGCGCCCGAGAAGATCGTCCAGGCGGCGGCCGGCACGCTCGACCTGACCCGCCCCGTCGCGCTGATCTTCATGGGCGTGCTGGGCCACCTCGAGGACTACGAGGAGGCCCGGTCGATCGTCCGGCGGCTGATGGACGCGCTCCCCTCCGGCAGCTTCCTCGCGCTCGCCGACAGCGTCGACGTCGGAGCGGCCCACCGGGAGGCGAGCCGGCGCTACAAGGACAGCGGCGCGATCCCCTACCACCTGCGCACGCCGGAGCAGATCACCGGTTTCTTCGCGGGCCTGGAGCCGGTCGAGCCGGGCGTCGTGCCGATTCAGCGGTGGCGCCCCGAACCGGACCCGTTCGGCCCGCCCAGGGAGGTCGCGACCCTCGGCGGCGTCGCCCGCAAGCCCTGAGCCGCCGGGGTCCGGTCAGGCTGACCGCTCGCCGGAGACCTCCGCGAGGACGTTCCGCGCCTGGCGGACGACGGCGAGGTCGACGAAACCGCCGTCGGGGAGGGCCACGGCCCCGGTCCCCGTCGCGTCGCCCTCCTCGTAGGCCGCGACGATCCGGCGGGCGGCGGCGACCTCCTCGGCGGTCGGCCGGTACACCTCGGCGATCACCGGCAGCTGGGCGGGGTGGATCGCCGCCCGCCCCCGGAACCCGAGGGCGCGGCCGAGCCGGCAGGACGCGGCCAGCCCGTCCAGGTCGCGGATGTCGGGATGGACCGACTGGACGGGAGCGGGCAGACCGGCGGCCCGCGCCGCCACGACGATCCGTGACCGCGCCCACGCCAGCCCGGTCTCGTCGGCCACGCCGAGGTCCGCCTTGAGGTCGGCCTCGCCGAGCCCGATGGAGGCCACCGCCGGGTGGGCGGTCGCCAGGTCGTGCGCCCGCTCCACGCCCAGCGCGGACTCCAGGAGCAGGTGCAGGCCGGTCCCCGGGACGAGATCCGCGATCCGCCGTACCTGGTCCACGGACTCGATCTTCGGCAGGCGGACGCCGTCCGTCGCTGCAAGCAGTCCGGCGAGGGCCGTCAGGTCGGCGCGGCCCCAGTCGGACCGCACGTCGTTGACGCGGACCTGGACCGGGCGCGTCGGCTCCGCCAGCAGGGCGGCGACGTGCTCTCGTGCCCGGTCCTTGTGCGCCGGGGCGACGGCGTCCTCCAGGTCGAGGATCACCACGTCCGCGTCGGTGGCGAGCGCCTTGGCCACCCGGTCGGGCCGGTCGGCGGGGACGTACAGCAGCGTCGTCATTCGCGGATCACCTCACGGGCGCCGGGCACGCTCAGATCACCCCGCGGGCGCGGAGCGCGTCGATCTCGTCGGCGGTCAGGCCGGCCGTGCCGAGGACGCGGTCGGTGTCGGCACCGTGCGCGCGCCCGGTCCAGCGCAGCGCGCCGGGCGTCGCCGACAGCCGGAACAAGACGTTCTGCATGCGCAGCGGCCCGAAGTCCGGGTCGTCGACGGTCGTGATCGCGTCCAGCGCGGCGAGCTGCGGGTCGGCCATGAGGTCGCGCACGTCGTAGATCGGCGCGACCGCCGCCTCGGCCTTGTCGAACTCGGCGAGCACCTGCTCCCGGGTCCGCTCGCCCACCCACGCGGCGACCGCCGCGTCCAGCTCGTCGGCGTGCGCGGCCCGGCCGGCGCCCGTCGCGAACCATGGCTCGTCCACGTACTCCGGCCTCCCGACCAGGCGCATCACCCGCTCGGCGATGTTCTGCGCCGAGGTGGAGACCGCCACCCAGGAGCCGTCCGCGCAGCGGTAGGTGTTGCGCGGCGCGTTGTTGACCGAGCGGTTCCCGGTGCGCGGCGGGACGAGCCCGAGCTGGTCGTACGCGGTCGGCTGGCCGCCGAGCACGGTGAGGATCGGCTCGAGGATCGACAGGTCGACGACCTGCCCCCGGCCCGTCAGGTCGCGGGCCCGCAGCGCCGTCATCACCGCGTACGCCGTGGCGAGCGCGGCGATGCCGTCGGCGAGCCCGAACGGCGGCAGCGTCGGCGGCCCGTCCGGTTCCCCGGTCATCGCCGCGAACCCGCTCATCGCCTCGGCGAGCGTGCCGAAGCCGGGGCGCCGGGCGTACGGGCCGAACTGCCCGAAGCCGGTGACCCGGGCGAGCACGAGGCCGGGGTTGGCCTCCTGGAGCCGCTCGTAGGACAGGTTCCAGCGTTCGAGGGTGCCGGGGCGGAAGTTCTCGATGACGACGTCGGCGTCGCGGGCCAGGCGGAGCAGGACGTCCTGTCCCTCCGGCTCCGACAGGTTCAGGGTGATCGTCTGCTTGTTCCGGCCGAGCATCTTCCACCACAGGCCGATGCCGTCCTTGGCCGCCCCGTGCCCACGCGCGGGGTCGGGCCGGCGGGGGTGCTCGACCTTGACGACCTCGGCGCCGAAGTCGCCGAGGAACATCGCGGCCATCGGCCCGGCGAACAGCGTCGCCAGGTCCAGGACGCGGACGCCGTCCAGCGGGCGGGTCATCGCCGATCCCTCTCGTTCTGTCATCGCCGCTCCGCGAGGGCGGCGGTCCGGGCGGCCAGGTCGGTGAGGCGCACCCCGTCGAATCCGGTCAGGCTGCTGGCGACCCGGTCGCGCAGCGGCCGGGTCCACCGCTCGGGCAGGCGACCGGCGCCGAGCAGGGCGCCGGCGACCGATCCGACCGTCGCGCCGTCGGAGTCGGTGTCCCAGCCACCCGCCACCGCGGCCGCGATCGACCGGGTGAAGTCGCCGGCGCCGTGGACCAGAGCGGCGGCGACGAGCGCGGCGTTGTTGACGGAGTGGACCCAGTGCAGGTCGCCGTGGCGTTCGTACAGCCCGTCGACGACCCGTTCGACGTCGGTCTCCGCACGGGCCGACGCGACGGCCCGGCGTACGGCCCGGGCCAGACGGGACTCCGGCGGCACCACCGCCAGCCCCGCCTCGACGACCTCGTCCACCGTGTCGGCGGTCAGGGCTGCGGCGCACATCGCCGCGGCGAACATCGCGCCGTAGACGCCGTTGGCCGTGTGGCTGAGCCGGGCGTCCCGGTGCGCCATCGACGCGGCTGCGGCCGGATCGCCGGGGTTGACCCAGCCGTACACGTCGGCGCGGATCTGCGCGCCGATCCACTCGCGGAACGGGTTGCGGTACGTCGCCGTGCGCGGCGGCTCGACGCCGAGCAGCAGGTTGCGGTACGCGACCCGCTCGGCGGTGAACACCCGGCCGCCCGGCAGCTCGTCCAGCCACGCCTGCGCGACGTCGTCGGTCGTGAAGTCCCGCCCGTACCGCTCCAGGATCGCCAGGGCGAGCATCGGGAAGTTGAGGTCGTCGTCCTCGGGGGTGCCGTCGAGGTTCTCGGCGAGGCTGGTCGCCGCGCTGCGCCGGTTCCACGGCCACCGTCCGGCGATCTCGGCGGGAAGACCCTCGGCGGTGAACCAGCCGCGGATCGGCCAGTTGCCGGTCGCCTCGGCGATCTCCCGGATGCCCGCACGGGGGATCTTCTCCACGGGCTTGCCGAGGACGCACCCGGCGGCCCGGCCGAGCCACGCGCCGTGCAGCCGGTCGAAGGCCACGGGGCGGGGCCCGCCCGCCGGCCAGTCCGGGCAGGCGGCGATGATCTCGTCGAGCTCGGTCGGCTCGTCGTACGGTGACGGCATCGCCGCGAGCTCGTCGAGCAGCTGCTCGGCCAGCGTCCGCAGCTGCGGCGACGCCGGCTCCGGCGAGGCCCCCGCGCGCGGCGGCGCGTCGTGTCCGCCGGCGGCGTGCCAGCGCGCGGCGACGTCGGCGGCGTCGCGGCCGTCCTGCGCGGCCTGGCGGAGCTCGTGCCCGATCAGGTCCTCGGGCTGGATCCAGGTCAGCCGCATCACAGCAGCTCCGCGAACGCCTGCTCGTGCGCGCGCCGCCGGGCCACGTCGGCGGCGTGCACGCGCTCGGCCACCGCCGCGATCGCCAGGCCGGGCGCCTCCAGGTCCAGGCGGCTGGCGACCGCGACGTCCTCACGCCAGTCGGCGGGCACGGCCGCCTTCCCGCCCAGCGCCCCGGCGATCGCACCGCCCATGCTGGCGATCGAGTCGGCGTCGCGGCCGTAGTTGATCGCGCCGAGCACGGTCTCGCGGTAGCCGCCGCCCGCGATGAGCAGGAACGCCAGCGCGAGCGGCAGTTCCTCGATGCTGTGGACGCGGCTGGGGCGTCGCGCGGCCAGGCCCTGGTCGCGGTAGGTGTCGGCGACGGTGTCGTACGGCCGCATCGCGTCACGCAGGGCGTCGAAGGAGCCCTCCCAGTGCGCGTGGCCGCGGGCCCGCTCGCAGACCGCCTCGATCGCCGCCCTGGTGCCGTCCTTGGCGAGCCGTACGGCGGCCGAGACGACCGAGTCCGGCGTGGCACCCGGCCGCATCGCCTCGGCCACGGCCGCGGCGAACACGCCCGCGGCCTCCCGGCCGTAGCTGGACTGGTGGGCCCCGGCGAGGTCGATGGCCTCGGCGTACGCGCCGTCGGGGTCGGCGGCGTTGACGACGCCGACCGGCGCCATGTACATCGCGGCACCGCAGTTGACGATGTTGCCCACGCCCGCCTCACGCGGGTCGACGTGGCCGTAGTGCAGCCGGAGCACGAGCCACTTCTCGGCGAGGAACACCCGCTGCAGCGGCAGCGCCTCCGCCTCCAGTTCGGGGATCCAGCGCTTCTCCCCCATCATCTCCGGGACGAGGTGCTCGGCGGCGGCGTACGCGTCCAGGTGGCCGCCCGCCCGCTCGTACACCCGGACCAGGGCGTGCGTCATGAGGGTGTCGTCGGTGACGTGCCCGTCGCCCTTGTGGTACGGCGCGATGGGGCGCGCGTTCCGCCAGTCGGCGAAGTACGGCGGGACGATGCCGGTCACGGGGCCGTCGTAGCGTTCCCGGATCTGCTCGGGGGTCCAGCCCTCCGTCGCCCCGCCGAGCGCGTCCCCGACCGCCGCGCCCACGAGCGCGCCGACGGCCTTGTCCTGCAACGGAGTCATCCCGTTCCTTCCTGGTGCGCGGTCCCGGACGGTCCGGGACCGCTGAGTCGATCGGCGATGGCGACGAGGTCGGCGCCGGCGAGTTCCGGCAGGCAGCATCCGGCGAGGTGGCGGGCGCGTTCCCGCCAGGTCTCCGGGAGGGCCGCCCATCCGGTGATCGCCCCGGTCAGCGCGCCGGTGAGCGCGGGCGCCGAGTCGGCCAGCGACGCGAGGCAGGCGGCGGCCGGAACGGCCCTGGCCAGGTCGCCGTCGGACGCGCGGGTGAGGGCGAGCGCCACCGGCACCGTCCGCGCCGCCGCGACGCCGTAGCTGTACACGTGGTCCTGGAGGGCCGCGTCCAGGCTCGGGACGAGGGCGAACGCGTCGCCGGGCAGGTCGAGCGCGTCGGCCGCCGCCCCGTGGATCGCGGTGCCCGGGGGCAGTTCCGCCAGGGCGGTGGCGACGACGTCACCCGCCGGGGCGCCCGCCACCGCGACGGCGGTCGCGGCGGCCATCGCCCCGGCCGCGTGCACGCCGTCCTCGGCGTTGGTGATCGCCGCGTCGGCGCGCGCGGCCCGGGACGCGTCCTCCGGCGCGCCCAGATGAGCGGCCCCGAACGCGACCGCCCGCACGGCCGCGGCGTCGTCGAAGAAGTGCGGGTTGTCATGGCCGCTCGCGGGCGGTTCGACGCCGCGCGCCAGGTTGTCCAGCGCGGTGCGCACCGAGATCCGGGCGCGTACGTCGTCGCCCAGGGCCTCGAACGCCGCGCGGCGGTCGGTGCCCAGCGTGCGCGCGGTCCAGGCCAGCCACTCCGCGTCGTCGGACGGGCCGACCGCGAGGGCGGCGACCGGCTGGTTCAGGGCGAACGGCACCGGCAGCGTCGTCACCCGGTGCTCCTCGGCGAAGCCGTCGAGTTCGCGGCCGAGCCGGCGGGTCCACGGGGCCAGCAGGCCCCACCTGTGCCGTGCGGCCGGCCAGCCGGCCGCGTCGCCGATCGCCAGCCCGGCGAACGCGCCGCGTACCCGGTCGCGCGGATCCCCCGATGCCATCTGTCTCCTCGCTCGTTCAGCCGTGCGTCGTACGTGCCCGTGCCAGCGCGTCGGCGACCTCGCGGACATTCCTGCCCGCCACGGCGGGCAGGCAGGCTCCCCGGACCGGGCCGATCGCCCGCGCCCAGCGCTCCGGAACGCCGCCCTCACCGCGGCCCGCGCCCGCGAGCGCCCCGGCGATGGCGGCGGTGGTGTCGGCGTCGCGGCCCAGGCTCACCGCCGTGACCGCGGCCTCCTCGACGTCGCCGCCGCCGGCCAGGTACGCGGCGAACGCCAGCGCCACCGCCTCCGGGGCCAGGTCGGTCCACGGGTAGTGCCGCGCGACGACGGCCTCGTGCAGGTCCGCCGCCAGGCGATCCCGGTCCCGGCCCGCGGCGATCCGCACGGCGGCGCGGACGCTGCGGGCGGTCCAGGAGTCGTCCGGGATCGCGCCCAGGCCGGCGGCCACGACGTCGGCGGGCGGCGCGCCGGTCATGGCGGCGGCGACCGCCGCCGCGACGGCACGTCCGCCGAGGATCCCCTCGCCGCTGTGGCTGACCGCGCCGTCGACGGTCACGAGCCGTGCCGCCTCGTCCGGGTCGCCCGCCGCGAACACCCCGTACGGCGCGGCGCGCATCGCCAGGCCGTCGGACCAGCCGTGGTCGTGCCGGCGCCCGGTCAGCGGCGGGGTCAGTCCCCGCCGCAGTGCTTGGACCATTCCCAATTCGGAGAAGCCCGCGCCCTTCATCGGCCCGTCGATCGGCAGGACCTGCTCCCGGTAGGCCGCGACGACGTCCTGGGTCGTGAGTGCCGACCCATGCGCCGTCAGCAGCGACGCCGCGAAGATCGCGTACTCGGTGTCGTCGGTGCCCGCCGGGCCACCGTCCGGGCCGGGCTCCAGCTCGGTGAGGCGGCCCCAGCGCCGGGTGATCTCCTCGGGCGTGAGGTTCTCGGCGGGCCGCCCGAGGGCGTCGCCGGCCGCCAGGCCGAGCAGGCACCCACGGGCGCGGTCGCGGAACTCGCTCAATTGTTGTAGCGCTCCAGGACCTTGTCGCCGTCCTGGGTCAGCTTCTGCGCCAGCTGATCAATGGTGATCTTGTTGGCGAAGTAGGACTGCAGGGCCGGCGTCGCCACCTTGCTCTTGAACTCGTCGAAGCCGTTGACCTTCAGGTACGGCGCCAGGATCAGGCTCTTGGCCGAGGCGGTCGCGACGTTCCAGCCGTACTTGTCCGTGGTCAGCGTCGGGTCCTGGGCCGCCGTCTTGCTCGTCGGGATCAGCCAGTCCCCCTTGGCGAGGTCCACCTGATGCTTCCCGTTCAGGAACCAGGAGATGAACTGCATCGCCTCCTTGGGGTGCTTGCTGTCGGCCGCGACCGAGAGCGTCTGCGAGATCGCGCCCTGCTGGGTCGTCTGGCCCTTCAGCGGCGGGATCGTCACCCACTGGAAGCCGCTCGGCGCCTGCTCGACGACCTGCTGGCGCAGGTAGATCCCGGCGGGCACCATCGCGTACTTGCCGGCGTAGAACCCGGGCAGCGGGTCGGTGGTGCCCATGCCGAGCGTCGAGGGGTCGGCGGTCTTGTCCTTGTAGAGCTGGTCGTGGATCCGCTGCAGGACCTCCTTCTCCTGCGGGCCGACCTTGACCGTCGTCTTGCCGCCGGAGGTCTGGAAGAAGGTGCCGCCGAAGTTCAGCGAGAGGTTGAGCACCTTGTTCACCGGCGACTTGAGCGGCCACGCGATGCCGTACCGCTTGCCGACGGTGAGCTTCTTGGTGATCTGCTGGAACTCGTCCCAGGTCCACGGGTTGTCGGCCGTGGGGATGCGCACCTTGGCGGCGTCGAGCATCTTCTTGTTGGCGAGGATGACCTGCGACTCCTGCAGGAACGGCACCCCGTAGATCCCCTGCCGGCCCTGCCCGTCGAACGTCGCGGTGCCCCAGGCGGCGTCCGGGATGTCGTTCTTCAGCTCGGTCGGGATCAGCTTGGTCAGGTCGGCGAGGTACCCCTGCCCGGCGAAGCCCGCGAGGGCGGAGGAGTCGTCGTGGATGACGTCCGGCGGGTCGCCGCCCTCGAAGGAGGTCACCAGCTGGTCGTTGACGTTGTCCCAGCTGCCCTGGACGTACTGGACCTGGATCTTCGGATTGGCCTTGTTCCACTCCCCGACGAGCCGCTTGTTGGCGGCCAGGGAGTCCTTCTGCCAGGCCAGGCTCAGGAATTTCAGTGTGACCGGCTTGCCGGAGTCGTTGCCGCCCCCGGAACACCCGGCGGTCAGGCCGAGCACGGTGGCGGCGGCGACCGCGAGCGCGGAGCGAAGACCGCGACGCATGGGGTACCTCCTACTAACCCTTGACGGCGCCGGCGGTGAGGCCCGAGCGGAGCCGGCGTTGAATGATGGCGAAGAAGACGAGACTGGGGACGGTGGCCAGCAGGGACGCGGCGGCCAGCGGGCCGAGCCGGGCGGCCTGCTCCGCGCCGGTGAACTTCACCAGCGTCAGCGGCAGGGTCGCCTTGTCCGGGTCCTTGAGGATCACCAGGGCGAAGAAGAACTCGTTCCAGGAGGAGATGAAGGAGAACAGCAGGGCGGCGACGACCCCGGGGGCGAGCAGCGGCGCGACGACGTCGACCAGGGTCCTGATCCGCCCGGCGCCGTCGACGGCGGCGGCCTCCTCCAGTTCGCGGGGCACGCCGCGGACGTACCCCTGCAGCATCCACAGCGCGAACGGCAGGACGAAGGTGACGTGCACGAGGACCAGCCCCGGCAGCGTGTTCACCAGATCGAGCCGGCGCAGGATGATGAAGAGCGGGATGATGATCAGCACGACCGGGAAGACCTGGCTGACCAGCACCCAGCCGATCGCGATCCGGTTCAGCACCGAACGCCGCCGTGCCAGCGCGTACGCCGCCGGGAGCGCGATCGCGACGGTGAGCACCGCCACGGAGACCGCGACGATCAGGCTGCGGAGGGCGCTGCCGGTCAGGTCCTGCGCGGCGAAGGCGTCGCTGAAGTTGCGCAGCGTCGGGTGGTGCGGGATCCAGCGCGGATGCAGGGTCGCCATCTCGCGCGGCGTCTTGAACGCCGTCGACAGCAGCCACAGCAGCGGAAAGACCAGGAAGACGAGGTAGCCGAGCAGCCCGGCGTACTTCAGCGTGGTTTTCACCGGCTCTCCTTCATCTGACGCCAGAGGTAGAAGCCGAGGACCACCAGCACGACGATGGTGATCGCGACGCCGAGCGCCGCCGCGTACCCGAAGAACCCGTAGCGGAACGCCTCCTCGTAGGCGAAGAGCATCGGCAGGCGGGTACGGCCGCCGGGGCCGCCCTGCGTCAGCGCGTAGACCATCGCGAACTGGTTGATGTTCCACACGAAGTCCAGTGCGGTGATCGTGACGATCACCGGCCGCAGCTGCGGCAGTGTCACGTTCCAGAAGCGGCGCCACACGCTCGCGCCGTCGACGGCGGCCGCCTCGTGCAGTTCCTTCGGCACGCCCTGCAGCCCGGCGAGCAGCACCACCGTGGTCTGCGGCATCCCGGTCCAGACGCCGACGACGATGATCGCCGGAAGCGCGGTTCCGAAGTCGTTGAGCCAGTCGACGTTGTGGTCGAGCAGGTGCACGTCCTGCAGGACGGCGTTGAGGATGCCGGCGTTGGGGTGGTAGACCAGCCGCCACATCAGCCCGATCACGATGGGCGGCATCGCCCACGGCGCCATCGCCAGCACCCGGGCGAGCGTGCGGAGACGGAGGTTCTGGTTCAGCAGCAGCGCCAGGCCGAGCGCGGCCAGGAACTGCAGCACGGTGACGCTGACCGCCCAGATCAGGCCGATCTTGAACGACGACCAGAAGTCGGTGTCCGCGAGGACGTCGCCGAAGTTCTTCAGCCCGATGAAGGAGATGACGGCGTTCCGGCCGCCGCGCGCGTCCGTGAACGACAGGTAGATGCCGTACAGCAGCGGCCCGACGCTGAACAGCAGCACCGGCACGAGCGCCGGCAGCAGCAGGATCAGCGTCCCCCGGTCGCCTCCGGCGCGCGGCCTCGGGCCCGGCGCCGGGCGCCCGGCCCGTGACGGGCGGGCCGCGGTCGGTGTGGCGGTCACGTGGCTCACGGAGCCCCCTCCGTCGAGGCGCGTACGGCGAGCGTGGGCTCGACCGTGACGATCCGGGGCGCGGCGGCGCCGTCGTTCAACCGGTCGAGGAGCAGTTCGGCGGCCCGCCGGCCGCGCTCGGCCGACCCGAGTCCGACGCTGGTGAGCGTCGGCCAGGCCGCGGTCGCCAGCTCGGTGTCGTCCATGCCGACGAGCGCGACGTCCTCCGGCACCCGCAGCCGTTCCTCCCTCAGGACGTCGAGCGCGCCGAGGGCGATCAGGTCGTTGGCGCACAGGAGTGCGTCCGGCCGGGCCCGTTCGAGGAGCCGGCGTGCCGCGTGGGCGCCCTCGGCGCGGTAGAAGTCACCGACCTCGACCAGGTCCGGGTCGTACGGCAGGCCGAGCGAGGCGAGCGCGTCGGTGTAGGCGGCGGCGCGCGCCGCGCCCGGGACCGTGTCGAGCGGGCCGTTGAGGAGGCCGATCCTCCGCCGCCCGAGGCCGTGCAGATGCTCCAGGGCCAGCCGCACGCCGGCCCGTGAGTCGGCCCGTACGTTGTCGACCGGCGTGCCCTCGGGCACCGAGCCGATCACGACGACGGGCGCGGGCGCGGAGGTCAGCAGGTCGAGGTGCCGCTGCGCGACGCCGCGCAGCGGGCTGATGATGAGACCGTCGACGTACCGCTCCCCGAGGCGCCGGAGCACGTCGAGTTCGTCGTCGACGTCGCCGTCGGTCGAGTGCAGGACCAGGCGGTACCCGGCGGCCTTCAGCACGGGCTGGATCTCCCGGACCATCGCGACGTACGTCGGGTTGCCGATGTCCGCCATCGCGAACGCGACCTGGTAGGTGCGGTTGGACTTGAGCGAGCGGGCCACGGCGTTCGGCACGTAGCCGAGCTCGTCGGCCGCGGCCATCACCTTGCGCACGGTCTCCTCGCGGGTCGGCAGCCCGTTCAGTACGCGCGACACCGAGGCGATCGAGACCCCCGCACGCGCGGCGATCGTCGTGATCGTCGGTCCCTGAGCCACGGCTTCCCTCCGGCCTCGCCCACGAGTGCGGGGAGCACTCGCGAGAGTCGTCATCATCGCCGTAAACGTTTACAGACCGCTGAAGCGTCTTCCGTAAACGTTTACGGGAGTGAGGAGTATGAAACACGCCGGAAACCGTCCACGTCAAGAGCGCGGCCCCGAGGACCGTCCTCCCCCTCGGGCGCCGCGGCGTCCGGCCAGGGTCCGGACCGCAGGGCCGACGGCCTTTACGTAGTAAGTTTCAGCCGGCGTCCGCTACCGTGACGGGCGATGAGCGCTCTCGCCTCTCTCACCGGTCTCTCCGTCGCGGACGCGTTCGGCGCCCAGTTCTTCGCGGTCGAGAACCGCCGGCTGCTCCTCGACGAGACCGCGGTGCCGCCCGGCACCTGGCCGTGGACGGACGACACCGAGATGGCCTGCAACCTCGTCGACGTCCTGCACCGGCACGGCGAGGTGGACCGGGACGCCCTCGCCGCCGCCTTCGCGGACGGGTACGACCCCTACCGCGGATACGGACCGGGCACGGTCGTCCTCCTGCGGGCGCTGCGCGACGGCGCGTCCTGGCGCGCGGTCTCGCCCGCGCAGTTCGGCGGCCGGGGATCGATGGGCAACGAAGCCGCCATGCGCGCCGCGCCGCTCGGCGCGTTCTACCCCGGCGACCTCGAACGCGTCGCGCTGGAGGCGGCGGCCTCGGCCGTCGTCACGCACGCGCACCCCGAGGGCGTCGCCGGCGCGGTCGCGGCCCGTGAGCCCCTGCCCGGCCGGATCGCCGAGTCCGGGGCGCGTCGCTGAGTCATCATCGGGAGAGACGCCGGGGCCGCCCGGCGCTCCCACACCGTTCGGTGGCGGCCCCGGCGTTCTATCCCTCCAGTCGTCCCGGGCCCGTGGAAGGTTGCCGCCGGATCGACATTTTTCAGGGACGACGAAAGGGCGCCGGGGTCACGGCGCTCCCACCGTTGGGTCCGACCCCGGCGCCCAGTCCATCGATCGCCCGGAGGTTCTCTCCCGGGCGGACATCGGCTTGTCGAGTGGTGGGCCGGGCGGAGGCGACATGAGGCATCGCCTCCGCCCGGCGTCGGTGGCGCGGGTCAGGCCCGCGTCATGGCGACCGGTGCCCTACTGCACCGGCGGGTAGGCGTTCTGCAGGAGCTGGTGGAACATCGCGGAGAACCAGTGACCGGACAGCGGGGCGTTCGCCATGGCGCCGGTCGGGCTGTTGCCGTTCCGCACGTTCCCGCCGTAGTTCGGGTCGCACATCTGGTCGAAGCCCTTGCCCTCGTCGTTCGGGATGCTGGTGCTCGACCCGTCGGACTCACCCGGCGGCTTGACCCACGCGTAGGCGTCGAAACCGGCGGCCGGAGCGGCGGTCGGCCGGGCGCCCAGACCCGAACCGGCCTGGTTGCACCAGTCGCCGACGTGCGGCCGGCGGTCGACGCGCTCGGCGTTGACCTGGGTGTTGATGTCGCTCGCCGAGCTCGGGCCGGTCGGCCGGGCCGATCCGCCCCAGCCGTTGCGGGAGGTGTCGATCACCATGCCGATGCTCGACGGGAAGCCGTCGGAGATCAGCTGCTGGCGGAAGGCCGCGCCGAAGCTCGACTCGTCCACGTAGTAGTTCCAGTCCACCCACGTCGACGCGCGGGTCTGGGAGTTGACCGGCAGGTACGGCTCGGTGGTCGGCGAGTAGTTGGCGGTGTTGATGACGAAACCGTCGACGCTGTTGACGCCCGCCGTGGTGCCCTTGGCGACCGTCGCGAACAGCTGCGCGGCGGGCCCGAAGTTGCTGTCCCAGCCGAGCCAGCCGTGGTGACCGGCGTCGAGGTAGGTGTAGACGTTGCTGATCGCGTGCAGCTTGTTCAGGGCGTACTGGACGCCCTTCACGTAGTTGCCGTTCTGCTGCATCGTCTGGCAGTTGGTGGTCGCGGTGTTGCCGCTGACGTTGGTGACCAGGTTCGGCAGTGAGTCGGGCTCGATGTAGGTGATGATCTTGAGGTTCGCGTACTTCGAGTCGCTCATGATCGAGGCGATCGGGTCGATGTACTCGGTCTCGTAGCGGCCGATGTCCGTCGGGCCGAGTTCGCCGTTGGAGGCCAGCGCCGCGCAGTCACGACCAGGTAGGTCGTAGATGACGAACTGCGCGTAGTTCGCGCCCTGCGCCACCGCGGCGTCGAGGTGGGCCTTCAGGCCCATCCCGCCGTTCACACCGTTGATCGCCGCGATGCGGTCCAGCCACACGGCGGTCGGCTGGTTGGCGATCGCGCTGCCGCCGTCGTTCTTGGCCTCGGTCGACCACTCGGAGTTGACGTAGCCCTTGCCGCCCGCGAACGGGTTGTCGACGTGCGATCCGCCACCCGGAGGCGGCGTCGGGGTGACGGTGGGGGTCGGCGTCGGGGTGTCCGTCGGCCCGCCGGGGGTCCCGTTGCACGTGGTGCCGTTCACCTTGAAGGACGTCGGGGCGTCGTTCGTCCCGGAGTAGGAGGCGTTGAAGCCGAGCGACGTCGACGCGTTCGTGGCGAGGCTGCCGTTGTAGGACAGGCTCTTCACGGTGACGTGCTTGCCGGACTGGGAGAACGTCCCGCTCCAGCCCTGGGTGACCTGCTGGTTACCGGCGAAGTCCCACTCCAGGGTCCAGGAGCTGAGCGGGTCGCCGAGGTTGGTGATCCCGAGGTTCGCGGTGAAGCCGTTGTTCCACTGGTTCACCGAATAGGTCACCTTGCAGCCGGCGGCCGCGTGGGCCCGTCCCATGCCGAACAGCACGGATACGAGGCCGAGCACAAGCGCGGCGATCGCCACGCCCGCCCGGTCCATCCGCAGCGCGACGCCGCGGCGGGGGTTGAGTTTCAACAAGGGTGTGTCCTCCTCGGACGGTTCGGGAGTCGCTCCACGGGTCGGAACGGCTCCATTGGGCGGGGGCGGAGGGTCGGGTCGGTGGGTCGGGGGTCAGGAGGGGCACGGTGGAGGCTCCGGGGGCGCCGGCCGGCGCCCCCGGAGCGGTCGATCACTGGTTGAAGAGCTGGCCGTAGGTGCCCATCGCCATCGCGATGTCCGCCTGCGCCCAGAACCGGTGGTAGTTGAAGACCGGCGCCGCTCCGCCGTTCAGGTACGACTGGACCTTCGACCAGGAGGGGTCCTGCTTGTACCAGGAGCGGATCGACAGGAACGTCGCGTTGCTGTCGATCTTGTCGCCGTTCGGCATCGTGCCGGTCCAGCCGGAGGGCACGTACACGCCGTCGTGGTTGGTGTTGGAGGTGCTGTACGCCTGCGTGAACCGGTTGTAGTCCGTACGGGTCTCCGGCACCGAGATGCCGATCCCGTCCTGGTCGTTGGTCCACATGTCGTCCAGCAGCGTCTGCGCGGTCGCCTTGGCCGTGGTGCTCCCGGACTTCGCCGCGTAGTAGGCCAGGGTCTTGGCGTAGGCCGCGGTCACGCCGACGTCGTTGGTGTAGTCGGCGATCGTGACGTGCAGGCCGGCGTTGGACCCGGGGCTGGACGGGTTCCAGGTGTCGGGCTGGCCGCTCCAGTGCAGGGTCGAGGGGATCTGGTAGGTCCCGTCGGGGTTCAGCGTGGTGTTCGCCGTGGCCCAGGCCACCCACTTGTCCAGCACGGTCTTGGCGGCGGCGTCACCGGTGACGTAGTAGTACTCGGCGACCCGCTCCATCGACCACGCCTGGAAGCCGAACCACTGGTTGCTCGGCGGGTCGTGGTAGACCGGCTCCCAGTCGTAGGCCATGCCGTAGAAGGTGGAGTCGCCGGACGGCGGCGTGCCGTACGCGCCGCCCCAGCTGTTGGTCGCCCCGCCGGCGATGGCGCCTTCGGAGGACTGCAGCCAGCGGTAGAACTCCAGCTGCCGCTGCAGGCTCTTCTTCCAGTCGTCCACGCCCGTCGCGGACTTCGGCGCCATGGCCGAGTCGTTGGTGAGGGCGTAGGCCGCCATCGGGTTCTGGTAGCCGGAGTGCGAGGCGCTGTCGCCGATCCGCCAGGCCCAGCCGGCGCTGGTGTCGGTCGCGCCGCCCCAGGCGTAGTACCACGACAGCAGGTAGTGCTCGCTGTCCTTGCCGGTTCCGGCCGGGCAGCTCGGGCTGGTGCAGTTACCGATCTTCTTGAAGTACTTGTCGAAGAAGGAGTACCGCAGGTAGTCGCCCATCTTGCCGGCCTTGGCGACCGTGGCGGAGACGTCCGAGCCCTTGCCCTGCTGCTTGGCCCAGGTGTCGGCCCAGTACGCGGCCTGGATGGCGCGCGCGTCGGCGTCCGGGGCGTCGGTGTACTTCCACTGCTTGGCGTAGCTGGAGTCCTTGATGAACAGGTCCAGGTAGCCGTTCTTGCCGCCGTAGGCCATCTTGTCGCAGGTCGGCTGCGGGATCGTCTCCCACACCGACTCCTGCGGGCCGCGCTGGTAGGTGTTGATGAAGGACGGGGCGTTGGTGTTCGGGCCCGCCTCGCAGCCACCGCCGGGCGTGTCGCCGTAGCCGTAGACGTTGTCGACGTCCTGCAGCCAGTGCATGCCGTAGACGTCGTCGGTGCCGTAGGCGGACTTCAGCTCCGCGGCGATCGGGTCCTGCCCGGACGTGACGCTCGAGTCGATCTGCGAGGGGTACTGGTCCGGCAGGTCGTGCTCGGCCGCGTACGTCGCCGGCTTGCCGGCGTTGTAGTAGCTGTTGGTCGGCTGGTCCGCGTGGGACGGGATCATGTACTTCTCCATGATCGCCCAGGCGTTGTTGAACTTGCTCCAGTCGCCGGTGACCTTCCCGTACATCGCCTGCAGCCAGATCATGTAGCTGTAGGCCTCAGAGGTGGTCTCGTGCCCCTGGTCCGGCGCCTCGACCATCAGCGTCTCGACCGAGTGGTACGGGATGCCCTCCTTGCTGAAGTAGCCGTTGGCCGGGTCGGTGATCTTGTTGTAGAGCGTGAGGAACCGGTCCTCGTACGCGCCGTTCGACTTCATCTCGGTGACGGTGACGCTCGCGGTGTCGTACCCGGTCGCCTTGGCGGTGAAGGTCGCCGCGCCCGTGCCGGAGGAGTCCGCGCTGATCGTGACGTTCTGCGCGGTCGACCAGTTGGACGGGGTGAAGGTCAGCGTGCCGCCCGCGGAGACCGTCAGGCCGGAGTTCCCGCTGTCGCGCGCGACCGTGACGGTCACGTTGCCGGACGGCTGGCTCGACAGCTTCACGCCGAACGTCCCGGTCTTGCCCTGCTGCACGGTCAGCGCGGTCGGGCTCGCTACGACGGCGGGGCCGCTGGTGACGTGCACGCCGACCGGCGTGGACTCGGCCGTCGCGCCCTGGCTGTCGTACGCCTTGGCGTACAGCGAGTAGTCCCCCGCCGGCACGTTCGTCCAGTTGAAGGAGTACGGCGAGGAGGTGGCGGTGCCGAGCAGGGTCGTGTCGTTGTAGAACTCGACCTTGCTGATCGTCGCGCCGTCGTTGGCGCTCGCGGTCGCGGCCAGCGGGATCGTCCCGCCCGCGCTGTACGTCGCGCCGGCGGCCGGGCTGGTCAGCGACACGGTCGGCGCCTTGTGCGCGCCGTTGCAGGCCGTCCCGTTGACGGAGAAGGACGTCGGCTTGGCGTTCGTGCCGCTGTAGGTGAAGTTACCGCCGAAGCTGACGGAGGCGTTCGTGGCGATCGCGCCGTTCCAGCTCAGGTTCGTGACGGTGACGTCCTGACCGGACTGCGTCCAGTTGCCGCTCCAGCCCTGGCTCAGCTTCTGGTTGCCGGAGTAGGAGTACTTCAGGGTCCAGCCGTTGATGGCGGGGCCGAGGTTGGTCAGCGTGATGTTGGCGGTGAAGCCCGAGCCCCAGTCGTTGACCGAGTAGTCGACCTTGCACTGCACATCGGCGGCGTGCGCGCCTGTGCCGGCGGCGAACATGCCGGCCAGGAGCGACAGGACGACCAGGAACGGTCGCCACCTTTGCCGTCTCTTCATGGGCGGATTCCTCCTGACGGGGAGCACCACCGGCCCGCCGGGCCGGCTGCTGAGGGGGTCGGCCTGCGCGGCCGGATGATCACGCGGAGTCGCGAATGATGAGCTTCGTGTTCAGCACGACGCCCTGCCCGGAGGACGACTCCCCGGCAATGCGGCCGAGCAGCTCCCGGGCCATTCGCACGCCCATGTCCTCGATGGGCTGGCGGACCGTCGTCAGCCGGGGGCGGACCCGGCCGGCGATGGGTGAGTCGTCGAAGCCGACGACGGCGACGTCCTCGGGGACCCGGCGCCCGGTACGGCGCAGCGCGCGCAGCGCCCCGACGGCCATCTGGTCGGAGGCGCACAGCACGGCGTCGATGTCGGGCCTGCGGTCCAGCAGGCGGTTCATCGCGTGCTCACCCGACGCCTGGTGCAGATCACCGTAGGTGATCAGACCGGAGGTCGGGAGGCCGGCGTCGCCGACGGCGGCGCGGTAGCCCGCCAGGCGGTCGACGCCCACGGCCCGGTCGGGCGGCCCGGCGATCGTCCCGATCGTCTGGCGCCCGCACTTGAGCAGGTAGTCCACGGCGGTACGCGCGCCGCCGCGGTTGTCGGCGTCGACGTACGGCAGCGGGGTCGTCCACAGCGGCCGCCCGGCCAGCAGGACGGGGACGCCCGTCTGCCGGAGGGCCATCGCGGGGGCGCCGTGCGCGCTGATCAGCAGCACGCCGTCGGCACGACCACCGCGCAGGTACTCCGCGACGGTGCCCCAGCGGCCGGCGCGGCCGACCACCAGGACGACGAGTTCCCGGTCGTCGCCCAGCTCGCGCCGGACGCCGGAGAACAGACGGGCGAAGAAGTGATCGGTGAAGACACGGGCGTCGTCCTCGCATACCACCGCGGCGATCGATCCACTGCGACGGTCCGCGGGGGCGGCGCGGTGTCGCACGTAACCGAGGCGTTGCACGGCCTCTTCCACGCGGGAACGGGCGCGCGGGCTGACCCGTGCGGTCCCGTTGATCACACGCGAGGCGGTGGCGGGCGAGACTCCGGCGAGAGCGGCGACGTGGGCTAGCGTCGGCGTCTCGATGGTGCAGGAGGGTGCGGAGAGTTCCCTTCCGTTCACGGAAATGACTCCCTTCGGGCGCTATGGCTCGAGCGGCGGGGGTGTGGGAGCGCTCCCACAATCCAAGGCGCGCGAAAGGGTTGTCAAGGGGAATGTATCGCCTATGTAAACGGGGAGTTTCACGGTGATGATCGCGGCGCGTTCGTCCACGCTCACGAGCAGGCCGCTTTCCCGCCGGGCCTCCGGAGGCGCCTCGCCCTGGACGGTGAAAATCGATGAAAGAGGAAGAAAGGGGTGGCGCTCAGGGCAGCCAGGGGACGTGCCCGTGCAGGAGCGTGTATCCGACGAAGGTCACGGCGTCGATCAGTGTGTGCGCGACGATGAGCGGCGTCGCCCGGCCCCACCGCTGGTACAGCCGCCCGAAGATCAGGCCCATGATCACGTTGCCGGCGAACCCGCCGAACCCCTGGTACAGGTGGTACGACCCGCGCAGCACCGCGCTGAGCGTCAGCGCGCGCCCGGGCGACCACTCCAGCTGGGAGAGCCGGTGCAGCAGGTAGCCGGCGACGATGACCTCTTCGAGGACGCCGTTCTGCGCGGCGGACAGCAGCAGCACCGGGATGCGCCACCACACGTCCGGGAGCCGGGCCGGCACGACGGCGAGGTTGGCACCGGAGTAGTAGGCGGCGAGGTAGAACCCCAGCCCGGCTCCGCCGACGACCGCGGCCAGCGCCGCGCCCCGGAGGGTGTCCCGCAGCGGGTCCCGGCGGTCCACGCCGAGCGTCGCCAGGGACTCCCCGGAGCGGAGCAGCAGGTAGGCGACGAGCGCGACCGGCGTCAGGGCGTTCACGATGCCGAACAGCTGGAACATCAGGTCGATCCAGGGCCTTCCCGGCGCGTAGGACCCGACGATCAGTGCCTGCTGGTGCGACAGCGCCTTCGGCGCGGTGAGCGAGGCGATCAGCTGCAGCAGCGCCTGGACCCCGCTGGCGCCCAGCGAGACGGCGAAGACCACCCAGATCTCGGCGGTGAGCAGCCGCCGGCTCGCCGGTACGGCGCGGACGTCGGCCACGGTCACGGAATCCACCGCGGATCGCGCTTCTCCAGGAACGCCGCGATCCCCTCCCGTGCCTCCTCCGACGCGAACCGCTCCGCGGACAGCTCGGCCATCCGCGCGAAGTCCTCCGCCACGGACGCGCCCGGGACCATGCGCGGCAGCCGCTTGGCGACGGCGAGGGCCTCCGGAGCGCCCCGCAGGAGCATCCCGGTGTAGTGGGCGACGGTCGCGTCCAGCTCCTCCGGCGGCACGGCGCGGTTCAGCAGCCCGATCTCCTGCGCGCGCCGGGCGTCGAAGACCTCCCCCGTCAGGAAGTACTCGGCGGCGGCGCGCGGCTCCATGCGGCGGAGGCAGGTCACCGCGATCATGGCCGGCACCACGCCGAGCCGCACCTCGCTGAACGCGAACGTCGCGGTGTCCGGTCCGACCGCGATGTCGCAGGCGGTGACCAGCCCCAGCCCGCCGGCCCGCGCCGGTCCGTTGAGCCGCGCGACGACGGGTTTCGGGCTCTCCCAGATCAGCGTCAGCAGGCCGGGGACGTCCGGCGGGGCCCCGCCCGCCCGCTGCTCCTTCAGGTCCGCGCCCGCGCAGAACACCGGGCCGGTGCCCGTCAGGACGATGACGCGCACGGAGTCGTCCGCGGTCACCGCGGTGAGCGTCTCGCGCAGCTCGGCGACGAGCCGGCTCGACAGCGCGTTGCGGTTGCGCGGCGAGTCGAGCGTGACGGTCGCGATCCCGGCCTCGGCGGTGAGACGGACGAGCGGTTCCATGGCCCTCCCCGGACGGACCCGGGAGGCGTCCCCTGCCGATGGCCGGGCCACGGCCTCAGGAAGATCCGTCCCGGCCCACAGTGACGGTTTCAGGCGCCGCACGCGTCCGCGTGATCGGCGCGGTCACATCTTACGCAGCCGCCGTCCTCCGGCAGCGGGGCCCGCCGCCCCGCGATCAGGCGGTCATCGCGGCCAGGGTCCGGTGGTGCTTCGGATCCTCGCTCTCGTCGACGAACGCGAAGTGGCCCGCCAGAATCATCCGATGTCCGGAGGGCGACCCGCGCTCCTCGACGCCCGCGCGACCTGGAGCGCCCTCTAGGACTGCGACGGCGGCTGGACTGCGAGGCGGCGCCGGTGGGCGCGCTGGCGGCAGGCCGGGCCGCAGTAGCGGGGCGGCCGTCCGGTGGCACGGACGCGCAGCCGAGCGCCGCATTCGACGCAGTGCCTCTCGGCGGCGGTTCCGTGACGCGGAAGGGAGGATGAGTCACGGAACGCATCGTATTTCGTGACCGCCCCGGGGCGTAGTCCGTCCAGCAGCAGCCGCACCAGCAGGGTGCCCCGCACCGGGTCCCGGTGCGCCGAACGCAGCGCGGCGCCGCCGACGGCCAGCGCGGACAGGTCGTCGGCCCGTACGTCGGCGCGTATCGCACCGGCCTCTTTCGCGTCGCGCAGCAGGCGCTCCAGCGCCTCACGGAACCGCCGGCCCGCAGCGGCCATCACGACGCGCGGCCAGCCCCGGTCGGCGGTGAGCGCGTCGCAGATGTGCTGCCGGCCCGCCGACTTCTCGATCACTTCCAGGAGGAAGCCGAACAGCGCGTCACCGGGCGCGGCGCGGGCGGCCCACCCGTCGGCGGCGGCCACCAGGCCCTCGATGTGCTCGGCGAGCACCGCCTCGATGAGGATCTCCTTGCTCGGGAAGTGCCGGTAGACGGTCCCGGCGCCGACCCCGGCGCGCTGCGCGATCCGGCCGAGTGAGATCTCCAGCCCCTCCTCGGCGAACACGCGCATCGCCGTGCGCAGCACGATCTCTCGGTTGCGGCGGGCGTCGGCGCGCCCGGCGGGTGCCGGCGCCGGTCCTGCTGTCATGTCACGAAATCCTTGTCCACGAGGTTGAAGCGGGTGGAGCATTCCGGATCACTTGAGTATCCCGCACCATCTCCGGAAAGGACACCCATGACCACCGCGAACCCGGCCGACCTCGACTCCCCCATCCTCGTCACCGGCGCCACCGGCAAGCAGGGCGGCGTCACCGCCCGGCGATTGCTCGCCGGAGGGTGGCCGGTGCGGGCCCTGGTCCGCGACCTGACCGCACCCGCCGCCGTCAAGTTGGCCGCCGCGGGCGCCGAACTCGTGCGCGGCGACTTCGACGATCCTGCGAGCCTGCGTCCCGCGTTCGACGGCGCCGTCGCCGTGTTCGGCATCCCGCCCGTGGCCTTCGGGCCGGCCGGACCCGAAACAGACCTCGAAGCGGCCCGCGGTCGGGCGCTGATCGACGCCGCGGCCGCGGCGGGAATCGAGCAGGTCGTGTTCAGCACCGTCGCCTCGGCGTCGGCCGGGTCGTGGGGCTCAAAGGGCAAGGCGCTGATCGAGGAGTACCTGCGCGACCACATCGCGCTGCCCACCGTGCTGCGCCCGGTCCGGTTCATGACCAACTATCTTGCCGCCGGAGCTCGCGGCCTCGACGGCATCTCCCACGGCGTGCACCGGCACCTCTTCTCACCGCACAAGCCCATGCAGGTCATCGCGCTGGAGGACATCGCCGAGTTCGCCGCGCTCGCGTTCGCGGACCCGGCCCGGTTCGCCGGACGGACCCTGGAACTGGCCGGCGACGAACCGACGCCGGTCGAGGCCGCCGCCGCGATCGCCGAGGCCACCGGCATCCCGGTCCGGTACGAGCAGCTCACCGACGACGAGGCCGCCGCGCTCGGCCCGGGAATCGCCGGAATCAAGAAGCAATGGGAGGCGGGTCACCGCTGGCACGCCGACATCGAGGCGCTGCGCGTCATCCACCCCGGCCTGCGCACCCTCTCCGACTGGCTCGCCGAGTCCGGCGCCACCGCCCTCCGCGACCGTCTCACCGCCTCATGACACCGAAGCGGCGCCGTCGCGGTACTGACTAGCCCTCCGTGACCACGGCGAGGACGGCGCCGGTCTCGACCTGGCGGCCGGCCTCGGCGTGCAGGGCCGTGACGACCCCGGTGGCCGGGGCGAGGATCTGGTGCTCCATCTTCATCGCCTCGAGCCACAGCACCGGCTGCCCGCGTTCGACGGTGTCGCCCTCGCGCACCGCGACCCGGACGACCGAGCCGGGCATCGGGGCGAGGAGCGTGCCCGGGGCGATCTGTTCGGCGGGGTCGGGCAGCCGCTCGACGGGCGTGAGGGTCACGGGCCCGAGGACGGACTCGACGTGCACGCGCCGGTCGTACCAGGCCACGGCGAACCGGAGCCGTACGCCGCCGCGGTCGAGGACCACCGCGTCCGGCTCCGCGGAGACCAGCGCGACGTCGGGGTGGCCGTCGGCGGCCAGGCCGTCGCGGGTGAGACGGTAGGCGACCTCCGCCTCCTCGAAGACGGCGCGCTGCGGCTGGGACACGACGTTGCGCCAGCCGCTGGGCAGGCCGCGCAGGACGGGCGCAGACCGGCGGTTCGCGACGGCGCGGGCGAGGGCGGCGGCGAGCGCCGACAGGCGTACGGCCTTCTCGCCGGCGAGCGGCGCGGTCGTCGGGTGGCGGTCGAGGAAGCCGGTGTCCGTGTCGCCCGCGCGGAAGGCGTCGTGACGCAGGGTGGTGACGAGCTGGTCGCGGTTGGTGACGAGCCCGTGGATGCGGGCTTCGGCCAGGGCGGTGGCCAGGCGGCGGACCGCGGCGGCACGGGTGGGGCCGTAGGCGATGACCTTGGCGAGCATCGGGTCGTAGTGCGTCGAGACGACGCTGCCGGAGACGACGCCGGCGTCCAGCCGCAGCCCGTGCCCCGGCGGGACGGCGAACTCCGCGTCCACGCCCGGGATCTCGAAGGCGTGCAGCGGGCCGCTGTACGGGCGGTAGTCCTCGGCGGGATCCTCGGCGTACAGCCGCGCCTCGATGGCGTGGCCGCGCGGCCGGGGCGGGTCGCCGAGCGCGGCGCCCTCGGCGACCTCGAGCTGCAGCGCGACCAGGTCCACGCCGTACACGCACTCGGTGACCGGGTGCTCGACCTGCAGCCGGGTGTTGACCTCGAGGAAGAAGAACTCCCCGCCGGGGGTGAGCATGAACTCCACGGTGCCCGCGCCGGTGTAGCCGATCGCGCGGGCGGCCGCGGCCGCCGCCTCCGACAGGCGCTCGCGCAGCGCCGCGTCCACCGCCGGGGACGGGGCCTCCTCGATGACCTTCTGGTGCCGCCGCTGGATGGAGCACTCCCGCTCCCCCAGCGTCCACACCGTGCCGTGGGAGTCCGCGAGCACCTGCACCTCGATGTGCCGGGCGCCGGTCAGCAGCGGCTCGCAGAACACCGTCGGGTCGCCGAACGCCGACGCCGCCTCCCGCCGGGCCGCCTCGACGGCACCGGGCAGGTCCCCGGCGGCGCGGACGATCCGCATGCCCCGGCCGCCGCCGCCCGCCGACGCCTTGACCAGCACGGGGAACTCGCTCACCGTCGCGGGGTCGAGCTCGGGGAGGACGGGCACCCCCGCCTCCCCCATGAGCCGCTTGGCCTCGATCTTCGAGCCCATCGCGGCGATCGCCGCCGGGGGCGGCCCGACCCAGGTCAGCCCGGCGGCGATGACGGCCTCGGCGAAGGCGGCGTTCTCCGACAGGAAGCCGTAGCCGGGGTGGACCGCGTCCGCCCCGGCGGCCCTGGCCGCCGCGACGATCGCCTCCCCGTCGAGGTACGTCTCGGCGGGGGCCGCGCCCGGCAGGCGTACGGCCAGGTCGGCCTCGCCGACGTGCGGCAGGGACGCGTCGGGGTCGGAGAAGACGGCGACCGTGGTGATGCCGAGATCGCGGCAGGTGCGGAAGACCCGGCGGGCGATCTCGCCACGGTTCGCGACGAGCAGTCGAGAGATCATCGCCTACATCCTGAACACGCCGAAGCCCTCCGGGCGCTCGGCGACGGGGGCACTGTTGATCGCGGACAGGCAGAGGCCGAGGACGGTACGGGTGTCGCGCGGGTCGATGACGCCGTCGTCGTACAGCCGCCCGGACAGGAAGAACGGCAGCGACTCGGCCTCGATCTGCTGCTCGACCATCGCCCGCATCCGGGCGTCCGCCTCCTCGTCGTAGACCTGGCCGCGGGCCTGGGCGGCCTGGCGTCCGACGATGGACAGCACGCCGGCGAGCTGGGCCGGGCCCATCACCGCCGACTTGGCGCTCGGCCAGGTGAACAGGAAGCGCGGGTCGTACGCCCGGCCGCACATGCCGTAGTTGCCCGCGCCGTACGACGCGCCCATCACCACGGTCAGGTGCGGGACCCGGCTGTTGGACACCGCATTGATCATCATCGCGCCGTGCTTGATGATGCCGCCCTGCTCGTACTCAGCGCCGACCATGTAGCCGGTGGTGTTCTGCAGGAACAGCAGCGGCGTGCCGCTCTGGTTCGCCAGCTGGATGAACTGCGCGGCCTTCTGCGCCTCCTCGCTGAACAGCACGCCGCGCGCGTTGGCGAGGATGCCGATCGGGTAGCCGTGCAACGTCGCCCATCCGGTGACGAGGCTGGCGCCGTACAGCGGCTTGAACTCGTCGAAGTCCGAGCCGTCGACGATCCGGGCGATCACCTCCCGCGGATCGAAGGGGATCTTCAGGTCCTCGGGGACGATGCCGAGCAGCTCGTCCTCGTCGTACGCGGGCGGGCGCGCGGGAAGCGGCTCGCGGCCCTGCTTGCGCCAGTTCAGCCGGGCGACGATGCGGCGGCCGATGCGCAGCGCGTCGTACTCGTCGGCGGCCATGTAGTCGGCCAGGCCGCTGGTGCGGGCGTGCATCTCGGCGCCGCCGAGGCTCTCGTCGTCGGACTCCTCACCGGTGGCCATCTTGACCAGGGGCGGTCCGCCGAGGAAGACCTTGGCGCGGTCCTTCACCATGACCACGTAGTCGCTCATGCCGGGCAGGTACGCGCCGCCGGCGGTGGAGTTGCCGAAGACCAGCGCGATCGTCGGGATGCCGGCGGCGGACAGCCGGGTCAGGTCGCGGAACGTACGGCCGCCCGGGATGAAGATCTCCTTCTGCGTCGGCAGGTCCGCGCCGCCGGACTCCACCAGGTTGATCACCGGCAGGCGGTTCCGCAGCGCGATCTCGGCGGCGCGGAACGACTTGCGCATCGTCCACGGGTTGCTGGAGCCGCCCCGTACGGTCGGGTCGCTGGCGGAGATCAGGCATTCGACGCCCTCGACCACGCCGATGCCGGTGACCACGCTGGCCCCGACGGTGAAGTCCGTGCCCCAGGCGGCCAGCGGCGACAGCTCGAGGAACGGTGAGTCCGGGTCGAGGAGCAGCTCGATCCGCTCGCGGGCCAGCAGCTTGCCGCGCTTGCGGTGACGCTCGACGTACTTGGGCCCGCCGCCCGCGACCGCCTTGGCGTGCTCGGCGTCCAGCTCCGCCAGTCTGGCCAGCATCGCCGCCCGCCGGGCGGCATAGTCCGGCCCGGCGGTGTCCAGCGCGCTGGTGAGAACCGTCATCCCGTCCCTCCGTCACCGTGAGCCGTGCGTCGAGTATGTCCAACCGCGGTGGCGCGACGGAAGATCACCGGCCGCGTGAGTCGAATCTCATTCGGTCGCCTGCTCCGCCGCCTGCGCCCGAACGGCCTTGCCGACCCGGGCCAACAGGGCGCGAAGGGCGTCCCGCTCCTCCGGAGTGAACTCCTCGAAGATGCGACGCTCGATCGCGGACGCCCGCGCGTCGGCCTTCTCGAGCGCGGCACGGCCCTGGTCGGTGAGGCGGGTCTCCAGCACGTTGCGATGCCAGGGATGCGGGGTGCGCTCGACCAGCCCCCGCTCCTCGAGGTTCTTCAGCACGCCCGTCATCGCCTGGGGGGTGACCATGCAGGCGCGGGCGAGGGCGGCGCCCGAGATCCCGGGAGCGTCGGCGAGGCCGTAGAGCGCGGCGTACTGCGGCACGGTCAGCCCGGCGACCTTCACGGCGGCGTGCTTGGCCGCCATGAGCTCCTGTTCGACCCGCTTGAGGTCCATTCCAAGGCGTTCGTCCAGCGGCATGCCCATGACCGGATCATACAGTCCCGTGCATCGATACTGACCTTGACAATTATCAAGGTCTTGATAAGTTGCGGTCTCACCGAACCTGAATGGAGATCAACGTTGACCCCACAGAGCCTCATCCCCGAGAGCCACCGCGACCTGCTGGAACGCCCGCTGTTCGGGCACCTGGCCACGGTCGGGCCCGGCGGCCGGCCGCAGGTGACGCCCGTCTGGTTGCTCTGGGACGGCGAGCACCTCCGCTTCACCACGACGACCGACCGCCAGAAGTGCCGCAACGTCCGCCGCGACCCGTCCGTCGCGATCTCCGTCAACGACCCCGACCGGCCGTACCGCTACCTGGAGGTGCGCGGGTCGATCGAGGGCGTCGAACCCGACCCCGGGGGCGCGTTCTTCGACGTCCTCGCCCGCCGCTACGGGCTCGCCTACGACCCGCCGGTCGGGGACGCGGACCGGCGGGTCGTCCTGGTGATGCGCCCGACGCACACGACCTGCCAGTAACGCGTCAACCAAGGTTGACATCCGCTCCCCTGTCAACCTATGTTGACGCCATGAACGACGGAGTCCAGCTCGCCCAGGCGGCGGGCAGCCGCGACCCGGCGATCGGGTTGCGGGCGGTGCGCGCGCTGCGCGAACTCGCCGAGCGCCTCGAGGGGCTGCAGGTCGAGAACGCGCGGGACCAGGGATGGTCCTGGCAGGAGATCGCCGTCTGCCTCGGCGTCAGCCGGCAGGCGGTCCACAAGAAGTACGGCGGCGGCCGGCGGATCCTCGGGAAGGAGCGGTAAGGATGTTCGAACGGTTCGCCGACGACGCTCGGCAGGCGGTGCGGCTGGCCCAGGAGGAGGCGCGGCGGATGCGCCATCCGTTCATCGGCACCGAGCACCTGCTGCTCGCCCTCCTGGACGAGGGGCACGGGCCGGCGGCCGAGGCGCTGCTCGCCCAGGGCGTCACGGGATCAGGCCTCAGCCGGCGGATCGGCCTGCTGACCGAGTCGCCGGACGACGCCCTCGACTCGGAGGCGCTGGCCACGATCGGGATCGACCTGGACCAGGTGCGCCAGGCGACCGAGGCCAGCTTCGGCCCCGGCGCGCTCGCCCCGAAGGGGCGCCGGCAGGTGCCGAAGGGCCACATCCCCTTCAGCAAGAGGGCCAAGAAGGTCCTCGAGCTCGCCCTGCGGGAGTCCCTGTCCCTCGGCCACAACTACATCGGCGGCGGGCACCTCCTGCTCGGCGTGCTCCGCGAGGGCCAGGGTCTGGCGGCCCGCGTCCTCACCGACGACGGCGTCGACCTCGCCGTCCTGCGCGCCGACGTGATCCGGCGCATCCCGCCGAAGGCGGCCTGACGACGAGCTGCCGGCGCCCGGGCGGCTCACCGCCGACAGGCGTTCAGCCGCCCGGAGAGGCCGGCGCGCCGGAAGGCCGCGCCCCCGCCCGGGTCGCGCGGGCGCGGCGATGACGGTCGAGCACGCGCTCGCGTGAACGATCGGAGGCCCGCACCGCGCTGGTCAGATCGCGGAAGGCTCCGACCCTCGCGCAATGAGCGACGGCGGTGGCTCCGCGGGAGAGCCCGGCGAGCCTCGGCCGGAGCGGCCGTCCGCTCGCGGTGTGCTCCCGGCCGATCAGGCCAGATCGAGGGGCTCGGTCCGGCGCGGCATCAGCGCGACGGCCGCCACTCCGAGAACGGCCAGCGCGGCGAGTGTGAGGAAGACGTTGTGGCTCGCGTGGTTCAGCGCGTTCCGGACGAACGCCGCGACCGCCGGGTCCTTGCCGCTCTTGCCCGCCGAGACCACGCTGGTGGCGTCGACGCTGTGGCCGAGCCGGCCGGCCAGCGCGGCCGGCGGGTGGGCGAAGCGGTGCGCGAGCGTGCCGTTGGCGATCGCGCCGAACACCGCGGCGCCGACGGCGCTGCCGAGCGACCGGCCGAACATGTTGTTCCCGGTGACGACGCCGCGGTGCTCCCACCCCACGACCGACTGCACGGCGACCAGCGTCGGGCTCGCCGTGAACCCCAGGCCGACGCCGATCACGAAACACGCGGCGGCGACCTCCCAGACCTTCGTGGAGACGCCGAGCGGAAGGCACAGCAGCGTCCCGATCACCGCGACGGCGCCGCCGATCAGCGCGGTGTCGCGGAACCCGATGCGCAGGTAGATCCGCCCGGCCTGGGAGGCGGCGATCGGCCAGCCGACCGTGAGCGCCGCGAGCGCGAAGCCCGCCACCAGGGCGCTGGTGCCCAGCACGCCCTCGGCGTACGTCGGCACGTACGAGCTGAGCCCGATCGTCACCGCGCCGACCACCACGGACGCCAGCGTCGCGCCGACCAGGACACGGTGACCGAAGACCCAGAGCGGCAGGATCGGCTCGGGCACGCGCCGCTCGACCAGGCAGAAGGCGACCAGTGCGGCCACGCCGACCGCGAAGATCAGGACGCTCGGCGCCGAGGCCCAGCCCCAGGAGACCCCGCCTTCCAGGAGGCCGAGGATGACCAGCGAGCAGCCGATGGTCAGCAGGACCGCGCCGGCGTAGTCGAGGCGGTGCGAGCGTCGTTCGACCGACTCGGTGAAGCGCTTGGCGAGCATGAACGCGGCGAAGGCGCCCAGCGGCAGGTTGATGAAGAAGATCCACCGCCAGGACAGGTAGTCGGAGAACACGCCGCCGAGGGTCGGCCCGACGACGGCCGACATCCCCCAGACGCTGGCGAGGTAGCCCTGCACGCGGGCGCGTTCCTCGACGGTGTACATGTCGCCGACCATGGTCATGCTCATCGGCTGGACGGCGCCCGCGCCGATCCCCTGCACGGCGCGGAAGATGATGAGGCTGAGCATGCTCCAGGCGGCCCCGCACAGCACCGAGCCGAGCAGGAACGCCCCGATGCCGAAGAACATGATCGGCTTTCGGCCGAAGACGTCGGACAGCTTGCCGTACAGCGGCACGCTGACCGCCTGGGTGAGCAGGTAGATCGAGAACAGCCACGGGAACTGCGTGAAGCCGCCGAGGTCGTGGACGATGGACGGCACCGCCGTGGCGATGATCGTGCTGTCCAGGGCGACGAGCCCGGTGCTGAGCATGAGCGCGGCCAGCACCGGTCCCCGTTCCGATCGCAGGCCGACCCCCTGGACCGTCCCGCGGGGATTCGTCGTCGTCACTCCATGTCCCTTCGCCCGGCAGCGCGAAACCGGTCACCCCGGAGGGGACGACCGGCCCTTAGCCGCCCTAACCATCCCAGACAACGAACCATTCCGCCGAAGCGGGATGGTCACCGAAATGAAACTTTCACGCCGTTTGTCAGAGGCAAGTCAAGAAGGCGTCACGGGTTCGCGCTGGTGGAGCGGTGACGGGCGGAACGGGGGCGCGCCCACCGGCGGGCGGGCCGCCATGGCGCGTTGACGGCCCTTGACGGCGGCGGGACTCTGCCGAGAGGAAAACCTTTTCCGCCCCGCTCCCACCGCACCACCCACCCCTGGAGGAGGTTCCCCATGGGGAACGACACGCACCCCACCACCCGGACCCGGCGGCTCCCCCTGCGCCCCCTGAGCGCGGTCGCGATCCTCGGCCTCGCCCTCGGGGCCGGCGCGCTGACCGGCACCGGCGCGACCGCCAAGACCGTCAGGACGGCCGCGGCCCCGGTGGCCGCCGCGTACGAGTCCAGCCCGGTCGGCTTCGCGAGCATGAACGGCGGGACGACCGGCGGCGCGGGCGGCACGACCGTCACCGTGACGACCGCGTCGCAACTGACCGACTACGCCTCGCGCAGCGGCTCGTACATCATCAAGGTCAACGCCTCGATCTCCCTGTCGTCGATGACGAAGGTGACGTCCAACAAGACGATCATCGGCGTCGGAACCGCCGGGAAGATCACCGGCTACGGGCTCAACGTCGCCAACGCGAAGAACGTGATCATCCGGAACCTCACGTTCACCGGCTCCGGCGACGACGCCATCAACGTGCAGTACTCCACGAACGTGTGGATCGACCACAACGACCTGTCCAACGCCTACGACGGGCTCGTCGACATCAAGCGCGCGTCCGACTACGCGACCGTGTCGTGGAACCACTTCCACAACCACGACAAGACCGCGCTGCTCGGCCACTCCGACGACAACGGGTCCGAGGACATCGGCCACCTGCGCGTGACGTACGTGCACAACTGGTTCGACAAGACGACCCAGCGGCACCCGCGCGTCCGGTTCGGCAACCCGGTGCACGTCTTCAACAACTACTACGGCGCCGTCACCAGCTACGGTGTCGCCTCCACCTGCAACGCGGGCGTCTTCGTCGAGAACAACTACTTCGAGAACGTCAAGAGCCCGGCGGTCACCCAGACCGGCGACTCGCCGGACGGGAACCTGAAGGCGAGCGGCAACTACCTCACCGGCTCCGGCAGCATCGCCACCCGCAACTCCTCCAGCGTCGCGAGCATCCCCTACTCCTACTCGGCCGAGTCCGGCTCGTCGGTGAAGTCCACCGTCACCGCCGGCGCGGGCGTCGGCAAGGTCTCCTGACCCCGGCAGAACGGCCGCGGCGGGACCACCCGCCACGGCCGTTCGCGGTGTGTCAGGGGGTGTAGACGTTCGGCCGGGCGGGCTCGGCCATGCCGTTCCCGATGAAGAAGCTCGGGTGCGGCGGCTGGTTGTACGCGGTGTTCTGCCAGGCGATGGCGGTCCGGTACTGCGTGTCGTGCATCAGCGTGACGATCCGCCGGTCGGTGACGGCCGTCGTCGTGTAGATCCGCAGCGCGGTGCTGTCCGACGTCCGCCAGATCACCTCCTCACGCCAGTCGCCGAGGATGTCGCCGGACAGCGCCGGCGTGGACTTCGTGCCGTTGTTCGAGGCGACCCCGGAGCCGGTCAGCAGGCGCGTGTCGGAGCTGGTGCCGTACTTGTCGATGTGGGTGCCGTCGAGCAGTTCCCGTACGGGGTCGGCGTCCCACCAGATCACGAAGTTCGTCGAGGACGGCTTGCGGCCGACCACGTTGCCGTGGGTGTCGCGCAGGCCGTCGGCCGCCGCCGACCAGGACTCCGCCCCCGGGCTGCCCGCCCAGACGTCGTCGGAGACGCCGCGGCCGTTGTCGCCGTTCGGGGAGGTCTGCCAGATGACCTGGCCGGTACGGGCGTCGGCGAACCAGGAGCTCGGCTTGGACGAGTCCTCGTCGACCTTGAACTCCTCCAGCCCCGGGCGGCTCGGGTCCAGGTCGCCGACGTGCATCGCGTCACCGTGGCCGTTCTTCGTGGTCCAGAGCCCGGCGCCGTTGTCGTCGACGCACATCGCGCCGTAGACGATCTCGTCCTTGCCGTCGCCGTCCACGTCGGCCACCGCCAGGTTGTGGTTGCCCTGGCCGTCGTAGCCCTTGCCGGAGTTGGTGGAGCTGTTGGTGTCGAAGGTCCAGCGGCGGGTGAAGGCGCCGTTCCGCCAGTCCCACGCGCTGATCACCGTACGGGTGTAGTAGCCGCGGGCCTCGATCAGGCTCGGCCGCTGCCCGTCGACGTACGCCGTGGCGGCCAGGAACCGGTCGACCCGGTTGCCGTAGCCGTCGCCCCAGCTCGACACGGTGCCGCGCGCCGGGACGTAGTCGACCGTCTGCATCGCGGCGCCGGTCTGTCCGTTGAACATCGTGAGGTACTCCGGGCCGGACAGGACGTACCCGCTGGAGTTCCGGTAGTCGGCGGAGGAGTTGCCGATGACCTTGCCGGTGCCGTCCTTCGTGCCGTCGGCGGTCTTCATGGCGACCTCGGCCTTGCCGTCGCCGTCGTAGTCGTACACCTGGAACTGCGTGTAGTGCGCGCCGGCCCGGATGTTGCGGCCGAGGTCGATCCGCCACAGCCGGGTGCCGTTCAGCCGGTACGCGTCGACGTACACGTCACCGGTGTAGCCGGACTGCGAGTTGTCCTTGGAGTTGGAGGGATCCCACTTCAAGACGATCTCGTACTGTCCGTCCCCGTCGAGGTCGCCGACGCTCGCGTCGTTGGCGCTGTAGGTGTACGAGACGCCGTCCGGCGTCGTCCCGCCGGGCGGCGGGCTGATCGGAACGTCCAGGTAGCCGCCGCTGCCGAACTGCAGCGACGCCTCCGACGCCGCCTGCTCGGCGCCGTCCACGACCGGCCGCACCGTGTACGAGGCCCCCGACGCCGCGCCGCCGTCGTAGTAGTTCGTCGAGTTCGTGATCGGGCTGGAGTTCACCTTCGCCGAGCCGCGGTAGAGGTTGAAGGCCACGCCGGCCGGGTCGGTGCCGAGCAGCCGCCAGCTGACGAAGTTCCCGCTGCCGGACCGCACGCTGACCACGCCGCGGTTGAGCTTCTCGAC
Organism: Actinoallomurus rhizosphaericola; assembly: GCF_024055675.1. Lineage (NCBI taxonomy): Bacteria > Bacillati > Actinomycetota > Actinomycetes > Streptosporangiales > Thermomonosporaceae > Actinoallomurus > Actinoallomurus rhizosphaericola. The sequence goes on along the minus strand of NZ_JAMXMW010000012.1, from coordinate 166,734 downwards.
CTGGCGGGCGGTCGCCGCGACCGCGTCGTGCCGGGGCAGTTGCGCACCTCCGGCGATCACCGTTCCGGCGGCGACGGCGAGCGCGACCGCTCCGCCACGCCTCCGCCTGCTTCGTGAACGTCCCATCGGCGTCCTCCTTCATCCGCTCGGAAAGCGCTTTCCCGAGGAGTCGACGAAGGCTAGACCGGCCACCGGACCGGGCCAAGGCGCTTTCACCGCCCTTTCAGCCGTGACCGCGGCCATGACGCGGCCGCCCCCGGCCGGGCGGGTGCCCGACCGGGGCGGCTCCGCCGTCAGGAGAACGCGTCGACTCCGGTCAGCTCGCTCGACAGCACCCAGAGCCGCGCGGCCTCGTCCGGGTCCACCGCCCAGGGTTTGACCCCGCCGATCAGCATGTCGTCCGTGGTGGCCGGCTCGGCGATGTCACAGTCCTGGCAGTACGCCCCGCCGTGGGCGTCGAGCAGCGGCGACGTGGCCGCCCACACGGCCGTCGCCGCTCCCTGCTCAGGAGTCTTGAAGCCCTCCGCGGGCCGGCCCTCCGGGTCGATCCACCCCTGGGCGATCTGTTCCTCGCGGGGAACGTGCCGCTGGAGCGGAGTGAGGATGCTGCCCGGATGGACCGCGAACGCCCGCAGGCCGTCATCCGCCCCGAGTTCGTTCAGGTGCGCGGCGAACAGAGCGTTCGCGGTCTTCGACTGCGCGTACGCGAGCCAACGGTCGTAGCCCTCGCGGAAGTGGACGTCATGCCAGCGGACGCCGGACAGGAAGTGTCCCGAGGAGGCCACCGAGACCACCCGGGCCCGGCCGGGGGCCAGCGCCGGGCGGATCCGGTTGACCAGGGCGAAGTGGCCGAGATGGTTGGTCGCGAAGTGCGCCTCCCAGCCGGGCCCGACGCGGGTCTCCGGGCAGGCCATGATCCCGGCGTTGGCGATGACGAGGTCGAGCGTACGGCCCGTCTCCAGGATCCGCTCGGCGAACATCCGCACGCTCTCCAGGTCGGCGAGATCGAGTTCACGGACCTCCGTGCGCGGGAGGTCGCGCAGGGCCGTCTCCGCCGCGGCCCGCCGGCGGGCGGGGACGATGACGTGCGCGCCCGCCCCGCTGAGGGCACGCGTGATCTCCAGCCCCAGGCCGGAGTACCCGCCCGTCACCAGGGCCGTCCGGCCCGACAGGTCCATTCCGGCCAGGACGTCGCCCGCCGTGCTGCGGGCGCCGAAACCACTGCCGATCCTCTGCTGCTTCGCTGTCATGGCCCAGGACGCTAAAACCTAGAGTTCTCTCTAGGTCAAGCTGTACGCTCGGCGCCGTGACGAGGCACACGGAAGGGCTGTCCATCGGACAGGTCGCGGAGAAGACGGGGCTGAGCGTGCACGCCCTCCGGTTCTTCGAGCGCGAAGGGCTGTTCCTGCACCCGATCCGCCGGTCGGCGGGCGGTCAACGGGTCTACGACCCCGCCGACGTCTCGTGGCTGTTGCTCTGCAACCGGTTCCGCGAGTCCGGCATGCCCATCGCCACGATGAAGAGGTTCGCGGAGCTCGTACGGGCCGGTTCCGGCAACGAGCCGGAGCGGCTCGCCCTGCTCGAAGAGCACGAACGGACGGTCCAGGCCAAGATCGCCGACCTGACCGCGAGCCTGGCGATCATCCACGACAAGGTCATGACGTACCGCAGGCACGTCGAGGAGGGCACCGCCGCCGGCGTGTGGTCCCCCAAGCCCTCCCCCGGCCGATGACCCGCTCAATGGCCGCCCCCGGCAGGAAGTGAGTGCGTCGCGCCCGTCCGGACCCATGCGATGACCACGAACATGCACCGGATCTGATCAGCCACTGTGACGTCGATGCTGCCGCGACAAACCGGGCGAACCGGTCGCCGGCCGTCACCATCAGCGGCAATCCGACCACGACGGCGGCACCCACACCGAGGACGCATAAGGCCTACGCCACGGTCCCTGCCGGGCGAACGCGGCCGCCGACCTCGATCAGCCCGCCCGGCCCCGGAGCGGTCACGATCTGCGAGCCGCGGCCCTGGGTGATCGTCAGGGCGCGGCCGAGGCGGGCCGTCAGCAGCAGCGCCGCCGCGCCGGTCGCCTCGTCCTCGTCGATCCCGTCGTCGCGCCCGGGGAAGGCACGCGCCCGTACGCGGCCGGCCGCCTCGTCCTGCCACGCCCACGCGTAGATCCACTCCCCCGGCGGCGGCACCGGCAACGCGTCGACCTCCGCCGCCGAACCGTACTGCCGCAGCGTGCGCGGCGGCGCCCACTCCGCCCGCGCCTCGATCCACGTCCACTCCCCCGCGCGCCGGGCGCGGACCCGCCCCGCCGGGGTGATCAGCGCGGGCACGCCGAGCAGCCAGGCCGTGCCCACACAGGGGTGTCCGGCGAACGGCAGCCGCAGCGTCGGCGTGTAGATGTCGATGACCCCGCGCTCGGCGTCGTCCACGAAGACGGTCTCGCTGAACCCGAGCCGCCGCGCGAACGCCTGCCGCTCCCCCTCCGTAGGCACGGCGGCCCCGTCCCGTACGACCCCCAGCGCGTTGCCGTCGTTCCCGTCCGGCCCGCAGAAGACCCGCAGCACGTCGTATTCGGTCACCCGCCGAAGTGAAGCACGCCATCGCCGCTCCGGCTTACCCTGGGCCGGTGTTCTCGCCTCAAGGCCCATCTCCGCGTGAACTGGCGATCCAGGCGCTGTCCTCGGTCGAACGCGGCTACGACCTGCTGGCCCCGAAGTTCGACCACACGCCCTTCCGCACTCCGGACGCCGTTCTCGACGCGGCCGCCGACGCTCTGCGCCCGCTCGGGCCGTTCGGCCGGGGGCTGGACGTGTGCTGCGGCACCGGCGCGGGCCTGCGGGTCCTCGAAGCCCTGTGCCAGGGGCGGACGACGGGTGTCGACTTCAGCGCCGGCATGCTCGCGCAGGCCCGCCGGGCGCACCCGGCCGCCGGATGGGTACGGGCCGATGTCCGGGCCCTGCCCTTCGCCGGGGCCTTCGACCTGGCGGTCAGCTTCGGAGCGCTGGGGCATTTCCTGCCCGCCGAACGGCCCGCGCTGTTCGGCGGGGTGTACCGCGCGCTGCGGCCCGGCGGGCTCTTCGCGTTCCCACTCGGCGCGCCGCCGCCCGTCACGTCGGGCTGGTACTGGGCGCTGCTCGGATTCGACCTGGCCATGCGGGTCCGGAACGCCGTGTGGCGTCCCCCGTTCGTCATGTACTACCGCACCTGCCCGCTGCACGCGGTCCGCGACGACCTGACGGCGGCCGGGTTCACCGTGACGACGGTGCCCTTGATGGGCCGCCGCGACGACGGCAGCCCGCGCTACCGGCTCGTCCTCGCGCGGAAGCCACCCGCGGAGACCGACAGGCCGTATCGTCGTCCGGCGTGATCGGATTCCCGGATCTGGCTGAGGCCACCGAACGGCTCTACTCCGCCTTCGCGCGCCATCCGCTCCCCGCCGAGATCGACTACTGCGAGCATTGCGTGACCCCGGCCGAGGTCGCGGCGACGCGGGCGAGACCGCTACGCCTGCTCAGCGCGGACGACCTCCACCCGCTGATGTGGCGCGCGCTGTCCACCTGGGGCGACGAGGCGGAGCTCAAGCACTTCCTGCCCCGCGTTCTGGAGCTGATCGCCGATGATGAGGTCTCCGAACAGGCCGTCGCGTCGATCTTCTTGGAAAAGGTCGACTTGCTGTGGGCGACCTGGCCGGATGACGAGCGCGCCGCCATCGAGACGTTCCTCGGAGCCTGGTGGCCGACGCTGCTGAGCGAGTTCCCCCGCGAGTTCTCCGCGTTCTCCTTCTTGGAGTCCAATGGTGATCTCGGCGTGCCCATCGAGCCGTATCTCGCGCACTGGGAGACGCGCGAGAATGAGGCGGCGGCGCGTCACCTGGCATGGCTCGTCGCGGATATCTGGTTCGGCGCTTTCTCCAAAGCCGCGTGGTACACCACGCTCGAACATTGGGTCGAAGGCAGCGCCGTGGCGCGCCTGCTGGACGCTGCGGCGTCCACTGCGAGCACTCCCGACGCCGCCGCGGAGCTCAACCGCGCGCGCGAACTCCTAGATCAGTCACAGACGGCCGAGGAGCCGTGAGCCCGCGCAACTCCGTCGCGATGATCCAGGCGACGAGGAGGTCCACGGCGAGGCCGGACAGCGCCGCGAACTGGTTGATCGTGAACTTGAAGACCTGTCCGGCGAGGATGTCGACCAGCAGGGCCGCGTTGCACAGCCGGAAGGCCGCCGGGCGGTCGCGGGCGAGCCGCAGCACCCCGTACCCGCCCAGCGCCGCCGAGACGACGGCGCAGCAGGCCACGGCCACGACCGCGAGGGTCTGCCGTTCGGCGGGATGCGCGGTGATGACGTCGTCGGCGAGGACCCCGGCGAGTGTCAGCGCTCCCTGCGCGGCCGGGTAGCAGACGGCGATGTCACGGACGACGCGGTGTCTCGCCAGGCGACCGGCGAGACCGCGGACGCGGGCGGCCGCCGTACACACCGGTCCTGGTACGTACGGCCGGCGCTCCGGCACCGCGTCGAGGAGACGCAGGAGCGCAGCGGGCACCTCGCCGTCCAGGTCCGCGATCAGGCGCACGGCCGCTCGGCGCTCCTGCGGCGTCAGCCCCGGGCTCAATCCGGCGAGCGCCGTCGAGGCGGCGTTGGCCGTACGCTCGCGCGGGCTGAGCGGCGCCCGTGCGCCGGCCCACTGGGAGACGAGGACCAGCCCGGCGAAGGTCAGGTAGATGAGCCCGGCGGCCGGCCGGTAGAAGTATCCGGTCTTGTTCACCAGCTTGCCGATCTCGTCGATGAACAGGCCGAAGCCGACCCCGCCCACGATCGCGGCCCACAGCCGCGCCGCTCTGCCGAGGAAGGCGACGGCGATGCCCAGGCCCACGGCCATGAGCAGGCCGCCCCACAGGGCGTGCGCGATGTGCAGGTTCCCGCCGCCCACTTTGGGATAGCCGGTCTGCGCCAACAGGGCCCGCGTGACCAGGACAGTGGCGATTCCGGACAAGACGAACCCGCGAAGGTACGGCGCCGCGTCGGCCGCGCGGATGAGCCCGAGTCGGTGCATCGAAGGTCGCATCGGACGCTCAACCTACGGACGCACCGGTCGGCCGCGCATTGCCGCCATCCCCCGCTTCGCGGGTACGGCCAGCCCTACCGGAAGCCTGGACTGGTCTCGCCCTTTCGGGGGCGAGTGGCCGTGTTCGCGCCGATCGCTCGTCCGTACGCTCGGGAGCCGAAGGCGGGCCGTCGACGGCCAGGCCCCATCCGATCGTGCAGGAGACCGATGATCAGCGTTCGCAGGCTCGTTCCGTCCGACCGAGCCGCCTGGGAGGAACTGTTCCGCGGCTACATCGCCTTCTATGGGCGGGTCGAACCCGACGAGATGTACGAGGGCGCCTGGCGGGAGTTCGAGGCGGACACCCGCATCCACGCGCTCGGCGCGGAACTCGACGGACGGCTCGTCGGCATCGTGCACTTCCTCACTCATCCCAGCACCTCGATGCCGGACGCCGACGTCTGCTACCTCCAGGACCTCTTCACCGAACCCGACGCACGAGGCAGGGGCGTGGGCCGCGCGCTGATCACGGCGGTCACCGACTGGGCGCGGGCCCACGGCTGCTCCCGGGTCTACTGGCACACCCAGGAGTCGAACGCCACGGCCCGGCGGCTGTACGACGCGATGGCCGAGAACAACGGCTTCATCCGCTACCAGATCGACCTGGCGCGATAGGTCAATGCCGCTACGGCCGGGAGAAGCGGGACGGTGGCCGGCCGAAGGCGCGAGTGAAGGCGGTGGTGAATGCGGCGGGTGAGGCGTAGCCGAGGCGGGCGGCGACCTCGGTGACGGTGGCGGCACGCAGGAGAGGAACCGCAGCGAGGAGACGGGCGCGGGTGCGCCAGACGGCGGGGCTGAGGCCGGTCTCGCGGCGGAAACGGCGGGTGAAGGCGCGTTCGCTGGTGGACAGGTGGGCGGCCCATTCGGTGTTGGTCACCCCGGCGTCGGGGGCGGCGAGGTAGGCCCGGCAGAGGGCGGCGAGGTCGGCGGATGCCGGAAGGGCGACGTGCAGTGGAAGAGGCGTGAGCGCGGCGATCTCGTGGAGGAGCAGGGTGGCGATGCCGCCCTCCCGGCCGGCCAGGTCGTACTCGGCGGGGAACGCGACAGCGGCGAGGAGGAGTTCCCGGAGCAGCGGAGTGACGTCCGCGACCGTACAGGCCGCAGGCCACCACGGGACGGCGTCGGGCTCGATATAGAGGCTCCGGGTGCTGACGTCGAGCATCCGGACGCGATGACGGATGGCGGGCGGGATGAGGACGGCGCGGTCGGTGGGGACGGTCCAGGTGCCGTCGCGAGTCTCGACGATCATGACGCCGGTGGCGCCGTACAGGAACTGCGCGCGGCGGTGCTCGTGCCAGTCGAGCAGGTGCCCGGGCGGGTAGTCGGTGCCGATCGGGAGGACGGCGCGGGAGAGGTGGTCGACCTCGGCCAGCGACACGTTCTTCACCCGACCAGGCTAGTGGCCGAGACACGAAGGAATGATGCCGATCTTCGAATGCGCGCGCTCGACCCGGCCTGATGGTCTTGAGTCCGTGGAACTCGTCGTACTGCTCGGGATCGGGCTGATGACCGGGGTGACGACCGTGCTGTTCGGCTTCGGGGGTGGATTCGTCACGGTGCCGGTGGTGGTGTGGTCGGACGCCGCCCTGGGATCCGGCGCGATGCGGGTCGCCACGGCGACGTCCGCCCTCGTGATGGTGGTGAACGCGGGATTGGCCACGGCCGCCACCCGCCGGAACCTCCTGGCGGCGCTGCGCGGCCGCGCCGTCCTGCTCACGCTGCTCGCGGCCGGCGGCGCGGCCGGCGCGCTCCTGACGCGATTCGTCCCACCCGGCCTGACCCGGTGGGCCTTCGTCGGGTATCTCGTTGCGGCGATCGTGGACCTACTGGTACGCCCCGGCTTCATCCGCCCGCACGCACCGGGCGAGGCCGCACCGCGCGGCCCGCGGCCGATCCCCGCCGCCCTGGGCGCACCGATCGGCGCGGTCGCGGCGTTCCTCGGGGTGGGCGGCAGCGTCATGACCGTCCCGATGCTCCGCCGCGCCGGGCACTCCATGCACGCAGCGACCGCGCTGGCCAACCCGCTCACCCTCGTCATCGCGGTACCGGCCGCCCTCGTCTCCCTGCCCGCCGGCCCGGCCGCCGGCGCTCATCTCATCGGCCTCATCGACCCGACGGCCGCCGCCTGCCTGCTCACCGGCGCGATCCCGGTCATCATCGCGTTTCGCCGCCGCCCCCCGCGTATCCCCGACCACCTGTACGCCCGGTCCTACCTCGGCCTGCTCGTCCTCGTGACGATCACGATGCTTGCGGCGGCGTGATCCACTCCCATGCCCCCGTGAGTGGTAAGTCCCGGCCGGTCCTTGTTACGGTCGGCGGTGACGCGGGGTGCCCGGTATCTCCCGGGCTGAGAGCAGACCCGTTGAACCTGATCTAGTTAGGGCTAGCGAAGGGACGTCGCCGTGACCGGTTCTCTCCTGGTGCTGTCGCGCGTCCGTACCGTGCCGTCCGCCGACCGCTGAAGGAGATCCCGATGTTCTGTGACGAGGTGTGGAAGCGCTCGGCCCGGCTGCTCGGCGCGATCCACGAGCACCCGTTCAACACCGCACTGAGCGCGGGCACGCTGGACCGTGAGCGGTTCGCGTTCTACATCGTGCAGGACGCCCGCTACCTGGAGGCGTTCTCCCGGGCGCTCGCGGTCGCCTCGACGCGGGCCACCGACACCGACGACGCCGTCTTCTTCGCCGAGAGCGCGCACGCCGCGCTGGCGGCGGAGCGCACGCTGCACGCCGGCTACATCGAGGAGTTCGGGCTGACCGCCGAGGACCTGGCGGGCATCGAGACGTCCCCGACCTGTCTCGGCTACGCGTCGTTCCTCCAGGCGACGGCCCTCGCCGATCCGTATCCGGTGCTGGCGGCGGCGGTACTGCCGTGCTTCTGGGTGTACCAGGACGTCGGCACGGCCCTGCTCGAGAACACCGCGGACGTTGAGGAACACCCGTACCGCGCTTGGATCGCGACCTACTCCGACCCGGCCTTCGCCGAGTCCACCGAACGTGCCAAGAGCATCACCGACCGCCTGGCCGCGACGACCGATCCGGCCACCCGCGAGGCGATGACCAGCGCCTTCTTCCGCGCCACCGAGTACGAGTGGATGTTCTGGGACAGCGCCTGGCGCCGCGAGACCTGGCCCACCGCCGAGTGGCTCAGGTAGGCGTCATGAGCCGAGGCGCGGCCGTACGGTCCCGGTGATCGCAGGGACCGTACGAGCCGCGCCGTGTCGCTCAGTGATCGAGGTCGATCTCCTGCGAGGTCAGCGACGCCACCTCGACGCACGCCTCGTCGTTGACCGCGGTGCTAATTGAGCTTTTGCGCCACTGCATCGCCATTCGGTGGTCTCCAATCGCCGTTCGATCAGGATGCGCGAGGCGTCTTCGGACGCTGCCTTCTGTCCGATCCGGTCGAGGTCCAGTTTGAACTGGTCGACCTCGCCGCACATCTCGATCAGCCGACCACCTCTCGCTGCTCCAGCGTAGGCAATATCGCGGGAATCGACAGTGATGATGCGGAAGGGGCCGTCCTTCCCGATATGCGCTCCTGCCGAGCGCGGGATGATGCGAATGGAGACGTTAGGCCGCTGCATCAGTTCGAGCAGGTGCCGGAGTTGCGCCTGCATGACCTCGGGTCCGCCGATGCAGTCGTCCAGGACGTCCTCGTCCAGGAGGACCCAGACGTAGGGCGGATCCGGCCTGCCCAAGATAGTGGCCTGTCGTTCCATCCTGGCCTTGAGTGTCTCGTCGAGGTCCTTGCCGTCGCTGCTGGTTTGCAGCAGGGCTCGCGCGTAGTCCTCGGTCTGGAAGGGAGGTGGAATGTACTGCCCTTGGTAGATCCTGATCAGTTGGGCGACGGCCTCGTACGCGGTGATCGACTGGGCCCAGTCGGGGTTGTGGCCGTTCTGGGCGTACCAGAGCAGCAACTCGAAGAGGCCGCTGGACCGCCTACGAGTTCGCGCCCAAATACGGGGAGGCCGAGGAGTACCCGAGCTTCGCCGAACTGTTCCACGCGAGCAAGGATCTGATGATCAGGCTCGCCGAAAACGAGAGCTAAGTGGCCTGCGCCGCAGGTTCTCGTGGTCAGGCCGCGGTTGGCAGAGCAGGCTGATCATCGTATCCGCTCCAGATCGATCGGTCAGCCCGTCAGGCGGACGCGCCAAGGGGCGGGTGCGATCGACGCGAGGTCGCGGGCGAATCGGGTGGTGAGCCAGCGAGACGACCTACCCGGAGCGGTGATTCCTCTGCATCCGGAAAGCTGGGCATCGACCAGTTCCGCCTTCGCATGCTTGGACTGTTCGAAGTACAGTTCGGCGCCCAAGGCATCGTCCATTGGGCAGTTGAAATTTCCGGACGGCCATTTCGGCGCCGCTTCGACGTCCTTGGCAAGGCGTCGCGCCGAATCGGCATCCCCCCGCGTCAACTCGGCACGGCAGGGGTGCTGATTCATACCAGGCAGCCACACGACGACAACGCCGGCGGGGTTCGGGTGGACCGCGACCAGACCCCTCGGGCGGGCACTGTCTGAAGCACGACGCACGATGCACGGCTTAGCGTCGCCCACCGCCCGCACCATCGCTGACGGCGCCGAAGCCGGCGGCACGGCCACGACCGGATCCCCCTCACGCGCACCGACGAGCGAGCACCCCGCCCCAGCCGACGCGAGAACCAGCGTCATGATCACTAACAGTCGCCGCATACCTCGACGCCTCCGAAACCGGACAGCGCCCTAGACCCAAGAGCGCGCACCTCCTTCCATTCTGGCGCTTCCGAGAGACCCTCCGCACTCCGACCTCGGGTTTCGGTCAGTGGACCATCTGTCTTGTGGATAGTCCGTATACGCCATTCGAATAGCGGCTGGACCAGCGGTTTCGTTCCCGCCGGGACCGGAATCGCCGGGAAGTCTTGTTTCGGAAGATCCCGGTCTGGCTTACTCCGAGCAGCGGAAACGGCCTGGCCAGGCGATCGCCGTGGTTTCACCCCGCCCCGATCCGGGGCTCACGAATGGAGCACGATGCTCGGCAAGAGAACAGCGGCGGCCGCCGCGTGTGCGGCCGCCCTCCTGTTGTCCCTCTCCTCCCCCGCCGCCGCCTCCCCACCGTCGAACCAGGCGAACGGGTCTCCTTCGATCGCCGCGAACGCGCCGTGGACCTCGACGGTCACCTGGCTGGTCGGCCGGTTGTCCGTCGATGAGAAACTCCGACTCGTCCACGGCGGCACGGACCCCGATCCGCACGGCGAGGCCGGCATCATCCTGGGCGTGCCCCGGCTCGGGATTCCCGACATACGGCAGGCCGACGCACACGGTGTCAACGTCTACAAGGACGCCACCGCCTATCCGACCCGGCTCGGGCTGGCCGCCTCGTTCGACCGCGACGCCATCACGCGGTTCGGCCGCAGCGTCGGCACCGAGGGACGGGCGCTGGACGTCGACCTGATCTACGGGCCGCAGGTGGACCTGGCCCGGATGCCCACCTGGGCGCGGAACATGACGACCTACGGCGAGGACCCCTACCTGGCCGCGCAGCTCACCGGCCGGGAGATCAACGCACTGCAGAGCACCGGCCTGATGTCGCAGGTCAAACACTTCACCATCTACAACGGGCAGGACCAGAACACACCGTCGGTCGTGACCGACCAGACCGCGCACGAGCTGTACCTGCAGCCCAGTGAGGCGGCCGTCAAGGACGGCAAGGTCACCTCGGTGATGTGCTCGTACGCCAAGTTCCAGATCAGCGGTGCGGAGGCACGGCCCGACTACGCCTGTTCCAACAGCGGCGCGCTCAACGGCATCCTCAAGGACCAGTGGAACTTCAAGGGCTGGGTCACCTCCGACTACTTCGCCGCGAAGTCGACCAGCGACCTGCTCGCCGGCATGGACCAGGAGTTCGTCACCTCCTATCTGGCCCCCGCGGCGCTGAAGCCGCTCGTGGACCCGGCCTCCGCGACGTACGACAAGACCTACGCCGGCGCACTCGACCAGTCCGTGGCCCGCATCCTGTACCAGTACCAGCGGTTCGGACTGCTCGACGACTCCACCTATCCGCGCAGTGCCAAGAGCGGCGTGCGCCGCATCTCATCCGCGCCGGCCGCGGTGAACAAGCAGGCGGGCATCGCGACCAGCCGTGAGCTGGCCGACGAGGCCGGAGTACTGCTGAAGAACGACGGTGCCCTGCCGTTGCGCAGTGATCAGAGCGTCGCGCTGATCGGCCCGACCGCCGACCTGCTGCCCTCCAGCCCCGGCGGTGAGCGGTCTCGCGGCTTCGGCGACCGCAACAGGATCAGCCCGTACGACGCGGCCCGCTCCATCGCCGGAGACCGCGCCACCCTCACGCCCGGCATCGACCGGGTCGGGACCACCGTCACCGCTCTGACCACGGCCGGTGGCGCACCCGGCCTGACCCGTACGGCCAAGGACGCTAGCGGCAAGGTCATCGGCACCAAGGTCGACTCCGCCCTGGACGGCCGGCAGACCGACCTGGTCCGCGGCGACAGCTATACCTGGGACGGCGATCTCAACGTCACCACCGAGGACGACTACTGGCTGTGGCTGCAGCGGCCGATCGGCACGTCCTCGGGGAACTCCTCCGCGTACAACGGCGGGATCAACCCCGGCCTCGCTCAGGGGCCCGGCACCGGGGCGACCGGCACCGCGACGCTGTCGGTGGACGGCACCGATCAGACTCTCGCGCAGCCGTCCACCATCCTGCCCAACACCTATCCCGGCGGGCCGACGGTGAACGGTCAGTACCTCGGCCTCACCAACGTCGGCGTCAAGGTCCACCTCACCCCCGGCCGCCACAAGATCTCACTCGGCTACGCCCCCGCCGCCGACACCGCGGCCGCACCCACCGTCCGCTTCTCCTGGGCCGGAGTCCAGGCGGGGATCAAGGCCGCGGCGGCCGCCGCCGCCAAGGCCAGGACCGCGGTGGTGTTCGTCGATGACGCCAACACCACGACGACCCCGGGCGACGTCGGCACCCTGGGCGCCGACCAGGACCGGCTCATCCAGGCCGTCGCCGCCGCGAACCCCGACACCGTCGTGGTCCTCAACACCGGCGGGGCGGTACAGATGCCCTGGCTGTCCAAGGTGAAGAGCGTCCTGGAGATGTGGTACCCCGGCCAGGAAGGCGGCACTGCGACCGCCGACCTGCTGTACGGAAAGGCCGACCCGTCCGGGCGGCTTCCCGTCACCTTCCCGACCGGCGATGACGCCACCCCGTTCGCCGGTCACCCGGAGCGCTCGACCGGTCAGAACGGCCAGATCACCTGGTCCGAAGGCCTGGACATGGGGTACCGGTGGTACGCCGACACCAAGGTGGCCCCGCAGTTCGCCTTCGGCCACGGCCTTTCCTACACCACCTACGCCTACTCGAACCTGCGGGTCCAGCCCACCGGTGACGGCGATCTGGACGTGCGGGTCACCGTCCGCAACACCGGTCGCCGCGCCGGTGCCGCCGTACCGCAGATCTACGTCGGCCCCTCCCCGAACCTGCCCGCGAGCATCCAGCAGGTGTCGCGCAAGCTCGTCCAGTTCGACCGGGTCCAGCTACAGCCCGGCGAATCCCGTACGGTCCACCTGGCCGTCGCGGCCCGCGATCTCTCCTCCTGGTCCACCTCGGGCCAGACCTGGGTCCTGGGCACCGGAACCCGCACGGTCTACGCCGGGAACTCCGCCACGGATCTCCCGCTGTCGACCACCGTCACCCTCCGCTGAATCCCCGTCCCGGCACCAAGGGCCGTCATGCCGCACGGCATGACGGCCCTCCGGCCCGCGCGCCGCAGCCGCGGCACGGCTGAGCCTCGGAGCCGCCACCGTGCTCATCGACGTAGGCGTCTCGGACGGTTGACCGCGCCGGCCGCACGGCCGGAAGTCCCCTCCGCGGAGCATGGGTCACCCGGAGTGGGGCCTGCGGGTGGTCATGCCCGAGCTCTCGCGGACGCGTAGCTCGTGCCTCACGGTCACCTCGCGCGGGGGCGAGTCGATCGCCTCGATGCGGTCCAGGAGAAGGCGCAGAGCCGAGCGGGCGATGCCTGCCTTGTCCGGGCTGACCGTCGTCAGGCTCGGCACGTTGTACCGGCCGTCGTCGATGTCGTCGAAACCCACCACCGCCACGTCCTGCGGAATCCGGTAGCCCCGGTCGTGCAGCGTCCGCATCGCGCCCAGTGCCAGGGTGTCGTTGAAGCAGAACACCGCGTCCGGCGGGTGCTCCAGCTCCGTCAGGTACGCCGCCGCCTCCGCACCGTCACGGCGGTGGTACTCCCGGGCCGGCACGATCAGCGACTCCTCCACCGGCAGCCCGGCCTCCTCCAGCGCCGCCCGGAAGCCCGTCTCCCGCAGACGCGACGTGCCTTGAGCGTGGTCCGGCTGCGCGCCGATCGCGGCGATCCGGCGTCGGCCGAGACCGGCGAGGTGCGCGGTGGCCGTACGGGCGGCAGCGACATTGTCGATCGCGACGTGGTCGGCCGGTCCGGCCGAGACCCGCTCGCCGAGTAGGACCAGCGGTGTCGTGTCGACGCGTCGGGCGATGTCGAGGCGGTCCATCGCGACCGGGCTGAAAATGACGCCGTCGGCGAGCTTGGCCCCCATGCCGTCGATGACGTACTGCTCGCGCCGATCGCCGCCGCCGGTCTGGTCGATGATGATCGTGTAACCGTGCTCTTCGGCCGCATCGACGATGAGACGGGCGAGCTCGGCGAAGTAGGGCTGATCGAGCTCGGGCACGGCGAGCGCCAGGATGCCGGTGCGGCCGCGACGCAGGTTGCGGGCGCTGATATTGGGCCGGTAGCCGAGGTCGGCGATGGCGCGCTGGACCCGCTCGCGGGTGCCGGCGCCGACGGCGGCGCCGTTGATGACGTTCGAGACGGTCTTGACCGACACTCCGGCACGGGCCGCCACGTCTTTCATGCTGGCCGAGCGCCGTCCCGGCTGCGGTGACGTGCTGGTCATGGCCGGCCCCCCGGTATGTGGCTCCGTTTCGGGGACGAGAGTATATCGACTACTACATCGTTGGAAGTGTGGTGCGCTCCATCCCTCACTACTCCGAGGTGAGGGGTGTACATCGATTACCTTCACGAGTATCGTCCCGGTAATTCCGGCCCGGCGATGGGAGCCGTGCCGACGGCTCATCGCACGTGGATGAGGGGAGACGCCGTGGACCTACGCAGGAAGCTCACCGTGTTCGCCGCGCTCGCAGCGCTGGGTACCGCCGCCGCGTGCGGCGGGTCCGGTTCGTCGGGCGGCGGCAGCGGCGGCACCGTGACCGTGTCATTCTGGAACGGCTTCACCGGTGGCGACCGGCCCGGTGTCGAGCATCTCGTCGACGAGTTCAACACGTCGCACCCGAAGATCCACGTGAACATGCAGATCATGCCGTGGGACGTCTTCTACCAGAAACTGCTGCCCGCGTACGGCGCCGGCAAGGGCCCCGACATCACGGCGATGAGCGCGAACCAGCTCGCGGAGTACGCTTCCAAGCGGGTCTTCCAGCCCCTCGACGACGCCTTCTCGAGCGGCCTGATCGACAAGTCGAAGATCGTTCCCGGTGCCCTGCAGGCCGGGCAGTACGCCGCCAAGCAGTACGGCCTGCCGGCCAACTTCACCCCGCTCCTCCTCTACTACAACAAGAAGCTGTTCAAGCAGGCCGGTATCGCCGGGCCGCCGGCGAACTGGACCGAGTGGACCGCCGACCTGAAGAAGCTGACCAAGGGAAAGGGCCCTGGCGGCGCGCCGGCGCAGTACGGGCTGACCATGGGCACGCACGACTCGGTCGAGGGCATCCCGATCCTGCTCGCGGGCCAGGGCGGCGGCGTGATCGGCTCCGACGGTAAGACGGTGACGCTCGACAGCCCGCAGTCGGTCCAGGCGATGACGTACTGGACCGACCTCGTCCGTAACGACCACGTCATGCCGGTCGGCACGTCGGGCGCCGACGCCGACAAGCTCATGCAGGCCGGCACCGCCGCCATGGAGGTCAACGGACCCTGGCTGACGTCCTCCCTCGACCAAGCCAAGATCGACTACGGCGTCGCGATGGTGCCCGCCGGGCCGGCCGCACAGACCACGATCGACGACAGCGTGCAGTTCTCGGTGGGCAGCCGCGTGAAGGGCGCGGCGAAGAAGGCGGCCGAGGAGTTCATCGCCTTCTGGAACTCCCGTGACTCCCAGATCTACTTCGCCAACACGACCGGCTTCCCGCCCACCCGCACCGACATCGGCGCCGCCGACCTGAAGAACCCCAACGTCGCGGTGTTCGCCAAGTACGCGCCCAAGGCCGTTCCGCTCATGCCGGGCCAGACCCAGTTCCCGCAGATGCAGAGCGAGGTCATCGACCCGACGTTCGAGAAGATCCTGAACGGCAAGGGCGACCCGGCGACGCTCCTGAAGCAGGGCGCGACCCAGCTCCGGTCGATGGTCTCGGGGAGCTGACCGGTCCATGCGACGATCCGGTCTCCAGGCGCGCGGCGGCCTGTCGCTGCGCGCCCGGCGGCGTCTCAGCGCGTACGGCTTCATCGCACCGTCGGTGATCATCCTGGGTGTCTTCCTCGCGTCGCCGATGATCTGGTCCCTGCGCACCTCCTTCTACGACGCCTCGCAATTCGCTCCGCCCACGTTCGTCGGGCTCGGCAACTACCGGAAGCTCCTCACGGACGCGACGTTCCGGGGGGACCTGGTCAACACGCTGGAGTACGCGGCCGTGGTCACCCCGATCTCGGTAGGGCTGGCGCTGGCGTTCGCGCTGATGCTGAACCGGCGGCTGCGCGGCCGGTCGTTCTTCCGCGCCTCTATCTTCCTGCCGGCCGTGCTGTCCCTCGGCGTGATGGGAATCGCGTGGGACTTCGTACTCGATCCCAACATCGGGCTGCTCCCCCGCTGGCTGCAGCACGCCGGACTGTCGCTCGGCAACGGTGTACACGACCCGAACTGGGCGATGGCGTATGTCATGTTCGTCGGAATCTGGAAGAACACCGGGTTCTACATGGTGATGTATCTCGCCGGGCTCGGCACCATCCCGACGGACTTCTACGAGGCGGCGGCGATCGACGGCGCGGGCCCGTGGGCGAGGTTCCGCAACATCACCTGGCCGCTGCTCTCGAACACCACGCTCTTCGTGTTCGTCATCGCGGCGATCGCCTCACTGCAGGCCTTCGACCAGATCTTCGTCATGACGCGCGGCGGGCCGTTCTTCAAGACCGAGACCCTGGTCTACCTCATATATCGCAAGGGCTTCACGGACTTCGACTTCGGGTACGCCTCGGCGGCCGCGTGGGTCCTCGTCGTCCTGGTCTTCGTGATCAGCCTCGTGCAGAACTTCTACTTCAGCCGACGGCAGGTGAAGTACTGATGAGCCGCCGTGTACTGCTCTACGCCGGGCTGGTACTGGCCGTGGCCGTGATCCTGCTCCCGGTCGCCTGGATGATCTTCGCGTCACTGAAGCCGGAGGCCGACATCACCGGGCATCCCGCCCAGTTGCTGCCCCAGCACCTCACGGGGAGCAACTACCGGGAGGTGACCCGGCAGATCCCGTTCGTGCGGCAGTTCATCAACTCGGTGATCTTCGCGGGCGGCGTCACGGTCTTCTCGCTGCTGTTCAACTCGATGACCGCCTTCGCCCTGGCCCGACTCGACTTTCCCGGCAGGCGCGTGCTGTTCGTCGCGATCATCCTGTTCCTGATGATCCCGTACCAGGTCACGCTCATCCCGACCTACCAGATCGTGGCCAAGCTCGGGCTGATGAACACCTTCCCCGGCCTGATCATCCCGCGTGCCACGAACGCCTTCGGGATCTTCTTCCTTCGGCAGTTCTTCCTCGGCATTCCGCGCTCCCTGGACGAGGCGGCGCGCATCGACGGGGCCGGCGACTGGCGGATCTACGCACGGATCATCCTCCCCCTGTCCACACCGGCCCTGCTGACCATCGCCCTGTTCGACTTCATGTTCAACTGGAACGACCTGTTGTGGCCGCTGATCTTCACCACCAGCACGAAGATGGAGACGCTGCCCGCCGGACTGGCCCTGTTCATGGGCCAGCACGTCACGCAGTACGGCGTGGTGATGGCCGGGGCGACGCTCACGACCGTGCCGATCGTGATCGCGTTCCTCTTCGTGCAACGCAGGTTCATCCAGGGCATCGCCACGACGGGACTGAAATGAAGACCGCCAATCTCATCCTCGACCCCGCGTTCCGCGTCGGGCCGGTACGGCCACGCCTGTTCGGCTCGTTCGTCGAGCACATGGGCCGATGCGTCTACACCGGCATCTACGAGCCCGGCCATCCGGACGCCGACGCCGACGGGCTGCGGCAGGACGTGCTGGCGCTCACGCGGGAGATGGGCGTCACCGTCGTCCGCTATCCGGGCGGCAACTTCGTCTCCGGCTACCGCTGGGAGGACGGCGTCGGGCCCGTCGAGGAGCGGCCGGCCCGGCTCGACCTGGCGTGGCAGTCGCTGGAGACCAACGCCTTCGGCCTGCACGAGTTCATGACGTGGGCCGACCGGGCGGGGGTCGAGCCGATGATGGCGGTCAACCTGGGGACGAGAGGCGTCCAGGAGGCCGTCGATCTGCTGGAGTACTGCAACCATCCCGGTGGCACGGCCCTGTCGGACCGTCGCGTGAAGAACGGGCGGGCCGAACCGTACGACATCGGCCTGTGGTGCCTGGGCAATGAGATGGACGGGCCCTGGCAGATCGGCCACAAGACGGCACAGGAGTACGGCCGGCTCGCCCAGGAGACCGGGAAGGCGATGAAGCTCGTCGATCCGAGCATCGAACTGGTCGCCTGTGGCAGCTCGAATGGGCACATGCCGACGTTCGGGAGCTGGGAGGCCACGGTCCTCGAGCACTGCTACGACGAGGCCGACTACATCTCTCTGCACGCCTACTATGGCCAGGACGGCGATCTGCCCAGCTTCCTCGCCTCGGCCGTGGACATGGACGCCTTCATCGAAGGCGTCATCGCCACCGCCGACCACGTACGGGCCAAGCTGCACAGGTCAAAGCGGATCCAGCTCTCCTTCGACGAGTGGAACGTCTGGTACACCGACTCCTTCGACGGGGGCACCTGGCAGCAGGCGCCGCGCATGAGCGAGGACCTGTTCAACGTGGCCGACGCCGTCGTGGTCGGGAACCTGCTGATCTCCCTGCTCCGGCACGCCGACCGGATCGGCGTCGCCTGCCAGGCGCAGCTCGCGAACATCCTCGCGCCGATCCGCACCGAGCCGGGCGGGCCGGCCTGGCGGCAGACGATCTTCCATCCCTTCGCGCATGTCGCGGCGTACGCGAAGGGCGACGCGCTGCGGGTCGTACTCGACACCCCGCGGTACGAGACGGCCAGGTACGGCGATGTCCCGCTCGTCGACGCGGTCGCGACCCGCGACGACGAGGGCATCACGGTGTTCGCCGTCAACCGGGACGTCGATGAGGCCGTCGGCCTCACACTCGACCCCCGCGCCCTGCCGCCCGTGCGGAACGCCGAACGGATCGTCCTGGCCGACGCGGATCGGGGCGCCGCCAACACCGCGACCGCCCCCGGCCGCGTTACCCCCCGGCGCGGCGAGATTCCGGTACGGCCCGGCGAGCCGCTGCTCGTCGAGTTGCCGCCGGTGTCCTGGAACGTCCTCCGGCTCACCATCTGAAAGGGAACGATGCATCTCACCCTCGACGGCACTTGGGACCTCATCGTCGGCGACCCCGGGATCGCCGGGCTGGCCGACGCTCCGTCGCGGCCCGTCACCGTACCCGGGCTGTGGGAGGCGGAGGTCGACCCGGCCCTCGACGGCGTTGCGTGGTACCGCCGAACCTTCCCGTGCGACGACCCGTCCGGCCGATGGACCCTGCGGTTCGGCGCGGTCATGGACACCGCCGAGGTCTACCTCAACGGCGTCGCGCTGGGTGCGCACCTCGGCGCGTTCACGCCGTTCGAGTTCGACCCCGGCGACGCGCTCGTCGCGGGCGAGAACGTCCTCGCCGTACGCGTCACCGACCACGCCCTGACCGACCCGGAGCACCCGCGCACAGCGCACGGCAAGCAGGGCTGGGCCAACCAGGCGTTCCCCAGCCCGCCGAGCCTCTACCTGACCTACGGTGGCATCTGGCAGTCGGTCACGCTGCGCCGCCACGGGCCGATCGCCATCGAGGACGTCTTCGTGAACGGCGACCCCGAGGACCTGACCGTCGCCGTCGAACTGTCCAACCGCTCGCCGGACACCGTCACCGCCCGGGTCCGCGCGGGCGTACCCGGTGACGTGCGCGAAGAGGAGGCCGTCCTGCCGCCGGGCGGACACGGCGGGGTGACCATCGCCTTCGGCCCGGCCGGCGCGGCGCGCTGGTCGCCGGAGTCTCCGGTGCTGCACGAGGCGAAGGTCACGGTCACCGCCGAGGATGAGGTCAGCGACCAGCGGACGACGCGTTTCGGGCTGCGGACCATCACGGTCGAGGGCGACCGGCTCGTGTTGAACGGCGAGCCGTACCGCATGCGCAGCGCGCTGGTCCAGGGCTTCTATGCCGGCACTCTGTACGCCGAGCCCGGCCGCGAGGCGATCGAGGCCGAGGTCACCGAGGCCAAGCGGCTCGGGCTCAACACGCTGCGGCTGCACATCAAGGCGTTCGACCCGGTCTACCTCGACGTGTGCGACGAGCTGGGCATGCTCGTCCACTGCGACATCCCGGTCGCGGAGCCGATCGCGCACGGCGAGTTGGGTTTCACCGGCGAAGTGGCCGACCGGTGCGCCACGGCAGCGACCGAACAGGTACGCCGCGATCGGAACCACCCGAGCATCGTGCTCTGGTCGGCGATGAACGAATTGGGACTCGAGCACGAGCCGTCCCGCGCGAGCGAAGGGTACGAGGGCTTCGCGCGGCGCCTCTACGCCGCCGTGGCGGACGCCGATGCGACCCGCCCGGTCATCGAGAACGACTGGGTGGACCCCGACCCGGATCGCGTCTTCGAGAGCCCCATCCTCACCGCGCACTGGTACGGCCGGCTGTCCACGGCGTACCTGACGGAGCTGGCCGCCAAGACCGCGCCGTGGGCCGCCTCGCCTCGCCCGTTCCTGGTGAGCGAGTTCGGCGACTGGGGCCTGCCCGACCTGGGTCCGCGCGAAGACGGACCGTTCTGGTGGTACGGCGCCGACCTGAGCACGGCGATCGAGCGGACGCCGTGGCCGAGGACGGTGGCGGCGTTCGTCGAGGGCACGCAGCGATACCAGGGCATCGCCGACCGGCTGCAGGTCGAGCTGTTCCGCCGCCAGGACGGCATCGCCGGTTGGTGCGTCACCGAGCTGACCGACGTGCCGCACGAATTCAACGGCTTGTGGAGCCTGGAACGCGCCCCCAAGCCCGCCGCGCTCGCCGAGTTCTCCCTGGCCTGCGCGGACGTCTTGCCGATCGTCGCACGGGCCACCTGGACCGTGGCCGCGGGCGAGGCGGTGGAGGTGCCCGTCTCGGTGGCCAACGACGGTCCCGCGCTCTCCGGCGTGGTCCTCGAGGTCACCCTCCGCGGGCGTACGGTGCGGTACGGCCCGGTGGACCTGCCCGCGCACACGGCATCGGAGGTCGCGACGGTCCGCGTGCCGGCGCCCGAGGTGACCGGGACGCATGAGCTGACCGTACGGCTCGTCGGAGACGACGTGGTCGGATCGAACCGGTATCCCGTGCACGTGGTCTCGTCCGAGCCCGCGCGGGTCGCGGTACGGCTCGTCGGCGATGCGAGCGACCTGGCCGGGGCGGATGTCGTCACCGACGACACGGCGCCGCTCGTCGTGGCAGAGGACGCGCTGGACGCTCAGAGTGGCGCCCTGGCCGCCGAGGCGCTGGCCGCCGGGCGGGCGGTCCTCGTCCTGGCGCAGGACGCGGACCGGGCCCGGCACCTGCCGATCACGGCTGAGCTGACCGAGGTCGCCACCGCCTGGGGATCGACGCCGTTCCTGTTCACCACCGATGAACTGGCGGTGCCCTCGCTGCCGCAGGCCACCGTCCTGTCCGTCGAGTCGATGTCGATCGTGCCGGACGTGGTGTGGACCCGGATCGGCGACGGTCCGTTCCCCGGACACGTGGTCGCCGGGATGTGGAAGCCGTTCCCGGACGAGATCGCCGGCACGATCATCGGGGAGACCCGCGTCGGGCCTGGCCGGTTGCTCGTCTGTCAGTTCCCGCTGCTCGCGGCCGTACGACGGGGCGACCCGATGGCCACGGCGGTGCTCGCGGACCTCCTCCGCCACCTCGCCGCGCCTGTTCTCGGGCTACGGGCCGAGCACGACCACCTCGCCGACGGCCGGGCCATCACCTACTACGCGACGAAGGACGCCTCATGACCGAGCGGAGCGAGGGAATCGGCAAGCACAGCACCTTGGTCATGGGGCCGACGAAGGAGGTCCCATGACCGAGCGGCGATACGACCCGACCCGCGGTGAGTGGGTCACCTTCGCCACCCACCGACAGAACCGTACGTTCCTCCCGCCCGCCGACCAGTGCCCGCTATGCCCCACCGCGCCCGGCGGGCCGCCGACCGAGATCCCGCACGCGTCATACGAACTCGTCACCTTCGACAATCGGTTCCCGTCGTTCACCGCCCACCCTCTGGAGCCTTCGGTCGTCGGCGACGCGCTGACTCCGGTCGAGCCGGCGGTGGGCCATGCGGAGGTCGTGGTGTTCACCAGCGACCACGACGCCACGCTGATCGAGCTGTCGGTCGCCCGGCTGCGCGCCCTCGTGGACGTGTGGGCGGACCGCACGACCGTGCTCGGCCGGCGCCCGGAGATCGGTTACGTCTTCCCGTTCGAGAACAAGGGCGAGGAGATAGGCGTCACCCTCCACCACCCGCACGGCCAGATCTACGGCTACCCCGACATCCCGCCGATCCCGGCGCAGGAGATCACCGCCGCGCGGCGGTATCGGTCGCTGCACGGGTCGTGCGTGTGGTGCGATGTCGTCATCCGGGAGGAGAGTTCCGAGCGACTCGTCGTCACCGGCGACGCCTTCGCCGCGTACGTGCCGTTCTGGGCGCGCTTTCCCTACCAGGTGTACATCAGCGCCCGCCGCCACGCGCCCGCGCTGCCGTCGCTCACCGCACCTGAGAGGGACGACCTGGCGCGCGTGCTCAAGCAGGTGCTGGTCGCCTATGACGGCCTATTCGGCTTCTCGATGCCCTACGTCATGGCGGTGCACCAGGGGCCCGCCGTCCCCGGCTACGCCGACCTCACCCACCTCCACCTGGAGCTCTCGCCGCCCTATCGGACCGCCACCAGGCGCAAGTACCTGGCCGGCAGCGAACTGGCCGCGGGCGCGTACGTCACCGACCTGGCGCCCGAACGCACGGCCGCCGCGCTCCGCGACGTCCTCGCCCGCGAGGTGGCGGACGACGGCCACGACGAGGACCGCCCGGCCGCCTGAGCAGCGAGGCCGCGGCCCCGGTCGGCGAGACCTCGGGGCCGTGGCGGCGCTGCGGCGGCTGTGGAACCCGGCATCGAGCTGCGGCCCGGCGGTCTCCTCCTCGTCGACTGGGTGCCGCCGCAACCCGACGGGCGGCCAGCGCTGGCGAACTTCTTGTTCGACGGCGGCACCATCACCGCCGACCAGGCCGAGCAGACGCTGCACCTGGCGCCTGGGGAACTCTTCGCCGCCTGCGCTCGGAGGCCCCTCGCGTTCTTGACAGGGCGGACGACGTCGTGCGGCTCGTTTGTTCGCAGCGCCGAGGATGCGACAGTGACTGCGCCGCTTGACCCGCTTTGCCCGGATAAGATCTGGCCACGACGCTCTGTGTGGAGGTCGGGTTCGGGGTCGCCTCTCCGGGCGATGGACGGAAAGGGTGCGCGTGGCCGGGCACAAGACGCCGGACGACGATCCGAACAAGGAGCCCCCGTCCGACGATCAGTGGTCACCTCCTCCCCCGCCGCCCCCGGCCTGGGGCCCGGATCCGGCTCGGCCGACGCTTCCGCCCTGGGCCGCGCCTCCCGCGCCGCCGTACGGCGCTCCGCCGCCGGGTCTGCCCGGTTCCCCGCCGTACGCGCCACCACCGGAAGAACCCCCGCCGTCCAGCCCTCCGGCGCAGGAGGGCCCGCCAGAAGGACAGGCGCCGCCCGAGACGCAGGAGTGGGCGCCGGAGCCGGCGGCCGATCCGTGGCGGATTCCGCCGCAGCCGGTGTGGGATCCGGCCGTCGAGCCCTCCCCCGCCGTGTCCCCGCCTCCCCCGGATCCGTACGGCCCCGATGAGCAGGAGCCGCCCGGACCGCGCTTCGCCGCCTACGACGCAGGCGCTGAGGAACCGTCCCCACCGCGCTTTCCTCCCTACGACGCGGGTGCGCAGGAACCGCCCGCGCCGCGATTCCCCGCCTACGACGCGGGCGGAGGGGACCGGTCGACCGCCCTGGACCTGCCACCGTCGGCAATGGTTCCGCGGTCGACGCCACGGCCGCCCGGCGACCTCGGGCGCGACTCGCGGACCTCCGGGGAGAACACCGTCCGCTTCGACGAGCCGTGGCGGATGGAGACCCCCGGCCGGACGAGACGTCGGGGGATACCGCTGCGGCCCGTCCTCATCGGCGTCGCGGGCGTGGCGATCGCCGGGCTGGTCGCCGGCGGCGTGTACGTCCTCACCGGCGGCGACAAGAAGTCCGCGCCGAAGACGCCGACGGCCCGGCTCGCGGGCCGGCTGTTCGCGGCGGACCCGGCGGCCGGTGCGGACGGGCGGGACCAGGAACTGCTCGGGGTCGCGTCGTCGGGTTCGACCGTGGTCGCCATCGGCGGCGAGGCCGACACCGCGGACTACCGGGCCGAGTTCCTCGTCTCGACCGACGGCGGGCGCTCGTTCCGGCTCGCCGGGCTTCGTACGGCCGACGGCGCCGAGCCCGCGTACGGTGACGTCCCGCGGGTGGTCGCCGGGTCGGGCGGCGCCTGGGTCGCGCTCGGGAGTTCGCACGCGGGGACGGCCGTGTGGACGAGCAAGGACGGCACGTCGTGGGTGCGGCAGCCGGACGCGGCGGGCGCGTCCTTCGGCCGCGACCGGATCGCGCGGGTCGCGCGGACGGCGAGCGGCTTCGTCGCCATCGGCGACACGTCACAGAAGGGCGACTACAGCGACGCGGTGCCGGTCGTCTGGCTCTCCTCGGACGGCCGGAACTGGGAGCGGCTGGGCAACGACCAGCTCAGGATGTCGCTGTCCGGCGGCCCGCTGTCCCTCGTCGACCTGGCGGCCGTGGGCAACACCGCGATCGTCTACGGGTGGACGACCGATCACAAGGGCAGGGTCGTCAAGGACGCCGTGTGGCGGTCCGCCGACGGCGGGCGGTCCTGGGGATGGGTCGACGTCCCGCACCCGAAGGGCACCGCCGGTCCGGGCATCGCGATCGGGGCGACGTCGAGCGGCTTCGTCGCGGGCCGGAACGGCAGTTCGAAGTCGGAGCGGTACGGCGTGATGATGACGTCCGCCGACGGGAAGCAGTGGCAGACCGCCGGCGAGATCCACCTGCCCGGCTACGGCGGTCTGCAGCGGCTGGCCGGAACCGACCGTGGCGTGGCCGCCCTCATCGGCGGCGACCGGAAGGTCCTGCTCGCCCGCAGCACGGACGGCCGGGCGTGGCAGAACGCCGGGGAGGTGCCGACGCCGTCGAGCGTCTCGATCCAGGGCATGGCCGTGACCGCGGGCGCGACCATCGTCGCCGGGCGGGAGGCCGGGACCCAGGACGCCGACGCGGTCCTCGCGGTGCGCGATCCGCTCGGGCAGGAGATCGCGGTCGACCCCACCCGGATCGCCGGAGCGGTCGAGCCGGACCAGGCGCTGACCTCGGTGGCGACGGGTTCCCGGCTGAGCGTGGCGGTGGGCAGCACGAACGGTGACGCCGCGGCCTGGACGTCCGCCGACGGCAGGCGCTGGAGCCGGGCCCAGGCGCCCGGCCAGGTGTTCGCCCGGCCGGGTAAGCAGCGGCTCATCAGCGTGGTGTCCGGCAACGCGGGCTGGCTCGCCGTCGGGTTCGACGTGAACCATCCCCTGATCGTCGCCTCCGACGACGGGACGACCTGGCGGGCGGTCGACGGCGGGAAGGCGTTCGCGCCGGGAGGCGCCGACCACGTCGCCACGTACGCCGCGACGGTCGGGCCGGCGGGATATGTGATCGTCGGCGAGAGCGGCCTCTCGGCGGGGACGTGGCATTCGGCCGATCTCAAGAACTGGGACCGGGGCACCGGACCGGACCTCACCGGCGATCAGCAGGCCAACCGCTGGATGCGCGGCGTGGTCGGCGGCTCGTTCGGATACGTCGCGGTCGGCGGGCTGAACGATCCGGCGGTCAAGGACGCGCCGAGGGGCCGACCGGCCGCCTGGACGTCGGCCGACGGCAGGAAGTGGACGCTGCACCGGATACCGCTGCCGTCCGGCGCACTGGAGGGGTGGTTCGACAAGGTCGCCGCCGTCGGCAACGTGGTGGTCGCCACGGGGTCCGCGGCCACGGCCTCCGGCCGGAGGGCGTTCGCGTTCGTCTCGCCGGACGGCGGCGCCTCGTGGCAGGAGGTCCGGTTGCCGGCCGCCGGCCCGGACGGGCCGGACTCCAGCGACCGCAACTCCATCGTCACCGCCGCGACCGCGACCCCGCGCGGGTTCGTCGTCACCGGCGCCGGCGGGCGGCTCGGCCGTTCGGACGTCGTGCTGTGGACCTCCCGCGACGGACGCTCCTGGACCGCCCAGACGCCCGAGGGAACCGGCCTGTCCGGGCGGGGCGACCAATGGCTCACCGGGATGACACCGCTGGGCGGCGACCTGCTCGCCGTCGGAGTGAGCACCGACCACCAGGGCGAGCAGCCGACGCTGTGGCGTAGGCCGTTGCCGTGAGCGTCCCGTCCCGGATCGGGCAGAAGGCCGCGCGGTCGTGACCGGCCGCCTCCGGGCCACGCTGGCGGCCGTGGCGAGCGCCTGCCTGCTCGTCACGGCGGCGTGCGCGGAGGTGAGATCCCCTGCCGTCACCGAGCCCCGTCGCCCCACCCCGAGCGCCACGCCCCGTCCGCCGCTGCGGATCATGCCGCTCGGAGACTCGATCACCGATGGGCTGCAGACGTCCGGTGGTTACCGCAGCGATCTGTGGCAGTACCTGAAGGCCGACGGAAGGTCGGCCGACTTCGTGGGGTCACGGGCGACCGGTCCCCCGCAGCTGGGCGACCGTAACGAGGAAGGCCATCCCGGATGGCGGATCCACCAGCTGGCCGTCCGGGTGCGGGAGTGGCTGCGGGTCTACCGTCCCGACGTCGTCCTCCTGCACATCGGAACGAACGACGTCATTCAGCGGAGCGCGCTGCCGCAGGCTCCGGCGCGGCTGGCCGCGCTGGTGGATCTCATCACCGCGACGCTGCCGGACGCGCAGGTGTACGTGGCCACGATCGTCCCGCTGGCCGACCCGGCCGGCGACCGGCTCGCCCGGCGGTACAACGCGGCGATCCCCGGCATCGTGTCGGCGCGGGCCGCACGGGGCCGGCACGTCCACCTCGTCGACATGCACGCGGCGCTCACGAGGGCCGACCTGTCCGCCGACGGAATCCATCCGACCTACGGGGGCTACTCCAAGATGGCGGCGCGGTGGTACGCCGCGCTGACCGGCGTCCCGATGACGCGGTGGGAGGCGGAGAAGCCGGCGTACACGACGATCAACGAGGGCGAACGGCTGACCACGTCACGGGCGTCGGGCAACGGCAAGGCCGGGTACCTCGCCGCGCCGGACAGCTACCTGGAGTTCGCGCTCCCGCTGCCGAGCGGCGGCCGCTACCGGATGTACGTGCGCGCCGCCGACGGCATGGACGCACCGTGCGGCCAGCTCCTCTCGGTCAACGGGCGGCCGCGGGAGCGGCTGGTCTACCGCCCGTACGGCTGGGACCAGTGGACCATCACCGCCGTCGACGTCTGGCTGAACGCGGGCCGGAACACGATCCGGTTCACCCGGCAGACCTGCAGCGCGGAGATCGACGCGATCGACCTGGCGCCCGCCCGCTGACCTCCCTCAGGACGACGGCACCTCGGCATCGTCCCCTGGGCGTCGCGCCGCCGCGTCGCCGCGAACCCCGTCCGGGGCCTCCGCGGGAAGGCCGTTCCGGCGGATCTGCGCCAGCGCGGTCTTCAGCCGGGCGCGCAGCCGGTGCTGTGCGGGGGCCTCGACGAGCCGGTAGATCAGGTAGGCCGAGACCAGCGCGACGGCGATCAGGACGCCGAGCACCGCCCACCGGCTCAGGTGCGGGTAGAGACGTGGGACGAGCGTCCGCGCGATCGTCTGGTGCACCAGGTACAGCGGGTAGGTGAGCATCCCCAGCAGGGTGAGGCCGCGCCAGCGCAGCCACGCCAGCCGATGCGTCGCGACGAGCGCCATGATGACGAAGACGAACGTGACGCCGGCCGGGATGACGTACTCCGAGACGCCCGGCACGATGAAGTCGGGGAAGTTGTACTTCAGGTCGTAGTAGCAGCCGAGCGCCCAGGCGACGGCGATGAGCAGCCAGACGATGAGGTTGCTCCCGTACCGGTAGATCAGGAAGAACCCCATCCCGGCGACGAAGAACGGCGCGTACCGCCACAGCAGCAGGACCTTGGCGAAGCCGAAGTCGGCCTCCATGGCGAACACGCTGAGCAGGAGCCAGCCGGTCATGAACGCGACGCACCGGCCGTACGTGACGCCCCGCCAGACGAGGAGCGCGATGAGCGCGTAGAAGTGCAGCTCCACATAGAGGGTCCAGTAGACGACCTCCATGCGCTGGGACCCGACGCCCTCCTGGAGCATCGTCAGATTCGGCAGGAACCGCATGACGGGCCCGTCGGTCCCCGGCCCGAACGGGACGTAGGAGCGGAAGGCCAGGTACGCGCCGAGCGAGAGGCACACGCTCACCCAGTAGGCCGGGAACAGCCGGGTGAACCGGGACACGGCGAAGTCGCCCACGCCGCGGTCCCAGGCGCTCATCAGGATGACGAAGCCGCTGATCAGGAAGAACAGCTCGACCCCGAGGAAGCCCCACCGCGTCACCTCCCCCAGGCCGGGGAAGATCTTCCGGGCGCTGCCGCCGGGCCATTCCGGCGCGGGCACCCCGGTGAAGTGGTGCAGCATGACGGCGGCGGCGGCCACGAAGCGCAGCAGGTCCAGCTCGCGGAGCCGTCCCGGCGGCCGTACGGGTCCGCGCGCGTCCCCGGTCTTCGTCGGCGCCGCGTCCTGCGCGCCGGCCGCCGTGGAACCGTTCGTCGATGGCATCGCGGCTCAGCCCGTGGCGGCGGTCGCGAAGTACGGGGTGCAGACCGTGCCGGCGTAGTCCGTGGCGATCTCCAGAACCGAGGTGCCCTTGGCCGCGGGGAGCAGCGCGGAGCTGTAGTTGGGGCAGTAGTCGTTGCGGGCGTCCGGGACGGCGACCGGCGCGGTCACCGCGCGCCAGGTACCGGCGCCGCCCTTCGCGCCGACGAAGAGCGTACGGCCGTTGCCGGAGGCCGCCGATCCGCTCGCCGTCACCAGTGTCTGGCCGACCAGGAGAAGCGATCCGTCGGGGCGCGGCGCGATCGTCGGGGCGTGGGCGAAGTGGCGGCCGCCGACGCTCGGGCGGGTGCCGGGCGTCGTCGCCTTGCCCCAGCTCCATCCGTTCGCCGACGTCCGGAGCCGTACCTCGCACTTTCGGGAGCCACAGGCCTCGTAGCTCATGACGTAGTGGCCGTTCGGCAGGCGGCGTACGACCGGCATGCCCGGCCGCTCGGCCTTGGCGGTGAAGGCGACGGTGTCCGTGCGGCCGGTCCAGGTACGGCCGTCGGAGGAGCGGACGCGCACGATCT
Source organism: Actinoallomurus rhizosphaericola (assembly GCF_024055675.1). NCBI lineage: Bacteria > Bacillati > Actinomycetota > Actinomycetes > Streptosporangiales > Thermomonosporaceae > Actinoallomurus > Actinoallomurus rhizosphaericola. The sequence goes on along the minus strand of NZ_JAMXMW010000012.1, from coordinate 137,860 downwards.
TCTGACTGTGGCGGGAATCGGTCTCGTCGGAGTAGAAGGCGACCAGCCTGCCGTCGGAGGACACGGTCAGCTCGGGCTCCCACAGGCCGCCCGCCGTCTTCGCCGTGGCGATCGTGGACAGGTACGCCCAGGTGCGCCCATGGTCGAGGCTGCGCCACAGCCGGATGGTCATGCGCCGGTCCGGCGTGACGTTCCGGCCGAAGGCGGCGGCCCAGAGCAGCGTGCCGGCCGGGCTGGTGCCGACCTTCCTCGGCAGCTCGTACAGCGTGCCACAACACGCGCCCTTGCCCGCGGCGCCGTACGAGTCGGCGATCGAGCCGATCTGCCGGAACGTCCTGCCGGCGTCCGTGCTCTCGTACACCGAGCCGAGGCCGGCGTTCCCCGTGAACGTGACGACGCTCGCGATGACGCGGCCGTTCGCCGCACCGCTGTGCGCGAGGCGGACGACGCGCGGGTACAGACCGGTGCCGGCCCGCAGCGGCCTCGCGGCGGCCGATGCGGCGGCGCCCGCTCCCGCGGCCCGCCGTCCGTCCGGGCGGACCGCCGCGGCGGCGCCCGTGCCGGGGGGCCGTCCTCCGTCCGGGCGGGTCGCCGCGGCCGGTTCGGCGGCCTCTGTGTCGACGGCCCGTCCTCCGCCGGAGTGGGTCGCGGCCACCGTGACGCCCGCGCCGGCGACCAGCGCGGCCACCGCCGCGTACACCCATCGCTTCGTACTCATCACCGCTCCGTTATCCGCAGGATGACCTGCTCGTTGCCGCGCGTGTAGCCCTCGTAGCGGAACCGCAGGCCGGCCCGCTCGACGTACTCCGTCCACGCGCGGTACTCGTGCTCGCGCCACCCCGGGTAGCCGAAGAACTCGTCGAAGACGACGACGCTGCCGGGCCGCAGGCGCGGTCCCACGTGACGCAGGACCGTCCGCGTCGAGGAGTACAGGTCGGCGTCGAGGTGGAGGAAGGCGACCGGCTCGGGGTGCTCGTCGAGGAACCCGGGAAGGGTGTCCTCGAACAGTCCGACGACCAGTTCCGCGCCGAGCACCTCCGGGGGCGCGTCCACGGCGAAGGTGCCGGCGGGGAAGCCCTCCCGCCAGTCCTCGGGAAGTCCCTCGAAGGAGTCGAAGCCGAAGACGTTCTTGCCGTCGCAGGCGGCGGTGATGGTCCGCAGCGTACGGCCGGAGAAGACGCCGAATTCCAGCGCCATCCCCTCCTGGCCCTCGGCGAGGGACAGGGCGTACTCGAGCGTCGCCTGCGGGTCCGGCAGGGCCGTGGCGTCGGGCATGAGCTCGTCGATCAGCTTGGCCGCCTCGGCCGCCGCGGCCTTCTCCGCCTTGAGCGTGGCGGCGGCGAGCCTGGCCTCCTCACGACCCCGCTGCCGGCGGGCGGCGTCGAGGGGGCCGTCCGGCGGATTGAGGAAGTCGACGGCCTCGGTGATCTCGCCCTCGAACGCGACCCGGCCCTCGCGCAACACGACGCCCCGCCCGCAGACCTTCTCCAGCGTGCCCATGTCGTGGGAGACGATGACGAGCGTGCGTCCCTCGCCGTGCAGCTGCTCGATGCGCTCCAGGCACTTCTTCTGGAACGGCGGGTCGCCGACGGCAAGCACCTCGTCGACGAGGAAGACGTCCGGGTCGGTGTGGACGGCGACGGAGAAGCCCAGCCGCATGAACATGCCGGAGGAGTAGAACTTCACCTGCGTGTCGAGGAACTTCTCGATCTCGGAGAATGCGACGATCTCGTCGTACCTGGCCTGGGTCTCCGCCTTGCTCATGCCGAGGATCGCGGCGTTGAGGAAGATGTTCTCCTTGCCGGTCAGGTCGGGGTGCAGGCCGGCGCCGACCTCGATCAGGCCCGCGACCCGGCCGCGGATTCCGACCGACCCGGCGTCGGGCTGCATGACACCGGAGATCAGCTTGAGCAGCGTGCTCTTGCCCGACCCGTTGAGCCCCATCAGGGCGAGTGACTCGCCCTGCTCCACGGTGACCGACACCTCGTCGAGGGCCGTGAACCGCTCCGACAGGCTCTGACGGCGCGCGGCGCGTACGGTCATCTCCTTGATGGAGTGCGCGTGGCGCAGCGTGAAACGCTTGGTCACGCCGTCGACGACGATCGATTCCAACTAGAGCTCCTGGGCGAACCGCCGCTGCAGGCGGAAGAAGACCATCTGGGCCAGCCCCAGCAGCACGACGGCCGCGAGGAGGCTCCCCAGTCCTCGTACGGTCAGGTGGTCGGGGAACGCGTGCCTGCCGTCCGGGAACGTCGGGGTGCCGTCGGGCAGGTGCGCCTGACGCGGGTCGGCGGGCCACCAGAACGCCCGCTGGAACAGCAGCGTCGCCGTTCCCAGCGGGTTGGACAGGTAGATCTGCAGGCCGAGGCCGTTCCCCGCCGAGTCCTGTACGGCCGTCCACGGGTAGATCATCGGGGCGGTCCACGGGATGACGATGTTGAGGATGTCGACGACCTGGCCGAAGTCGCGGAAGAAGACGTTGATCCCGGCGAACAGCAGGCCGAACGCCAGGCCCAGCACGGCGACGATCGCCAGGCCGAGTGCCATCGACCCGAACGCGAGCGTGGAGGGCCGCCAGCCGCCGAGCAGCGCGCCGCCCCACAGGATCGCCATGCCGGGCACCATGTGCACGGCCGAGACCAGCGCCGAGGACACCGGGAACATCTCGCGCGGCAGGTAGATCTTCTGGACGAGCGGCGCGTTCCCGATGACGGACCACGTGCTGGTGATCAGCGTCTCGGTGAAGAAGCTGACCAGCACCATCCCGGAGAACAGGAAGACCGGGTACCCGGGGATGGACTTGCTCATCTTCAGGAAGATGCCGACGACGAAGAAGTAGACCGCGAAGTTGACGGCGGGACGGACGTACGACCAGCCCAGTCCGAGGAGGGATCCCTGGTAGCGGCTGCGCAGCTCCCGGCGCACCAGCAGCCGCAGCAGGTACCTCCGCCGGGCGACCTCCAGCAGACCGCCGCCGCTCCCCGGCGCGGTCAGGGGCGGAACCGTCATCGCTCCTCCGGCCGTTCCGCGGCCTCGGACGTCTCCTCCGGCCCGGCCGGTGCCACGGACGTCTCCTCCGGCCCGGCCGGTGCCACGGACGTCTCCTCCGGCCCGGCCGGTGCCACGGACGTCTCCTCCGGCCCGGCCGGTGCCACGGACGTCTCCTCCGGCCCGGCCGCCGTCTCCGACCCGGTCACCGCCTCGGACGGATCCTGTGGGCCGGTCGCCGCCTCGGACGGCTTCTCCGGCCGCGCGGCCTCGAACGTCTCGCGCCAGCGTTCGGGCGAGGCGAGGTCGGGGATGGCGGCGCGGTAGCGGCGGCTCAGCTGCGGCCACTCGTACGCCAGGCGCGCGTGCAGGGCCGTGGCCCGCTGCAGCAGGGAGCGGAACCGCGCGGGGTCCCGCTGGTACCAGGCCGCCTTGGTGCCGTCGGCCGAGGTGACCAGGGCGCTGTCGTAGCGCGACAGCAGCCACCAGGACTGGTCGACGTGCGGCACGGCCACCTCCGGATGCCTCCTGGGGTGGGAGTCGACGGGCCGGGAGTGCCGGAGCACTCCGCCGAGCGCGGTCCTGACCATCGCCTTGCGCCCGTGGGGAGGCTCCGGCTCGCGGCCGCGCCGGGGCGGCCTGCGCCGCTTGACCTTGGGGAACCTGTCGATGTCCGGCTTGGCCTGCGCGTCGGGGAACCCGGCGCGCAGGGCCCGCAGCTCGGCCATCTTCGTGGTCATCGACGCGTGCAGGTGCTCGGGGCCGCGCAGCGCGTCCTCGATGGCGAGCAGCATCAGCTCGGCCGTGGAGTACTGCATCGCCAGCGCGTGCTTGGTCGCGATGAACAGGCTCTCCTTGAGCATGTTGCCGCCCCGCTTGTACGGCGAGTACATGAGCGCGGTGATGATGCGGTTCCGCTCGGTGAAGTAGGCCTGCCAGTCCAGCGTGTCGTCCTTGGAATGCCACGGCACGTGCCAGACCGCCGCGCCCGGCAGCGACACCGTGGGGAACCCCGCCTTCGCGGCGCGGATGCCGTACTCGATGTCGTCCCACTTGATGAAGAAGGGCAGCGACAGCCCGACCTTGCGCACGATGTCGACCGGGATGAGGCACATCCACCAGGCGTTGTAGTCGACGTCGACCCGGCGGTGCAGCCAGGGCGTGTGGCGCAGCGGGTGCTCGGCCAGGTCGTGCCCGAGGAAGGTGTGCGCCGCCGGCGTCATCCACCAGCGGTAGCGCGCGATCGTCTCGCCGAAGACGTGCAGCACGGACCGGTGGAAGATGTCGAGCATGTGGCCGCCGACGATCGTCGGGGTACGGGCCAGGTCAGCGAAGGTCACCGCGCGCAGGATGCCCTCCGGCTCGACGGTCACGTCGTCGTCGAGGAGCAGGACGTAGTCGCTCCGCCCGGCGTCGAGGGTCTCGCTCATCGCGCGGGAGAATCCGCCGGAGCCGCCGATGTTGCCCTGGTCGATGAGGCGCAGCCGGCCGCCCAGCGACTCGGCGGCGGCCGCGAAGTCGGGGTGGTCCTCGACCCGGTCGGTGCCCTGGTCGACGACGAAGATCTCGTCGACGACGTCGAGCACGTCGCACGCCTCGCCCATCGCCCGCAGCTGCTCGACGCAGAACTCCGGCCGGTTGAACGTCGTGATGCCGATGCTCGCGCTGCCCCGCGGCCGGTCGGAGTCGGCGCACCACTCCGCGCCGTCCAGGACGGCGTCGCGGTCGCCGGCGACGATGTCGAACCAGTACCAGCCGCCGTCGATGAACGGCTTCAGGGGCAGGTCGATCTCGCGGACCACGGTGATGTTCGCGTCGACCTCCACCTGCGTGACCTTCTGGGTGAGGCCCTTGCCGGTGGAGCGGTGGACGTTGACGATGGCGTCGCCGCGCAGCCGCAGCCGCAGCGTGACGCGGTCGACCACGCTCCAGCGTCGCCAGTAGCTCGCCGGGAAGGCGTTGAAGTAGGTGCAGAACGACACCCGCCGGCCGGTCGGCACGACGAGGCCGCGCCGGCCGGTGATCCTGGCCTCGGAGCCGGCCCGTGCCGCGGACCATCGCGCCGCCGCGCCGTCCCTGTCGGCCCCGCTCCATACGACGCGGCCGTCGACGTACAGGCTCACGACGTCCGGATCGCGTCGAACGGGCAGCACGACGCGCTGCAGGACCCTCATCCCGTGCCTCCGGTGAAACGCGGCCGCAGCCGGTTCTCGTACATGGTCAGCGCGGACGCGATGGCCATGTGCATGTCCAGGTACTTGTAGGTGCCGAGACGGCCGCCGAACAGCACGTCCTTCTCCGCGCGGGCCAGTTCCCGGTAGCGGTGCAGCATCGCGCGGTCGGCGGGCGTGTCGATCGGGTAGTACGGCTCGTCGGCGGGCCCGGCGAAGCGAGAGTACTCGCGCATGATCACGGTTCGATCTCCCGGATGGTCCCGCTCCGGATGGAAGTGCCGGAACTCGTGGATCCGGGTGTACGGGACGTCCTCGTCGGCGTAGTTCATCACCGGGGTGCCCTGGAAGTCGCCGGTCGGCAGGACCTCCAGCTCGAAGTCCAGGGTGCGCCAGCCGAGCGCGCCCTCGCGGTGGCCGAAGTAGCGGTCGAGGGGGCCGGTGTAGACGACCGGGACGTTGCCGACGGCGTCCAGGTCGAAGAAGTCCGTGCCGAGGCGGACCTCGATCCCCGGGTGGTCGGCCATGCGCTCCAGCCAGGCGGCGTAGCCGTCCACGGGCAGGCCCTCGTACCGGTCGGCGAAGTAGCGGTCGTCGAAGGTGTAGCGCACGGGCAGGCGCGTGATGATCTCCGCCGGCAGCGCGCGGGGGTCGGTCTGCCACTGTTTCGCCGTGTAGCCCCGGATGAACGCCTCGTACAGCGGCCGCCCGATCAGCGAGATCGCCTTCTCCTCCAGGTTCGCGGGGTCACTGATCTCGGCGGCCTGCCCGGCGATCAGGGCCCGCGCCTCGTCCGGGGACATCGCCCGGCCGAAGAACGCGCACATGGTGCCCAGGTTGATCGGCATCGGGTACACCTGGTCCTTGAAGACCGTGAAGACCCGGTGCCGGTAGTCGGTGAAGGCGGTGAACCGGTTGACGTACTCCCAGACCCGCTCGTTGGAGGTGTGGAACAGGTGCGCGCCGTACCGGTGGACCTCGATGCCGGTGGACGGCTCGGTCTCGCTGTAGGCGTTGCCGCCGATGTGGTCGCGTCGCTCGACGACCAGCACCCGCAGGCCGAGGTCGCGGGCGCAGCGCTCGGCGACGGTCAGCCCGAACAGGCCGGCGCCGGCCACCACCAGGTCAGCGTTCACTCGTCTCCTCCACGGGGGTCCGCTCCCCCGCGCCGCGCGGGGCCACGAACCGCCGGTACAGCGGCTTGCGGATCCAGGTCGGCGTCAGCCGGTACCCGCCGCGGACGCTCACGTTGCGCGCGTACTGGGCGAGGGTGGTGAAGCCGCTGCGCCGCAGCTCACGCTGCAGGCGCAGCTCGGCCCGCAGCAGCGTCAGCCCGCCGCGGCGCTCGTACGCGCCCTCGCCCACGCGGTAGTACACGAGCGGCTCGGGCAGGTTGACGACCTTGGCACCGCTCGCGATCATGCGCGCGAACAGCCAGTAGTCCTCCATCAGCGGCATGTCGCCGTAGCCGCCCGCGGCCAGGACGGCGGTGCGCCGGTACACGATCGTCGGGTGGTTGAACGGATCGTGCAGCCGGGCGTAGCGCGCGATGTGCTCCGGGTCGGAGACCGGCGTGCGGCTGCCGACGATGTCGTCCCGGCCCGTCCCGAACTCCAGCATTCCCGCGCCGACCAGGTCGGCCCCGCGTTCGATCACCGGCAGCTGCGTCGCGAAGCGGTGCGGCATGGCGATGTCGTCGGCGTCCATGCGGGCCACCACGTCGTACCGGCTGGCCGCCAGCCCGGCGTCCAGGGCCAGGCCCAGGCCGCCGTTGTGCTCCAGCGGGAGGAACGTCACGGGCACCGGGCTCCCCTCCGTCAGCCGGGCCAGGCAGCCGGCGAGCTCCGCCGGGACCGGCCCGTCCTGCACGAGGATCACCTGGTCGGGCCGGCGCGTCTGGGCGTCCACCGAACTGCGGAACGCCTCGCGGACGCGGTCCGCCCGGTCCCCGCCGTAGACGGTGAGGAGAAGCGCGAAGGGTTCGGCCATGCGTCCGTCTCGGGGTGGAGGGGGATGCGATGCGGCCACTGAGGCGGAATGCATCTTATGCTACTTTTGCCGACTTCATTGATGGCCCAACTCGGTGATAGGTGAGGTGTCAGCTGAAAGACGCCCAAATCGCCGCCGTGGTTGTCACGCACAACCGACGAGATCTGTTGACCGAGGCGTTGACCGCCCTCGAGAAGCAGACCCGCCCGCCCGACGGCATCGTGGTCGTCGACAACGCCTCGGCCGACGGAACCGCCCGCCTCGTCCGCGAACGCTTCCCCGGCGTCCGGCTGCTGGCGCTCCCCCGCAACACCGGCGGCGCCGGCGGCTTCGCCACGGGGATCGCCCACGCCCTGGCCACCGGGGCGGACGCGCTCTGGCTGCTGGACGACGACACGGTGCCCGAGCCGGACGCCCTGGCCGCCCTCCTGACGGCGCGCGACCGGGGGCGCGACGGCGGCGGGCGGCCGCCCGCGCTCGTCGCCGGCCGCGTCGTCTGGACCGACGGCCGCGACCACCCGATGAACACCCCGCGGTCCCGGCCGTCGGCCGTGCCCGGCTGCGCCCGGATCCGCTCCGCGTCCTTCGTGTCCGTGCTCGTCGACGCCGAGGCCGTACGGGAGCGCGGGCTGCCGATCGCCGACTACTTCCTCTGGAACGACGACTTCGAGTTCACGCTGCGGCTGCTGCGCGGGCGCGCCGGCCTGCTCTGCCGGGACAGCGTGGCCGTGCACAGGACCGCCTCCCCCGACTTCGATCCGGGGCGGCGGTTCTTCCACGAGGTGCGCAACAAGGTCTGGCTGTTCACCCGCAGCCGCTGCCTCGGCCCCGGCGAACGCCTGCTCTACGCCGGCGCGACGGCCCGCCGCTGGGCCCGTACGCTCGCGGGCTCCGCCGACCGGACGGCGCTCGTACGAGACCTGGGCCGGGGACTGTGGGCGGGCCTGCGCTCCGGCCCCCGGCCCAACGACGCCGTCCTCACTGACACGGATTCTGAGCCGCGTTGATCTCCCCGTTCACCTTCGGGATGTCCGGGGCCTTCACCTGCACGCCCTCGGGGCCGACGACCAAGGACACGGTGCCCGGCGCGACCGTGTTGTCGGCCGCGATGACCACACCCGGCACTGCGACGGCCAGGGCGTCGGCGAAGCGCTCGGCGCCCGGCCCGTAGAGGATCCTGGTCTGCGGCTGCGCCGGGCCCTTCGCCGCCTTCACGTGGAAGCCCTGGCTCTTCAGGTCCTGCACCGCCTTCTTCGGCGCGTTGACCGCGGTGACCTTGACCTCGTCGGGCTTCGGCGCCACCGGCATGGACGGTTCCGGCTTCGGTGCGGGCAGGTCGTCGTCCTTGCGGATGGCGTCGAACAGCGGACCGGCCTGGGCCATGTCCCACTGCACCCGGTTGGGGTCCTTGGGGTAGGTCTGCGTCGGCACGGTGACGAACCGCACGGTGCCCGCGCTCATCCCCTTCAGGCTGGTCGCGAGCTTCCTCATCGCGGAGACGCTGAAGTCGTCGTCGGTCGAGATCGCCTTGGTCACGGCGTTCAGGAAGCGGTACGTGCGCGTCGGGTCGGTCAGCATGGCCTGGCTCGTGGCCTTCTTGACCACCGAGGCCATGAACTTCTGCTGCCGCTGGATGCGCTCCAGGTCCGAGCCGTCGCCGAGGCCGTAGCGCGTACGGACGTACCCCAGCGCGTCGTTGCCCTTGACGACCTGGCGGCCGGCCTTCAGCGACAGGTTGGCGCGCGGGTCGTTCACCGCCTGCGGCACGCAGATCTCCACCCCGCCCAGCGCGTCGACCACCTTCTTGAACCCGGCGAAGTCGATCTTGACGTAGTGGTCGATGTGGATGTCGGTGTCCGCCTCGATCATCTTCCAGGTGCAGGTCGCCCCGGCGTAGGCGAACGCGGCGTTCAGCATGCCGAAGAAGGCCGGCACCGTGCCGCCCTTCTTCTTCCGGCACTCCGGGACGTGGACCATGGAGTCACGGGGGAAACTGATCGCCACCGCGCGGTCCCGGTTCGGCGACAGGTGCAGCAGGATCGTCGTGTCCGAGCGCTCACCGGCGATGTCCGGCGACCAGTACTCATGGTTCTCCCCGTCACGGGAGTCCGAGCCGAGCAGCAGGATGTTCATCGACTTGTTCAGCTTCGGCGGGCGGTTCGTACCCAGCTGCCGCTGGTCGACGTGCTCCTTCGTGATGTTGCCCTGCAGCTTCTCGTACAGGCCGAAGGCCGTGCCGCCCGCCGCGACGAGCGCGAGCACCACGCCGACCGCGACCCAGCGCAGGACGCGCCGCCCACGGCGGCGCACGGGCTCCGGCGGAACCGGGGGCGCCTTCTCACCGGCCCCGCCCTCGGCGGGCTCATCGCCGCCGGCCCCCTCGGCGGCGGACTCGTCACCGGGTTCCTCGGCGGTGGACCCTTCGCCGGGTCCCTCGGCGGCGGCCCCTTCGCCGGGTCCCTCGGCGGCGGACCCTTCGCCGGGTTCCTCGTTCGCGGAACCCGGCGCCGCCGCGGGCTCGCCCTCACCAGGCTCGCCTGCCGGGCCTTGGTCGTTCTTCTCGCCCCGTCGCGTCTCCGCGGCCGGCGTCTCGCCCGCCGGGCCCTCGGAGTCCGGCGCCTTCGGCGACGCCTCCTCCGGCGTCACGTCGTCAGCGTCGTTGTCGGCCATTCCACCTCATCGATCCGTCACGCGCGGTGCCGCGCGAGTCCCTGCCCCTTAGACGCACGCCGAAGTACATCAGATGACAAATACCGCTTTTGACCCTTTGCGTCAGGTCAGGCGCGCTCGCGGGCGGAGGGCACCAGCGCGGTGCCGGGACGCTCCTCCACCGCGTCGTGCCGGGGGAACAGCACCAGCGCCACCACGGCCAGGACGAACGCCGCGATCCGGAGGATGACCAGCAGACGGTCGGACGGCCACGGCTCCTTGTACAGCAGTGCGCCGAGGATGACGAGCTGGGTCTTGGCGGTCACGGTGAGCACGGACACGACGATCGACATGCGGCAGCGCTGAAGGCCGATCTGCAGCTGGGCCAGGCCGAGCGCCGCCATCCCGACCGCGACGTACGGGTACGGCGTGCCGTACGCCGCGGCCGCCAGCCCGTGCGCGTTGTAGACCGCGGCCACTCCCTTCAGTGCCAGTTCGGAGACGCCGAGGCTGACGCCGGACCCGATCCCGTAGGCGATGCCGGCCAGCGGCCGGGCGTGCCTGCCGAACGTCCGGATGTCACCGCCGACCAGGACCGCCACACCGACCAGCACGCCGGGGACGACGACGGCGGTCAGGGTGAGCGGTCCGGCGACGGCGCAGGTCAGCACCTCGTGCCGGCCGTTCGACGCGCCGACCATCGCGGTCGCCAGGCCGAACAGGCCCACGCTGGCCCACTCCCGGCCGGTGAGCCGCTCGCCGAAGAAGACGCCGGCGTAGAAGAGGATGAACAGGAGGCTCACGGCGAAGATCGGCTGGGCGAGGCTCAGCGGGAGCATCGTCAGCGCCTTGACCTGGGTGGCCACCCCGGCCAGCACGATGACCAGGCCGGACAGCCACAGCCAGTCCGTGTAGGTGTACTGCAGGAGGCGGAGCGGCCGGGTCCCGCGCAGTTCGGGCATGCGGCCCGCGGCGACGCGGAAGACGATGAAGCCCAGGTAGTAGATGAGGGTCGCCATCAGCGCCAGTACGGCGCCCCTGACGTCGGATCCACCCATGCACCGAGCCTCTCGTCCCGCTTCATGACACGTGTTCCTCGCTCCAAGTGTCACGACTGTCGCGGATAGCGATCATCGCGTCAATAGCCATGTTCGCCGATATAGGTCGGTTCCGTACGGTGTTTCAGTCAATACCGTGTCATGTCCACGGCAAGGCGGCGCGGCGCCTCCAGTACTCCTCCGGCGGGATCGCGAGCGCGTCCAGCGCGGCGAGGTCGTCGTCGCTCAGCGGGACGCGCGGGGCCGCGAGGTTGGACGCCAGTTGCGCGACGCTCACCGCCCCGGCCAGCACGGTGTCCGCCCAGGGCCGGGCGAGCACGGCGGCGAGCGCGACCGCGTCCGTCCCGACCCCGTGCGCCGCCGCGATCTCGCGTACGGCCGCGGGCGGCTCGACCGCGAGCCGGCCGTTGGCCAGCCCCTCCTTCACGAGGACGTGCAGGCCGCGGGCGTGCGCCTCGGCGAGCGCGTCGCCCGCCGAGGGCTCCAGGACGTTCCAGGTCGACTGCACGGCCGCGAAGAGAGGCCGCCCGTCGACCTCGAGGTCGAGCGCGCGCCGTACCGTCTCGGCCTGGGCGGGGCCGGACGTGGAGAAGCCCACGCGTACGCCCTCCGCGGCGAGCTCGGCCAGGGCCCGCTGCAGGGCGGCGTCGGCGAACACCGGGCCGTCCGCCATCAGGGAGTGGATCTGGTACACCGCGAGGCGGTCGCCGAGCAGCTCCCGGCTCCGCGCCACCTGGTCCCGGAACCTCGCCAGGGAGTGCTCCTTGACCTCGTGCACGTCCGCGTCCAGGCGCCACTCGCCGACGTAGGCGTAGCCCCACTTGCTGGAGACGGTGACGTCGCGGTGCCCCCGGTCGTCCAGCCAGCCGGCCAGGAACTCCTCGGCCAGTCCGTACGAGCGGGCGGCGTCGACCCAGCGGATCCCCTCGTCGTACGCCGCGTCCAGCACCCGCCAGGCGGCCGCCCGCATCGCCTCCACCGTCCGCTCGGCGGGCAGTGCGCCGTCCCGGCCGAGGTTGATGTACGCCGGTCGCCCCAGGGCGGCCAGCCCGAGCCCCATCCTCCCGATCACGGTCATGCGACCTACCGTCCCACGAGGCCGTCCGGCCGCGGGAGCCGGCCGCCTCCGGCGCGGACAGCGCAGCCGCAGGGGCCTGCTCGGCCGGCGAGAGGCCGAGCCTGCGGGGAGGGGCCACGGCAGGAAGGATCAGGACGCGCGGGCGTCGCCGTGCCGACGGGTGAAGTCGAGGATGCGGTGCCAGGCGTCGGCGCAGGCCTCCGTCCACTCCGCGTATGCGGCGTCGAAGAAGGAGTGCGGCGCTCCGGGGTAGACGTGCATCTCGTACTCCTTCCCGGCTTCGTCGAATCCCGCCGCGAGCGCGTCGAACTCCTCCTGCGTGGTCACGACGTCATCACCGGCGAGCAGCATCAGCAGCGGTGCCGACAGATCGGCCGTCCGGTCGCCGAAGAAGCGTGGCGGACCGTAGAAGCCGACAGCTCCGGCGAGCCCGAGGCCGGCCGCGGCCAGCCGCCAGGAGGTCCCGCCGCCGAGGCAGAAACCGACGCTGAACACCGGACCGCCGTCCCACCGGCGGAGGGCCGCCACGGCCGCCGCCGCGTCGGTCTCCACGTGCGCGGGTTCCAGCCGCTCGAGGTGCGCCATCTCGTCGAACGACTCGTCACGGGCTCCGGTACCGGCGCTGCGCCCGTAATAGTCCATCACCAGAGTGTGGAACCCCGCCTCGGCGAACCGCCGGGCCAGGGCCTCGTAGAAGGGGTGCAGGCCGCGGGTGTCCGGGAGCAGGAGCACACTGCGCCCGTTGGGAACGCCGGGAACCGCGCGGTAGGCCCGGAAGCGATTCCCGTCGGCCGCGGTCAGCTCCAGCGGTCCGTGCTCGGCGACCTCCCCGGTCACGACAGGGGCGGCGGGCGGCAGGGCGTCGACACTGTGACACATGGCAGGAATCTCCGTCTCTCGTGGACTCGGGTCCCCGTCGGCCGGGGACGTCCCGCAGCCTGCCGCCGCTTCGTCCCGTCACCCAGTCCCCCACTGTTACGGGTACTCGCAGGGCCACCCTGGGCGCACCACTTCCGCATGCGCGCCACCGGCTCGCGCCCGAGGGCCGGAGGCCGCCGTGACCGGGCCGGGCATACTGGCGGGCATGGAAGATCACCGGGAGCTGGGGCGGTTCCTGCGGACCCGCCGGGCCCGCGTCAGCCCGGAGAGCGCCGGACTGCGCGGTGGTGCCCGGCGCCGGGTACCCGGCCTGCGCCGGGAAGAGCTCGCCCAGCTCGCCGGGATCAGCGCGGAGTACTACCAGCGGCTCGAACAGGGCCGTGCCACCCGCCCCTCGGATGAGGTGCTCGACTCCCTGGCCGAGGTCCTCCGTCTCGACGCGGTGGAGCGCGAGCATCTGCGGGTCCTGGCCCGCCCGGCCCGGCGGCGGACCGGGCACGTCGCTCCGGTCGAGATCGTCCGGCCGGAGCTGCGGCGCCTGCTGGGTCTCATCAACGTGCCCGCCATCGTCATCAACGACCGGTTCGACCTGCTGGCTGGGAACCCGGGCGCGAAGCAGATCTTCGCGCTGGACACCTTCCCGGCGGCGCGCGGGAACCTGGCCCGGTTCCAGTTCCTGGTTCCTGAGGGACGGGTGTTCTACGTGGAGTGGGAGGAGGTCGCCGCGGCGACGGTGGGTGAGCTCAGGGTCGCCGCCGGCCGGTACCCCGGCGACGCCGAGCTGTCGGCGCTGATCCGGGAGCTGCACTCCGGCAGCGGCGACTTCCGCCGGTTGTGGGCGGGCGGTGACGTCGACGTGCGCACGTACGGCGTCAAGAGGTTCCACCACGGAGTCCTCGGCACGCTCACGTTCTGCTTCGAGAACTTTGAACTCGCGGGCGACGCCCGGCAGCGGCTCATCACGTTCACCCCCGTCGGCTCGGGCGAGGCCGAGGTCGCGCCCTCGTCGCGGCCCTGAGGCCGGGTTCGCGCCCTCGTCGGGGCCGGCGTCCTGAGGCCGAGGCCCTCTCCCCGTCCCGGGTGCCTGCCCTGAGGCCGAAACCCTGGGTTCCGCCCTCGTCGGAGGTGGGTCTGTGAACCTCCGCGCGCGGGTTCTCCCGGGGATCGGTCACACTGGTCTTCCACAGATGCGCGAGGAGGCAGTCGGGCGGTGGCCGCCAAAGCGGTGACGAACAAGGGGCTCCACGGGCGGCTGGACGGGCCGCCGGGCGCCTCACGTGCGGTGCTCGAACGCCGCACGCGGTGGCTGCTCATCGTCGCGGTCGGCGGGGCGAACCTCGCCGGCGCGTTGTTCGTCCTGCTCTTCTCGACGTTCGTGATGCCGGACCCGCCGGGGATCGCCGACCCCGCGCACGTCCGGTTCGTCAACCTCCTGGTCTTCTGCGCCTATCTCGTGTTCGGCGCGCCGATCGGCGTCACCTGGGGGCTGTGGTTGTTCCGCCCGGTGCGCACCTTCGCCGGTCACGAGCACGACCCGACCGAGAAGGAGCGGCGCGGCGTGCTGCGCGGTCCCCTGCGGCTGCTGGCGATGCAGGGCACGCTGTGGGGGCTGGGCGCGGTCGGCTGGGCCGTGATCGACGCGCCCTACTCCGGCCTGCTCGCCCTGAAGGTCGGCATGATCACGGCGCTCGGCGGCGTCACCACCTGCGCGATCGTGTATCTGCTCACCGAGCGCCTGCTGCGGCCCATCGCGGCGGTGGTGATGGCGGCCGGGCCGGCGCAGTACGACGCGTGGTTCGGCATCACGCCCCGCGCCATGCTCGCGTGGGCGCTCGGCAGCGCGGTCCCGGTCCTCGGCTCCGTCGCCGCCGCGGTGGCCGCGCTGGTCGTCGACGGCATGTCCCTGACCCAGCTGGCCGGCACGATCCTCGTGCTCGGCGGCGTCGCCCTGCTCGTGGGGGCGCCGGTGACCTACATCGCCGCCCGCGCGATCGCCGACCCGGTCCGGTCCGTGCGGGAGGGGCTGGCGCGGGTCGAACGCGGCGATCTTCAGGCGTCGGTCCCGGTCTATGACGCGAGCGAGCTGGGCCGGTTGCAGGCCGGGTTCAACCACATGGCGGCGGGGCTGCGGGAGAACGAGCGGGTGCGGGACCTGTTCGGCCGGCACGTCGGGGAGGACGTCGCCCGGCACGCCCTCGAACACGGCGTCGTGCTGGGCGGTGAGCTGCGCGAGGCGGCCGTCTTCTTCGTCGATCTGCAGGGCTCGACGCACCTGGCCGCGACGCGGCCGCCCGGCGAGGTCGTCGCCCTGCTCAACGCGTACTTCGGCGTCGTCGTCGAGGTGGTGGCCCGGCACGGCGGGCTGATCAACAAGTTCCAGGGCGACGCCGCCCTGGCCGTCTTCGGCGTGCCCGAGCGGCTCGAGGACCCGGCGGGTCAGGCGCTGGCCGCCGCCCGTGAGCTGTCGCGCCGCCTGCGGGCGGAGCTCCCCCAGCTCGTCGCCGGGATCGGGGTGTCGGCCGGGCAGGTCGTCGCCGGGCACATCGGCGCGGAGCAGCGCCTGGAGTACACCGTGATCGGGGATCCGGTCAACGAGGCCGCGCGGCTCAGCGACCTCGCCAAGGCCGCGCCGGACCGGCTGCTCGCCTCGGAAACGGTCGTCGCGGCCGCCGGGCCGGGCGAGGCCGCGCACTGGCGGCTCGGCAGCGCCGTGACGCTGCGCGGCCGTACGAGCCGGACCCGGCTGGCCGCGCCGTTCCGGCGACCGCCGCCCAGCGGCATCGACCGGGTGATCAACCGCCTCCGCCGCTGAGGAGAGCGCCATCCGCCGTCCGGCCACCTCCCCGACCGTCGACGTCTCACCTGCCGGAATGGCCCGGCTGGATAACGTCCATGGTCATGCGGGATATTTGGTCGCATGACTGAGCGCAAGCCGATCAACTGCTGGTTGACGGACATGGACGGCGTACTGGTGCACGAGGGGCAGCCCGTGCCCGGGGCCAAGGAGTTCCTCTCCCGGCTGAGGGAGGCCGGCAAGCGGTTCCTCGTGCTGACCAACAACTCGATCTACACGCCGAGGGACCTGCACGTCCGGCTCCGCGCGGCCGGGCTCGACATCCCCATCGAGTCGATCTACACCTCCGCGCTGGCCACCGCACAGTTCCTCAACAACCAGCGCCCCGGCGGCTCGGCGTACGTCCTGGGCGAGGCCGGCCTGACGACCGCCCTGCACGAGGTCGGGTACGTCCTGACCGACCTGGACCCTGACTACGTCGTCCTGGGCGAGACCCGGACGTACAGCTTCACCGCGATCACGACCGCGATCCGCCTGATCGACAAGGGCGCGCGGTTCATCGCCACCAACCCCGACCCCATCGGCCCGTCCAACGAGGGCTCGCTGCCCGCCACCGGCGCGGTCGCCGCGCTGATCACCAAGGCCACCGGGGTCGAGCCGTACTTCGTCGGCAAGCCGAACCCCCTGATGATGCGCAACGCGCTGAACACGGTGGGCGGTCACTCCGAGGAGACCGCGATGATCGGTGACCGCATGGACACCGACGTGGTGTCCGGCATGGAGGCCGGTCTGTACACGATCCTGGTGCTGACCGGGGTGACCTCCCGGGGCGAGATCGAGCGTTACCCCTTTCGCCCGCAGCGGGTCGCCGACTCGATCGCGGACCTGGTGGACATGGTCGACCTGCCGGACCTGGCCACGGGCTGAGGGGAGGCGTCGCCGCGCAGACCGGACGTGGCCCAGGTCCCTCCGTCGAGTCCGATGCCGTACGCCTCGTAACCGGCCAGGCCCTCGATCCAGTCGCGGGCGGCGTCCCCCATGACGAAGGCGGCGGTCGCGTAGGCGTCGGCGAGGGTGACGCTCGGCCCGACGACCGTCACCGCGGCGAGCCCGTCCGCAGGCCGTCCGGTGTGCGGGTCGAGGATGTGCGCGCCGCGTTCGGCGGTCCCGGAGGTCGCCACGGCCATGTCGCGCCCGGCGACGACCGTCGCCACCGAGCCGGGGCGCAGGGGGTCGGCGATGCCCACCCGCCACGGACGGCCCGGCTCGGGACCGCCGGACAGCTGGATGTCGCCGCCCCCGTTGACACTGTGGTTCGGCGCGCCGGCCGCGCGCAGCATGCTCCCGGCGTGCTCGATCGCCCAGCCCTTGACCACGCCGGACGGGTCGAGCGAGCCGTCGGCGTAGGCGCTGAAGCAGCCCTCGGTGGTCTCGGCGAGCCGGTCGCACAGGGCGAGGATCTCCGCCACCTCGGGCGCGCAGTCGACCACGTCCACCTCATCGCGCGCGAGCCGGCTGATGTCGCTGTCCGGGCGGTACGTCGAGAAGGTCGCGTCCACCCAGTGCAGCCAGGCGATCGCCTCGTCCAGCGCGCCGTCGCGCGGGTACGGCTCGCGCAGGTCGAAGGAGAAGATCGTTCCCATGCACGGCTCGGCGTGCCGCAGCGCCGTCACTTGCCGGCCTTGTCGAGCGCGCTCTGCAGCGACTGGATGTAGCCCTGGCTGGTGTAGGTGGCGCCGGAGACCGCGTCGATCTGCGCGCTCTGCGCCGACAGGGTCTCCTGGTAGAGCTGCGGCACGGCGAAGTTGTTGATCTCCAGGTCGCGGCGGTTGCCGCTCGGCAGCTGGAGCGCCTGAACCTTGGTGATCTTCCCGTCCTTGAGCGTGACCTGCACCTGGACGGGGCCCCAGCGCGTGTCGATGGTGCTCCCGGTGACGGTACGGGTCGTGGACTTCGACGTCCGGCCGCTGCCGCCTCCCGTCTTGGTCCCGCTCCCGGTGCCGGCGCTCGCGCCGCTGCTGTCGCTCGGCGCCGGAGCCGCCCCGCCGCTGTCCGTACCCGAACCCGTGCCCAGCGTGGCTCCGGCGGAGGCGGTGCTCGGCGCCGAGTGCGTCTTGAAGCTCAACAACAGGACCAGACCGGCGACGGTCCCGACGATGGTGAGGATCGCCCTCTTCATGTGCTCTTATCCCCCTGGAACTCAGAACTCGAAAGACTCGTGGTGGATGCGGCGGCGCGGCACGCCCGCCTGGTGGAGGGCCGCCTTCGCGGCGTTCGCCATGCCGTCCGGGCCGCAGAGGTAGACGTCGTGGTCGCTCAGGTCCGGCAGGAGCCGCGTGAGGACCTGCGGGGACAGCGGGTCTGCTCCGAGTTTCCGGCGCGAGCCGACCATGTAGTGCAGCCCCGCGCCGCGGGCCTTCGCGATCTGGCGGAGCTCCTCCTGGAAGACCACGTCGGACCAGTCGGTGGCCCGGTAGATGAGCGTGAGGTCGCCGGGAGCGGCCGGGAGCGTCTCGAACAGCGTGCGGATCGGGGTGATGCCGACGCCGCCGCCCAGCAGCAGCACCTTCCGCCGCCGGCGCCGTCCCGAGGTGAAGGCGCCGTACGGGCCCTCGGCGAACACGCGCGTGCCGGGACGCAGCCGGGACAGCGCGCCGCTGTGCTCTCCGAAGGTCTTCACCGTGACGCGGAGCATGTCCGGCCGGGCCGGAGCCGACAGCGAGTACGGATTCGAGGCCCACCACAGGTCACGGGTGAGGAACCGCCAGCGGAAGAACTGGCCCGGCTCGGCCCGCAACTCGTCGAGGTGCCGGCCGCGGACCCACACCGACACGACGCCGGGGCCCTCGTGGTACACCCCTTCGACGCGCATCCGATGCCGGAACGCCCGCCGGATCGGCACCGCGAACCTGAACCAGAGGAGGAGCACGCCGACGAAGATGTACAGCGCGGACCACAGCACGCGGGCGGGCAGGTTCGTCATGAAGTCGGCGCCGGTCGCGAACTGGTGGCTGAACGCCAGCGCGATCGCCAGGTAGGTGTAGAAGTGCAGGTAGTACCACGTCTCGTAGCGCATCCGGCGGCGCGCGGCGCGGGCGGAGACGACGCCCACACCGACGAGGAGCAGGCCCGCGACGGTCGCCATCAGCACGTCCGGGTAGCTCAGCAGCAGCGTCTTGGTCTGGTGGATCGGGTCGGTGTGCGCGGTGACCGCGTACCCCCAGATGATCAGGAGTGCGTGCGCCATGACGAGCCAGACCATGTACCGGCCGCCCATCGCGTGCCACCGGGCGAGCCGGTCCGTGCCGACCCCGCGCTCGAGCGCCGGGACCCGGGCCATGAGGCCGACGAGGACGACGGCCGCGAATCCGGCCAGCAGCCCGGTGATGCGTCCCGCGTTGGTGAGCCAGTCGCCGAATCCGTGGATGGCCGGGGTGTCATGCCACCACAGCGCGATCACCGCGGCCGCTCCCAGGCCGATCGGGACCAGCACGTGCTCGGGCCGGGCGCGCACCGGCTGCCGGCCGGTCCCCGGCCTCCGCACCGCGGCCCGTTCGTCGAGAGTAGTCACAGGTTGTCCCCCCGTATGATTTGGGTCGTTCGGTCGACTACTTTCGGTCCCGAAGCTGAACGTTCCTTCTGAACGGCTTGTGCGCCCCCGCTGAGACCGCGCCGACCTGCGCGGATGAGGAACGCTCAGAGGGATTTCTCAGCAAACGTTTAGGGTGCCCAGAACTGCGGGAGCAGCGTAGGAGACGATGAGCGAACCCCGACCCCCCGATTCCCCGTCGGCCCGGCATCCGTTGATGACGCGACCCGACGGTTCGCCGGTACGCGTGCTCGTGGTCGACGACGAGACGAGCCTCGCCGAGGTCCTCGCCAGCGTCCTGCGCTTCGAGGGCTGGGAGGTCATGACGGCCGGCGCCGGCGCCGAGGCGGTGAAGGCGGGCCGGGAGTTCCGGCCCGACGCCGTCTTGCTCGACGTGATGCTCCCCGACTTCGACGGCCTGGAGGTCATGCGGAGGCTGCGCGCCGACAACCCGGACGTCTGCGTCCTCTTCCTGACCGCGCGGGACGCCGTCGAGGACCGTGTCGCGGGCATCACCGCCGGCGGCGACGACTACGTCACCAAGCCGTTCAGCCTGGAGGAGGTGCTGGCCCGCCTGCGGGGGCTGCTCCGGCGGTCCGGGCTGGCCCGTGCGCAGGGCGGCGAGGCCCTGGCGGTCGGCGACCTCACCCTCGACGAGGGTTCTCGCGAGGTGCGCCGGGGCGGTGACCTGGTCGAGCTGACGGCCACGGAGTTCGAACTGCTGCGCTACTTCATGCGCAACCCCCGCCGGGTGCTGTCCAAACCGCAGATCCTGGACCGCGTATGGAACTACGACTTCGGCGGGCAGGCGCACGTCGTCGAGCTGTACGTCAGCTATCTGCGCAAGAAGATCGACGCCGGGCGCGAGCCGATGATTCACACCGTCCGCGGCGTCGGTTACGTCCTGCGGCCGCCCGCCTCATGACGGCCCCGACCGACCGCGCGGAACACGCCGTCCCGGCGAGCCGCCCCTCCGAGGGGCCCGCGACCCGCCGCCCGGGGCACCGGATCCGCCTGCCCCTGGGCCGGCTCCGGATCCGTACGCTGCGCGGCCGGCTCATCGCCGGGTCGCTCCTGCTGTTCACGCTCGCCTGCACGATCGTCGGCGTCGCCACGACCCTGTCCCTGCAGCGCTTCCTCATCGGCCGGCTCGACCAGCAGCTCCAGGACGCCAAGGGCCGGTACGCCATCGGCCTGGAACACGCCGTGGAGGACGAGCACTTCGACCGCGTCAAGGGCCAGGCGGTCGGCACGTTCGGCGCCCGCCTGGCCGACGGCGAGGTGACGCAGTGCGGCGTCGTACGGGACCACGGCGGTCAGCTCGCCCTGCCCGCGGCGGACCGGGCGCGGCTGGAGGCGCTGTCCCCCGACGGCCGCTCGCGCACGGTCGAGCTGGAGTCCCTCGGCAAGTACCGGCTCATGGCCAGCCACGGTGAGGACCGCGACATCCTGGTCACCGGGCTGCCGATGCACGGTGTCGACGAGACCGTGGGCCGGCTCGTCATGGTCGAGCTCACGGTGTTCATCGTAGTCCTCGCCGCCGGCGGGGTCGCCGGCGCCACGTTCGTACGGCTCGCCCTGCGCCCACTGCGGCGCGTCGCCGCCACCGCCATCCACGTCTCCGAGCTGCCGCTGGCGAGCGGGGAGGTCGCGCTGCCCGCCCGGGTGCCGTACACCGAGCCGGGCACCGAGGTCGGGCAGGTCAGCACGGCCTTCAACCACATGCTGGAACACGTCGAGTCGGCGCTCGCGCAGCGGCAGGCCAGCGAGGACAGGCTGCGGCGGTTCATCGCCGACGCCAGCCACGAGCTGCGCACCCCCCTGGCGAGCATCCGCAGCCACGCCGAGGCGGCCCGCCGGGATCCGGGCGAGACCGGTCCGCGGGCCGACCACGCGCTACGCCGGATCGAGGCGGAGTCGGCGCGGATGGGGCATCTGGTCGACGACCTGCTCCTGCTCGCGCGGCTCGACGCCGGGCGCCCGCTCGCGAACGAACCGGTGGACCTGACCCGGCTCGCGATCGACACCACCAGCGACGCGCGGGCCGCGGGCCCGGACCACCACTGGGCCCTGGACCTGCCGGAGGATCCGGTGACGGTGTACGGGGACGAGTTCCGGCTGCACCAGGTCATCGGGAACCTCCTCACCAACGCCCGCACCCACACCCCGCCGGGCACGAACGTCACGGTGCGCGTCGCCGCGGCCGATCGGGACGAGACGGTCCTGCTCGAGGTGGTCGACGACGGCCCCGGCGTCCCCGCCGACCTACGCGACGACGTCTTCGAACGCTTCGTACGGGGCGACGGCTCTCGCTCGCGCAAGGCCGGCGGCAGTGGGCTCGGCCTGGCGATCGTGTCCGCCGTCGTCCACGCCCACGGCGGGTCGGCCACGCTCGACAGCAGGCCGGGGCGAACGCGCTTCCGGATCCGCCTGCCGATCGGATCGCCCGGCAAGGAGCCGCCGGGCTGAGGCCGGCCGCGCGGTCTCGGACGCACGGCCGGGGCAGGCGGGAAGCGGACGGTCAGGGGCGTGCGCGGACGACGGCGACCGGGCAGGCGGAGTGATGGATCACGCCGTGGCTCACCGAGCCGAGGTGCAGGCCGTAGCGGCCGCCGCAGTTCGGGCGGACGCCGACGACGAGCAGGTCCGCGCGGGCGGAGCGTTCGACGAGCTCGCCGACCGTGTGCCCCACGGCCGCCTGCTCGACGACCCTGACCTCGGGGTACCTCTCCCGCCAGGGCGCGAGGGCGCCGATCAGGAGCGTCGCGGCGGCCGCGGCCGCGTCGCGGATCGCCGCCGGATACGACGTCGTGAGCGCGGCGGACGGGGCCGGCGTGACGTGCACGGCCCTGACCCACGCGCCGCGAAGGCTCGCCGTCTCGAAGGCGTACTCCAGCGCGAGGGCGGACTCGCCGGACCGGTCGACTCCGACGACGACCTCACCACGGGTCTCGCCGGTCTCACCCCGCACGATGATCACCGGCCCGGGAGCGTGCCCCGCCACCTTCAGCCCGGTCGACCCGAGCAACAGGGCCGCGAGGCCCCCGAGGCCACGGTTGCCGATCACGACCTCGTACGCGCCGAAGGCCGCCTGCCGGAGCGCCTCGGACGGACTCTCCTCGACGAGCCCGGTCGTGACCTCGATGCCCGGTCTGGCCTTCACGGCGATGTCCGCGGCGTCGGCGAGGACCCGGTCCGCGTCCTCGGCGCGGGACTCGGCCAGGCCCGGGGCCGGGTGGAACGGCACGTCGTACGGCCAGCGTTCGACGGCGTGCAGAACGTGGAGCGGGCGCCCGGTCCGTCCCGCCTCCTCCGCGGCCCACTCGACCGCGAGGCCCGCGCAGGGGGAGCCGTCCGTTCCGACGACGATCGGCCTCATGGGATCTCCTCTACCGGCGCGGTACCCCGGCCGGCCCCGTTCACCGCGTGACCGTCGCGAGGTCTGTTCACGCCTCCAGGATCATCGCCCGTGAGAACCGGCCGGAAGGGACCAAGGTCCCCGTGCCGCTCGGCCAGTGTCACCGGTGACGTCGCCCGCCGCCGGCGGCCGTCACGCGGGCGCACCGGGCCGTCAGGGCTCCTTCTCGGGGGACGCGTGCGCGGGGACGCGCCATTCCAGGACGCTGCCGCCGCGCTCCCCCGGCCCGACGTGGAACGAGCCGCCGAGCCGTTCGGCCCGTTCGGCGAGATTGCGCAGGCCGCTCCGGCGGCCGCCCGGCGAGATCCCGATCCCGTCGTCGGCGACTCGTACGACCACGTCGTCGGCGGCGCTCACCGTGACGCTCACCCGGTGCGCCTTGGCGTGTCGCGCGGCGTTCGAGAGCGCCTCCGCCAGCACCGACGTCACCTGGGCGGCCACCCCGTCGTCCACCGTCAGGTCCAGGGGGCCGTCCAGCCGGACCTCGGGAGCGAACCCGAGCATCTCCTCCGCCCGGTCGGTCACGCGCCGGATCCGCGAGCGCAGCGCACGCTCGTCGGGCGCCACCTGCAGGGCGAAGATCGTCGAGCGGATCTGCCGGATCGTGTCGTCCAGGTCGTCGACCGCGCGCCGCACGCGCACGGCCACGTCGTGCCGTTCGGCGGCCCTGGCCGCGCCCATCAGCGTCATGGCCGTCGCGAACAGGCGCTGGATGACGGTGTCGTGCAGGTCCTTGGCGATCCGGCCCCGCTCCTCCAGCAGCACGAGCCGCTCGGCGTCGCGCCGCCGGTCCGCGAGTTCGAGCGCCACCGCCGCCTGGGCGGCGAACGCCTCCAGCAACCGGCGGGCGGACCGGCCGAGCGCGGGCCCGCCCGGCGGGTCGCACACCGACAGGACACCGCGCGCGGCCGGACCCGAGCCCAAGGGAACGATCAGCACCGGTCCGATCGCGTCCGGGAGGCGAATCCCGGCGGCGCGAAGGAACTCGTCCGCGTCGGCCAGGACGACGGACCGGCCGCTCCGGTAGACCCGGCCGGCGACGGTGCCGTCGACGCGCAGCCGCATTCCCCGGAGCGCGTCGGCGTGCCGGCCGGCGGTGGCCTCGGCGACGAGTTCGTCGCCGGTGGCCAGCAGCACACCGGCGGTGGCGGCGGAACAGACCTGCCGGGCGCGTTCGGCGACCAGCACGAGCACCTCATCCGGCTCGGTGCCGGACAGCAACGACGCCGAGACGTCGGCCGACGCCTGGAGCCAGCGCTCCCGCCCGCGGGCCTCCTCGTACAGCCTGGCGTTCTCGATGGCCACGCCGGCCGCGACGGCGAGCGCGGTGACGATGTTCTCGTCGTTCTCGTCGAACTCCCCGTCGTCCTTCCTGCCGGCGAGCTCGAGCGTGCCGAACACCGCGTCCCGGACCCGTACCGGCACGCTGAGCGATCGGCCCGTCGGCGGATCGGCGCGGGGGTCGCCGGGCTCCCCGGCGGTCACGAGCCGCCCGAGCCGGTCGTCCTCCCCGATCACTCTCAGGGAGCATCGGCGGGCGCCGGCGAGCGTGGCCGCCGCCTCGACGATCCGCCGCAGCACGATGTCGAGGTCCAGATCGCTCTCGATGGTCACGACCGCTTCCACCAGCGCGTGCACGCGGTCACGGGTGGTGAGCACGGCGGCGAGCCGCGTCTGCAGCTCGGCGAGCAGCTCGTCGAGCCTCAGCTGCGGCAGAAGGCCGGAACCGTCCTGGCCCGACCGGATGTCCGAAGGCATGGCAGCGAGAACCTCCCCCGTCAGGCCGCTGCCCGGGCCCGCTGTTCTCACAATATGGAACACCAGGTCACCGGGCCGCACCCGGGCCACCGCGGACGCCCCGGGCCACCCTGGCGTGCCCTGGCCGCCGGGCCCCGCCGGGCTGCCGGGCCCCGCCGGGCTGCCGGGCCCCGCCGGGCTGCCGGGCCCCGCCGGGCTGCCGGGGCGCGCCGGGCTGCCGGGGCTCCGCCGGACCCCGCCGGACCACCGGGACGCGTCGCCGTGGCCCGCTCCGGGCCATCGAGGGCGCCCTCGGGCCGGCCGGGGCTACCGGGGCGCCGCGCTCAGGACCGCGCGCGTTCCCGCCGCGACCTCAAGGTCCTCCCGGGCCGCCACGACCAGGGAGCGGACCGCCGCCCCCGGGGCTCCGATGTCCGCGTCGCCGCGGGCGGCGGCGTTGCGGCCGGCGTCGACCCGCACGCCCAGGAACGCGAGTCCGTCCGCCGCGCGCCGCCTGATCTCGGGTGCGTGCTCGCCGACGCCGCCGGTGAAGACCAGGACGTCGAGACCGCCCATGGCCGCGGCCATCTGCGCGATCAGGCCGCGCAGCCGGTGCAGGTAGACCTCCAGCGCGAGGGTCGCGTCGGCGTCCTCGCGGGCGAGGATCTGCCGCATGTCCGGGGTCCCGGCCAGGGCCAGCAGCCCGGACTCGTGCTCCAGCACCTCGGCGAGATCGTCGATGGCGACGCCCTCGTGCTGCTGGAGCCACAGCAGCAGGCCCGGGTCGACGCTGCCGGACCGGGTCGCCATCACGAGCCCTTCGAGCGGGGTGAATCCCATGGTCGTGTCGACCGAGCGGCCGCCGGCCACCGCGCACAGCGACGCCCCGGCGCCCAGGTGGCAGACGACGATCCGCAGGGTGGCCGAGTCGGCGCCCAGCAGTTCCCCGGTCCGCCGGGCCGCGTACGCGTGGGACAGGCCGTGGAACCCGAAGCGCCGCAGGCCGTACTTCTCCCGCCACGACGCGGGCAGGGCGTACGTGGCGGCGGCGGGCGGCAGACCCGCGTGGAAGGCGGTGTCGAAGCAGGCGACCTCCGGAGTCCCCGGGAGCACCGCCCGTACGGCGTCGATGCCGTGCAGCGACTTCGGCTGGTGCAGCGGGGCCAGGTCGACCAGCGCCCGCAGCCGCCGCTCGACGTCGTCGTCGATCAGCACCGGCTCGATGAACTCCCGGCCCCCGTGGACGATCCGGTGACCGATCGCGTCGGGGGCGGGCAGGTCCGCGAGCTCCTCCAGGCTTCCGAGCGTGGCCAGCACGGTGTCGTCGGCGTCCAGCAGGCTCAGCTTGAGGCTGCTGGACCCGGCGTTGACCACGAGCACCCTCATGACAGCCTGCCGTGCGGCCATGCCCAGTTCGCCACGTCGGGCAGGTCCTCGCCGTGCTCCCGCGTGTACGCCCGGGCCCGGAGGCGCTGGTCGACCATCTGCTGGCGCACGTACGCCGCCCGTCCGCCCAGCTGCGGGAGCCGGTCGATGACGTCCATCACGAGGTGGAAGCGGTCCAGGTCGTTCATCATCACCATGTCGAACGGCGTGGTCGTGGTGCCCTCCTCCTTGTACCCGCGGACGTGCAGGTGATCGTGGCCGTGCCGCCGGTAGGTGAGCCGGTGAATGAGGTACGGGTAGCCGTGGAAGGCGAAGATCACCGGTTTGTCGGTGGTGAACAGCGAGTCGTACTCGGCGTCGGACATCCCGTGCGGGTGCTCGGTGTCGGGCTCCAGCCGCATCAGGTCGACGACGTTGACCACCCGGACCCGCAGCTCGGGGAAGTGCTGGCGGAGCAGGTCGGCGGCGGCGAGCGTCTCCAGCGTGGGGATGTCACCGGCGCAGGCGAGGACGACGTCCGGGTCGCCGCCGGCGTCCGTGCTGGCCCAGTCCCAGATGCCGGCGCCGCGTGCGCAGTGCGCCACCGCCTCCTCCATCGACAGCCAGTTCAGGGCCGGCTGCTTGCCGGCGACGACCACGTTGACGTAGTCGCGGGAGCGCAGGCAGTGGTCGGCCACGGACAGCAGGGTGTTGGCGTCCGGCGGCAGGTAGACCCGGACGATCTCCGACTTCTTGTTCACCACGACGTCGAGGAAGCCGGGGTCCTGGTGGGTGAAGCCGTTGTGGTCCTGCCGCCAGACGTGCGAGCTGAGCAGGTAGTTCAGCGACGCGATCGGCCGCCGCCACGACAGGCGACGGGTGACGTACAGCCACTTGGCGTGCTGGTTGAACATCGAGTCGACGATGTGGACGAACGCCTCGTAGCTGTTGAACAGCCCGTGGCGACCGGTGAGCAGGTAGCCCTCCAGCCAGCCCTGGCACAGGTGCTCGCTCAGCACCTCCATGACGCGGCCGTGCGGGGCCAGGTGCTCGTCGGTGGGCAGGCGCTCGGCCTCCCAGACCCGGTCCGTCTCGTCGAACACGGCCGACAGGCGGTTCGACGCCGTCTCGTCCGGTCCCGTGATCCGGAAGTTGTCGGCGTTGTCGGCGATCACGTCGCGCAGGAAGCCGCCCAGCACCCGGGTCGCCTCGCTGTAGCCCGTCCCCGGCTTGTCGACCGGCACGGCGTACGCGCGGAAGTCACGCAGGTTCAGGTCGCGCAGGAGCAGGCCGCCGTTGGCGTGCGGGTTCGCGCTCATGCGCCGCTCTCCCTCGGGCGGCAGCGCCAGCAGCTCCGGGACCGGCCGGCCGTCCTTGTCGAACAGCTCATCCGGGCGGTAGGAGCGCAGCCACGCCTCCAGCGCGGCCAGGTGCTCCGGGTCCTCCCGCACGCGGCCGAGCGGCACCTGGTGGGCCCGCCACGTGCCCTCGACCGGAACCCCGTCGACCTCGCGCGGGCCCGTCCAGCCCTTCGGCGTCCGCAGCACGATCATCGGCCAGCGGGGACGCTCCGTGGAGCCGCCGCCGCGCGCCGCCGCCTGGATGCGGGCGATGTCGTCCAGGGCGTCGTCCAGGGCGTCCGCGAGCCTGCGGTGCACGTCCGCGGGATCGTCGCCGCTCACGATGATCGGCCGGTGGCCGTACCCCTCCAGCAGCGCCACCAGCTCGGTCTCCGGGATGCGGGCGAGCACGGTCGGGTTGGCGATCTTGTAGCCGTTCAGGTGGAGGATCGGCAGCACCGCGCCGTCGGTCGCCGGGTCGACGAACTTGGTGGAGTGCCAGCTCGCCGCCAGCGGCCCGGTCTCCGCCTCCCCGTCGCCGACGATGCAGGCGACGACCAGGTCCGGGTTGTCGAACGCCGCGCCGTACGCGTGGGCGAGGGAGTACCCCAGCTCACCGCCCTCGTGGATCGAACCGGGCGTCTCCGGCGCGACGTGGCTCGGCACGCCGCCGGGGAAGGAGAACTGCTGGAACAGCCGGGCCATGCCCGCCTCGTCCCGCGAGACCCGCGGATAGACCTCGCTGTAGGTGCCCTCGAGCCAGGCGTTCGCGACCGCCGCCGGGCCGCCGTGCCCGGGGCCCATCACGTAGATCATGTCGAGGTCACGGGTCTTGATGACGCGGTTGAGGTGGACATAGCACAGGTTCAGCCCGGGCGAGGTCCCCCAGTGGCCCAGCAGCCGGGGCTTGATGTGGTCCCGGGTCAGCGGCTCCCGCAGCAGCGGGTTGGCGCGCAGGTAGATCTGTCCGACCGACAGGTAGTTCGCGGCCCGCCAGTATGCGTCGATCCGGCGCAGTTCGTCATCCGCCAAGGTCATGGCGCGATCTCCTCGATCGATGGACGTCGGTCGGGTCGCGAAGGCGTACCCGCGCGCCGTTCGGTCGATCGCGCGGCCCGGTCTCGCGGCCCTGGGAATCTCATCGGATCACGGGCGGCGTACGGGCCTGCAGGGACGAAGGTCCCCCCGCCGCCGGACGCACGCCGCCCGCCCGGCCGCCCACCGCGGACCAAGGTCCCGGATCGGACGGCGCCGGCGGAGAAGGACCGTCGGACGCGGGACGTTCGCCCCTGCCCGGGCCGCCCACGCCGGCAGCAGCATCGAGATATGCGCTTCGACGCCAACGGGCTGGAGATCCTCGACCGGGAGGAGTGCCTCACCCTCATGGCATCCGTACCGGTCGGCCGGGTCGTCTTCACCGACCGGGCCCTGCCGGCGATCCAGCCGGTGAACTTCGTGCTGCAGGGCGAGGACGTGATCATCGCGACCGCGTCCGGTTCCAAGCTGGCCGCGGCCACGTCCGGCGCGATCGTCGCGTTCGAGGTCGACGCCTTCGACGCCGGTGACGAGGCCGGCTGGTCCGTCACGGTCCTCGGGCAGGCACGGGCGGTGTACGACTCCGGCGAGCTCAGCGGATTGTCCCGGTTGCCCCTCAACCCGTGGATCCCCGGGCGGCGTGACCACTTCATCCGCATCCGGAGCGACGTCGTCAGCGGGCGGCGGATCCATCCGACGATGGTGGAGGCGAGACCATGACCGGGACGCTGGAAGAACGCCCGGTGGGCGAGGCCATGTCGGCCGACGTGCTCGCCGTCACCGAGACCGAGTCCGCCCTCATGGCATGGGAGCTGATGCGGCAGGGCGGCTACCACCACGTACCCGTGCTGAGCGACGACGGTGGCCTCATCGGCGTCCTGGACGCCGAGACGCTGGCCGCCGCCTGGGACAGCGGCGGCCCCGACCGGATGCGCAAGCCCGTCGGAACCCTCGTCGGCCACCGCCCGCCGGCGCACGTACGCCCGCAGGACTCCGTCGCCACGGCCGCGCGGGCGATGCTCGCCGCCGGGACCGACGTCGTCCCGGTCCTCGACGAGGACGGACGGCTGTCGGGCCTGTTCACGGCGTGGGACCTGATCGCCCTGGCCGCCGGCGCCCACCCGCGCACCCGGGCCGGGCACGTCACCGCCCCGGCGCTCTACCGCATCGAGCCGGTCCTCCCGGAGCGGCACCCGCAGGGCAGCGTGATACCGCCGAGCTGACCGGCGGAGACGGCGCTCCCGGAACGGCCGGCGCCGCGCCCTACAACCGGCGCCAGCGGGCCTCGCAGAAGGAGTAGAGGCCGAAGATGACCAGGCCCAGCGCGACCAGGACCAGCAGCCACGGTCCGACGGAGGTCGACGCGAACTCCCGCAGCGTCCCGTCGATGCCCTTGGCCTTGCCCGGGTCGTAGGTGATCGCGGCGTAGCCGAGGAAGACCCCGGCCGCGGCGAACACCAGGGCCCGCGTGGAGCGGCCCACCATCCCGAGCGCCTCGACGACCTTACGGATCCCGGCGCTCATCTGCTCGGTCTTGAGCCGCTTCTCGAAGTTCCGCCGGAGGGCGCCCACCGCGATTCCGATGCCGCCGGCGACGAAGCCGATCCCGACGAGCAGGACGAGCCACCGGCCCGCGGGGATGTCGTGCATCGCCTTGGCGGTCAGGTCCTTGGACTTCTTGTCACTGGACCCCGGCCCGCCGGCGCCGACGTTGAACGCCACCGTGCTCGCGCACACCGCCGTGTAGAACACCCCGCGTGCCAGGGAGGACAGGCGCTTGGTGGCCTTGTGCCCGTCCGGACCCGACTGGCCCAGGAGGGCCTCGCTGTAACGCCACAGGGCGAGGCCCGCGAAGCCGAGCGCCAGCAGCCAGAGGATCACGGTGCCGCCCGTGGTGCCGGCGACCGTCTGCAGGGCCCCCTGCCGGTCCGCCTGCTGACCGCCCTTACCGAAGGCGATCCTGACCGCGAGGTATCCCACCAGGAGGTAGATCACGCCGCGCGCGGCGAGTCCGCTCCGGGCGAGAAGCTGAAACGGCGTGCTGTTGGACGCACGGCGGCCGGCCGCCCGTACGTGGGCGCTCTGCGCGGTCATGGGCACCTCCTGGATCGGCCGCGGAGATGCCCTGTCCGCACGACATCAAACCTGACGACCGGTCGCGCACGCCGCGCACCGCCGTTCCCGTCGCGCCCGGCGGTCAGGCCGCCTGGTCGGCGGCGTCGGGGCCGATGGCCGTGCGGATGAAGTCGGCCGCCTCCCGTACGGCCGCCCGCGCTTCGGGGAAAAGCCGGTTGAACAGCTGGAACACGTGGATCTGCCCGGGCCAGATCTGCAGGCGGCAGCTGTTCCCCGAGGCGGTCAGCGCCTCGGCGAGCCGCTCGGCCTCTCCGCGCAGGACCTCCTGCCCGGCCACCTGGATCAGGAACGGCGGCAGCTGGAGGCCGGCGCAGTCGAGCAGGGTCAGGCGCGGGTCGGACCAGTCGTTGTGGTCGCCGACGTAGAGCCGGCCGAAGTGACGCGCCAGCGCCGGGCTGATGAACGGGTCGCGGTACTCCCGGTCGCTGAGGACCGACAGCTCGCAGCTAAGGTCGACCCAGGGCGAGAACAGCACGACGCCTCCCGGCGCCGGCAGTCCGGAACGGCACGCCTCGCCGACGGTGGCGGCGGCGAGATGGCCTCCGGAGGAGTCGCCCGCGATCACGATCCGGGACGGTGGCAGTTCGGTGAGGAGCCACCGGTAGGCCGCCAGGGCGTCCTCGAGCGCCGCGGGGAACGGGTGTTCGGGGGCCAGACGGTAACTCGGCGCCAGGACCGGCAGTCCGGTGTCGGCCGCGAGCCGGCTCGTGAGCGTCCGGTGCGTGCGCGGCGAGCAGAACGCGTACCCGCCGCCGTGCAGGTACAGGATCGCGCCCTTGTGCGGCTCGGGGGGCCGTACCCATTCCCCGGTGACCGGAGCGCCCGCCGCGCGGGTCAGGGGCTCGACCCGTACGCCGGGCTCCGGCCGTAGCAGGCGGGTGCCGTGCTCGAGCGCCATACGGAGCACCGTGAGGGAGACGAAGCGTCCGTTCAGGCGATCGGCCATGGGCCGCCATCCGAGGCTCAGGGCGCGGGCCAGCGCCCTGGCCTGCCGGCTGGGAGCGACGATGTCTGCGAATGCGGTGGGAAGGTCGTCGTAGGAGGTCACACGACACCACCGGCGGGTACCGAACGGCCCGGCTCCGACGCCCGGCCGCAGAGGGGGATTCTTGTCATTACTGCGCCTCGGTGTACTTGTCTGGAGGAACCACACCCGATCGTCCCTCCGCCCCCACCGCCCGCGATACGGGGGAATCCCCCCTTGGGATACCTGCTTCCCCCCCACGTGAAGACCGGGTATGCCCTCTGCGGAAGAGCGTGGTGACGGTGCGTGACCGGATCCGACGCCCATTCGGTGACGGATCGGCGACGTTCCGTCAGCGTTCGCCGCGGTCCGAGAGCCGTGCGAGCAGGGCCCGCTTGTCGAACTTGCCGCTGGCGGCGACCGGCGCCTCGGGGATCACCGTGATCGTCTTGGGCACGCTCCCGGCGCCGAGCCGTTCCCGCACCATGCGCGCCAGCACGCCGGGCTCCGGAGCACGGCCGCCGGCGGGCACCACGAACGCGTGGATCGCCTCGCCGGTCCGCTCGTCCGGCGTACCGACGACGTACGCCTGGTCCACCTCCGGGTGTTCCGCGAGGACCGACTCGATCGGACCGGCGTAGCAGACCTCGGCGTTGACGATGATCACTTCGCGGCTGCGCCCGACCAGGTGGAGCAGCCCCCGGTCGTCGAGCCGGCCGAGGTCCCGGGTGCGCAGCAGGCCGTCCCGCAGCGTCTCCGCGGTCTGGGCCGGATCCCCCCAGTACCCGCTCATCATGTACGGGCTGCGCAGCCAGATCTCGCCGGTCTCGCCCGCCCGGACCGGGCGGCCGTCCTCGGCTCGCACGCTGATGTCGACGAACGGCAGCGGCCGGCCCACCGAGGCCAGGACGTCCGCCGGCCCCTCGGCGATCATCTCCGGCGTCAGCACGGAGATCAGGCCGGCCTCGCTCTGCCCGTACCCCTGGTACACCACCGGGCCGAGGCGCTCGGTGGCCTCCGCGAGCCGGCGCGGGTTCACCGGCGAGCCCGACACCATGACCGCCCGCAGGCTCCCCAGGTCGGCCGGCTCCTCGCGCAGGGCGTCGAGCAGTTGGTAGAGCCGGGGCACGGTCATGATCGTCCCGGTGATCCGGTACCGCTCGAGGGCGTCCGGGAACAGGGGGCGGGTGTCACTCGGATCCGGGATCACACCGACGCCCCCGCCCATCAGGGACAGCGTGGTCCAGTCCATGACCACGGGACTGGCGAGCGTGCCGAACACCAGGCAGCGCTCGAAGCCGTGCGCCATCCGGGCGACCTCGGGCGGCCAGGTGGAGGGCCGGTGCGCCCAGTGGTCGGTGAGGGCCCGGTAGGTCTGCGCGCATCCCTTGGGCAGCCCGGTGCTGCCGCTCGTGTACGTCAGCCGGGCGACGTCGTCGGGGCGCCCCCGCGCGGTCAGCGGCTCATCGGCCGCGCCGGTGAGCAGGTCCTTCCCCTCCGGGCACTCCCCCAGCGAGAGCAGCGGCCTGTCCCCGGTCGCCGCGACGAGCTCCGGCGTCAGGGACGGCCCGTCGACCACCACCGCCTCGATGTCGGCGTTCAGCATCGCGGCGAGCTGCGCGGCCGTGTGCCCCGGGCGTACGCCCACGACCCGGCAGCCCAGCGCGTAGGCGGCGACGCGCGCGGCGAACGCCTCCGGCGAGACCGACGCCACCATCGCCAGGCCCCGGCCCGGCCCGAGGCCGGCGGCCCGCAGGCCGCCCGCCACCCGCTGGATCGTCTCCAGCAGCGCACCCCGTGAGACCACCCGGTCCCCGTGCTCGAACGCCGGCGCCTCGGGCGCGCTCGCCAACGCGTCCAGCAGAGCCTGCGGGAAGATCGCGTCGTCTGGCCTGTCCTGCATCGTCGCCTCGCTGCGGTCGACTCGTCCGACGCCCAGGAGACTAGGCCGGTCCTCCTCAGAGCTTTCTCAGATGGCGGCCGGGACGGGACACCTGCGGACACCGCCGGCTCCTGTCGGCAGGGTCTCCCAGACGGGGCCTCCCAGGCAGGATCTCCCCAGGCGGGGTCTCCCGGGCCGCGTTTCGCGCCGCGCGACCCCGTTCCCCGCCGCGGGATCCGGTGATGAGATGGTCTTCCGGGAGGCGCCGCCGATCGAGGGAAGGAAGACCGATCGTGGTACACGGGACGGGCAGTCCGGAGCGTACGCTCACTGAGGACGAGATCCGCGGGACCGTTCAGGACCTGCTCACCGGCCGGGACGTCGACGGCCGGCACGTGGTCGTGGTGATCCCGGACGGGACCCGGTCGGCGCCGATGCCCCTGATGCTCCGCCTGCTCCACGACGCGCTCGCCGGGCGGGCGGCCCGCATCGACGTCCTGGTCGCGCTCGGCACCCACCAGCCCATGGACGACGCCGCGCTCGACGCCCTCGTCGGCGCCGCCGGCGTCGGCCGGGACCGCCTGCTCCCGGAGATGACCGTCCTCAACCACGCCTGGTCCGATCCGGCGACGTACGCGACCCTCGGCACGATCACCGCCGGGGAGGTCCGCGAGCTGAGCGGCGGACGGCTCGACGGCCCCGTCGACGTACGGATCAACCGCCTCGTCGCCGAGGCGGACCTCGCGATCGTGTGCGGGCCGGTGTTCCCGCACGAGGTCGTCGGCTTCTCCGGAGGCAACAAGTACTTCTTCCCGGGCGTCGGCGGCCCCGAGGTGATCGACCTCTCGCACTGGCTCGGCGCGCTGATCACCAGTTACGACATCATCGGCGCCCGCGGCGTCACCCCCGTGCGGGCGATCATCGACCGCGCCGCCGCGATGATCCCGACGTCGAAGCTGTGCCTGGCCATGGTCGTACGGCCGGGCGGGACCGAGCTGGCCGGCCTCTATGCCGGGACCCCCGAGGAGGCCTGGGCCGCCGCCGCCGAACTGTCCGCCCGGGTGCACGTCCGCCACGTCGACCGGCCGTACAAGACGGTCCTGTCGATCATGCCGCGCCGGTACGCCGACATGTGGACGGCCGCCAAGGGGATGTACAAGGTCGAGCCGGTGATCGCCGACGGCGGCGAGGTGATCGTCTACGCCCCGCACATCGACCGTTTCAGCGTGACCCACGGCGCGGTCCTCGCCGAGATCGGCTACCACACGCGCGACTACTTCCTCGCCCAGTGGGACCGGTTCCGCGACCGGCCGCTGGGCGTCCTGGCGCACAGCACGCACCTGCGCGGGCAGGGCACGTACGAGGCGGGCGTGGAGCGGCCGCGGATCGACGTCACCCTCGCCACGGGCATCCCCGAGGAGGTCTGCGCCGCCCACGGCCTGGGGTACCGGGACCCCGCCTCCATCGACGTCGACCGGTGGATCGAGGACCCGGACCCGGACGTCCTGGTCGTCCCCGACGCCGGCGAGATCCTGTACCGCCTCCGGCCGGCGGGCTGAGCAGGACCGGGCCGACGCGGCGATGAACCTCCTGGTCGGTCCCGCCCCGGCGCCCGCGGGCACCGTACGCGACGCGGAGACCGCGCGCTCGATGCTGCGCGAGAGCGACCTCCTGGTCGAGGTGCTGGCCCGCTGCGCGGGCCTCGGTCTGCCCGGCTGGTACCTCGCGGCCGGATGCGTCGCCCAGACGGTCTGGAACCACCGGACCGGCCGCCCCCTCGATCAGGGGATCCGCGACCACGACCTCATCTACTTCGACGACGCCGACCTCGGCTGGGCCGCCGAGAACGAGGCGATCCGGGCGGCGCGGGCCGCGGTCCGCGACCTGCCCGTCGAGCTGGAAGTCCGCAACCAGGCCCGGGTGCACCTCTGGTACGAGGCGAGGTTCGGCATCCCCTGTCCGCGGTACCTCTCGGCCGAGATGGCCATCGGGACCTTCCCGTCGACCGCCTCCAGCGTGGGAGTGCGGCTGGAGCCCGACGGCGCGTGGCGGCTGTACGCGCCCTTCGGCCTCACCGACCTCCTCGGCCTCATCCTCCGGCCGAACCTCGTCCTGGCGCCCGCCGGCGTCTTCGCCCGGAAGGCCCGGCGGTGGCGTGAGCGCTGGCCGGAACTCCGCCTGTGCGCCCCGGAGCCGGAGGACGGCGACGGGCGTCCCGCCGGGAATGGCCCGTACCCGTCAGGTCCCGGTAGGTGAGGCGGCCCCCGAGGTGACCGCGGACGGGTGAGCGGCCGGTGGAGAGGTGAGCCGGACGGGGAGGGCGGCCAGCCGCCAGGTGCCGGGCATGGGGATGCGGTCGAGGCTCTCCGGAGGGACCGCCAGGGACAGGCCGGGGTAGCGGTCGAGGAGGCCGGCGAAGGCGACCTCGGCCTCCTGGCGGGCCAGGGCGGCGCCGAGGCAGTAGTGCAGGCCGTGACCGAACCCGAGATGGGTCTCGTGGCCGCCGTCCGGCTGCCGGGTGATGTCGAGCCGGTGCGGGTCGGCGAAGCGGCGCGGGTCGAAGTTGGCGGAGACGAGACTGGCCATCACGGGTGAGCCCTTCCGCAGCCTCCTGCCGCCGATCTCGACGTCCTCGGTGGCGTATCTGACCCGGGCGGCCTGCACCGGCCCGCACCAGCGCATCAGCTCCTGCACGGCGCGCGGCAGCAGCGTGGCCGGGTCGGCGCGCAGGAGGTCGAGCTGGTCCCGGTGGGTCAGCAGCGCCACCATGCCGTTGCCGATCAGGTGCGCGGTGGTCTCGTGCCCGGCGAGCACGATGGTCAGCACCATGGTGACCAGCTCGAACTCGCTGAGCACGCCCCCGTCCTCGTCGTGCACACCGATCAGCGCGGTCAGCAGGTCGTCGGCGGGCTCGGCCCGGCGGCGTGCGACCAGCTCCTCGACGTGGTCGACGATGCCGCGGATCGCCGCGGTGAAGTGCCCGGTCTCGTGCGAGCGCATCAGGGCGCGGCTCCACTGCAGCCACCGCTCGCGGTCCTCCTCGGGGATCCCGACGAGCTCGCAGATGACGGTGATCGGCAGCGGATAGGCGAAGTGCTCGAGGAGGTCGACCACACCGTCCGGCGGAGACGCCCGGTCGGGAAGCCGGTCGAGCAGCCGTCCGACGATCTCCCCGACCCGAGGCAGTAGAGCCGTGACGCGGCGGGCGGTGAACGCGCGGGAGACGAGCCTGCGGAGCCTGAGATGGTCGTCGCCGTCGGCGTCCAGCACGCTGCGAAGCAGGTACGGCGCGTGGTCGTCGTCGATCCCCATCGCCCGGAAGACCTCCGCGCGGGCGTCCTCGATCTCCATGCCGGGCACGTTGGCCGGGTCGTTGACGAACCTGCGGTCGTTCAGCACCACCCGGACGTCCGCGTGCCGCGTGACGATCCAGAGGGACGAGCCCCGGTCTCCGTGGACGACCTGCACCATCGGCGACTGCTCGCGCAGCCGCGAATAACCGCGGAACGGGTCCCGCAGCAGCTCGGGATCCGAAAGATCGACGGTGACCGGAGTAACCATTCCACCCTCCACCATGAAAGCTCCAAAACGCCCACTTCTCCCTTACGGGACATCTCGCAGGGCCTTGACTTCGCTTTGGAGCGCCAATAGCATTCACCTTGCTTAACTCTCCGTGACTATATCACTCCATAGAGTGATCAGAGCCGTCCGAGAAGGGTACGCCGCATGGGAGCACTCAAGGGCACCGGACCGAAGCCGCCGAGTGACCTGACCAAGCACCGAGCGATCGAGACGGTCCGTCAGATCCAGCATCTGATGCTGCTGTGCGCACTGCTTCCCCCCGACGGCAGCCTGCAGGAAATGCTCCGACTCGCACTCGCACTTCCCGAGGAGCCACTGCTGGCGCGCGTCACGCCGGTGACGGATCTGCATCCCCAGGCCACCAAGGAATGGCTCGAATCATTCTTTATCCGGGACGGGATATCCGCTGCGGAAGAGGAGTTGATCGCCTGGCAGAACGACAAACCAAAGATGGATGCCGCGGTAACCGAGATCAAGGATGTCGAGCGACAACTCGGCATAAGGCTGGCGACGGAGCTGGCCGAGTAGCACGACAGAGTTCATCACAGCGAAGGAGAAACGCGATGTCACCGAGCAGCGTTCTGCGTCACGCGGCCGCGGACGCGGAGGTCCGCGCCGAGATACTGGCGGCCCCCGAGGCGTTCGGCGTGTCCGCCGGCACCGTTCCGGCCTCCGTCGAGCCGCTCGACCAGGAGTCACTCGGCTTCTGGACCGAGGGCCTGGCCGCCACCGAGATCTACGCCTGCGCCTCCACCTGCAGCGCGGGTCCGCTGACCATCCTCTGCGACGGCACCACCAAGTAGCCCCGGAAGCGAAAAGCGACCGGTGGGCCGACCCTCGTCGGCCCACCGGCCCACCGGCCCGCGCGGACCGACGGAGCAAGGAACCCTGGCGTGA
Organism: Actinoallomurus rhizosphaericola; assembly: GCF_024055675.1. Lineage (NCBI taxonomy): Bacteria > Bacillati > Actinomycetota > Actinomycetes > Streptosporangiales > Thermomonosporaceae > Actinoallomurus > Actinoallomurus rhizosphaericola. The sequence goes on along the minus strand of NZ_JAMXMW010000012.1, from coordinate 100,309 downwards.
CCCCACTCTTCCCCTTGGACATCGCGGCCCGCGCCGCGAACCTCTCCGAGCAGGCGCAGGTCGTCTCCACCCTGGGACCGGCCGACGGCACAGTCGCGCTGACGGAGTTCGACCGGTGGAGAATCGACCGGCTGGCGGTCAGGCTGGCCGGGCATTTCCACGAAGAGAGCAGGCGACGGCCGGGCTCGGCGCGATACTCCCGGTATCGGGTGACCGAGATCCTGACCGAGTACCGCCGCCACGAACTGACGCTGACCGGGCCCGACGACGCCCTCGGACGGATCCTCACGGACCTGCACGGTGAATGGCTGCCGACGTACCAGAGCGCACTGCGGGGACTGAGCCGGGCCGATGACCGGACGAAGGCGGGCTGGCGCGAGTTCGATGCCTACTACGGCCGACTCGCCATCGCCTGCAAGCCGTTCCTGACCGAACTGGGCCTACGGCTGAGCGACGCGCTCGCCGAAGGAGACGTTCGGGGAGTCCCCGCCATCGACGTCCAGGTGGTCGACGACTTCCAGGACCACCTGCTCGGCCGCTTCGAGCTGGCGCTGGCGTGGGCGGTGGAGGCCGCCGCCAAGGCGCACTGCGCGCTGCACGACATCGACCCGGCGCGGGCGACCAGGGAGGACTACCTGGCCTATCTCGACGAGACGTTCTCCGACGCGGCGTCCTACCACCGCTTCTACCTGGACTTCCCGGTCCTGGGACGGTGGCTGGCCCACGTCACCGAGCTGCTCGCCGGCCACGGCCGCGAGATGATCGCCCGGTTCCGCGCCGACGCCGGTGCGGTGGCCGAGGCGTTCTTCGAAGCGCCGATCACCAGAGTGCGATCCGTGCGCCTGGGCCGTTCCGACATGCACGCCGGCGCCCGCAGTGTGGCGATCGTGGACGTCACGCTGGCGGACGGCCGCGAAGAGTCGTTCGTCTACAAGCCACGCTGTGTCCGCGGCGAGGCCGCGCTGCAGGAGCTGCTGGCCCGGCTACGCGACGATGACGTCGTCGGCTATGCCCCGCGGCCGGTGCTGCCCAGGGACGGATACGGCTACGAGGCGCTGATCCCGTCAGGGCGCAACCGGGTCGAGACGCGCGATCAGGCCGGGCACGTGTACGCCGAACTCGGCGGCTACCTCGCGATCTTCTACATCCTCGGCGGGGGCGACCTGCACTTCGAGAACGTCCTGGTCGCCGACGGCCACGCGTTCATCTGCGACTGCGAGACCGTGCTCGGCGCGCCGCCCAAGGGGCAGCCTCGGCCGTCCGGCACGCTGATGGACTCGGTGTTCAAGACCGGCCTGATCGAGTGGCCCACGGCGGCGTCCGCGGCCGACACGGGCATCCGGCTCAGCGGCTACTCCGGCGGCGACGCCTATCGCCTGCCGACGCCGGTGCCCCGGGTCAGCGACCACCGGATGTCCTTCGACGCGGCCGTGACGCACCGTACGGGCGTGCTGGTCGAGCCGGGAGCGCCCAACCGCATCTTCGTCGGCGACGAGCTCACCCGCGCCGAGGACTTCACCGACGCGATCAGGACCGGATTCGACCGCGTCTACCGGTGGTTCCAGCAGCGGCCGGAGCCCGCGATCGAGTACGTGACCGGCCTTTTCGCCCACACCCGCGTGCGGTTCATCAACTGGAGCACCCAGGTCTACGCCCAACTGCTGCTGGCCGTGCGCCACCCCAAGTGCATGATCGAGCCGTTGGAGGTCGACCTGCTCATCGACACGGTGCGCAGGTTCCCGCGCAGTTGGGACGCCGAAGGCGTGCTGCCGCCCTGCGAGCTGATGTCGATGTGGCGGCTGGACGTACCCATGTTCACCGTCGACGCGGGCGGGGACAGGCTCGTCCACGACCATCGCGACGAGGTCGCGGCCACGGTCGATGCGACGCCGCTGGACCACGCCGCCGCGCGGATCCGGCGGCTCTCCGCTCAGAACCGCGCCCAGCAGGACCAGTACATCGCCGCAGGCCTGTCCGGCGGTGATGTCACGAGCCCGGACTTCGCGGCCACCTGCGTCGAGCAGGCGAGCGCCGTCGGGCTGCGGCTATGCCGGATGCTGCGCGAGCCGGGCCGAGCGCCCTGGACGTCGTACGTCATCACCGGCGACGGCAAGACCGAGATCGACATCGAGGGCGACCTGTACATCGGCTCGGCGGGTGTCGCCTTGTTCCTGGCCCACCTCCACGAGGCGGCCCCGCGGCCGGAGTTCCGCCGGGCCGCCGAACGCGCCCTCGCCCACGCCCTCGACTCCTGTGACCGCCGCCGCATCGGGGCCTTCGCCGGGCTCGGCGGGCTGATCTATCTCCTCACGCACCTGCACCACCTGTGGGGCGATCGCGCGTTGCTCGATCGTGCCGTCGACCTCGCCGACGAGGCCGCCGACCTGATCGAGCTGGACCGCCGCCTCGATGTCTTCCACGGTGTGGCCGGGCTCATCCCGGTGCTCCTCGGGCTGGCGGACGCCACCGGTGGCCACGGCCTGAAGCACGCGCACCGATGCGCCGCGCATCTGATGCGCCATTCGCAGGCCGACGGCGACACCCTGTCGTGGCCCAGCCCGGACCCGCATACCGTGACGGCCAACCTGACCGGCCTCTCGCACGGGGCCGGCGGCATCGGCTGGGCGTTGATCATGCTGGGGTGCCGCGACGACCGTCCCGACTATGTCGACGCCGGACGGCGCGCGTTCGCCTATGAGGCCCGTCACTTCGACGAGGACGAGCAGGATTGGTACGACCTGAGGCGGGTCGCGGGCGGCCTGTTCCGCAACGGGCGCCACTACGCCAACGCGTGGTGCAACGGCGCCGCCGGGATCGGCATGACCCGAATCAGTGGCTGGGCTCTGCTCGGCAAGGACGACGACGCCATGTTCCGGGAGGCGCGCCAGGCGCTCACGGCCACGATGCGCGGCTTTCCGCGCCTGATGAACGACTCGCTCTGCCACGGCCGCTCGGGCAACGCCGAGCTGTTCCTGCGCTTCGCCGAGCTGGGCGAGGAGCCCGCCTTCCGGATGGAGGCCAACATCCAGGCCCAGGCCCAGTGGCGGAACCTGGAGGACGCGCGGCCGGGCCCGGAGTCGGGGTTCTTCCCCGGCCTGATGCTGGGCCTGGCGGGTTTCGGCATGCACTTCCTGCGCCTGGCCCGGCCGGAGAGCACCCCATCGGTCCTGCTCCTCGACCCGCCGGGTCCCCGACGCTCATCGAAGGAGTGAACCACGATGTCCGTTGATTCCTGCGCCCGGTTCCTGCGCCTGGCCGCGGAGGACCCGCACGTCCGGCAACGGATGAAGGCCCTGACCGGGGTCGCCGAGGTGATCCGGTTCGCCCGCGCCGGCGGCTACGACTTCACCGTCCGCGATCTCATGGTGGCGTCTTCCACGGCCGGCCCTACGGACGCGCCGCAGACCGCGGACGCCCCACAGGTCGTGGAGCGTCCGAAGCCGTCGGCGAGCGGGGTCTACCACTACGAGTACGACCTGAACGAGCTTCCCGGGTTCACCGCGATCATCGACGAGCTCCCCCGGCTGAAGATCCGGCCGCCCACGGTCGACCTGGCCCGTTTCCACGACGCGTTCCGGGAGGAGGATCTGCGGTCGACCTCGCTGGCGCCGTCCGGCCCCGAGTACGCGGCCTGGCGTGAGCGAACCGCCGGCGAGCCCGCCGGGGAGGCCCGCCGCAACTTCCACCTGGTCAACCTGGACGAGCACGTCGCTCACGACGGGTACGACGCCTACCTGGCGGCCAAGACCCGGGTGATCACCGCGCTGGAGGACGTCTTCGACGCCGAGGTCCGGTTCTCGGGCAGCATGTGGTACCCGCCGTCCGCCTACCGGCTCTGGCACACCAACGAGGACCAGCCGGGCTGGCGGATGTACATCGTCGACTTCGACGGGGACTTCCCCGATCCGGGGCACACCTCCTTCTTCCGCTACCAGAACCCCGCCACCGGCGAACTGGTCACCCTTCGCGAGCGCCCCCGGATGGTGCGTTTCTTCAAGATCGAGCAAGATCCGGACCGGTTGCTGTGGCACTGCATCGTCAACCCGACCGAGCGGCACCGCTGGAGCTTCGGGTTCGTCGTGCCGGACCACTGGGCCGAGCACCTGCCGGAGCGGTCATGAGCCTGCCGCCGGTACCGGCACCGACGCCCGCCCGTACGGCATCCGCCGGTACGACGCCTGCCGGGACGGCGTCCACCGTCCCGGCGATCAGGGCGGTCGACCTGCGCAAACGGTTCGCCGATGTGACCGCGGTCGACGGGATCGACCTGACGGTGGCCCCGGGTGAGAGTTTCGGCTTCCTCGGCCCCAACGGCGCGGGCAAGACGACGACGATCGCGATGCTCTGCACGCTCGCCGCGCCCACCTCGGGCCGCATCGAGATCGCCGGACACGACACGCGCACCGATCCCGCCGGAGCGCGGCGCAGCCTCGGCATGGTCTTCCAGGAGACCACGCTGGACGGCGACCTCACCGCCGCGGAGAACCTCCGCTTCCACGCCGACCTGTACGACGTTCCCGTCGCCGAGGTGCCCGCCCGCATCGATGAGACCCTGGCCCTCGTCGGGCTGACCGGCCACCGCGACCGGCTCGTACGCACGTACTCCGGCGGCATGCGGCGGCGCCTGGAGATCGCCCGGGCGCTGCTGCACCGTCCCCAGGTCATGTTCCTGGACGAGCCCACCGTCGGCCTGGACCCGCAGGCGCGCGCCCGGGTCTGGCGGCACCTCCGGCAGGTCTGCCGGAGCGAGAAGGTCACGCTCTTCCTGACCACGCACTACCTGGACGAGGCCGATCAGTGCGACCGCATCGCGATCATCGACGAGGGACGCATCGTCGCCGAGGGTGCTCCCGACGCGCTCAAGTCGGTCCTCGGAACCGACCGCATCCACCTGCGCACCGCCGACGACGTAGCGGCGGCCCGGCTGCTGCACGAACGCCTCGGCCTCGACGCGGCCACCGGCCCGTCCGGGCTGTCGCTGCGGGTCACCGACAGCACCCGGGTCCTGCGCCGGCTCTTCACCGAACTCGACGTCTTCATCTACGAGGCGAAGGTCGTCCGGCCCACCCTCGACGACGTGTTCCTCCACCACACCGGGCACCGCATCCGCGACGACGCCCCGGCCGAACCCGACGCTCCCTCCCCCGATCCCGAGCCCCCGGCCGGACCGCCACCGGCCGTCCGCCCGGCACGGACGGCGCCCCTCCCCCGGGGCCTGCCCGCCGAGCTGCGTGCCCTGCGGATGATCTGGCGGCGTGAGATCCTGCACTTCGCCCGTGACCGCACCGGCACCGCGGTCTCGCTGCTGCAGCCGCTGCTGTTCCTGTTCGTCTTCGGAGCCGGTGTGGCCGGTCTCCTCCCCACGGCCGGCGGACCCGACTACCAGGTCTTCCTGTTCTCCGGGATCCTGCTCATGGCGGCCCAGGGGCCGGCCGTCTCCGTCGGGGCCTCGGTGCTGTGGGACCGCCAGAACGGCTTCCTCCGCGAGATGCTGGTCAGCCCGGTCCGGCGCGGCACGGTGCTGGCCGGCAAGTGCCTGGGCGGCACCACCGTGGCGGTCTGCCAGGCGGCGATGCTCCTCACCGCGGCCGCCCCGATCGGCGTCCCCTTCGACCTCGGCCTGTACGCGCTGCTCCTGATCGAGCTCACCCTGATGGCGCTCGCCATGACGGCCTTCGGCGTGCTGGCGGCCACCCTGATCGGCCGGCCACAGACCTTCGGTACCGCGCTGACCGTGGTCATGGCACCGCTGACGTTCCTGTCCGGTGCGATGTTCCCGCTCGCCGCCATGCCCGCCTGGATGGCGTCGCTCGCACTGCTCAATCCGCTCAGCTACGCGGTCGACGGCATGCGCCGCACCGTCGCGGCCTACCTGGCGCACCCGCCGGGCCCCCTGTTCCAGCGACTCGGCTGGGGACACTGGCACCCCCCGGTCCTGGCCGAATGCGGTTTGATGGCCGTCGGCGCCCTCCTCGGCCTGCTCCTGGCCGCCCGCCGCTTCTCCCGCCCCGCCTGAGCCCGGCGACGAAGCGTCCACCGGTCACCGCGACGGCACAGAGCGACTGAGGCCGCGCGACGACACGCCACAAGGACCGGCCCCTGGTCCAGGGGCCGGTCCTCGAGATGCGCGAAGCCGCGCTGCGTCCGGCGGTCACCGCGCCGACGTATATCTCGGCTGCCGGTGTCCGGCCGGTGCGGCAGCGGTCTACTTGTGCACGGTGAAGCAGGCGTCGCCCGGGTGGTCCTGGTACGCCTTGGTCGGTGCGACGCCGAAGCAGAGCACGGTCTTGTTGGGGAACTTCCTGTCGAGCTTCCCGTCGAACCCGTGCACGTTCTTCACGCGGTTCCACCAGAGGAAGTAGACCTTCTTGTGCGGCGGCTCCACCTCGACGTAGGGGTAGCCGCTGAACGCCTTGTAGGAACGCAGGTGGGTGTTGAAGGTGTCGACCTTCAGCCCCGACCCCCTCACGGTGGCGCACCACTTGCTGCCGCACTTGGCGCCACCCGCCGTGTGCACCGTGGTCGCGCCCGCCGTACCGGCGGTGAGCGCCAGACCGGCCACCGCGGTGGCGCCGGCGAGGGCCATGGAGAGCTTGCGCACGTTTCCCCCTAGAGACGATCTCGCATGAGCAAGATCAACCTAGGGATGCGAAAGGTCGCGATACAGAGTCTGTGAGCTCAACGGCAGATTAGGACCTGAGACCTATTCGTCATGTCCCTGCGGCGAACGCCGGACTCCCCGATCGAAGCCGCCGTCATCTCCCGAAGCCGGAAACCGGGCGAACGGCGTACCGTTCGCCCGGTTCTGGTCTGCCGCGCTCTCAAGCGTCCGGCCCTGAGACGGCCGGCCTCAGGCGACCGCCCGCGCGGCCTCCGGCGGGGTCAGCCGCACGGTCCCTGGTCGGCCCACACGTCGGCCTTTCCGGGAGTCTCGCCCTGGGTCCACCACCGGGCCTGCCACGTGTGCGACGCGTACGTGACGAGGTTCCCGCCCGTGTAGACGGCCGACGCGCTCCACGCCGGCGCCGAGCAGGAACCGGGCGCGGGCGGCGTCGGCGTCGGAATGGGCACCGTGGGCGAGGCGCCGAACTTCGCCGTGTAGCGGGTGAAGTCCCAGGCCGACTGCGCCACGCTGGAGCAGGTTCCCGAGGTGCGCCCGCCGTTGTCCGGCGGGCTGCACTGCCGGTCCCGGTTGACCGACCAGAAGGTGTACCGCGAGAGCTTGTGCGAGGTGACGTAGTCGAGCACGGACTGGAAGTCGGACTGGGTGAACATCTCGCCGCTGTCGGACCGGCCGTTCATCATCGACACGCCCTCATGCGCGTAGGCGGTCGCGGAGTCCCAGCCGAAGGTGCTCATCAGCGTGTTGTGGAAGCCCTCCAGCGCGCTGATCTGCGCCGAGGACCCGTTGAAGCCCCCGTCGAACGGCATGATCGCGTAATTGGCGGGGGTGAATCCCTGGCTCTTCGCCTCGGCCAGCAGCTGCTTGCCGAACCACCCCGTGCCCTCGCCGCCGGTCGTACCGGCCGTCGTGATCGAGACGTACAGGCCCGGGTTGCTCTGCTGCAGGATCTTCGCGGCGCCGATCTCGTTGTGGATCGCCGCCGAGTTCTCGTACTCCGGCTCCTCCAGGTCGAGGTCGATCGCCTTGAGCCCGTACTTGGTGATCACCTGCTGGTACGCGGCGGCGGTCGATGACGGATCGCTACAGGCCTGGCCGAGTTTGGTGCCGTTGTAGCCGCCGGCCGACACCGTCACGTCGCCGCCGGCCGCGCGAATGCCGTTGACGACCGACGCGGCCTGCGTGTCGGAGGAGACGTCATGGGTGCCGTCCCAGGTCGGCCGGCAACCTCCGCCGTTCGGCGCGAGGATGAAGGCGAGCTGGAAGGTCTTCTGCCCGGTCGCGCTCATGACCGGCCCCAGGTCGGGTGGATCGTTGTCGAACGGCATCACGTACGGCGCGGCGCCGTACCAGTTGCCGCCGAGCGCCGCGGCCGGACTCGTGGCCGCGGAGCTGACCCCGGCGACGGCCGTGGCCGTCCCGAGCGCCGCCGCCACCGCGGCGATCGCGGCGACGAGCCCTTGCCTGCGGCCGGGCACGCGCGTTCTCCATCGCATGTCGCTTCTCCTTCGGGGGTCGACGTACGGCCACCGGCCGCACGTCTTGGCGGGGGATGGGAAGCTCAGCATCTGTTAGGAAAGTTTCCAGTCTGGACTTGCCTCGGAGGATACTCGATGAACGTGTTCTCCGGGAGGCCCTGATCGCCGTCCGGCCGACTTCAAGGAGACGGCCGAACCTCCGCCCACCACACTCGGCGCGGTGAATGCCCGGGCGAGACCGCGACGCCCGGGTCGCGGCGCCAGGACCTCAGCGCCTGCACCGCCGGCGCTCCGGCCAGGTGGCGACTCGTGCCACGTCACGCTGCCGGCCAGTGCCGGAATCAGACTGTGGATGGTGGGGTGCCCCGCCGCATCCCCCGGCCGAGTCACACGAGCGGGCCGTCCGGCGGGCCCAAGCCCGCGCCGCGGCGATCGAGCGCGGTCGTCGACGACCAGTCCTCATCAGGCCCGCACGCTCAGTCAACGGCATCTCCCACTGCCCCGGTCGTTTCGACAGAACGCCGGTGCGGGCTTGCGACGAAACCACTTCGCGAGCCCGCACCGGCGTCTATCGTTTCGAGGCGGCGTCCCCGACTATTTGCACTTGATGGCGGCGCTGTACCACTTGTTCGTGTGGCCCTGGTACTTGTCCTGCCACCAGGTCGCGACCGTCGCGTACCCCTGGGGACACTTGTATCCGGCGAAGTCGACCTTCTTCGCACCGGGGCTCTTCTTCAGCAGCTTGGGCTTGCCCGGCGTCCCGTTGGCCTTGTACGGCAGAAACCCCAACGCGCCCTTGACCTTCTTGTCGTTGGTCATCCAGCTTTCGAGCTTCCCGCCGCCGATCCGCTTGATGCAGACGTAGAGCTTCTTCCGCGGCGGGAAGTTCCGGCAGTGATTCTGCGCGACGACTACCGGCGCCGCCGGAGTGGCGGCCACGGAAACGACCGAGGTCCTCGTGCTCGCCTCAGCGGAGGCGACCGGAGCGGTGAGCCCCGCGATCGACGCGATCGCTCCGGCGGCGATGACCATACGAACCACTGACTTCAAGATTTCAACCGTTTCTTCAGGGGGATGAGCTGTCAGGGGCAACGTAGTGACCCGCCCTGGTCTTGCGACAGGACTCCAAGGCCCAACTTCCGGCGTCCTCGTTGGGTCCCAGGACCTATCCTCGATGCGCGAAAAAGCCGAGTTATCGGCACGCAACCTGTCGAATCGACCGAGACATCAAGCCACTTGCGCGGTTCGTGGTGAAGTGTCCGTCTTTGGTGCCGCAGGTAGCTGATCGACCCACACCTTTGCCGGGAGCATGGGAGAGGAGGGCCGGTCGCGGGACCGTGCGGGGGCGATGGAGGCCGCATGCAGGGTGGCCGCCCTCCGTGCCGGGATCGCGGCGGCGCCGTCGCATAAGCCCCCACGCTCGCCCAGGCGACGGCCATACCGGGAAGGGCCGAAGCCTCTCCCTTACCCACACCGTCGTAGTGTGCCCGTCGAGACGAACGCGATCTCGGGGGGCACACTGACGCAAACAGCGCACGAAGGTCGAAAAAGGGTGTCCCGGAGCGAACTCCGGAACCCTCTCTGACCTGCTCTCACACTGGGTGGGCGATACTGGGTTCGAACCAGTGACCTCTTCGGTGTGAACCAGATTCGGTCGGTCGGTCTTCTCCCTGGTCGATAGGGAGCCAAGCGGGGCGCACATCTCGTCCTGCGATAGTCCAGCGTCCCGCCCGACCGGTCAGGCACGACCGAACGTGGTTGCACCTGACCGGCTCGCCTGTGGGGCGCTACGCGTCTCGATCTAGGGTGAACGAGACTTCGTACAGACCCGGGTGGGCCTGGCCGAACGCCTTGTTGCCTTCCAGCAGCCCTTGGGCTTTCAGGTGCTTGATCACCCGCTGTGCGGCATCGAGGTCTGCGCTCTGGGCATAGTTGACAACGCGGGTGCCATCCAGGCTGCGATGCAGGCTGGCAGACATCCAGCCGGGCACCTCGCTGGCGACCCGGGCCGCGCTGGCCAGGTAGTCGATCAGTGGTTGCTGGCGGCCGGGTTCGACGGTGAAGACGTTGATCTGAGTCACCGTGGGGCCAACACGGATGACGGGCATGGCCTCTCCTCTGCTCTGACGAGGCGAGAAGCGAAGACCCGACGGACCTCTCGAACGACAGGCACGCGTCAAGCCCTCGGCTGCTCGCCGATGGCTTGTCGCGGGTTCGCCACCGCAGTAGCGAACGGAGCCTCGTTTCGAGGGGGCCGGGCTTACCCATGCCGACCCAGGTCCTTTTCGACTCGTGCAGCTTATCCCGCCGACTCCGATGCGGTCCATCCGAACGCCGGCGGCCCTGCCCGTTCCTTGACACGGTGCGAAGCTGATGGGCCGGATGAAATCAACGGTTGGTACTTCGTCCGGTGGGCCGCCCGATCGAGGGACCGGCGCCCACGCCGCACACCCGTAGGGCGGGCCATCCGGCAGGCTCAGGCCCGTGACAAGGCGCTGAGGAACGTCGCCGAACTGGTCACCACGCCCAAGGGCAGGGCCGGACGTCCAAGCAAGGCACTGACACTCGCTCAGGCCACGGCCGTACTGGAGAAGGCCGAAGCCTCACCGCTACACGCCTACGTCGTGCTCAGCCTCATGACCGGCGTCCGGACCGAAGAGGCTCGGGCGCTCCGCTGGGATCACGTCGTGACATGGGTCGACGACCGAACCGGCTGGCGTCCGGTGACCGAAGTCGACTTCGATCACCAGCGGTTCGCCATCTACGTATGGCGGTCCGTACGGGCACACGGCGACACCAAGACGGAGAAGTCCCGCCGAACGCTGGAACTGCCCGAAGAAGTCGCCCGAGCGCTGCGCCTCCACCACAGGCGCCAAGCCGCACAGCGGCTCAAAGCAGGGAAGGACTGGCAGGGTCACGGCCTCGTCTTCTGCACCCGCACGGGAGCACCGCTCGACGCCGGCAACGTCCGGCGGGCGTTCCGCGGGATCACCAGGAAGGCGGGCATCGGGGAGACGTGGACTCCCCGCGAACTCCGTCACTCGTTCGTCTCGATCATGAGTGACAACGGCGTGCCCATCGAGACGATCGCCGATCTCGTCGGGCACGCGGGCACCGCGGTGACCGAGAAGGTGTACCGGCACCAGCTCAGGCCGGTCATCACCAAGGGCGCCGAAACGATGAACACCATCTTCACTCAGCACAAGACCGCGTGACGGTGGCTCCCCGACCAGACCTGAAGATCGAAAAAGGGCCCCGGAGTGATCTCCGGAACCCTCTCTGACCTGCTCTCACACTGGGTGGGCGATACTGGGTTCGAACCAGTGACCTCTTCGGTGTGAACCAGATTCGGTCGGTCGGTCTTCCCTCTGGTCGACAGGGAGCCAAGCGGGGCACCTCTCACCTGCGATCACGTCCGGTGGAGTCGCGGCGAGTCTGAGGGAGCCTGAACACGTTGGCTCCCGAGATTGGCTCCCGTGGCTCCCCTCCCGGGCGGGAGAGGAGCCCCTATGGCAATCGAGATCACCGAAGAACACATGTCCCTCACGGTCGACGACCGCGAGGTCGAACACGATGACGGTCACGGACGGGTCCTCGGCCGCCTCACGGACGAACCTTTTGAGTTCCGGGATCAGTGTGCTGTCGAGGAGGTTCAGGCGAGGGTGCTTCATCGTCACGGTGAGCACGGCGTCGGCCTGCTCGATCTCCAGGACGGTGTAGCCGGTGTACTGCATGGCACTGCCTCCCTTCCGCGGGCGACGCCCGCCAGTGACGTCTGAGGGCCGGTTCGGCCGTCCGACGTCACTCTGCGACCTGACATTGACGTCAGCTGCAAGGGTTGACGGCATGGCGGCAAGCGTGATCTGTGTCACCGCCAGGCGACGTCAACCGGCTTGCCCCCGCTCAGGAGGAGGGACGTCGCACTCACCCTTACGACCGGCGTCGTAGCCGAAGTGACACGGGCGCTCCGCCGCACCACGCCGTGGCATGGATCGACCGAGGGGGCCGCGTGACACCGGCCCGCTGTCGGCCCGGAAGCTCCGGAAACACGCTCTCAGAGTTCGAGGTGCATGCGGGGCCTGCCCGTCAGTGAAGCCGCCTGGTGACCCGCTGCGGCATCGCCCGAGCCCTCGGCCCGTCACCGTACGGTCGCGACGTGGAGACGCCGCCGCGCAGCGCAGGCACGTGGGCGCTCGGCTTTGACCGGGGGTGCTGACGCCTGGGGCCGCCTGCGTCGAATCGGTTCGCTGTGGTGGGCCCCATGGAGAAGACGAGAGGGGCCGACGCCGGGTGTCGCGTCTGGACCGACGCGTCTGCGCGGTCCCGTCCCTTGCAGAGGGGGGCATCGAATCGCCCGCTGGACGCCGGGGCATGAAAATTTCATCCTGGCAGGTCTGTCATCCTCGCGCGGCGTGCGCCCACCTGCGCGATCGCCGTGATGCCCCTGGACGCCGAGGGCAGGCCCGAGCAAAGCATTGCCCGGAGATTCGGATGACCATACTCTCGGCCTCGTTGAGCGAACCGATTCGACCAGCTGCCGCGCCGGGCCGCGGGATCCGGCCGCCGACCGCCGCCGGCGCGCCTCTGTTGCGGTCCCCGCGCGCTTCTCCGATGTCCGCGCATCACTACAGGCCCGGCACCCGGGCGGCGTCGTGTCGCTGCCGGTACCCGACCCCGACGGAGAAGGGATCGCATGTCCAGCACATCCCATCAGCCCCCGGCTGGGCGCGTGAACAGAGCGCTCGCGCCACTCGTCGCCCTCATCGCCCTCATCGCCGCCGTCGCCGCCCTCCTCGTCCCGCTGGGGCGCGCCCAAGCGGCGACCGTCGGTTTCACCCTCGGCGCCACCCGCACCGACACCAGCGGCCATGCCCTGCAGTTGCACGGGCTGGGCATCGTCAAGGTGGGCTCCACCTGGTACGGCTTCGGGGAGGACAAGACCGGCGAGACGAGCAGTAACACCTCGTTCCAGGACATCCCCTGCTATTCGTCCACCGACCTGGCGACCTGGACCCACCAGGGCGCCGCGCTGGCCCGGCAGGGCAGCGGCGACCTCGGACCGAACCGCATCGTCGAACGGCCCAAGGTCATCTACAACGCGTCCGCCCAGACGTACGTGATGTACCTGCACATCGACAACATGAGCTACTCGGAGATGAAGGTCGGCGTGGCGACCAGCCCGACGCCCTGCGGCCCGTACACCTACCGGGGTAGCTTCCAGCCGCTCGGCAACCAGAGCAGGGACATCGGCCTGTTCCAGGACACCGACGGCAGTGCCTACCTGATGAGCGAGAACGGCGGGCACGGACTGCGCCTCTACCGGCTGTCGCAGGACTACCTGTCGGTGGCCTCCACGGTGGCCGTGCTGCCGGACCTCGAGGCGCCCGCGATGGTGAAGATCGCTGGGACCTACTACCTGCTCGCCTCCCACCTGACCGGCTGGGGCACGAACGACAACGTGTACGCCACCGCGACCTCCCTCGCCGGACCGTGGTCCTCCTGGCGGAACTTCGCGGCACCGGGCACGAACACGTACAACAGCCAGACCGCGAACATCATCACCGTCCAGGGCAGCGCCGCGACGACGTACGTCTACGCGGGCGACCGGTGGACCACCGGCGACATGGCCGACTCGCCGTTGATCTGGCTCCCCCTCACCATCCGCGACACGACGGTCAACCTGGGCCAGTACCCGACGTGGAGCCTGGACGCGAGCGCCGGCACCTGGTCGGCGGGCTCCGGGCTCCCCACCAGCGCGACGCACACCCTCGCCAACGGCAACAGCGGAATGCTGATGGACGTCTCCGGTGCCTCGACCGCGAACGGCGGCAGCGTCATCCAGTGGCCGGCCAACGGCGGAGCCAACCAGCAATGGCGGCTGACCCGGCTCGCCGACAACGTCTACACGCTCGTCAGCGTGAACAGCGGGCTCTGCCTGGACGTGCCGAACCAGTCCACCGCCAGCGGCCAGCAACTGCAGCAATGGACGTGTAACGGTGGCGCTAACCAGCAGTGGGCCGCCGACCTGGTCGGCAGCTACAACGGCAGCAACTACGCACTCGTGAACATCGGCAACGGCCTGACGATCGGCGTGGCCGGCTCGTCGACCTCCCAGGGCGCGGCCGTCCAGCAGCTCACAGGCACCGGTGCCGCGAGCCAGACCTGGCGCCTGTCCTGACACCGGTGCCGGTCGCCGCGGGACGTGCCCCCGGCGACCGGCACCGGATCGTCTTCCCCCACCCGGCCACGGATGCCGGGCGCATTCCCTGGGGTGTCTGAGCCGCGGAAGCAGCTGCCGCCGCGGGTCTTGAGTTGCTGCGCAAGGCGATGAAGCCTTCGGAAATCGAAAAAGGGCCCCGGAGTGATCTCCGGAACCCTCTCTGACCTGCTCTCACACTGGGTGGGCGATACTGGGTTCGAACCAGTGACCTCTTCGGTGTGAACGAAGCGCTCTCCCACTGAGCTAATCGCCCCAGGCGGATCAACCGCCGCAAGAAAGACTAGCGCATCCCCCGCCCTCTTCGCGCATCGACGATCAGACCTTCCACGGGAGGTTTAGGCCGAAGGCCTGGAGGTAGGCCACGATGGCGACGGCGAGGACGACGCCGGCGCAGATTGCCAGGAGCTGGTTCCGGCGCCGCGCTCGTGGGTCGAGGGCCTTCTCCTTCGCTTTGCTCGCCGTTTGCTTCGCGGAGGTGAGGGCACGTTGCGCCCAGGCGAACTCGGTCGCCAGGATGGCAAAGCCTACGAAGATCGCCGCCCAACCGGGGCCCGGCAGCACCAGCATGGCGACGCCCGCGGCGAGGACCGTGACGCCCACGCTGAACACGGCGAGCCGCCACACGTTGTTCAGCACGGGGCGGCCGCGGATGCGCTCGCGCCAGTCGTTCAGCGTCTCCCTCATGCGACCGACCCTAGGTCACTTCGCTTCTACGCAGGTCAGAGCGGGTATCAAGGCCGGTGAGGTAGGTCACATGACGTACGGGGGGCGGAATGTTCTTAGGACTTTTGACAGTTACGCGTCACAGAGCCAGGGGGACACCCGTTGGAGGGAGCGAGGTCCTCACCGAGAAACCCGCGATGCGGGACTGACGCCTGAAGGATGACCGATGAACAGCAGCAGCACCACTGCCTCCGCCGAGGTCGGCCTTCGGCTCCTCGTCCCGGATAGGACGATCATCCCGCTGCTTGCGACGTTGGACTACTCCGCTGATGACCCTTATGCGATCCGTGTGGCGTTCCATGTCGGGAATGAGGCACCGGTGGAGTGGATCTTTGCTCGCGAGCTGCTGACCGTCGGCATTGTGCGCAAGGTCGGCAGGGGTGACGTGCGGGTGTGGCCGGCGGAGAAGAGCGGCGAGCGGATATTGAATCTGACGCTGTCATCGCCGTTCGGACGGGCACACTTCGAGGTGCCGTTGACGCCCCTCACGGACTTCCTTGACCGGACGTATGAGATCGTTCCTGCCGGCCGGGAGGCTGACTTCATCGACATTGAAGCGGAACTGGACGACCTCCTCTGGCACATCTGAGCCCCCCACACTGACCGTACGGCCCCGCACCAGGCGCCTCCCAGCGCTGGCCCACACCCATGGCGCGGGGCCGTACGCCTGCCTGTCACGGGTCGATGTCGGCCGCGCCGCGCTCGGCGAAGACCTCGATCGCCTTCCGGGTGACCGGGCCCGGGGCCGCGGGGAACACCTTGCCGTCGACGGCGCGGATCGGCTGGATGTCGCGGGTCGTGGAGGTGAGGAACGCCTCGTCGGCCGTGGAGAACTCCTCCAGCGGCATGTCCTCCTCCTCGCCGCCGCACCACTCGAGCACCAGCGCCCGGGTCACGCCCGCGAGGCAGCCGGAGGACAGCGGCGGGGTGGTCAGGCGCCCGTCGCGGACGACGAAGACGTTCGAGCCGGTGCCCTCGCAGAGGTTCCCGGCGAGGTTGCCGAAGATCGCCTCCGCCCCGCCGTGCTCGTGCGCGTACGCGAGGGCCTTGGCGTTGTCGCCGTACGAGGTGGTCTTGAGGCCGGAGAGGGCGCCGCGCTCGTTGCGCGGCCAGGGCACGACCGAGACGTCGGCGGTCGGCGGGAACGGCGTCTGGTCGGCGACGGCGACGATCGCCGTGGCCCCCTCCGCGCCGCGGTCGGAGCCGAGCGGGCCGATGCCGCTGGTGTAGGTGATCCGGATCCGGGCCAGGTCCCAGGACGGCGCCGCGGCCAGGACGGCGAGCGTTCCCCGGCGGATGGCGTCCAGGTCGGGCTCGGGCAGCCCGAGCCCGGCGGCGGAGACGGCGAGCCGCCGCAGGTGACGGGTGAGGGCGAAGGCCTCTCCGCGTACGGCCTTGACCGTCTCGAACACGCCGTCGCCGACGAGGATGCCGTGATCGAAGACCGACACCCGCGCGTTCTCCGGGGCGTACAGTTCTCCGTTGATCCAGACCGGGACGTTACCGGTCTGGGAGCTGAGCTCGACCACCGTGAAGTCACCTCTCCGTGCCGGGCGCCTCGGCCCGGTCCTCCCTGCTCCGCCGGGCTGGACACCCCGGCCGCACCCCACACTACGGCCCGTGCGCGCCTGGTTCGAGCGAATACACGGGCGTCCTGCGCCGGCCGTTCCGCGTCGGTCACCGGCGCCGCCGGTGACCGTCCGCGCCGGTGGGGGTCGGCCGGGAACGCCGGGAGCCGTCGCCGCGTCGAACGACGCGGATGAACCCGGACCGACTCAGCGAGTAGATCGGAAACAGGCATTACCATCGACACGACTCATCCGCGCAGCCCCAGCCGCCCCGACGAAGAAGAGACTCCATGATCGACCAGGTGCCCGGCTACCGCATCCTGGAGCGGGTGGGCGAGGGCGGGTTCAGTGTCGTCTACCGCGCCGAGCAGGAGCGCCTCAATCGCATCGTCGCCTTGAAGGTGCTGTCCGTGGACGCCGTCGACGACGACACGATGCGCCGGTTCGAGCGCGAGTGCCAGATCACCGGACGGCTCACCGGCCACCCGAACGTCGTCACCGTGCTCGACACCGGCGTGACCAGCGGCGGGCGGCCGTTCATCGCGATGGACTACTTCGAGCGAGGGTCTTTGCGGGACCGGCTGTCGCGCGAGGGACCGCTCCCCCTGCAGGACGTCCTGCGGGCCGGCGTGAAGATCGCCGGCGCCCTGGCCGCCACCCATGAGGCCGGGGTGCTGCACCGCGACGTCAAACCGCAGAACATCCTGGTCTCCAAGTACGGCGAGCCCGCGCTCGCGGACTTCGGCATCGCCCGGCTCACCGGCTCGTCGGAGGTGACGCACACCACCGCGTTCACGCCGCACCACGCGGCGCCGGAGGTCGTCAACGGCGAGCAGCCGGGGGTGACCGCGGACGTCTACTCGCTGGCCTCGAGCATGTACCAGCTGCTGGCGGGCGGTCCGGCGTTCAAGTCCACGGGGTCGGCCAACGGGATCGGCGCGCTGATGATGCGCATCCTCAACGAGCCCCCGCCGCCGATCCCGCGCGCGGACGTCCCGCCGCAGGTGTATGACGTCATCGCCAAGGCGATGGCGAAGACGCCGGCCCAGCGATACCCCAGCGCGGTCGCGTTCGCGGGTCGGCTGCAGCAGTTGCAGGCCGAACTCGGGCTTCCGGTGACGGAGCCGGCGGGCAGCGACTCGGTCACGGCGCCTCCCGCCTCGACCCCGTACGTTCCGGAGCAGGACCACTCCGGGCTGACCGGCCCCGGCTTCGAGCTGCTGGCCCAGCAGTACGCCCCGCCGCACCTGCCGGCGGCGCATCCGGACGCCGCCGGGCCGGGACCCGCCTCGCCGCCCACGGCGTCTCCGAGACCCGCACCGCCCCGGACGCCGGACGCCGGACCGACCCGCGCGCCGAACTCGGGCCCCGCTCAGCCGCCGGCCGGCGGGCCGCCGCACGCGCCGAGCCTCGGCCCCACCGGGGCGTTCAACGCCGGACCCACCGGAGCGTTCAACGCCGGGCCCGTCCACGGCCCGGCGTCCCGCCCGCGGGTCCCCGACCAGGTGTCCGTGCCGCGGCCCCGAGAGGCGACACCGCGGACGCTTCCGGAGAGCGTGGAGCCTGCGGACCTGCTGCGCGTGCCGGCGAACGGCCGGAAGGGCCGTCCGGCCGCCGTCGTGGCCGGCGTGGTCGCCGGCGTGGTGGTGATAGCGGGTGCCGGCGTCGCCGGGTTCCTGCTGTTCGGGAACACCGGAGACGGCGGGAGGGACACGCCGACGCCGGCACCGACCGCACCGCGGACGTCCGGGTCGTCCACTCCCGTGGCGATTCCCTCCCAGGTGATGGCCGCCGCGACCCCGCGCGACCTGCGGGCGACCGACAAGGGACAGATCGTGGTCCTGCGCTGGAAGCTCGCCAAGAACAACGACTTCCCGATCTGGATGCAGCAGTCCGACGGGTCTCCCACACAGACGCCTCCGCAGGCGCTGGCGCCGCGTTCCACGACGATGACCGTTTCGGGCCTGGACCCGCAGAAGGGGTACTGCTTCACGGTCGGCGCGCTGGTCGCCATCGGGCAGGGCGACGGACAGCCCGCGACGATCGCCTGGGCCAAGCCCAAGTGCATCCGGGGCGCCACGGCCCGGTGACGGGACCGGGCCCCGCTGATCAGAGCGGGAGGCCCGGCGGCGAGCCGGCCCCTGATCGTCAGCGCGGGCGCAGTGAGCCGGGGAGTCGAGGGCGCGCCCGCTCTCGTGATCAGCGCGGGCACAGTGAGCGGGGGCGGGAGCCGAGCCCGCCCCTGTGGTCAGCGCAGGCGCAGAGAGCGGGGGTGCAGGCGTCGCGCCAGGCGTCGCCGGAGGCCGGCGGTCCGCCGGACGAGGCGGCCGAGCTCGTCGGTGTGCCGCCACGCGGCCTCGGCCGTATCCGGTCCGGACGGCGTCGCGGCGTACCGCGACCGGTTGACCAGGTCGGCGAGGGGACGCAGGTGTGCCTCGGCCCCGGGGACCCGCTCGGCGCCGAATCCCGCGATCTCGTGGGCGGTCAGGGCGGTCGCGGCGGGCAGGCCGACCGCGCCCAGCGCCTCGCGGGTCTGCTCCCAGGCCCCGGTGATCCGCGCGGCGGGCGTGGGGCCGCCGCGTCTGCGGCGCCGCCGCAGCACCGGGAGGACGAGCACACCGGCGAGGTATCCCGCGGGCAGGACCGGGACCGCGGCCAGCCCGTAGACCCACGGCGGCGTCGACGGCTTCTTGTGCGGCGGCCGGGCCGGTGCCCTGGGCGCCGGCGCGGCGTGGGTACCGGAACCGCCGCCCTTCTTATGGGCCGCCGCGCTCTTCTGCGCCGCCTCCAGCTTCTGCTGCGTCTCCCCCGCCGGCACCGAGTTCGACTTCTTCGAGGCGTCGGTCTCCTCGGGTGTGGGGAAGAACGGTACCCAGCCGATGTCGGCGAAGTCGACCTCGGGCCAGACGAGCACGTCCCCGGAGCGGACCTGCCAGGTTCCGTTGCCGCCGACGCCCGGCCGGAAGCCGACGACGATCCGCGTCGGCAGCCCGATCGAACGCGCCAGGACGGCGTACGCCGTGGCGAACTGCTCCGAGGTGCCCCGCTTGGACGTGCCGAGGAAGTAGCGCAGATCCGCGTACGTGTGACCGGACAGGCCGGTCACGTCGTACCTGGCGGTGCTACGGAGGTAGTCGGCGAGTTTCGCGGCGCGCTGGAACGCCGTCTCCTGGTCCTTGGTGACCTCCAGCGCGAGCCGGCGGAACGCGGGCACCTCGGCGGTCTTCGCGGTGGTCCCCGGTGACTCCGTGAGGCCGGTCGCGGCCTGCGCCTCCGCGTCGCGCGCGGGCTGGGCGACCGCGAGCAGGCCGGCGTCGTAGTCGGGCACCATCGAGGTGACCGTGTACGCCTGCCCGGAGCGCAGCGGCTGCCCCGCCGTCAGCACCCCGCTGCCGGGGTCGGTCGCCACCGCCAGGCCCTGCACCGTACGGGGCCGGTCGGCGGCGGGCACCCACACGCCGGGCAGGTCCTGGACGGTGAAGCGCTGGACGACGCGCGTCCGGTGAACGCGGGGGTCGTCCGGGATGCGGCTGCCGGCCGGCACGAACCGCGCGTCGGACGTCCACGTGACGCCGTCGAAGCGGTCCAGGACGGCGAGCCGCCAGTCCTCGGGCGCGTCGGCGCGCACGGTGAACATCTGCTGGTCCGGGGTCTGCAGCCACGCCGACACCCGGTCGAGCGGGCTGATGCTGTCCCGCTGCTGTGGCGGCGGGGCCTTGACGGTCGCCCGCGGGTCGTACGCTTCGCCCCTCATCGGCAGGTACGGCCCGACGGCCGCGCCCAGCAGCCCGATGGCGGCGGCGGCCGGGAGCCCGGCGAGCAGCCACAGCGGCCGGCCGCCGCTCCGTACGATCGTGAGCGCGCCGGTGAGGCCGACGAGCACGGCGACGACGGGGAGGTTCGAGCCGGGACCGTTGACGCCGAGCAGCAGCGCCGCGCAGAAGACGGCCACCGAGGGCAGCGCCGGCGCCGCCTTCGTCTTGGTCCGCACGGCCAGCTCGGCCCCTCCGAAGGCGGCGAGCCAGACCAGCGCGTGCGGCAGGACGAGGAGCTCGGGACGGCCGGGGGCGGGCAGCAGGGAGGTGAGCGTGCCCTTCCAGGAGTCGCGCAGCGCGCCGCCCACCACGGCGAAGTCGCCGTGGAACAGCGTGAGCCCGGCGACGAGCGTCCAGGCCCCCGCGGTCGCCAAGATGGAGATCCACAGCGGCCAGATCCGGCGGCGCGGCCAGGACAGCAGCGCGACGAGCAGGACCGGCGTGACGGCGGAGACCGTGACCACGGGCACCAGGTCGCCGACCGCGAACACGCGATGGAACGCCAGGCCGCCGGCGCCGGCCAGCGCCACCACGATGACGAGCGCGGTGACGAGCCGTACCCGCAGGCCCCGCCGGGGCTCGGGCGGCGCGTCCGTGCCCGGCCGCGCGGGCGCCGCCGCCGTCGTCATCGGGTCGCGCCCTTCCACGCCGCCCGCAACTCCGCCAGGTCCGAGATCTCGACCAGCCCGACGCCGGGCAGGCGGGGTCCGGGAGCGTCGGGCCGGACACGTACGCACACCACCCGGTCGAACCGCCGGCGCAGCGTCCCCGCCCCGGAGACCTCCCCTCGCCCGCCCGTCACGAGCACGAGCGCCCCGCCCGCCCGTACGCGCCGGGCGACCTCGACCGCGCCGTGCGCGGCGTCCGTACGGGACAGCCCGGCCAGCCGGTCGAGGATCTCCTCCACGTCGTGGGCGCCGCCGCGGGTCTCCACGAGCGGCCCGTCCGCGGTGAGGACGCGGACCGGGAAGTTCATGCCCGCCGCGCCGGCCGCCACGGAGGCCGCCGCGTCCACGGCCAGCTCGAAGTCGTCCGCGTCGGCGTAGGCGCCGGCGTCGGTGTCCACGACCACCGTCGTCTGCGGCATGCTGGCGTCGACGAGCTGGCGGACCATCAGCGTGCCGGTGCGCGCGCTCGACCGCCAGTGGATGTGGCGCAGGTCGTCGCCCACGACGTACTCGCGCAGCGCGTGGAACGTCACCGTGCCCGCCGGCGCGGTGTCCGACGTCGGCCCCTCCAGGTGGTGGTTGCGCCCGGACGGCAGGAGCGGCAGGGCCACGGTGTGCGGGCGGACCAGGAGGGTGCGTGGCTCGCCGTACTCCCGTACGCGCCGGGCCAGGCCGAACGGGTCGGCGCGCACCAGCCGCAGCGGCCCCACCGGGATCTCCCCGCGCCGGTCCGTCGGCAGGGAGTACCGGATCGTCTCGGCCCTGCCGGGGCGCAGCACGGGCACCCGGACCTCGATCCGCCCGCCGCCGCACGCGTCGTACGCCCGCATCCCGGCCCGGCGCATCCGGCCGGTGTTGGTGACGTGCAGGACGCCGGAGGCCGACTCGCCGCGTGCGACGCGGTTCGGCGTGACCTCGCGTACGACGGTGAGGCTGGGCCGCGGCAGTGTCCACAGCACCGCCGTCACGACGGCGACGAGACCGCCGACGGCGAGGGCCACCGGTTCGGGGTAGCCGAGGAGAGCGCCGGCGGCGTACAGCACCGCCGAGACCGCGGCGACCCCCCAGCCGACGGGCGTGAGCACCTCAGACCCCGGTGGACTGCGGCACCGGCACCTGGGAGAGGGCCTCGGCGACGAGTTCCGTGGCGGTACGGCCGCGCAGCTCCGCCTCCGGCGTCAGCATGAGCCGGTGCGCGATGACGTGCGCCGCGAGGCCCTTCACGTCCTCGGGGACGACGAAGGCCCGGCCGGCCGCCGCCGCCCGCACGCGTACGGCCCGCAGCAGCGCGAGACTCGCGCGGGGACTGGCGCCCAGGCGGATGTCGGGATGCCGGCGCGTCATCGCGACGACCTGCACGAGGTAGTCGTACAGCGGAGGCGCGACGTGGATCCGGCCCGCGAAGTCGATCATGTTCTTGATGTCGTCCCGGCCCGCGACCTTCGGCAGCTGGTCGATCAGCGGCCCGGTCGGCGTGCCCGCCAGCACGGCGACCTCCGAGGCGTGGTCGGGGTACCCCATCGAGATCTTCATGAGGAACCGGTCGAGCTGCGCCTCCGGCAGCGGGTACGTGCCGTCCATGTCGACCGGGTTCTGCGTCGCGATCACCATGAACGGCCGGGGCACCGGGTGCGGCTGTCCGTCCACGGTCACGCGCCGCTCCTCCATGACCTCCAGCAGCGCCGACTGGGTCTTCGGCGAACCCCGGTTGATCTCGTCGGCGACCACGATGTTCGCGAAGATCGGGCCCGGGTGGAACTCGAACCGGTTGTTCGCCTGGTTGAAGATCGACACGCCCGTCACGTCGGACGGCAGCAGGTCGGGCGTGAACTGGATCCGCGTCCAGCGCGCGTCCACACTCGCCGCGATCGTCCGGGCCAGCGTGGTCTTGCCGACTCCCGGAACGTCCTCCAGCAGCAGGTGTCCCTCGCTGAGCAGGCACAACAGCGCCAGTTCGACGTTCTCCCGCTTCCCGCGGACGACCCGCTCGATGTTGCCCGCCAGCGCCCCGAACAACTGCGCGAAGCGTCCTGCCAGGGCGTCCGCGTCGGACGCCCCGTGAACCTCGGCCGTCATCAGCCGGCACACTCCCAGATGGTCGGCCCGGCGAGCTCCTGCCACGGCGAGTGCGGCGTGTTCGGCAGGTAGCCGATCATATAGCCGACGTGACCGTTGTGGTTGACGTGGTCATAGAGCTTTCCGCTGAGCGAGGCCTTCTTGCTCGGGTGGGTGTACTGCGCCCCGATCTTCTGGCAGTCGACCACGACACTCTGGCTGTTGGCGTTCTTGATCGCCTCGGCGACACCGCTGTTCGGATCCGCCTGTTTCCAGATATTGCTGTACTCGTTAGCCAGACCGCCGTTGTGAATCCCGTACGTTCGCACTGGGCCCGTGAGCGTCCTGGTCGCGCTTCCCGTCTTGCCGCCGGCGCCGTTGGAGGCGGTCACCCGGATGGTGTACGAGCCGTTCTTCCAGATGGTCGGGATCGTCACCGACGTGCCGGAGATGCTGTCCTTGGTGTAGGACTTCGGGCCGGTCACCTGGAGCCTGTAGGTCACTCCCTTGGCGTTCGGCGGGGCCTGCCAGCCGATCTTCGCGCCCTGCGCGGTCCCGCTGCCCGTGATGCCGCTCGGCGCGTCGGGCTGCGTGCAGGACAGGGTCGGGTCGGACTGGTCCGACTCGATGTCCGAGTCGTGGTCGCCGTTCTTGTACGTGGCCGCGACCGCGAAGACGTACTCGGTGCCGCAGGTGCCGCCGTGCACGGTGAACGTGTAGTCCGGCCCGTCCGCGGGGATCGTGGCGGGCGTGACGGTCAGGCCCGCCGGCACGACGAGCTTGTAGCCGGTCGCCGGACCGCCTCCGCCGGGCTGGAAGTCGACCTTGATGCTCCCGTCCGGCTGCGGGGTCGCGCGCAGGTTGGTCGGCTTGTTCGGCGGCGTGACCTTCGGCGGATCCGTCTTGTGCGTCGGCGGCGTCTTGGGAGGCTTCATCGACGGCTTGTGCGACCTCGGGTGCCCCGGGTGGATCGGCAGGCGAGGCACCGGAGGCCCGGACGTCGGCACCGGAGGCGCGGGCGCGTTCGACGTCGGCGGGTTGTTGTCCTGCCCCTGGTCGTCGCCCTTCGGAATCGGGTTCTCGGCTCCGCCGGGCACCTTGCCGGTGTACTTCTGCACCGGCTTGTGCGCGCCGGACCCGTCCACCACGACCGCCTTCGGGCTGTCGGGGTTGTTCACCCACAGCAGGCCGTCCTTGACGAACGCCTCCAGCGGTCCCGGCCGCCCGGTGACCGGCACCTGCGGGGCCATCCGGTTCGTCGCCGAGTCGTACACCAGGAGGCTGCCCGAGCTCTGGTCCGGGATGTAGACCCGCTGGCCGAGGACCTGCGGGGTCATGAGCTTGTGCTGCGGCAGCTGCAGCGCGACGCTGCTCACCGAGCCGCTGCCCGCGTTGATCACGATCAGCGACTTTCCGGCCAGCAGCGGCACGAGCTGCCCGTCCGTGGCGGTCGGCGGCGCGGTGACCTGCCCCTTGGGCAGCTGCGCCACGACGGAGGGCAGCTTGACCTTCACGCGGATGCCGCCGTCGCCGAGGACGAGGCTCTCCGCCGTGGTGAAGTCCGTGACGACGGCGGACCCGCCCGCGATCGTCAGCGCGAGGTCGTCCCCGGCCCGGCCGACCCCGACCGGCTGCCCCGGCCGGCCGCTGAGCACCGAGGCCGCCTGCCCGTTGGTGGGCACCGGCACCCACAGCGTCGCCTTGGCGTCGATGGCGGCCGCGCCGAGCGGTCCGGTCAGGCTGATCGGGTCGCCCTCCGTGGCCAGGCTCATCGCGTCCAGGCGCTGCACGCTGCCCTTCATCTGGTCGAGCGCGTACGCGGCGCCGGACCCGGACACGACCTGCATGCCGGCCGCGCCGCGGTAGGAGACTCCCTGCACGACATTGAGGTGGGCCGGATCGACGCGGCTGACCACGCCGGTCGTCTCGTCCACGATGAGGACGACGCCGCCCTGCTGGATCACCCGCATCTTGTGGCCGGCCGTGCCCGACAGGGTGACCTTGCCGTCGACCTTCCCCGACAGTCCGTTGACGTGGACGAGCTCGCCCTTCTTGGACGACGTCAGCCAGCCGCCGACATCGGCGAGATGGTATTTCGCGCTGGCCATTCCGACACCGAAGACCACCGCGGCCACGCACAACACCCCGACCGCGCCGATCGCTATCAGCCCGGTCAGCCGATCACGACGGAAGAACCTACGCTCCCCGCTCACCGATTCGTCACCCCTCCGCGCCCGAACGTCGCTGCGACGCAGGGCCACCTTAATGTGTCCAGGCCTCTTAAACCCGGCGAGTGCGCGATATTCGGACGCAACGGCGTCACGAACGGTTCAATCCGGAGTGGAGGAAATCCCGTACGGGGCCGGGGCGGTCAATCGAGCGGGGGCCACCCGGCCGTGCCGGAGCCGGTCGGCTCAGCCGGAGCCGGTCAGCCTTGGCCGGTCAGATGAGGACGCAGCCGAAGACGTCGGCCAGCCGGCTCCGGCCTCTCTCCGTCACGAACAGCGCCCGCCGCGCCGATCCGCGCGTGAACCAGCCGTCCTCGATCATCCGGTCCGTGAGCGCCGCGCCGAGGGCGCCGTTGAGATGAGGACGGCGCTCGGTCCAGTCCAGGCAGTGCCCCGCGAACCTCCGGCGCGCCCGCCGCACCTCGGCGACGTCGACGCCGATCGAGGACAGCTGCCGCTCCCCCTTGTCGGTCACCTCGTACGCGGACGCCGCGGGATCGTCGAACGACGGATCGACGGTCTCGAGCAGGTCCCGGCTGAGGAGCGCCTCGAACAGCGCCGCGCCGGCGCGGCCGGCCAGGTGGTCGTAACAGGTGCGGGCCTCCTGGAGGGCGCGCGCATGCCGAGACTGGCGGAGGCTGCGGACCTCGACGTCCGGGCTGATCCGGCTGATCGCCTCGATCGCCGCGGCCACCTCGGCGCCCTTCAGGCGGTAGTACCGGTGCCGGCCCTGGCGCACGACGGCCACGAGATCGCCGTCCAGCAGCTTGGCCAGATGAGAGCTGGCCGTCGCGGCGCTGACCCCCGCCGTCCTGGCCAGCTCCCCCGCGGCAAGCGGACGCCCGTCGAGCAGGGCCGTCAGCATCGACGCGCGCGTACGGTCCGCCAGCAGCGCGGCCACCGGCGCGATGTCCGAGTCATACGGTGCTCGCATGGTTCGACGGTACGCCGGGCACGCTTCGACGGCCGTCGAAAGATCGCCTGCGACGCGGCCCGGTCCTATCGAGTTGGGGGTTGGGCCGAGGATCCGCTAGTGTTTACCCCGTTGCCGAGGGGGGACGCCCCCGAGACACGCGGACGTGGCTCAGTTGGTAGAGCATCACCTTGCCAAGGTGAGGGTCGCGGGTTCGAATCCCGTCGTCCGCTCGGAGAGGTCTCCCCAAGGCCTCACTCGGTGGAGTGGCCGAGAGGCGAGGCAACGGCCTGCAAAGCCGTGTACACGGGTTCAAATCCCGTCTCCACCTCTGAAGCACACTCTGCTTCGCGAGGGCGATTAGCTCAGTGGGAGAGCGCTACCTTGACACGGTAGAGGTCACTGGTTCAATCCCAGTATCGCCCACCACATCAATGCAGGTCAGGCCATGCGCCTGACCTGCATTTTGGTTTCGGATGCTAACGATCGGCCGGAATCGGGAGCAGATCGGGAGCAGGGTGCTCCACAGCTGATCGGGACTACCCATTCCGTAGGTAGGGGTCAGTACTTTTCGTGGGTCGGGGTCACCGGGAGCAGTGCTCCCGATGATGCTCTCGGCGGTGCTCCCTCTCGGCGCGAGATGGGTCGGGGTCAAGACGATTGCGCCTGGCGGGCGGTCAGGGTGGTCCATCGTTGCTCAAGCCGGTCCCCCAGTTTTTGCCGCATGGGATCGGTGACGTGGCTGTAGACGCCGGCGATGCCGGGCATCCGGTGTCCCATCCGCTCGTACTTGAGAGCATCTTCGATACCGAGTTCGTCCAGGACGGTCTTGTGATGATGGCGCAGGCCATGGAAGACCGCCCCGGGCAGGATGGGCGGCCATTTGCGGCCCGGATCGCCGTCGCAGGCGGGCCGCCATAGCCGGCGGGCGAAGTTGGATCGCCGGTGCCAGTGCCCATCCGGGGTGATGAACACCTGCGGATGGTCGTGATCGTCGATCACTCCCTGAATGAGAGCAGCGAGGAAGGGCGGCAGATCGATGCGCCGCGCGGCGGCGTCGCTCTTGGGCGGCCCGAGCCACAGACGTGCGCCGACCTCATGCAGCGAGCCGTTGTCCGGGTCGACTCGCAGATAGCCCTGGTCGAGATGGCAATTCGTCTTCGCCAGGCCGGTGATCTCCCCCCACCGCATCCCGGTGAACGCGGCTGTGATCACCATCACCTGCGCCGGGCACCCGCCGAGTAGGCGGACGCGGTCGGCGATGGCCAGGACCTGCTCGCTGGTGGGGATCGGGCGCTTGGCGGTCTGCCGCAGGCCGACGCCTGGTTGATGGTGGGTGCGGGGTTCTGCCATGCGCAGGCCCTGGATCGGGTTGATGGCGATCACGCGTTCCTCGACCGCCGCGGTGAGCAGCAGCGACATGAGGGTGACGATGCCGCGGACGCTAGCCAGGCTGTAACGGGCGCGCAGGCCGATCGCCCACTGCTTGACCGCGCTACGGCGGATCTGATCGAGAGCCAGGTGCCCGAAGGCGGGCAGGATGTGCTGGTCGAGGTAGTGGTCGTACTTGGCCTGGGTACTGGCGGCGACCAGGTGGGTCTTCCGCCATTGGCTCGCCCACTCGGCCAGGCTGGTGCGCGAATCGTTGGGGTCGATGAGGGTTCCGCGGCGCTGGTCGGTGTCCAGGTCCTCGGCCGCGTCGAGGGCTTCGGTCTTGGTCCGGTACTTGTCCGGTGTGGTGCGGACGGCGCCGTCGGCGTCGCGGTAGCGGACCCGGAACCAGGGTCCGCGTTTTTCTGCCCAGGCCATCATGAACTCCTTTCACGCATGTATGGATTGGCGTCGCGCCGGGTGGGGGCGGTGCGGGTCGGGGTCATCACCGCTCGACTCGGGGTGGGCGCTCAAGTCACGCCCCGCTCCCCCGTGCGGAACCCGGCTATCGGCGGCGGGAGCGCGGGGCCTGCCGGCCGGCGGCGACGATCGCCTCCAGGTCGGCGCGGGAGAACCGCAGGTGCTTGCCCAAGAACGTGCACGGGATCGCCCGGGCGGCAGCTTTGCGGCGCAGCCACGACGGCTTCACACCGAGCAACCGCGCAGCCCCTTCAGGCGTGTACACCAGCGGCTCGTCCCGAACGTCAGACGATGGTGTCACAGGCTCCGGTACCCCAGGGCGGGCGTCGGCGGACGCCGTGGAGTGGCGCCCTCCTCCAGCGGCCTGCCGGTGTTCCGAGGGCGTACCCAACGGCCCTCGCGCGTCGGCTGGCCGACGACCGGAGACAGGCCGAAGCGCTTCGCCTCGGTGGTCGTCCTGGGAGCGATCGTGGGTGTTTGACATGACGATGGCTTCTGCGCATCCATCCGTCCCGAACGGCACCCAACCAAGCCAACCCGGCCCCATAGGCACTTCTTAGGCACACGCTTAGGCACGCCTGCGGCAGACCTCGCGCCAGGGACAAACGATCTTAGGCACGCGCTCAGGCACGGGGTTAGGCACGCCGCCCGGCATGTAGGCACACCCTCGGGCAAGGTGAGCAACAGGCTGATGAGCACACTCGCGCCTCAGCAGTCACGCCAGACCAGCGGACTCTTAATCCGCGGGTTCGGGGTTCAAGTCCCTGGCGGCGCACCCGTCCTGACCCGGGCGCTCTCGGTTCCACCGGGAGCGCCCAGTGTCTGTTTTAGGGCGGTCTGGCGACCACGTGTGCTCCATATGTGCTCGCATGCCGTGATCTTGGTAAACCACCCACGGGCACCACCGGACCGGCTGGGCACGATCCGCCGGCCAACCGCCGACGAACCGGACTCGGATCCCATCTACACCGTCCGAAGTCGACAGGCGGCCGGCCCCATCACCGCTCAGCGTCCGAGCACCCCCATCCCGGCCAAGCCGCTCCCCCGAAGGCACACACCCAGGGATGGTCTTCAGTCGGACCAAACGATCACTACCCGCCCCAGGTACTTCGATGATCACATGCGCAGGCCGACGGCCTGGTAGCGCCGCAAGAGCCTCGATTTCGCCGCCGACCTCCTCGGCGGCGGCTATGACCACTGCGAAACCGTCTCGCCGTGTTCCGGTCGGTGTTCTACCTCCATCCGCGCGCCGGGTCCATGGCAGGTGCGCCGATCCTGTTCCGCCTGCATGCGCTCAGTCGAGCGTCGGCGGCGACTTTCTCGCCATTCGAGGAGTCCGGCAGTCCTGTGACGGCCAGGCGGCCGATCCGCGCTCGGCCAAAGAATCACATAACTGGTGGAGGCGAGCAAGAATAGGATCCGTACGATCCCCCGGACGGGTCCGGAGGGGATGAAGAATATAGGCGCGTAGAGCGTCGCGACCGCCAGCCGGCTCCACAGCGGCATAATCCTACGTTCCCCGAACGTGTCCCAAAGCAGTGTCCCGAGCAGGACCGACGCCGTGTAGTAAGTGTAGGTGCTTGGATCCAGGAAAATCCGCGCATTGGCACCGAGGAGCACTACTGCCGGCCAGCGTCCACGGCGAACCGCGAGTGCACCCAGCGCCAGGCCGAGAACTACCTGAGCGGGCCGATCCCACCAAGGAGTACCCGCGTCATGGACGCCCAGCCAGCGCAGTGCGGACGAATGCTGAACGGGGATCGTGAATTTGCTCGCAGCGATATTCCGGAAATCATAGAGTACGAAGGGCAGCCAGGCCGCGGCGACCGTGAGCATCATCCAGCGCGCCGCTCGCCATCGGTTTCTACTTCGCACAGCGAGCAGAAGTGCGACGAATCCGGCGGCCCAGGGCTTTGAATCGATGGCCAGCCCAAGACACACACCGACCTGCCAGGTGCCGCCACAGGTCAGCGCCCGCACGGCAAGAGCGGTGAACAGCAGGGCCAGTACGTCATCGAGGTGGGCGAAACGAACCGAGACTTCGGTCCACATCGGAACGAACGCCAGTCCAGCGATGAGTACTCGGCGCTGTAGCCGGTAATGATCCACTCGCTGGCCGAGCAGGCTCATGGCGGCACACCGCCCGGTCAGAACGAGTATGAATGGGCCGATCCCGGCCATGAACGCTTCGGCAAGCAACTGCCCGGTTGCTGGATTCAGGTAGCTGAAAAGGCTCGCGACCAAAAAGCTGAGCGGCCCCATCTGCAGTTCCGGATGCTTCGCGTAGAGATCGAGGCCGCCTGGGCCGCCGGACCCGAACTTGTCGCCGAACAGAAAATGTGAACCTGTCCGCAGATACGACCACGACTGGCCACCATGGCGCTCCGCCACCCCAAACCAGATGAGCGCCCAACCAAGAAGGAAGATGTGATGCCACCGCACGCGCCACCGCCGCCCCGCATATTCGACGGTGAATATAGAGCTCACCGTCGACATTCGAACCGGCTCACCGGATGCGTCGTAGCCAACGAACGGGATTGCACGTGTAGTCTCCTCCCTGAGGGTAGTGTCGCCATGACGCACAGAGCACCCCGATGCAACGTTCGGCTGACCCTTTCGGACGGGAGCCTTCGTCACAAACTTGTCGCGGATCAATATAGCTTCGGTTTCGGGCACGTCTCAACGG
This sequence comes from Actinoallomurus rhizosphaericola, assembly GCF_024055675.1. Classification (NCBI taxonomy): domain Bacteria; kingdom Bacillati; phylum Actinomycetota; class Actinomycetes; order Streptosporangiales; family Thermomonosporaceae; genus Actinoallomurus; species Actinoallomurus rhizosphaericola. Next base: position 69,482 of record NZ_JAMXMW010000012.1, on the reverse strand, counting down.
ATCCGCGAAGCGTCAAAGAACGCAGAGGCTTCCTTAACCAGGCACTAATATGTTTTGCGTCACTGGACTTTGATCCGGTGTGAGATCTTCAAGCTCGCGCGCCGGCACGGTGCCGCAAGCATGCTCTCCCGGAAGCATCTCCCGCACGGTCACCGAACGGCGCATGGCGTTGAGCGAGGACGACGGGTGAGGCCGCCACCGCAGGGGCGGAGAAGGGATCCTGTCCGACCCTGCCTGGTGAAAAGCTTCCCGCGAGCAGGCCTTATGAGGTCATGTACCTGATCGATAGGGATGACGGCACTGTGCCGGAATCTCGCGCCGAACTCGTCCGTATGTTCGACTCTGTGGTGGTCGCCGAGCCGCTCGCTGCGGGGAGCTCACAGGGGCCTTCAGGGATGTTATGCGGGGGGTGGCGTCAGTCGGCGTTCGAGATCGGCGAGTTCGGCCCGGATTTGGGCGAGCAGGCGGTCGTTTTCGCGGCGCAGGTCGCCGATGGTCGCGTCGTGGTGGTCCTCGTCGAGAGTGACGACCAGCGCCCCGCCGGGAGAGAGGGTGGCGTCGGCGATTTCGCTGATGTTGTCGGCCCCTTGGCGGCGGCAGGCGGCGACGACGTCGGAGCGGCGTAGCCCCAGCCGGCGCAGCGCTTTAGAGACGACCTGGCCGTCGCGGATCACGGTGGTGGGACGCCCCTCGAACAGCCGGACCAGGCGGGGATGGCGGTTGACCAGTCGTACCATCAGCGAGTTGATCACGACAAGGACGGCCGCGCCCAGCAAGCCGCCGGTGAGGCTGTTGTCGTTGCCGATGACCGCGTTCTGGACGACGTTGGACAGCAGCAGCATGACGACCAGATCGAAGCTGTTGAGCTGAGCCAGGTCGCGTTTGCCGCCCAGCCGCAGAAGCACCGCCAGCCCGATGTAAACCAGCACCGTGCGCAACAGCTTCTCCATCGGCGGGATCTGAATGTGCCACAGGTCATGCCAGATCAATGTCGACTCCCCTGACTCGCGTGTCGGCCGTTCTCGGCCCTACAGCATGCCGGGGGCTGTCCCGGCAGACGTCTGGCCCCTCTGACACGGCCGTTGCCGAGCGAGTCCGACGACCGGCGCGACGAGGGATCTCGTGCTCACCTCGCTTACGTCACACACCAGCCGGGTTGCAGGAAGAGCGCGCCGGATCGGCGCCGCGCAGGTGGGTGAGGCGCGCGAAGTGGCCGGTGTCGAACAGGTGCAGTTCGGCGTCGGGCACGTCGCATAGGTAGGCGCGGGCGCCGGGCTCGAGGAAGAACGGGTCGTTGCTTCCCCAGGTGATGAGGGTGGGCGCGGTGTGCTCGCGTAGCCAGGCGTGCCAGCGGTCCCCAGGGCGCTAACGGCCGTCAGCAGGTCCTCCCGGGTGAGGTCGGTGGTGTCGGTCGCGCCGAGCGCGTGGGCGGCTTCGCGACGGTGGAGTTCAGGTTCGGCCGCGATGACGCGAGGGCGCTGGCGCTCCTTGTTGCTTGAAGGGCGCCTACGGCCTACGCCGCCGGCCAGCGGCACGAACTCCTACCCCACCGACGCGGCCGGGGCTGTGACCGAACCGTGATCGATCGCATGTCATCCGGCGAATGATCTTGACGTCTAACAAACGTCGGATCTCGCAGCAAAAGGGATAGAACGGCATGCGTGAGCGCAGGGCCACATCGGTTGTAGCCGTGATCTCAGCGTTGGCGCTGATCCCGATGGCATCGGCACCCGCAAGCGCTGGGACCCAGGCCGTTCTCCGTGCGCCGGCCACGATGTCGTCCGTCGTGTTCAGCAACTTCACCCTGTCGCCCACCGCGCTGGACTCCGAACACGACCAGGTGTCCTACCAGGGGCAGGTGGTGAAGTCCGGTACCGACCAGGGTGTGCCGAATCACCAGGTCATCCTTCGCGAATACTCCCGAGACACCGACCTCGGCACTGTTACGACGGACTCTCAGGGCCGGTTCTCCGGGACGGTCCGGATCGATCAGTCGATGCAGGTGTATGCCTTCTGGCCATCTGACGGGATGTACGGAGAGGCTTGGACCGATCCGGCCACCGTTGACTACCGGCAACTGCCGACGATGTTCACGGTCAGCAATTGGGCGACCGGCGTGATCGGCGAGACGACCTCGCTCCCCGGACGTCTTACGCGAAAGGACGCGACCGGCGAGTGGGCGGGGCTCGGCGGGGCGCCGGTGCAGTTCACCTCTCCCAGTGGGGCGGTGACCGAGGTGACGACCAAGTCCGACGGCACATTCGACGGGAAGGTGCTCCTGACCGGCGATGGACAATGGCAGGTCGACTTCTCAGGCCGGGTTCCGGGCGCAGGACCCTACGGTCCGTCATCGCTGACGACGGGCTACATCGACGCCCGGTGGCGACCTTCGGTACGGTCCTTCGACGCCGCCCCCGAGCCCGTGGCCAAGGGTGCCACGATCACCGGCACCGGGCAGGTCGTGCGGAAGACGGCGACCGGCGGTGAAGAGCCCGCACCACAGGTCACCCTCGCGATGCAGTTCTCCCCTGACGGCAAGAACTGGTCGACAAGGCCGGCTGGGTCCGCCGGCGCGGACGGCCGGTTCTCGCTCGGCGCCGCCGCCGCACGGGACGGGTACTGGCGCGTCACCGTGCAGGATCCCGATTACGTACCGACCTCCGGCTCATCCGATTATGTCGACACGAAGTACGGCACGGCGATCACCGGTTTCGCTGCGTCACCCAAGACGGTGCGCACGGGTCATCAGCTCAGAATCACCGGGACGCTGAAGCGGAAGACGACTTCCTGGAAGGCGTACGCCAAGCGCACCATTCGCATCTACTTCCGAGCCAAGGGCTCGAAGAAGTGGACGTACGCCGGATCGGCGACGACCGACGGCAAGGGACGGTTCGCCCGGTCCCTCACCGCCAAGAAGGACGGCACCTGGCGGGCGAAATTCAGCGGAGACTCCGCCTGCCTTGCCGTCACAGGAGCGAGTGTCTACGTCGACGTCCGCTGACCCGACTCCTTCCACCGACGGATCCGGTGATCTCAGGCTGGCGGTGGGCCTGCCGGTTACCCCAGGTCGTCCTACCCGGCGGCCTCGATCGCCACAGGTCCGCCGCCGCCTGCCGGGCGTGCGTATCCACGCGGCCGGCGTCAGCGCCACCGCACCCCACATCGCCGTCGAGGCGATCGCTCCCAGATGACCCGCCGGTGACCCGGTTCCTACCCGGCCGGTTCAAAGACCCTGCACATCCAGAACCCGAGGAGTCATACCGATGTCATCGAAGAGACGCGCTGTCGGCGCCGCATCGGCCGATGCGTTTGGTCGACTGTGCACGGCTCGTCGACGTTCAGCGGTTCTCATCAGCAGGTGTTCGGCGCGAGGGGTCGTCGTCTTGGCCGGCGGTCTCGAGGGCGGCCAAGGGGCGCCCCGCTGGAGAACGGCACGGACGGCACGGCGAGCCGCCTGAAGGGCACCGCGAAGGGCGTCACCGGGTCGGGCTCGGTGACCATCGGCGCGAGCACGCTCGGTGTGAGCGGCAAGGACGCCCGGGCGGGCGTCCGTCTCGGCCGCAGCAGCTGACCCATGCGGTAGGGCCGGCCGCCAGAGCCCTGGCGGCCGGCCCAGCGGCCTCCTCGATCCGCCGTCGCTCTGTGGGTCAGCCGATGCGCCGGTCGAGTGGTTCTGAACGTCGCGTACGACCGGTGACGGTCGCCTTATCCCGGCGCCTTCCGAGTCCGAGACGAGCACGAGTGTGCTCGCGTTTTTGCATGCGTGCCGACATCCCGGTGGACGCCTCTCATTGAAAAGACGAATGACTTTTCGGGTGTTCTACTTCGACAATCGGTCGGTGTCGCACGGCGTGCGTCCCATACGGTTTCACTGTTTCGGTGTGGCGAGTTCTCGGTGACCCGTCCATGAAGTGAGATGGACGCCGGAGTAGGCCGGTGTGAATCCCGCTTTTCGCCGATTCTTCCGTCCGCCGACGATGGCGGTGGCCTGTCACATAAGAACGCGTACCTGCTGCTCAGGCGCTATGACGAGGCGTGGTGGACCGCCCGGCGCTCGGGTCTCGCCGTTTGTAAAGACCAAGCTGACGAGAAGTCGCACACTTGCCTCACTGACCGAAAGACAGAACGTTTCGGACTTGAAGCCGCTTTCGTCGCATAGGTCGCATCAGATACGCTTTCGCCCGCAAACCGGGGAACGCGGATTTTTTCTGACGGGGGACCACGAACGTGGAGCCTGTTTCTTCGGCATGCGCTTCGACAGTTAGGAGGCATCCGACCATGGCTCCGACACATCCCGCGAGGATGAGTCTCGATCCTGATCCGGCGGTGGCGCCGGCGTCACCCAGCACACCGCGGCGGGTGGTACGTGCACGTCCCGGCGGTGGACACAGGCAGTGGGGACACGATCGGCGCACCGAGCCGATGCCGATGGTGCCGCAACCGGTCAGCGACCGGCGGATCGCGCTGGCCCGCCTTTCGATCATGTTGACGGTGACGGCGTGGCTGGCCTACCTCATCACCTGGCTCTTCCGGGACTTCTTCAACCCCCGTTACTCGACCGCGATCGCGCGTTCGGAGTCGGTGCTCTATCTGCTGATCGTCACCATGCTGACGGTGTCCGCCCTGGCGTACCTGATGGCCCGCCTCGGCTTCCTGTACCGCACCCGCACGCATTACCGGGCGAGCCGGGCCATTCTGGACCAGTCCTACGCCACCGCCACGCCGACGCTGACCACGATCATCCCCTCTTACCAGGAGGAGAGCCGGGTCATCCGCACCACGCTCCTGTCGGCGGCGCTCCAGGAGTACCCGGACAAGTCCGTTGTCCTGCTGATCGACGACCCGTACGTGCCGAAGACCGCCAAGGCCCGGGAGCAGCTGATCGACGCGCGGAAGCTGCCCGGGGAGATCAACCGGCTCCTGTCCGGCCCCGCGAACCGCTTCGCCGCCGCGCTCGCGGCGTTCGAGCGAGCCGCGGAGCACGGCGAGGTCGGCGCGGGCGCCGCGATCACGCTCGCGGAGCACTACGACGCCGCCGCCAACTGGCTGGAGAACCTGGCCGCCGGCCAGGAGATCGTCGACCACACCGACGCGTTCTTCGTCAACGAGGTGGTGCTGCGCCTGCTGGAGTCGTTCCGCGAGGTCGCCATGGCCCTGCGCGCCTCGGCCGCGGAGCAGGCGGTGCTCGACCGGGCTCACATCAGGCGCCTGTACCGGCGGCTGGTCTGGACGTTCCAGGTAGAGGTCACAAGCTTCGAGCGGAAGCGGTACGTCTCGCTGTCCCACGAGCCGAACAAGGCCATGAACCTCAACAGCTACATCGGGCTGATGGGCGGGACCTACCGTGAGGTGCAGACGGTCACGGGCCTGGCACTGGCGCGTACGAGCGCGGATACCGGCCAGCTGGTCATCCCGAACCCGGACTACGTCGTCACCCTGGACGCCGACAGCGTGCTGCTGCCCGAGTACTGCCTCCGCTTGGTCCACCTGCTCGAGCAGAACGAGTACCGGGACATGGCCATCGCGCAGACGCCGTACAGCGCCTTCCCGGGCTCGGCCACGCGACTCGAGCGGATCGCCGGCGCCACCACCGACCTGCAGCACATCGTCCACCAGGGCCTGACGTACTACGACGCCACCTTCTGGGTCGGCGCCAACGCCGTGATCCGCAAGCGAGCCCTCGACGACATCGCCGAGACGTCCTACATCGGCGACTGGGAGATCCGGCACTACATCAAGGACCGAACCGTCATCGAGGACACCGAGTCGACCATCGACATGGGCGTCCACGGGTGGCGGCTGCTGAACTACAACGAACGGCTCAGCTACAGCGCGACCCCGCCCGACTTCGGCTCGCTCTCCATCCAGCGGCAGCGGTGGGCCAACGGGGGCCTGCTGATCATTCCCAAGCTCTTCCGCAAGTCGCGGGCGCGGCGGGCCGAGGGCAAGCGCACCCGCTTCTCCGAGCTGTTCCTGCGCTGGAACTACATGGCGTCGATCTCATGGAGCTCTGCCAGCCTGCTCGTCCTGCTGGCCTTCCCGTTCAACGCCACCCTGATCAGCCCCATGCTCGGGCTCGTCGCGCTCCCGTACTTCTGGGCCATGGCCAGCGACCTGCGGTACTGCGGCTACAAGCGCCTCGACGTGCTGCGCATTTACGGTTTCAACCTGGTCCTGCTTCCGGTCAACCTGGCCGGCACGCTGTCCTCGATCGTGCAGGGGATCACCGCGTCGAAGGCCGCCTTCGCCCGGACTCCCAAGGTGCGCAACCGCACCGTTGCGCCGCCGACCTTCGTCATCGCGCCGTACCTGCTGGTCGGCCTCGCCGGCTACACCTTCTACAGCGCCTACCGCCACCATCTCGTCGAGAACATGGTGTACGCCGGGCTCAACATCATCCTCGCCTGCTACGCCATCGTGGCCTTCATCGGGTTGCGCAACTCCGTGGTGGACGCGTGGATCCACGGGACCGGTCTGCTCTACAAGCCCGGCCAGCGGCGCCGGCGGTTCCACCGCACGAGGCGGGACACGCAGCCGGCCACGCAGTGGACCGACTGGCGCACGGTGCTCGACGTCGGCTACACCGGCGCCGCCGCGCGCCCGGCACCCGCCGTGAACGCGGCCGTCGGCGTACCGGCCGCGGCCGGTACGCCCGGTGACCCCGGTGTGCCGGGTGGCGCTCTCGTCCCGGTGCCCTCCGGGCCGCCGCTCCCGGACGGGCCGCCGCGCCGCCGGCTCTCGCTGCTGCGGGTGGCCGTGGCGCTCGCCCTCACTGCCGGCTGCGGGTACGGCGGGTACGTCGGAGTGCAGGCACGGCTAGAACGCTCCACCACGGTGCCGGGCCAGACCTGGTTCGCGCCCTACGTCGACGTCACCCTCACGCCGACGTACCAGTTCCAGAACGCGATGGCCGACCCGGCGCGGCAGACGGTCCTGAGCTTCGTCGTCTCCGATCCGGCGGATCCGTGCACGCCGAGCTGGGGCGCCGCCTACCGGCTGGAGCAGGCGGACCAGTCCCTGAACATCGGCTCACGGATCGCCCAGGTACAGAAGAACGGGGCGCAGCCGATCGTGTCGTTCGGCGGCCAGGCTCACACGAGCCTCGATGCCGGCTGCACCGACGTCACCCGCCTGACCCGGGCGTACCAGCAGGTCATCGACCGGTACCACCTGACGACGATCGACCTCGACATCGAGGGGACCGCACTGGACGACCTCCGGGCCCAGCAGCGCCGCACCGCGGCCATGGTCGCGCTGGAGCGGGCGGCGAACGCCGCGCACCGCAGGCTCGGCGTCTGGCTGACCGTGCCGGTCGAGCCGTCGGGACTCCAGGGCAACGCCATCTCGGCCATCTCCGCCATGCTGCGCGATCGGGTGTCGGTCGCCGGGATCAACGTCATGACCATGGACTTCGCCCAGAGCCCGACCAGCGGCGGAAGCCTGCTGCCGCAGGTGCAAGCGGCCCTCAACGCGATCCACGGTCAGCTGGCCGACCTCCTTCCCCGGTACGGCGTCAACCTGACCTCGTCACAGGTCTGGGCCCGCATCGGCGCGACCGTGATGATCGGCCAGAACGACGTCCAGGGCCAGCGGTTCACGGTCGCCGACGCCCAGGGCCTGACCTCGTTCGCGAGCTCGACCGGGCTCGGCCGGATCTCGATGTGGTCACTGAATCGGGACGGCCAGTGCGGGTCGGCGTTCGCCCAGAGCGGCGTGCACTCGAACACCTGCAGCGGCACGGCCCAATCGAGTCTGGGCTTTTCCCAGGTCTTCGGCCAACTGCAGGGGCAGGCGCCCACGTCGGGCGGCCCGTCCGGCGATGTCCAGGCCGTCGTCCCGGACAAGAACCCGGCGCATGCCCCCTACCCGCAGTGGTCACCGACGGCCGCGTACCCGATCGGGTACAAGGTCGTCGAGGACGGGCAGATCTACCAGGCCAAGTGGTACAACACCGGCCAGGACCCGGCGGCTCAGGTGCAGTACTCCTGGCAGTCGCCGTGGGAACTCCTGGGCCCCGTACTGCCGGGATACCGCGCACCCAGGATCGCCCGCCCGAAGACGGGAACCTACCCGGCCTGGTCGGCGCACACCCAGTACAAGGCCGGTGCCCGTGTGATCTACAAGAAGCTGCCGTACCAGGCCAAATGGGCGAACCAGGGAGTCACCCCCGGCGGCCCCGCGGGCCTCAACCCGGACTCCCCGTGGAAGCCGTTGTTCAAGGTCCCCGGCGAGCCGACGGGATGACCCGGGAGAAGACGCCCTCGGCATGACTTTCGCCGGGGGCGTCTTCCTTCGTTCGTTCCGGCCGTCGTTCCCACCCTTGATGACGTCGGCGGCCGCGGCGAGGCGGGGCGGGGCAGGGCAGGGCCTTGGGGACCTTGACGGTGTCGATGCGGTCCATCGGGTTGGCCGCCAGCAGGTCTTGGCGAATCGCCCACTTGCAGAACGAGGCGACCACGGCGCGCTTGCGCTTGGGCCAAGAGCACACTGTCTGCTCGAAGAAACACCCGTACAAAGTGACGAACCGCAGAGTCGACGACCTGTGGTACTCCACGGTACCCGGTGACACCGGGTGGTCCTCCTACCGAGATCTGGGTGCCCGGCCGGCCTCTCCGGCAGATGCCGCCGCCTGGCGCGCCGCAGGGAGCCCGAAGCGGGTCAAGGAGCTCTGCAACGAGGACGAGATCATCGGGTACAAGATGGGCAGGCAGCGGCCCGACGGCACGCTTGAGGAGATTCCGGTCAGGCAGGAGTGCAGCTGGTTCGACATGCGTCCCGGGCCCAGGCGGACCGAGCGCATGATGACCGGCGTGGGCATGTTCGGGCAGGCGCCCATCGGACTCAACGTCGCCAGGCTCTCAGAGGACCCGGCAACCTTGCGGCGCCAACTTCTCACCTGGACCCGCTCAGGGGGCCTGGCCGGCCCGGTAGAGGGCGACTCCGCCCAGCTCTGGGCGGCCGCGGGGGCCCTCATCACCAGTCCCGTCGGGCCCGTCCGGCCCAAGGTGCGCGCCGCGGCCTACCGGATACTCGCGGAAGTGCCGGACGTCCACTCGCTCGGCAAGGTCACCGACCACAAGGGGCGCCGCGGTGAGGCACTCGCCCGGACCGGCAGGAGCGCCGAGGGCGTAGGTCCGGGCACCTACAAGCTCATCATCGATCCGCGAAACGGATCGCCGCTGGAAACCGAAAGCCACGGCGAAGGTCTCCAGGAATACTCCCTGGTACTCGAGTACGGATACACCGACGAGGCCCCGCCGCTCACCCGGGACTAATTCTGTTTCCAGACCGGATCACGAAGGTGACCCACTCTGCCGCGGTCTAGCCAGGTCGTTCCTCTTCTTACGCTCGATGGCTCGTACATCTACCCGGGGTACGAGCCATCGAGCATCTCAGGCTGTACATACCCGTTCCGCCATGCGGCCGATGCAGATCCGGCAGGCGAACCCTCTGCGCCTGTGCCACGCCGCCCCCTACCGACACCGACGGGGACAGATAACCAGTCCGCCTTCGCCCCCGGCGTGAAGGAGTCCGCAGGCAAGAACACCACCGGCCACGGCAACTCCTACCTGGCCCGGGTGCGCGGCAACGCCGCCGCCTCCGTCGGCAGGACCGACACCTTCCTGGGCGATCGCTACCGTCGCATCGCCCGCCGCCTGGCAGCAAGAAAGCCATCGTCGCCATCGGCCGATCCCTGCTGGTCATCATCTGGCACCTGCTATCCGACCCCGACGCCCGCTTCCACGACCTGGGAGCCGACTACTACACCACTCACATTCACCCCGAACGCCGCAAACGCAGCCACATCCGACAACTAGAAGCTCTCGGCGACAAAGTCGCCCTCGAACCCACCGCTTGACCCACCCACACTGGACAAGCCCGGCCCGCCGGGTACTGCCGCCTGCCCAGTGACGCACCAATTTTCGGATTAGGCGTGTTCGATAGGCGGTTCCCTTCCCCGTGCGGCGCAGCTGTTACTGCACGTTGCTGAGCACGATAACCATCGCTTCGACGGTCGACTCTCCGCCGCTTGCGCTAAACCCCTAATACCCAGAAGCCACGTTTACTTGGCAGACGGGCCTAGGTAAGGTCGGATCGTGTCCATAGCTAGAAGTCCGGTGGACGTTGCCATCAGCGTGTCTGGTGCGCTTGATCCCGATGCCGAGATCCGGTCGTTGTTCCGCTGGCTGCAACGTGAAGAGGATGTGCCGAGCCCGAAATTCACGCCGGCCGCACCCGAGCAGGAAGACATGGGCGCGGTGAGCGACGCGCTGGTGGTGGTGCTGGGTTCCGGTGGCGCCGGTTCCGTTCTCGCCAGGTCGTTGAGCGTGTGGGTGCGACACCGCACTTCGGACCTGAAGCTCACGTTTCGCGGGGAGAAGGGAACTGTCCAGCTCGACGGGAAGCGGATCAAGGATCCGGTGGCGCTGGTCGAGGCACTGAGGGAGGCGACGGGAGAGTAGCGATGGTCATGCCGGACCCCGCCCGGAGTTGGGCGTGCCTCATTGGGGTGAGCACCTACCCCAGGGACGACGGCCTCGGCGATCTCCCCGCGGTGCCGAACAACCTCGACGCGCTCCACGAGATCCTGACCGATCCGCTGCTCGTGGGCCTCCCTGATGACCACTGCGTGGTCATCAGGGACCCAGCGAACGTCCAAGAGCTGGCGCTCCAGGTGGAGGACGTCGCCAGCAGGGCGGCCGATATGTTCCTGGTCTACTTCGTCGGGCATGGACTCATCGACCCCTACGTCGACGGGCGTCTTTACCTGGCGACTTCGCATGCGTTGCAGGACAGGCCGCACTTCACCTCACTCGCCTACGACGACCTGCGTAGGGCCATGCTGTCCTCCGGCGCGCGCAGCAAGGTCGTGGTGCTCGATTGCTGTTTCAGCGGGCTGGCCCACGGGACGATGGCCGGGACTGCTGCGCAGGTCGCCGGCCAGCTCGACATTCGGGGCAGCTGCGTGCTGACCGCCACGAAGAACAACCAGCTGGCGAAGGCACCTGCCGGAGCCGTTTTCACCGCGTACACCGGTCAGCTCGTCGACGTGCTCAGGAGCGGCGTGGCCGGCGGCTCGGAACTGATCAATGTCGCGACGCTGCACGAGCAACTGCTGTACCGGCTGCGCAGCGCCGGTCTGCCGGAACCGAGGATCAGCGGTAGCGACACCATCGGCCGGCTTTCGCTGGCACGCAACGCGTCGTGGCGACCGGCTGGTGCCGAGAAAGAACCGGTCAACCTCGCTGACCCGGATGAGGTGTACCAGCTGGGCAGCCAACTCGAAGCACGAGGTGAGCCGACCGCGGCCGAACGCCTCTACCGGCGAGCGATATCGATCGGCAACACCGAAGCGATGCTCATGCTGGGCGTGTACCACCAGGAACGAGGAAACGACGCGCGGGCCGAACGCTGGTTCCGCGAGGCGGCCGGCAGTGGACTGCCCAACGGGATGGCCCTCCTCGGCACGTTCCTGCACAACCGTGGAGCCGTCGGCGAAGCTGAATCGTGGTACCGCAAGGCAGCCGAGGCTGGTCAATCGCAAGCAGCTGAACTACTGGGCGAGCTGCTCGAGAGGCGCGGTGACACTGGTGAAGCCGAGCGGTGGTACCGCGCCGCCGTCAGTGCCGGCCGGGTGAGCGCCATGATCAGGTTGGGTGCGTTGCTCGAGCAGCGCGGGGAGCTGACGCGCGCGAGTTCGTGGTATCAACGGGCGGCGGACGAGGGTAACGCGGCCGGCTGGACGTGCTTGGGATTGATGTGCGCCGACCGCGGTCGGCACGGTGAGGCCGAAGTGTGGCTGCGTAAGGCGGTTGCCGCCCGCGAGCCCCGCGCGATGATCAATCTCGGCGTCCGGCACCTAGAGCGGAACGAGCGGGCGGAGGCAGTCCGGTGGTTCCGTGAGGCCGCGGAAGCAGGCAGTACCGACGGGATGGTCCGTCTGGGAAAAGAGTTGAGGGACGCCGGCGACACGGCCGGAGCCGCGCGGTGGTTCCATCTGGCAGTCCAGGAAGGCGACGGGCATGCCATGGTCGAGGTGGGCAGAATGCATGAGGAGTCCGGCGACGTCGCTAACGCGGAGGACTGGTACCGAAGAGGAATCAGGGCCGGTGTCGAGATCGGCGTAGTCGCCCTGTGCAAGTTGCTCATCACTCGGGGCGAGTGGGACGAGGCCGCGCGGGTATGTCGCGCCTCCGCCGAAGCCGGCCAGGCCGCGGGTATGCAAATGTTGGAAATCCTCCTCGAAGCCGAGGCTAAACGGCGGAAGCCAAGCGTTGGCAGGACCTCGCCCAGGCAGCGCCGCCTGGACTGATTCGACCGTGACGCTGATCCTGCCTCGCGCCGCGAGCCCGCGGGTGCCGAAAACCTCATCCATGTCGTGTGACCTGCAGATCCTCGAGAACAGCGATCGCGGTCACTACGGTGAGCCTCGGCCGGGGCGACCAGCATCCCGGCGACGGCGGTGGCGAATGCGGTGAGACTGGCACGTTTGTTGCCTTTGGTCATGACGGAACGCTCCCAGGGGCGTGAGGGTAAAAGTCCTTCCTCCATCGCCGGGTTCGGGTACTCCCGGCGAGAGAAGGGTGACTGCGGTCAGTGAATACCTCGCACCCAATGATTACTTAGTGCAGTCATCGGGGGGAATTGCTGAACGGAGAGTATTTCCTGACGGACGGAAGGTTACATTGGCAACCCTAGGTCTCGGCCCCTGAAACGGGCGCGGAGGCGAGGGAGGACCTCGGCGCCGAGCCGGGCGATGTTCTCCCGGGTCCGGCGCGGGGATCCGCCGCCCTCCACCATGAGGATCAGGTGGCGGACGCCGGTGCGCTCGACCGTCGCCGCCATGGTCTGCACACAGTCCTCGGCGGTGCCGACCGGGTGGATGCGGCACAGCAGATCGGCGTACGCGTCCGCGTCGCGCGGGGTGTAGGGCCGGTCGTCGACCGGCACGTACCCGGACAGCCCCGGCCGCAGCCAGCGTGGCAGCTCCGCGCGCAGCAGCCCCTGGGCCTCGGCCCGGGTGTCGGCGACGTAGGCCATGACGGCGGCCACATGCTCCGCGGGTGTGTTCCCGGCCGCGGCGCTGTACGCGTCGACCATCCGCCGCCTGCCCTCGTCGTCGACGTGCATGCCGAGCAGCATCGGCAGGCCCCGCTCGGCGGCCAGCGCGGCGCTGGCGGCCGAGGTGCAGGCGACCACGACCGGCGGAGACGGGCGGGTGCGCGGGCGCGGCACCATCGGGACCTCTCGGAACGCGAAGATCGGCCCGGCCGCCGAAAGCCGGGGACGGGTCAGTCCGGCGAGCAGCAGATCGAGACTCTCGGCGAAACCGGACTCGTACCGCGCGAGCCCGGTCCCGAACACCTCCAGGTCCACCCACGGGCCGCCCCGCCCGACACCGAGCCGGAACCGCCCTCCGGACACCTGGTCCAACAGCGCGGTCTGCTCGGCCAGCGCGACCGGGTGTGCGGTGGACAGCACGCTCACCGCCGTCCCCACCGCGATCCGTTCCGTACGGCCCAGGACGTAGGACGCGAGCGTGACCGCCGATGGGCAGATCCCGTACGACATGAAATGGTGCTCGGCGAACCACACGTCGTCGAACCCGGCCCGCTCGGCGGCGACCGCCGCCTCGACCGTGGCGGTCAGCACCTCGCCGTCGCTCTGACCGGGGAACCGCGCCGCCAGCAAGAACACCCCCACCCGCATGCCCATACTCTGCCGGAGATCGGCAGGCTCAGGATGCCTCAGCGGGAGAGGCGATGTTCAGTGCTCGTCCCAATGATCTCCGTGGGCGGCATGCCGGCATCCATCATGGACATAGTCGACGTGATCGCCGTGCGGCACGCTCACGTGGCCACAGTCCTCACCGTGCCGATGTGGATGGTCGTCATGCTGGACATGGCCGGTGGGTTCGCATTCGTCGACATGGTCGCCGTGCGGCCGGTGCAGATGCCCGTCGTGGGCATAGTCGACATGGTCGCCGTGCGGCACGGCGACATGCCCGCATCCCTGCCCGTGGGCATGGGTGTGGCCGGTGTGCTGTCGGTGTTCTGTCATCGCTGTCATCAGTAGATACCCCCTCGGTCCCCTCCTTTCCCGGTGGTGACCCCGGTGAAGAGTGCCGACTGCGCGGACGCCCGTACGGGCGGGGGTCACCGCGTCATTCGTAGGGGTCGGCGGGTCGGGCGATGTGCTCCAGGCCGGTGGCCGTGAGCTGGGGAAAGGCGATGTCGTCGATGCTCGCCCACACCGGCGACCAGGTGCCGGTGACCCGCACCCACGTGCCGGTGGGCGGTGCCGGCGAGTCCTTGATGACGACGCGCATCGGGACGGCGTCGGCCGCACAGCAGGTCATGCGCAGGCGGATCAGCATCCACCGGTTCCGGCCGGCCGGGCGGGCGAATCCGGTCAGGATGACCTGGCGCTCGGTCAGGGTGTCGTGCCCGGCCTTGGCCTGGAACGCACGGGCGGTGAACTCGGTCAGCGAGATCCGCGCAGGGCCGTCTGCGGACAACGCCGCCAGAGCAGGTCCGGCTTGCGGGCGTGGGGCCTGGTCGACGGCGCGTTCGGCGGTGAAGGAGCCCAGGGCCGACGGCGCGATCATGGCGATCACCAGGGGCGGGAGAAAGAGCAGCCAGGTGGCTCGTGGCCCGTGATCGTGGTCGTGCTCGTCGGCCTGCCTGTTGGATGTCGCGGTGGCGGCGCGGCGCCAGGTGGTGGCGATGCCGAGTCCGCCGAGCGCGCACAGGAGGGCTCCGGTGGCGATCAGCGGGATCCGGAAGCCGGGGCGGACGTAGTCGAGGTACTCGTGGCCCGCCAAGGTGATCCACAGCAGTGTCTCGCCGGCCGCCAGCAGGACGACGTTCTGGGCGGCCTTTCTCACAGCAGCACCCGGCCGATGAGGGCGCTTGCGACGATCGCCAGGGCGAAGGTCATGGGGACGAACCGGGCCGCGAAGCGCGGTCCGAAGGTGCCGACCTGCAACGTGATGAGTTTGAGGTCCACCATCGGGCCGACGACGAGGAAGGCCAGCTTGGCCGTTGCGGAGAACTGGGTCAGGCTCGTGGCGACGAACGCGTCGGCCTCCGAGCAGATCGACATCACCACGGCCAGTGCGGCGAGCACGGCGACCGACAGCCACGGGACGCCTGCCACGGCCGCGGTCCAGGCCGGTGGCACCGTGACGTTGAGGGTCGCCGCGATCGCCGCGCCGGCGACCAGCAGGCCGCCGGTGTGCAGCAGGTCGTGCCGCAACGCCGCGGCGAATTCCGGCCATCGCGCCCCGTGGGCGGCGCGCGGGCGGGAGGGGATCCGCAGCCATTCGGTACGGCCGAACCGCAGCCACAGCCACCCGGCCGCCACCGAGACCAGCAGGGACGCCGTGAAGCGGGCGGTGACCATCTCCGGATGACCGCGGAAGGCCACGGCCGTGGCCACGAGCACCACGGGGTTGATGGCCGGGGACGACAGCAGGAAGGCCAGCGCGGCGGCGGGTGTGATGCCACGGGCCATCAGACCGCCCGCGACCGGGACCGAGGCGCACTCGCATCCCGGCAGTACGGCGCCGGCCGCACCGGCTACCGGCACCGCGAGAACCCCGCGACGCGGCAACACCCGCCGCCAGAACGCCTCGGGCACCAACGTCGAGATCGCGGCGGAGACGGCGGCACCGAACGCCAGGAACGGCAACGCCTGCACGCAGATCGCCACGAAGACCGTCGCCCACCCCTGCATCCTGGCCTCACGCAGGTGCGGGGCGGCCAGCACTCTGCCCGCCACCAGCACGCCGGCCACCACGACGGCACCGAGCACCGCGCGGGGCCCTGCCGCCATCGGTGGTCGCCGGCCCCACTCGGCGGGCGGGAGATCCGCCTCCTCCTGCCACGCCGCCTCGACGGCCCGCCACCTGGGCGCACTCGGCATCGTCCCGGGCCTCCGGCCCTGCGCCCGCCGTTACCGGACGGCCGGCAGCGCCGCCGTCATGACCTCGGGACCGAGGACGAACCCCGGGTCGATCTGAGCCTTCAGATCCTCACCGGTCGCCGCGTTCGCCCAGGCGTCGGCGTTCTTGAGATGGAACTCGATCGCCTGACGGGTGAACTTCGGCCAGTCCTTCGGGCGGGCGTCGACCGCCTCGCGCATCGCGGCGAGCATCCGCCGGTCGGCTTCGGCGAGGTCGGTCAGGGTGAAGGGCCGGCCCTGTTCCATCGCGCGGACGGCGCTGGAGTCCCCCACGCAGCCGAGCAACGCGTCACCGACCTGCTCGCGCAGGAAGGCGACGTCCTCGGGGCCGTGGACCTTGTTTCCGATGACCTTGAGGGCCACGTCGTAGTCGGCGGCGTAGTCGGTCCACTGCCGGTAGACGCTCACCCCTTACGGGTGGGCTCGGCGACCAGGAACGTCAGGTCGAACCGGGTGAACATGCCGGAGGCGAATGATTCGGCCCCGGCCGTGCAGTCGACGACGACGTACTCCCCGGGCCCGTCCACCAGATGGTTGAGGTAGAGCTCGACCGCGCCGGTCTTGGAGTGGTAGCACGCCACGCCGAGGTCGTCGTCGGTGAACGGGCCGGTGACCATGAGCCGGGCCCCGGACGCCTCCACCGTCAGACCTTCGTGGATCGGATCGTCACCACCGATGCGCAGGAGCCGGGAGCCGTGGCCGGGTGGGGTGGTCTTGACCATCGCCGCGGCAGAGGAGATCCGCGGATTAGCGCCACGCAGGTATTCCTTGATCTCGGGCAGGCGCTCCCCCATCGCCGGGATCGCAACGGCCTCGAACTCTTCCAGCCCGAGCGCCACCCCCAGATGCTGGTTGATATCGGCGTCGACGGCCACCACGGGGGCACCGGAAGCCGCCAGATACCGGACGAACAGCGATGACAGCGTCGTCTTTCCGCTTCCGCCCTTACCGACGAACGCGATCTTCATGAATCCCTCTCGTGCTCATGCCGGCGGGAAGTGACACAGAGTGAACAGGTGCGTACCGAATGTTACATCGAGATCACTGGCGCAGCGCACTGGCGCGCACGGAGAGCTTATCGGCACCGAAAACGGTTTTCAGTGGCTTCCCGGTAAGTCAGCTGCGCTCGCGCGCACAGTCGGGGCACAGGCCGAAGATCTCCACGGTGTGGTCGACGTCGGTGAAGCCCGCCTCGGTCGCGACGCGTTCGGCCCAGCGCTCGACCGCACGCCCTTCGACCTCGACGCTGCGCCCGCACGACCGGCAGGTGACGTGATGGTGGTGGGCGCTGGTCTCGCAGCGGCGGTAGAGCGTCTCGCCGGTCTCGTCGCGGAGGGTGTCGACGGCGCCGTCCTCGCTGAGGACCTGGAGATGACGGTAGACCGTGGTCAGCCCGATGCGCTCGCCCCGGCGGCGCAACTCGGCGTGGATGTCCTGAGCGCTGCTGAATCCCGGCAGGTCCGCCAGGACGTGACTCAACGCCTCGGCCTGCCGTGTGCCCCGCACACGTGTCCCCCGGCCGGTGGCGGCGGCCCGCTGCGCGGGTCGGGAGGTCGAGTGCGAGGTCATCGTCGGTGCTCCGGCCGGTCGAGGTCTGGTCATCGGTCGCCTCTCGACCGTATCAACCCCCGAGGCTGTCGGGTCCGGTTCGCAGGCACGAGCCGCAGACGCCGTACACCTCCGCCTGGCGCGGGTCGGGCTCGAAGTCGGTCTCGGCCGCGATGGCGTCCAGCCAGGCGCCGTCGTCGGCGGCCGGGTGCTCCTGGACGTCGCCGCAGCGGCGGCACACCAGGTGGTAGTGACGGCCGGGAGCGCACGGCCGGTACCGGGTCTCACCGTCGTGAATGAAGACGTGCAGGAGCCCGGCGTCGGCGAGCGCCGCCAGCGTCCGGTAGACCGTCGACATCCCGACCCGATGCCCCTGGCCGGCGAGTTCGACGTACAGCTCGTGCGCGCCGATCGGGCGCCGCCGGCCGTCGAGCGCTTCCAGCACCTGACGTCTGCGCCGGGTCGGCGACAGGCCCGCGGCGCGGAGCCGTGCGGACGGCTCATCGACGCCTGCACCGCCGGAACGGCCGGCGGTGGCGGGGTGGGAGCGCATGCACCGAGCGTACGGACATCTGTCGATATTGACAACCATTACCGTTAAGACGAACATGGGATCGGTTTTCATTCGCATGGCATCCCTCAAGGAGATACGTTGCGCACCCGATTCCCCCGGCCGGCCGTCCCGGTCGTCGCGGGCTGCCTGCTCGCCACCGCGGCCTGCGGTTCGAGTTCCGCGAACGACGCCGGCGCCTCGGCGAGCGGCGGCAAGAAGCTGAACGTGGTCGCCACGACCACGCAGGTCGCCGACTTCGCCCGCAACGTCGGCGGCGACAAGGTCAAGGTCTCCCAGATCCTCAAGCCCAACGTCGACCCGCACGACTACGAGCCCTCCCCCGCCGACATCCAGGCCATCGCGCAGGCCGACGTGGTCGTGGAGAACGGTGTCGGCCTGGAGAGGTGGCTGGACCAGACGATCAAGTCCGCGGGCTTCCACGGCACGCTGGTCGACACGAGCAAGGGCGTGGCCGTCCGCAAGGGCAACGGATCCGACGAGGAGGCCGCCGGAGACCCGCACATCTGGCACAACCCGAAGAACGCCGAGATCATGAGCCGCAACATCGCGACGGCGTTCGAGGCCAAGGACTCCGCCGACAAGGCGGCCTTCGAGGCGAACCTCACCTCCTACACCACCAAGCTCGACCAGTTGGACTCCTGGATCACCCAGCAGGTCAACACACTGCCGGCGGACCAGCGCAAGCTGGTCACCAACCACGACGCGTTCGGCTACTACATCGACCGCTACCACCTGACGTTCGTCGGCTCGATCATCCCGAGCTTCGACACCTCCGCCGAGCTGTCCGGCAAGCAGCTCAACTCCCTGATCTCCAAGATCAGGGCGACCGGTGTCAAGGCGATCTTCTCGGAGTCCTCGCTGCCGCCCAAGACCGCCGAGGCCATCGGCAAGCAGGCCGGGGTGAAGGTCGAGGCCGGCGAGGACTCCCTGTACGGCGACACGCTCGGACCCCCCGGCTCGGCCGGAGCCACCTACCTCGACATGGAACGGCACAACACCACCACCATCGTCACCGCGCTGAAGGGCTGAGTAATGGAGACGACTCCCGAACCGGAGGTCCCGTCCCCGGCGCTGGACCTGGACGAGGTCACCGTCGCCTACGGGCCCGCCCTCGCGCTGGAGAACATCGACGGCATGGTCGCCCCCGGCGAGGCCGTCGCCCTGATCGGCCCGAACGGCGCCGGCAAGTCCACCCTCATCAAGGCGATTCTCGGCCTGGTCCCGCTCGCCGGAGGACGGATCAGCGTCCTCGGCCGGTCCCCGGCCGCGGCGCGGCGCGACGTCGCGTACGTGCCCCAGGCCGACACCCTCGATCCGGAGTTCCCGATCTCGGTGGGGCAGGTCGTGCTGATGGGCCGCTACCGGCGGATCGGGTGGCTGCGCCGGGCGAAGGCCGCCGACAAGGAGGCCGCCCGCCGGGCCCTGGAGCAGGTCGGCCTGGCCGACCGCGCCCGCCACCGGTTCGGCACCCTGTCGGGCGGGCAGCGCCAGCGCGTGCTGCTGGCCCGCGCCATCGCCGCCGAGCCCCGGCTGCTGCTGCTCGACGAGCCGTTCAACGGCGTCGACGCGGTCAGCGAGCAGGCGCTGCTGGACGCCATCGCGCTGTTGAAACAGGACGGCGCCGCGGTGGTGGTCTCCACCCACGACCTGGCGCTGGCCCACCTGGCCTGTGAGGAGGTCTGCCTGCTCAACCGCCGGCAGTACGGCTTCGGCCCGACCCAGGCCACGCTCACCCCCGACCGGCTCCGCGCCACCTACGGCGGACACGCCCTCGAACTGCGCGGCGACCGCGTCATCGTCGCCCACTCCTAGCCATGTACCAGATCTTCATCGAACCGTTCCGGTTCCCCTTCATGGCCCGGGCGCTCGCCGAGCTGATGATCCTCGGGGCGCTGGCCGGGACCGTCGGCGTGCTGATCCTGCTGCGCCGCCTGGCCTTCATGACCGACGCCCTCACCCACACCGTCTTCCCCGGCGTCGTCATCGGCTACCTGCTGAGCGGCGAGGGGGGCATCTTCTGGGGCGCGCTCATCGCCGGCGCCGCGACCGCGGTGCTGCTGACCCTCCTCACCCGGCACCGCGCCGTCACCGAAGACGCCGCGCTCGCGGTCCTGCTGACCACCTTCTTCGCCGTCGGCGTCGTCCTCGTCTCACGGGAGTCCGGCTACACGGCGGACCTGACGGCGTTCCTGTTCGGCCGGATCCTCACGGTCACCCCCGCCCAGCTGACCCAGACCCTCGCCGTGACCGCCCTGGTCATCGCCGCGATGGTGGTCCTGCGACGGCCGTTGCTCGCCTGGTCGTTCGACCCGGAGGGCGCACGGGCGAGCGGATACCGGATCGGTCTGCTCGACCTCGCCACCAATACGATCGTCGCCCTGGTCGTCGTCGCCTCCGTACGCGCCGTCGGGACCGTCCTGGTCATCGCGCTGCTCATCGTGCCCGCCGCCGCGGCCCGCGTGGTGTCGGACCGGCTCGCGCTCATCGTTCCGATCGCCGCCGTCCTCGGCGCCTTCGCCGGCTGGGCCGGACTCGCCGTCAGCTACGACGCCTCCATCCACCACGGGCTGCGGCTGGCCTCCGGCGGCACGGTCGTCCTCGTCCTCGTCGCCTTCCACCTGGTCGCGCTCGCGGCGGCCGCGGTGATCCGGCGACGGCCGCGCCCGGTGCGGAGAGCGGCATGACCGCCGTCGACCGCGCGATCCTCGAAGCCGTGCTCCTCGGCACGGTCGGCGGCCTGATCAGCGTGCAGATCCTGCTGCGGCGACTGCCGTTCTTCACCCTCGCCATGACGCACGCGACCTTCCCGGGCGTCGTGCTGGCCGCCATCACCGGAGTCGATCTGTACGCCGGCGGCGGGCTGTTCGGCGTGCTCGTCGTGCTGGGCGTCCTGGCGTTGTCCCGCCGCCCGGAGCAGGGCACGACCACGGCGATCGGGATCGTGCTGTCGGCCGGGTTCGCGCTCGGCGTCGTCCTGCTGTCGGCGCGCGACGGGTTCTCCAAGGACCTGACCGCCTACACGGTCGGCCAGATCCTCACCGTCGGGACCGGTGACCTGACCGCCGTCGCGGTGGTCGGCGTCATCGTCGTGGCGCTCCTGTCCGTCGCGGGCCGGCAGCTCACGTTCCGGGCGTTCGACCCCGGCGGCTACGCCGCCGCCGGATACCGGCCGGCCGTCATCGACATGGCACTCCTGCTCACCGTCGAGGCCGTCATCATCGTCGCCGTACCCGCCGTGGGCGCGATCCTCGCCGTCGCCGTACTCGTCGCCCCGGCCGCCATCGCCCGCCTGTGGACCCACGACGTCACCGCGATGACCGCCATCGCCGTGGCCTCGGGCATCGGCAGCGGGCTGGCCGGTGTCCTGATCTCCACCCGGTACGACGTCGCCACCGGAGGCACCATCACCGTCGTCACCGGAACCCTCTTCGCGCTGTCCCTGGCGGCGACCACGACCTGGACCGCCGTCGCCGGCTCACGACGCGGCCGCCGGCCGGTGGCGGATCAACCCGTTCCGGCCGCCACCGGGCCGTCGCACCTCGAGGAGGCCGGATGAGCGCACTCACCGAGCGGGCGCTGGCCGAACTCCTCCTCACCGGAGGGATCTGCGGCGTCCTCGGCGTCCAGGTCGTGCTGCGGCGCCTGGCGTTCTTCACCGAGACCCTCGGCCACGTCACCTTCCTCGGCGTCGTCGCAGCCACCGTCGCGGGGACCGACATCACGATCGGCGCCGGGATCGCGGCGATGGGCGCGGTCGCGGTGATGGGCCGCGGCGGCGTCGCGTCCCGATCGCATCACCAGCGCTCCGGTGTCATGATCAGCGGCGCGCTCGCGCTCGGCGTCGTGCTGATCTCGACCCGTCCCGGCTTCGGCAAGGACCTGAGCGCCGCCCTCGTCGGATCCCCCCTCACCGCCGGAACCGGCGACATCACCGTGGCGGCGATCACCGCCGTCCTCGTCGCCGTCACGCTCACGCTCGCGCACAAGGAACTGGTGCTCGCCGCGTTCGACCCCGCCGTGACGCGGGCGCTCGGGTACCCCACCCGGCTGATCGACGGCGGCCTGCTGGCCCTCCTCGCGGTGACCGTGGTGACCGCCGTACCGGCCGTCGGCGCGACGCTCCCCCTGGCGCTGCTGGTCGGCCCCGCCGCCTCGGCCCTGCTGTGGACCCGCCGCATCATCCCCGCCACGCTCATCGGCGGCGTGCTCGGCGCGGCCGGCGGCGCGGCCGGGCTGGCCATGTCCCTGCACTACCGCGTCGCGACCGCCGCCGGCACCGCCGTCATCTGCGGTGCCCTGTTCATCGTCGCGGCCACCACCACCCTCGCCGGCCGCGCACGGCACACCAGACCTCACAGACCGGCCACAGGTCTGTGACGCCACCGCTACCTGACCCGACCGTCCAATCGATCTACCGTCCAGGCGACCCATCGATCCGACAGGAGAACCCATGTCGCTGACCGTGTCCCCCGAACTCCTCCAGGACGCCCAGCGCGGCGACGTCGACGACGCCGCGTTCGTCGACTGCATCCGCACCTCCCTGCCCTACGGCTGGCAGGTCGTCACCGGCCTCGTCGACCAGCTGCGGGACAACGGCGGCGAGTTCGCCGACAACCAGACGCCGCCGCCCGACGAGACCGCCCGCGGCCAGCTCCTGCGGATGATGGCCAGCGACGCCATGCGCGCCGCCCTGGAGAACCACTTCGGCGTGCGGCTGGCGTTCCAGAACTGCCACCGCGTCGCCGTCTTCCGCCCCGGCGCCGACCGCGCCTACCGGCAGTTCATCACTCCTCGCGCCCAGATCCTCAACCAGAAGCCCGAACTCGTCGACTGCTGAGACCACGACGGGCCGCCCGCCGAACGGCGGGTGGCCCGTCCCATGACACGTCCTCACAGATCGATCACCGGCGTGCGTCGTCCTCGGGCGTGAGGAGGCCGGTGGCGTAGGCGCGTACGAGCCGGCGGGGGACGAGATGACGTCGCCCGCCGATGACGATGGGGACCAGGTCGGGTCGCCGGGCCTTCCACTGGGAACGCCGGGATCGGGTGTTCGCCCGGGATGTACGCCGTTTGGGCACGGCCATGAGCGTTTCCTTTCACGGGATTGAGGGGCGACAGGAGAGGCGCCGAGCCGGGGATCGAACCGGCAGGCTTCCAGATCGACACCAACTTATCGACAATGATTTTCATTGTCTACTGCGTCGGGATGGGTCGAAAACGAAAATCGTTTCCAGTAAGCTCGGCGGCGACCCCTACTGGAAGGAGCGCGATGTCTCGCCGCTGTCAGGTCACCGGGCGTGAGCCCACGTTCGGGAACAAGGTCTCCCACTCGCACCGGCGCACGCGCCGCCGCTTCGATCCCAACATCCAGACGAAGCGGTACTGGCTGCCCAGCGAGCGGCGGTACGTCCGGCTCACGGTGAGCGCCAAGGGCATCAAGACGATCGACAAGCGCGGCATCGAGGCGGTCGTCGCCGAGATCCGGGCGCGGGGGGAGAAGGTCTGATGGCCAAGAAGAGCAAGATCGTCAAGAACGAACGTCGCCGGGCCGTGGTCGCCCGGTACGCCGACCGGCGCGCCGAGCTGAAACAGATCATCAAGTCGCCGGACACCGACGCCGCGACCAGGGCCGAGGCGGTGCGCGAGCTGAGCCGTCAGCCCCGGGACGCCAGCGCGACGCGGCTGCGCAACCGGGACGTGATCGACGGGCGGCCTCGCGGTCACCTGCGGGCGTTCGGGCTGTCGCGCATCCGGTTCCGGGAGATGGCCCACCGCGGCGAGTTGCCCGGCGTCCGTAAGTCCAGCTGGTAGGCCACGTAACGGAAAGGAGGCGGGGGTGCGCGAACCGCTGCGTGTCACCATCGTCACCGGGACGTCCGCCGCGCTGTCGGATCTGCTGTGCGTCCGGATGCGCGCGCTCGGCGTCCCTGTCGCCCGCTACCGGTACGAGGACGGCGCCCTGCTGCGCAGCCATGACGGCGAACGGACCTCGGTACCGGTGGACCATTGCGCGAGCTGCGCGCTCCGCGCCGACCTGCCGGACTTCCTCACCGGCCTGCCCGGTGGCCGGCTGATGCTCGTGCTTCCCGAGACGGCCGATCCCCTGGATGTCGCGATCACGTCCGAGGGGGCGGGTGCCGTGGTGGAGACCGTCGCGATGATCGTCGACCTGGGGTCGGTCGCGGACGCGCTGGCCGGCGCCGACACGCTCGCCGAGCGCGGCCTGGCCGCCGGCGTGACCGACCACCGTACGCTCGCCGGCCTGCTGGCGCGCCAGGCCGAGACGGCGGATGTGTTCCTGACCTGGACCGGGCCGGACACGGATCCCGACCAGGTCGGGCTCGGCCGGGCGCTGCTGACCCACCTGTCCCCAGGGGCGGGCTTCACGGACATCGACGCCGCCGCCGACCGCATCGGCGTGGACGCGGGAAAGGCGTTCGATCTGCAAGCCGTCCTGGAACGCACACAGCCCGGTGGCGCACTCCCCGGCTGCCCGGCGGCGTTCGGCCGGGTGAGCACGCTGATCTGGCGCAGCCGCCGCCCCTTCCACCCCGAACGGTTGTACGCCGCCCTCGACCGGGTGATGGACACCGGCGTACGGCGCGCCCGCGGCCACCTGTGGCTCGCCAGCCGCCCGCTGACCCTGCTGTCGTGGCAGATCGCCGGGGCGACGCTGTCGATCGAGCCGGCGGGGCAATGGCTGCACACCGCCGGACCCGACGAGTGGCAGCGCGCCTCCCCCATCCGCCGTACCGCGGCGTGCCTGGACTGGCACCCCGAGCACGGGGACCGCCGCAGCGAGATCCGCTTCACCGGGACCGACCTGCTCGACCGCGAGCTGTGCTCGGTACTGGACGAAGCACTGTTGACCGGGCCCGAAATGGCCGTCGGCGAACGGGCCTGGGCCCGGCTGGCCGATCCCTTCACCCCCTGGCTCGGGCCCATCGCCCGCGCCTCCTGATCAGGAGCTCTCATGAAACCGGGTATCCACCCCGACTACCGGCCCGTCGTGTTCCGCGACCGCTCGGCCGGCTTCGCGTTCCTCACCCGTTCGACCGCCACCAGTGACACCACCATCGAGTGGACCGACGGGAACACCTATCCGGTCATCGACGTGGACGTCTCCTCGGCGAGCCACCCCTTCTACACCGGCCGCAGCCGCGTCCTGGACACCGCCGGCCGGGTCGAGCAGTTCCGGCGCCGCTACGGCACAGGCCGCGCGTGAGCCCGCACCACCTTCCGGCCGGGCGGCCGGGACCGCCGAAGACGACAGGAGAACGATGAGCACCCCCGATCGCGACCCACGCGTACCCGTCACCGTGCTGACCGGGTTCCTGGGATCGGGCAAGACGACGCTGCTGAACCGGATCCTCACCGAGGAGCACGGCCGGCGCATCGCCGTGATCGAGAACGAGTTCGGCGAGGTCGGCGTGGACGACGCCCTCGTCCTGGACTCCGAAGAAGAGATCTTCGAGATGAACAACGGATGCATCTGCTGCACGGTCCGCGGCGACCTCATCCGCATCCTCGGAGCCCTCATGCGCCGCCGCGACTCGTTCGACCGGATCATCATCGAGACCACCGGCCTGGCCGACCCCGCCCCCGTGGCACAGACGTTCTTCGTCGACGAGGAGATCGGCT
Organism: Actinoallomurus rhizosphaericola; assembly: GCF_024055675.1. Taxonomy (NCBI): domain Bacteria; kingdom Bacillati; phylum Actinomycetota; class Actinomycetes; order Streptosporangiales; family Thermomonosporaceae; genus Actinoallomurus; species Actinoallomurus rhizosphaericola. The sequence goes on along the minus strand of NZ_JAMXMW010000012.1, from coordinate 43,753 downwards.
CCCGGCTCCGGCTCGACGCGATCGTCACGCTCGTCGACGCCGCGCACGTACTGACCCACCTCGATGAGGTCAAACCGGACGGCGTGGAGAACGAGGCCGTCGAACAGGTCGCCTTCGCCGACCGCATCATCCTCAACAAGACCGACCTCGTCGACGAGCCCCATCTGCAGGCCGTCCGCGACCGCCTCCGTACGATCAACGCGGTCGCCGAGATCATCCCCACCGCCCACGCCGGTCTGGACCTCGGCCGCATCCTCGACGTCGGAGCGTTCGACCTCGCCCGCGTCCTGAGCGACGACCCGCAGTTCCTGATCGACACCGACCACCAGCACGACCAGAGCGTCACCTCGGTCGGCATCGAACTGCCCGGCGACATCGACGTCGAGCGGCTCAACGACTGGCTCGGCGAACTGCTGTCCGCCAAAGGCACCGACATCTTCCGCTCCAAAGGCATCCTCGCCCTGGCCGGCTCCGACCGGCAGTACGTCTTCCAGGGCGTCCACATGCTCTTCGACGGCGACGACGGCCGGCCCTGGCGCGACGACGAGCCCCGGACCAACCGGATGGTCTTCATCGGCCGCAACCTCGACCGCGCCGAGCTTGAACGCGGTTTCACCGCCTGCCTCGCCGGAGTCCCCGCGTGACCGGCACGACGCTCACCGGCACGATCTGGCACAGCCGGATCGATGACGCGCCCGTCGCGATGGCCGCCGCCGGCGGGCTGGTGGCCATCGGCGGCGCGGGCGGGACCGCCTGGGTCCTGGACGCCTCCGACGGTCGCCCCACCGCCACCCTCACACTGCCCGGCGGGCTGCTCGACCTCGCGTTCTCCCCCGACGGCGTGCACCTGGCCCTGACCGGTCCCCTGGGGTACGCGCTGTGGACCGCCGCCACCGGTCACACCCTGGTCGTCGAAACAACGCGCTGGTCGGCACGCGCACGCTGGGCGGCGCCCGACCGGGTCGCGGTCGCCGACGGCCGCACCGTCGCCGTCCTCGGCGTGGACGGCCGCGAACTGTGGCGCACGGCACCCGCACCGAGCACCGTCACCGACCTGGTCTGGCTACGCGACGGCCGTCGCCTCGCCCTGACCGCCTACAACGGCGTACGGTGCCACGAACGCCACCGGCCCGACCCGGTCGCCGCGTACACCTACACCGGCTCGCATCTGGCCATCGCCGCATCGCCCAACGGCCGCTGGCTCTGCACCGGCAATCAGGACGCCTCGATCCACATCTGGCGCACCCGCGACGCCACCGAACTCACCATGTCCGGCTACCCCGGCAAGGTGTCCCGGCTGGCCTTCGACGACACCGGACGCTGGCTCGCCGCCGACGGCGCACCCGAGGTCACCGTCTGGGACTTCGCCGGAAAAGGCCCCCGCGGCTCCAGCCCGCGCATGCTGCGCGCCCACGACGGCGTGACCGCGCTCGCCTGGCGGCCCGGGGCGACGGCCACCCTGGCCACCGGCGGCGCCGAAGGGACGCTCGCGGTCTGGGACGCCACGGCCGGCACGCCCGGACGTTCCCGCACCACCCGCACGCGGTGGGAGTTGGACGACCAGGTCACCGCGCTCACCTGGGGCGGTCGCGACAGACTCCTGGCGGCCACCAGTGACGGGGCCGTCCGCTGCCTGGCGCCGGGGACATGAGCACCCGCCGGGACGCCGGCCGGATCGTGGTGTGCCGCGGCTGCTGCTGCGGCACACCGCACCGCCACCCCCATACGGACCACGACGCCCACCTCACGGCCCTGCGGCGAACCCGCGACCACGCGGGCCGTACCGTGCCGGTCCTGGTCTCCGGCTGCCTCGGCCCCTGCGCCGAAGGCAACATCGTCGTCGTCCACCCCTCCGCGTCGGGCCGGCGACGCGGCGCCCGGCCGACCTGGTTCGGGTTCGTCAACGACGACCAGGCGATCGCCGAGGTCACCGCCTGGCTCGCCGCGGGCGGTCCCGGCATCGCCCCCATGCCGCCCACGCTCGAACTCCACCGCATCACCGCGCCGGGGAGACGTGCGCGCGCCTGACCACGACCTCGCTTCGACGACCGCCCCCTCGCTCAACCCGCTCGTCCGCGGAACCGGGACGCCGTCTCCTGCCGGGGGCGGGGCCGGGCACGGACGTGCATGCGTTCCCCTTGGCGGCCGAACAGGTTGAGGACCTCTGCGGGAGACTCACCGGTCGGGCCGAACCAGTGCGGCAGACGGGTGTCGAACTCGGCGGCCTCCCCCGGTCCCAGCACCAGGTCGTGGTCGGCCACGATGAGCCGCAGGCGGCCGGACAGGACGTACAGCCACTCGTAGCCCTCGTGGGTGCACGGTTCGGGGCGGTTCTGCTCGGCCGGGATGACCGACTTCCATGCCTGGAGGGGTCCCGGGTGGGCGGTGAGGGGGATCACCGTACGGCCGTTGCGGACGCGGGGTTTGCAGCGAATCCGTGGATCGCCGACCTCCGGTGCCCCGACCAGCTCGTCCAGGGGCACCTGGTGGGCCTGGGCGATGGGCAGCAGGAGTTCCAGGCTCGGACGGCGCTGGCCGGCCTCCAGCCTCGACAGTGTGCTCTTGGATATGCCGGTGGCCTCGGCCAGCTGCGCCAGGGTCACGCCGCGCCGAGTGCGGATGCGCTTGAGGCGTGAGCCGACCTGGGCCAGCGTGGCGGCGATCGGAGATTGCTCGTCCATCTCCTCATTCCACCTCCTCCGTCCCCGAATCAGCAACAGAAGTTGCCGGTCCGCCACCGGGGCCCACACCATCGGCGCGGAGGTGATCGCCATGATCAAGGCGACGAACGACCCGAACGGCAGCGCACCGCGCGCCGCCGGCGACGGGACCTACGACGTGGTGGTGGTCGGCGCCGGAGCGGCCGGACTGAACGCCGCCCTGCTTCTTGGACGCGCCCGCCGCACGGTGGCGGTGATAGACGCCGGTGAGCCGCGTAACGCCCCCGCCGCGCATGTGCACGGCTTCTTGTCCCGCGACGGCCTGTCCCCCGCGACCTTGCTGGAACTCGGCCGCGCCGAGATCGCCCGGTACGGCGTCCGGCTCATCCAGGGCCGGGTGGAACAGATCGACCACGGCTACGACGTCCGCCTGGTCGGCGGCCCGGTGCTCAAGGCCCGTCGGGTCCTGGTCGCGACCGGGCTGCGCGACGAACTGCCCGACATCCCCGGCGTGCGCGAACGATGGGGCAAGGACCTTCTGCACTGCCCCTACTGCCACGCCCACGAGGTCCGCGACCGGCCGCTCGCCGTCCTCGGCACCCACCCGGGCGCGGTGCACCAGGCCCTGCTGTTGCGCGACTGGAGCGACGACGTCATCTTCTTCGCGCACACCCTTGAACTGACGGCGCAGGATCGGGAAAGGCTCGAGGCGCGCGGCCTGCGGATCGTCGAAGGCGAGATCGAGCATCTGGCCATCGTCGGCGGCCGACTGCGCGGCGTCGAACTCACCGACGGCCGTGCCATCCCCCGCGCCGCCGCCTTCCTGTTCCCGCGCATGGTCCCGCGCGACGAACTGCTGACCCATCTGGGCTGCGCCAAGGACGACAACGGCTGGGTCACCACCGACCGCACCGGCCGCACCAGCGTCGCCAGCGTCTGGGCCGCCGGTAACGTCATCGACCCGCGCGCCCAGGTCATCACTGCCGCCGGCATGGGGTCCACCGCGGCCTTCGCCATCAACACCGACCTGCTCGAGGAGGACGTCGACCACGCCGTTGAACGGCGTCGCGCCGCGGCACGGGGCCGAGACCGGTGAGCGCCGAAACCGCGCGGCAGGACGTGCCGGTCTCTCGCGAAAGACTGCCGCTCGGCGTCTACCTGCTCGCCTTCAGCCTGTTCGCGATGGGCAGCGCTGAGTTCCTGCTGGCCGGGGTCCTGGTGGGAATCGCCGACGACCTGAAGATCAGTCTGTCCTCCGCCAGCGCGCTGATCTCCGCATTCGCCATCGGCGTCGTGATCGGCGGTCCTCCCTTCGCCATCATGACGCTGCGCTGGCCCTGGCGGACCACGCTGGTGACCACTCAGGCCGTCTTCGCCGCCTCTGTGACGATCGGCCTTCTGACCGGAAGTTACGCGGTGCTCCTGGCCACCCGCTTCCTCTGTGGCCTCGCCTATGCGGGGTACTGGGCGGTCGCGGCGGTCACCGCGATCAGCCTCGTCACACCCGACCGCACCGCACGCGCCTCCGGAGTCGTCGTCAGCGGCCTCAGCCTCGCGATGATCGCCGGCGGCCCGGCAGGCGCGCTGCTCAGTCACTTCACCGGATGGCGGGGTGGATTCTGGGGAGTGGTGGCCCTCACCACCACCGGTGCAGTCCTGAGCCTGGTCGCGATGCCGGCGACGAGCGCGGGCCAGGAACCCAGCGTACGGCGCGAGCTCCGCACCATGAGGCGACCGCGACTGTGGATCGTCTACACCGTCACCGTCCTGAGCACCACCGCGTACATGGTCTCGTTCAACTATCTCGCCGCGTTCCTGACCGACGTCACCGGTATCCCGGGCGTCTGGGTCCCCGCGGTTCTCGCGCTGTTCGGTGTCGGTGCCTTCATCGGCCTGTCCGTCGGTGGCCGGATCGCCGATCGGCGGCCCGTGCACGCGCTCTTGGCCGGAGCGCTCGGGATATCGGCCAGTTCCGTCCTGCTCGCGATCCTGGCCCGCCATGCGCCGGCCGTCGTTCCCCTCGTCCTCCTTCTTGGGATCGCTGGATTCGTGCTGAACCCGGCCATCTACGCGCGGGTGTTCGCCATCGCATCCGAGGCGCCGACGCTGGCCGGGTCCACCACCGTCTCCGCGTTCCAGCTCGGCATCAGCCTCGTCCCCGCACTCGTCGGGGTCACCCTGAACGCCGGCGCGGGCATCACCTCCGTCGCATGGATCGGCGCCGGTCTGGCGGCGGCCCTCGTGCCGATCGTCCTTCTCGACCGGACGATCGCACCGGTTTCCCCCGACCAGGAAGAGGAGGAGGACTCGTGCCCGAACGTCGGCGCGTCAAGCGCAACCCCATCCAAGGCATGACCTATGTGGACACCTGCTCCGGCGCTTCATCTCCGACCGCGGCAACCATTCCACCCCGTAGGGCGGGAATCGGGCCGCAGGGGTGGGGTGTCTTTTCGGCGGGCGTCTCCTGAGACGACGATTTTCTCTCCTCAGTAGATGCCCGAGGAAAAGCCCACACCCCTCCGGCGGTCAGGCGCCGCTCGCCACGAGCCCCCGGCCTTGCCATTCCGGCAACTTCATTTGCTTGTCACGAGCTAGTCCGGTGACCATTGCTCCATGACCGATAGCGCTGCGAGGACACCGCGGTGGACGATGCCCGTCCCGGCTCCGACCGATACCGCACAGACCTACTGGGAAGGGTTCTACCGAGGCTGGCAGCCACCTGCCGACTGGGTCGCCCGGGCCAACCCCCTGTTCGCCCGGGAGGCCGCCGCACTGCCGGCCGGAACGGCGCTCGACCTGGGGTGCGGGACGGGCGGGGACGCGATCTGGCTCGCGGAACGGGGGTGGCGGGTCACCGCGGTCGACGTGTCGGAGACGGTGCTGCGCAGGGCGGCCGCCGCCGCGGCCGAGGCCGGCGTGGCCGACCGGATCACATGGCAGCAGCACGATCTGTCCCGATCGTTCCCCGATGGGGTCTTCGACCTGGTGTCGGCGCAGTTCCTGCACTCGCCGGTGGCCGGGGCGGGCGAGTGGGAGGCGATCCTCGCCTCGGCGGCCGCCGCCGTCGGGCCGGGCGGAACGCTGCTGGTCATCGGCCACGCCGGGTGGCCGTCGTGGTTCGATGAGCCGCCGATGGACTTCCGGTTGCCGGCGAACTCCGACGCCCTCGACGTGGTGGCGGCCGGTCCCGGAGAATGGACGGTGGACACCGACGAGGTGATCACCCGCGAGCTGACCGGTCCGGCGGGAGAGACAGGGACCCGCGACGACACCGTCCTGCGAGTTCACCGCCTCGCGTGAGGTGTGGTCCGCTACCGGCACGAGCTCCTGACCCCTCCCGCCCTCATGGGCCGCGTTCGAGGACGATCGAGTCGGCGCCGCCGGGCTCTGCGTCACGCTGCGGGTGCGGTGACGCGTGATAGCCCGTCGGCAGCCGCGGCGGGGTCGGGCGGCGTTACGCGCTGCCGTAGCCGGCCGACCTCACCGACCTGCAGAGCATCCGGCGAAGACGCGTCGTGACGGGCGTGATCAGTGAATACCACTATGCCGCATAGCCGCAGCTCAGACCGCGTGACCCAATATTCGAGCGGCACAGGAACCAAACGGGCTGTCGTGGGGTCTCACCAATGAACGACTTGCTCGGGGTGAAAGGCGGTTCGGTGTCCGTTAGCGCGATCCTGAGCACCGCGATCTCGACGGGTGGAGTGGTTCTTGCCGGCCTGGGCGGCGTGGCCCTGACGCATCGGGGGACCTTACGACGCGAGGCCGAACAGGCCGAACGCGCCAGGAGGGAGCTGCAGGAGCAGACCCGCAAGAACGACCATGGCGAGTTGGTCGGTGCGGCGACCAGACTCAGGGTCCTCATCGAGGTGGCGTACCAGCGGCACTGGCCGGACATGGATGGGCGGATCCTCGCCATCCAGGACCAGGCCATCGCGGTCGGCGTCGCCGCGTCCAAGGTTGCTCTCGGTGCGTCGGCGGCCGAAGGCGACCGCGCACGAGCCCTGGGCCTGGCCGCGAGCCAACTTGCAGCGTACGTGGCAAGGCACACTGAAATGGGTCGCGGAAACGCCGAGAATGGGGTCATGTCCAGCGGACAGATCACTCGCGCTCCGGGATTCACCGAATTCGACGCCAGGCTGGATGAGTTCTACGCGGTGGCCGGGATGGTGCCTCCGGACATAGGAGTACGCCGAGCGCCGCGCTACAGGTTGTGGCTGACGAGGCGATCGGCTTCCTCACGCTGATGCGGCATCAGAGGGGGAGCCGTCGCGGCCAGGGCACGGGTGGCGAGATCGACCGCGCCGGTACGGTCACCGGTGATCAACTGGATGCGGGCCGCGTAGAACAGGGCCGGACCGTTGGCCGGGACCTCGGCCAGCACGTCGGCGATCTCCTCCCGCGCGGCCTCAGCGTCGGACAGCATCGCGAGCGCCAGAGCATGAGCCGCGCGGACCGTCGGTTCGCGAAGCTCGCCTGACCGCTCCAGATCGTGCAGGGCGCCGTGGGCGTCGCCCATGACGGCCAAGAGTTCCCCGCGCGTACGTAGGGCCTCGGGAACGTCACGGTCGGCCTTCAGCACCCAGTTGAGAACGGAGATCGCCGCTTGCCGGTCGCCGGTCTGTGAGAGGGCCTTGGCCAGCCACGTCTTAAGGAAGAGGTCGGTCGGTGCTCGTTGCACGGCAGCGCTCAGCTCGGCGACGGCGTCGGCGTACCGTCCCTGCGACAGCCGGACCTGGCCGATCGCGCCCAAGAGCTGGCCGACGGCGGTGCTGTCCTGCATCGCCTCGAACAAGGTCATCGCGGCGTGGTAGAGGCGTTCGGCCTCCTGCGGCCGGCCGTCCGCGTATGCGATGTTGCCGAGCAGCGACTCGGCCTCGGCGCGCAGTCGCAGGTCGGTCTCGGGTATGCCGCGGACCGTGGCGGCCGCCCGCCGTCGTGCGAGGGCGAACTCCCCGTTGGCCAGGGCCTTCTTGGCCGCGCGCATGGCGTCCACCGGCTCGGGATCCTGCGGGGCGGAGACCGTAGCAAACGCGAGCAGCGCCGCGAGACGAGGGTGCAGGAGCTCGAACTCGTGGTCAGCGACCCGCGTTCTGATCAGGTGCCGGTCCTCCAGCGCGCTCAGGGCCGCGGCCGGAATGGCCGGCGGCCGAGCGGTCGTCGCCCCATCGGCGAATGCCCGGTGGAGGGCCGTCGCGAGCTCGGCTGGACGGAGTTCGTGATCGCTGGCGACCTCGCTCAGGGTCGAGGCCACGAAGTCGGCCAGCGCCCGGTTGACCGTCGTGGCCGGGTCGACGTCGTTGAGTGTCAGGTTCTGCGAGTCCGCCGGAAAGTCGTCCCAGAGCCGGGAGCAGGTGATCTGCAGGAGTGTTGGCTCGTACGACGGCCCTTCGCTCTCCACCTCGGCGAGCACGCGGTCGACCAGCTCCGGCTCGGGAAATCGGTAGGCCGAGGCGAACGGGTCCCGGACGGCCTCGGTGGCCGCCTCGCGATCCAGGCGCTCAAGTCTGAAGCGGGCGGCCGAACGAAAGGGGTGCCACCCGGAGAGCGCGGCAAGGTGGACCTCCCGGAGCGAGAGAAGCAGACGAAGCTCGGGATGCTCGTCGAGGGCGGTGGCGAGGTCGCGGAGAAACGGCTCGCGGTGGCGGTCCTGGCCGGCCCGCTCGCCGAACAACTCGTCCAGCCCGTCCACGGACGCCAACAGCGGCAACGGGCGTCCTCGGCGGTCGGTGCGGCGTGGGCGGCGCTTGAGGTAAGCCGTGATCGTCGTGCCGGACAGCAACGTCGGCGATTCGGCGGGGAACCAGGACGAGAGCAGGGCGAATGTGAAGGGATTGTGCTCGAACAACGTGGCGGCGGGAAACGCGGAGCCATGGAGGAGCCCACCGACCGGAAATACGTCGGCGTCCGCGGTGTCAAGGAGCGGTATCACACCGGCGGCGAGCAGGGAGGTGCGGCCGACACCTGTGGGACCGTATAGTACGGTCAGCCGATTCGATCGCCAGAGCCGCGATAGTTCCAGCGATTCGCTTTCGCGACCGAAATACATGGCACCATCCGTAGACCGAAACGCTCGCACGCCAACAAATGGTCGGCGGCGCATGTTGTGGACCATGGATGGGACTGTCATGAACGCGAGCCGATCTGTCACCCGAGCTGCATCAGGCGACTGGGAGTCATGGTTTGGTGTAGTTTCTGCCAATAAGCGGCTGCATCGTCCTTGGGTACCATCATGAGCTTTTTCGTCTCGGCTGCGATGAACCTCGGTCAGATACTGGACTGGTGACCGGCGATGGCTTCACATCGTGCTCTGTCAAGCTGGCGCCGCATCGCCGACCTGAGTGCTGACGGCTCGATCTTGTTCAGGTCGGACAGGCTGACCTCGCTGAGGTCGAGGGGTCCTTCCTCGGCCGTCTGGTCATAGTCGTGCACGTAGACTCCTCGTGGTCGGTCTACTCAGCCACTACTTCGACCGCCCAGTCCTCCACTACCCGAGAAAGCCTCGGAAGAACCAGGGGTACGAGGTGGATGGCCACTCCCACCTGCATATAGATACACCGCTACGGTTGGGCTTGTCGAACTTTGACATCGGGGGGACAAGCGCGCAGGCCATATTCCGGCCATGTCCAAATCTTGGTATTGTCCATGGTTTTTGTCACCCCCTCGCCCGGGGATCTGCCAGGTGACTTGTGCGGTCACCTACGTGCGCGCCTAGGATGATGAGGTGAAGGCCCGATGAGGGCGAATGGACGCGGAGGCTACGCGTGACGGTTTCAGATTCGCCGAGCTCGGGACGGCAGCTGCGCAGGTCGCCCGACGTCTGGGGAGGGGTTCCGCCCCAGAACAAGAACTTCACGGGTCGATCGGAGCTCTTGTCCCGGCTGCGAGCCGGTATCGCCGGCGAAGTCACCGCGGTCGTGCCGCACGCGCTACATGGTATGGGCGGCGTCGGTAAGACGCAGCTGGCCATTGAATATGCCCACCGTTACCAGTCCGAGTATGACCTCATATGGTGGATTTCTGCTGACCAGCCGCGCCTGGTTCCTGCCGCTTTGGCGGCACTCGCGGAGCCACTGGGCCTGCCGTCGCTGAAGGCGACCGGCATCGAGGAGGCGGCAGCGGCGGTCCGCGAGAGGCTGCGCCAGGGTCAGCCGTACGAACGCTGGCTGCTGATCTTCGACAACGCCGATGATCCAGATGAGATCAACGGAATGATCCCCCGCGGCCCCGGGCACGTGCTGATCACCTCGCGTAACCAACGTTGGGAAAGCGTCGTCGACACGGTCGCGGTCGACGTGTTCGACCGCGCCGAGAGCGTGAGCTTCCTCAGCAAGCGGATGGCCGACGCGATCGACAAGGCCGACGCCGACCGGATGGCCGAGAGGCTCGGCGACCTTCCACTGGCCCTCGAGCAGGCTGCGGCGCTCCTGGTGGAGACCGGCGAGCAGGTCGACGAGTACCTTGACCTTCTCAGCAAGCAACCGTCCGAAGTCCTTGGGGACAACGCGCCGTCCGAGTATCCGGCGCCGATGACCGCCGCCTGGCACCTGTCGGTCTCCACGCTCAGTTCCAAGCTTCCTGAGGCTCTCGAGGTCCTCCGCTGCTGCGCGTTCTTCGGCCCCGATCCCATTCCGGTGGACGTCTTGCGGCTCGGGTCCCGCGGCGCGGGCCCGCGTATGCGCCCGATCGTCGCCAACCCTATGACCCGCACCCACGCCACCCGCATGCTCGGGCGGTTCGCTCTGGGCCGCATCGATCCGGTCAGCCGCACGATTCTGGTGCATCGTCTGGTCCAGGCGCTGCTCCGGGATTCCCTGACACCGGACGAGCAAGCGGAGTTCCGCCACGAGGTGCACCTGCTGCTCGCGTCGGCGGCCCCTGGGCCGCCGGACACCGAGACCACGTGGCCGCGCTACGCCGAACTCGTTCCCCACATCGGTCCGGCCCGGGTGGCCGAATGCCGGGACCCGAAGGTACGCTCCTTCGCCCGCGACATCGTGCGATACCTCCATCGTTCGGGTAACAACAAGTCGGCGCAGACCTTCACTGAGGAGTTCCTGAGTCGCTGGCGGCAGGATTCGGGTTCTGACCACCCCGACGTGCTGGCGGCCGAGCGGGAACTCGGCAACATCATGCGCGGTCTCGGCCACTACCGAGAAGCGTACGAGCTCAACCAGAACATCCTGCAGCGAAGCATCCAGGTCCTCGGTCCCGAGCACGAGGAGACGCTGCTCGTCGGCAACAGCTTCGGGGCGGACCTTCGGTCGACCGGCGACTTCGCCGGGGCCAAGACGCATGATCAGGATCTGTACGACCGGCACAAGGAGGCGTTCGGCGAGGATGACCCACGCACGCTGAACATGCTCAACAACCTGGCGTTGGACTACGCCCTCAACAGTGACTACGAGGGCGCACGGGAACTCCATCAGCGTACCTTCGTGGAACAGAGCGAAGCGACGGAGGGCGTGAGCAGGTCCGACGTCCTGGGTTCGTGGGACGGCCTGGCGCGGACGGTACGCCTCTGCGGCGACTACACCCAGGCCCGCTTCCTCGGCGAGGAGGCGTACGAGTACGGCCAGCAGGAACTCAGCAACGATCACTCCCTGACCCTGCTCAGTGCGAAGGACCTGAGCATCGCACTCCGGCGGGCCGGCGCTTATGACGATGCCCTGGACCTCGCGAAAGACGTGTTCGAGCGGTTCAAGCGCATGTCCGGCGAAAACCACCCGGACACGCTTGCGGCGGCTATGAGCCTCGCCAACATCCTCCGGACGGCTGGGCACATCGACGAGGCCTTCCACCTCGCGCAGGACACAGTGGACCGCTATCCGACGGTGTACGGACCAGAACACCCGTACAACTACGGGTGCCTGGGCAACCTTGCGCTGCTGCGCCGGGTGCGCGGCGACGTTATCGGTGCGCGAGAGTACGACGAACGCGCACTCGCCGGACTCGACGCACGCCTGGGCCGGAGCCACCACTATTCGCTGACCGTGGCGATCAACCTCGCGAGCGACTTGGCGGCGCTTGGAGAGCATGCTGAAGCCTGCGCCTTGGGGAAGGAAACGCACAAAGATCTGGTGCAGGTGCTCGGCAAGTGCCACCCGGTCACGCTCGGATGCGCCGCCAACCTCTCACTTGACCTCGCGGCCACCGGCGAGGAGGAAGATGCCGAGGCGCTGTTCGCGGAGACGCTCGACCAGTACGTCCGCACTCTCGGCATCGACCACCCCGACGCCCGGGTCGCCCGGGACCGCAAAAGGCTCGACTTCGACTTCGACCCCTCACCCATCTAGCAATCTTGTCCGGACGTAAAGATAATGGGTTAAGTACCTCTATGTCGCGCTCGGGTGGAGGTGGGCGAGGTGATCGAAGGCGGGGAGTGGCCGGCTCTGCTGGACGTCACCAGCCTCCTAGCCGATGGCTGGCGACCCACTCCTTTCCAGGAGTTCATCGTAAAGATCCACGCCCGGTGTGATCTTTTGTGTGACTATTGTTACGTCTACCAGATGGCCGATCAGGGCTGGCGTGAGCAGCCGCGCCGGATGTCGAAGGTCGTGATCGACCAACTCGCCGCGCGCATTGCCGAGCATGCCGTTTCCCACGAACTCGATTCCGTGAAAATTGTTCTTCATGGAGGAGAGCCCCTGCTGGCCGGAGTGGATCGTCTTCGCTATGCCGTGGAAGGCATACGTGAGACGGTGCGTGACATCACCGAGACGTCGACACGCGTTGATTTCGGGATCCAGACCAACGCCGTGACACTCGGACCCGAACACCTGGCGTTGTTCGACGAACTCGACGTATCCATCGGCGTCAGCATGGACGGCGGCGCCCTCGCACATGATCGGCATCGGCGTCACGCGGACGGCCGGGGCAGCTACGCCGAGGTCGCATCGGCTCTCCGGCAGTTAGTCCGAGCGCCCTACCGCAGGCTTTTCTCCGGTCTCCTCTGCACGATCGACCTGGCGAACGATCCGATTGAGACCTACGAGAGTCTGCTGCGGTGGCATCCACCGGCCGTGGACTTCCTGCTGCCACACGGCAACTGGGACGCGCCGCCACCAGGCCGCCCTCCGGGCGGAACGGAGACTCCGTACGCCGACTGGCTCATTGCCCTTTTTGAGCACTGGTACACCGCGCCCGTGGAGAAAACCTCCATTCTCATCTTTCGAGAGATTCTCGATCTTCTTCTCGGAGGCGCGTCCCGCAGCGAGGCGATCGGCCTGTCTCCGGTGGCCGTTCTGGTCATCGAGACCGACGGTTCGATCGAGCAGTCCGACATTCTCAAGTCCGCCTATCCAGGGGCTACGCATACCGGCTTCAGCCTTGCGCACAATACGTTCGACGAAGTTCTGACGCTGCCGCATTTCGTGGCACGACAACTGGGCGTGGGTGCGCTTTCGAATGCCTGCTCAGCGTGTTCCGTTCGGATGATCTGCGGTGGCGGTCAGTACGCCCATCGCTACCGTGCAGGAAGCGGCTTCGCCAATCCGTCCGTGTACTGTCCCGATCTCCTGCGTCTTATACAGCACATCAGAGCGCGGATGAAGTCCGACATCCAGCACGTGAGGTGTTGATGCGTCTTCGCAGGCATCGGCTCACTGATCACGCCACACGAGCGCTGGCCGCCGGAAGCGGCGGAGCGGAGGTTGTCAGGGAACTCGCGAGAGCCGAGTACAGCAAGCACGTGCTGCTGGTGAGAGGCGTCGCCGACACCGCCCGTGAGGCCGGCGGAGAGACGGCCCGAGCCGTCCGCCCCGCCTACCGTGTGCTGGCGGACGTTCAGCGCACACGCCCGGACGTGGTCGCGGCCGTGATCGGCCACCCGGCCGTCGGTGCCTGGGCACTGAACGCCTTGGTCAGCAGCGAGACCGGCGCCGGCCGCGAGGCCAACCCGGAATCGCTCGGGGGAGTCGCGGCAGCGGCGGCCGTGCGCGCCGGCCATCCGGCCACGCTCGAAGTGCCGATCATCGCGGAGACCGCGACACTGCCGTCGCTCGGCCAGGCATCCCTGCCCGGTCAGAGTGGGCGGGCGCTGGTCCGGTCCGCACCGGGACGGGCCGAGGTGATCGGCCCGCGGTCTCGGGTCGTGATCCCGGCACATCCAGAACTGGAGGGACCGGGCTGGCTGGGCCTCCGGCGGCTGACGGCTAACCACGACGGCCTCGAGATCGACCTTCTCATCGACGACCTCGATCCCCACCGATTCCCGGTCAAGCCAGGTCGCCGGCTCACGAGGGCGCAGGCCGAGCACTGGCAGTCGGTGTTCCGCGCAGCATGGGACATCCTGGTCGAACACCACTGGACGACGGCCGCCGAGGTCCAGTCGGCGATCAGAGTGCTGACACCGCTTGCCATGAACGGCTCGCACCAGCACAGCGCCACGTCGACGGCTGTGTTCGGCTGCACAGCCATGTCTCCACCTCGCGACGGCCGAACCCTCGCACTCACGCTCGCTCACGAGATCCAGCACACCAAGCTCAGCGGGCTCCTGGAGTTCGTCACGCTGACTCTGCCGGATGACGGCCGTCGCTTCTACGCCCCGTGGCGCGACGATCCCCGCCCAGCGGCCGGCCTCCTACAGGGGGCATACGCACACCTGGGCGTCAGCGGGTTCTGGCGGCGTCAGCGTCACGTGGAGACCGGGCGGCGTGCGATCTTCGCGCACGCCGAATTCGTGCGTTGGACGGCGGCGACCCGGGCGGTCGCGAGGCTGCTGCAAGGTAGCGGATGCCTGACAGCGACCGGACACCTCTTCGTCGAGGGCATGCTCGGTACCCTCGACCGATGGAGTGCCGAGCCCGTCCCTTCCGCCGCACGAATGATCGCAGAGAAGGAGGCGCGGCGGCATCATGAGCATTGGCTGTCGCGCAACCGCCCGTTGGGACAGTGCCTGGGCGAGGTCGAAAGGGCATTCGACGACGAAGACGATCGCTGATCACGCCTGACACGACGATTCTTCGCCGGATGGTCCTCAGGGGCTCGGGACCGGTGACCAGCGGCGATGCGGTTCCGGGACCGCTAAGCAAATCGGGCATCAGAGGGGCCCCGGAGGGGAATTCGATGCTTTCATCGCCAGGTTCGCCGTACCAATTCCGAAGGAACTGGAAGAGACTCCCGTCAGTGACATATTGTAGCTCACGCATATGGCGAGCACGCCAAGCGGGCAATCAGCCGGACTCTTCTCGCATACGTACGCCCAGGGGAGCAACTCCCACGGTACGGTATCGGATTCACCTTCACCGTCACCTGCACCGGGTCCCCGGCGGAATCGGAAGCCAGGCCTGCCCCCTGAAACTCCCTTGAGAGACTCCGTGGGGCGTTCATCAGTACCGAGCACCCCCTGCGAGATATCGCTTCTGTTGCGCATCTCTGGTATCTCTTCTTCGATCGTCGGACGACCAGCGTCCTTGGTGAGTCCTTCACCCAGGTCCCCATAGTTCTTTGAATAGCCTGGCGAACGATATGCGATCCCAACCCCTCTTCAGCGGCTTCCCGTCCACCATCCCGAACCGGTGGCTCAGCCGCGGATGAGGCCGGCCGCCCGATGGCCGATGACCACGCACGGGGCCATGGTGTTCCCGGAGGTCACCCGAGGCAGCACCGACGCGTCGGCGACGCGCAGGCCGGCCACGCCCCTGACGCGAAGCTCGGAGTCGACGACGGCGTCGCCGCCCGCACCGATCCGGGCCGTCCCGCACTGGTGCCAGAAGGTGCCGGCCGCCGTACGGATGTAGGCGGCGACCTCGGCGTCGGACACGTTCCCGGGGATCGCGCGGGAGCCCCGGTAGGGGCGCATCGCCGGCGCGTTGGCGATCTCTTGGGCGAACCGGTACGCCTCGACCGCGTCCCGCAGGTCCTCGGGCTCGTCGAAGTAGCCGGTCTCGATCACCGGAGCGCTCGCTGGATCCGCGCCGGCGAGCCGCACCGACCCGCGCGACCGCAGGCGCATGCCGAGCAGGAAGGTGAAGGCGGACTCCGGCATGCCGTACCGCGCCGCCGCCTCGGGGCTCATGAACGCGCTCGCGCCGGAGTACATGACGAACTTCGGCGACGCCACACGTCCGTCACTGCCCCAGAAGCACACCGCCTGGGCCCGCGGCGGCGGGGGCAGTTCCGCCGCGCCGGCCTCCCACACGCAGCCGAACATCAGGTGGTCGTCGAGGCCCGCGCCCACACCGGGCAGGTCCGCCAGGACGCCGATCCCGTGCGACTCCAGGTGCCCGGCGGGCCCGATGCCCGACCGCATGAGGATCGTGGGCGTCTGCACCGCCCCGAGGCTGAGCACGACCTCACGCGCCGCGCGGAAACGGACGGTCCGGCCCTCCGACAGGGCCTCGACGCCGACCGCCCGCCCGCCCTCGAAAACAACCCGGGTGACCAGGGTCTCCGTCAGCACCGTCAGGTTGGGCTGCCGGCGCCGGGGAGCGACCAGCGCGCGGTAGGGCGAGCACCGCACGCCGTCCTCGACGATCTCGTCCCGGACGGCGCAGCCGGTGCCCCGCTCGGCGAGTTCCCCGTTCGGGCCGTCGTAGTGGTCGAGGCCCGCGGACTCGGCGCCGGCGAGCATCGAGGCGAAGAACGGGTGCAGCGGCTGTGCCGGACGGACGTGGATCGGGCCCTTGGTCCCCCGCCGGTCGGGGTCGGGCTCGCCGTGCCATGTCTCGAGCTCGCGGTAGGCGCCGAGCGCCGAACGATAGTCCCAGCGCGGGTCCGAGCAGCTCGCCGCCATGTCGTCCCAGTCGCGTCGGTGACCGCGCGACCACACGCCGACGTTGATGCTCGACCCGCCGCCGAGGCCCTTGCCCATCGAGTACGGCAGCCGCCGGCCGTCGACGTGGGCACCGGGCGCCGTGACGAAGCCCCAGTCGCGTTCGCTGCCGAGGTTCTCGAACCACCGGTCGGGATCGGACACCCGGGCGTCGACGTCGTCGGGACCCGCCTCCACGAGCAGCACCCGCAGGTCCTCGTCGGCCGCGAGCGTCCCGGCGAGCGTCGACCCCGCCGAGCCCGCACCGCACACGATGACGTCGAACTCCTCTTCGGCGGCGCGCGCCGGGTCGGTGGTGAATCCGGCTTCGGTGTGCCGCTGACGCTTGTCCACGTTGTTCGCTCCTCATCAGGGCCCGCGACGCGGGCATGGTCCGGCTCGGTCAGAGCACGATGTCGGCGAGGCGGTCGATCTCGTCCGGGTCCCCGACCGCGGGGTTGAGGATGAGTTCGTCGGCTCCGATGTCGGCGAACGCGGCCACGGCGTCCTTGACCCGTCCCGGCCCGGAGGCCATGCCGTCGGTGATGAGGCGTGCCACCTCATCGCCCGTGCTCTGGTAGTAGTCCCAGACGTTGGCGTGGCCCTGCTCGGTGTCGCCCAGCGCGAAGTAGGCGAGCGCGACCAGGTGGGGCGAGCCCTCGCGCCCGGCCGTCGCCCACGCGGCACGGACCGCGTCGAAGGCCGGCGCGACCATGGGCGCCGGCACCGAGCCGCCGATGTAGCCGGCACCCCGGCGGGCCACCCGTTCGAACGAGGCCGGTACCGCTCCCCCGAACAACAGCGGAATCTCCCGCGCTTCCGGGGGCACGGCCGGGTTCGGACCGCCGCCGACCGGCTCGCCCCGCCAGACGTCGCGGTAGACATCGAGGTCCTGGTCGAATCGCCGCCCGCGGGCGGCCATGCCCAGACCGTCCACGACGAAGTCGTCCGGCCGGACTCCCACGCCCATTCCGAGGGTGAGGCGGCCGCCGGAGACCGCGTCGATCGCGGCCGTCTCCGTGGCCAGCAGTACGGGCGGCCACACCGGGCCGAGCATGATGCCGCTCAACAGCCCAATGGAGGTCGTGGTGGCCGCCGCGGCCGCCAGGGCCACGGTGTCCATCACCCCCGGGTAGGCCACGCGGCCGACCGTGCCCAGTGTCGAGAACCCCGCCTGCTCGGCCCGTGACGCCCAGGCCGGGATGACCGTGGGCCGTGTCCCGCGCACCTGGTTCGGCAACCCGATACCGATCTTCATTATCTTGATTCCTTCAGCGATGTCGTCGTCACGGCGATGGCATCCGTGACCGGGACGGCCCGGGGGGACCGCCCGCGATCAACCGGCCTGGCCCTGGTCCGTTTGCGGCGGGGGAGCCTCGAAGGCGTTGAGGATGCCGCAGACGGTCTGATAGGCGTCGATGAGCGTCAGCATGTCGGTGAGGCCTTGTGTCCCGAAGATCGCGTGGGCCTCGTCGTATGCCGGCTGTTCCACCGCCGCCGGGAGGTCAGCTCATGGGTGAACCGCCAGGCGGCCTTCTCGACGGCGGACAGCTCACCGGGCATCCGCCCGGCGGCCAGCGACCGCACGACGTGCTCGGACAGGCCGATCGACCGGGCCACCGCCGAGTGCGCAGGAGGCCGCAGACCGTGCCGAAGAGCATCGCGATCTGAAGGAGTACCCGGATATGCCGATCATGCCGCTCGACGAGCGCAGCATCGCCTGGGCGATCCAAGCGCGGCGACCAGCGACTTGACGCGGACTGTCATATTCGAGATTCCTTTTCTTCGTGTCGCCATCGAGCGAACGTCGATGTCCGTTCTACGTTGGCGCCCCATAATCCTGCAACGTCCCTCTTCGGGTCTCACCGTCATCGACATCGTCACCGGCCGAGGCCCGGGCGTGGACCGGCCTCCATTGTCCAGGCCGGCCCGCCGATCGGCGTATCGCCCGCGACGGAACGTGACGGCGTTCGCCGTAGAGCCCCAACGAAACCAATCCCCTTTTCAGGGACTCCGATGACGTTCCGCCGGGCTGGGCCTGCCCCTCGTACTACCGTCCGAACCGGCCGGTCAAATCGCGCGAAGCGATTTCCGCCTCGTCATCCAGGAGGAAGCCTTACAGAACCTCGTCATCCGAAAAATCTTCTCATCTACCACTCGCGTGGACGTGATCAACGGCGGCATCAGGCGGTATGGACCGGATGTGGACCTTCGCCCCTTCCCGGCAGCCCGTCTGTCGCCGAACGTGGTGTTGAGGCCGCGGTGTCCACCGATCGTGACGAGCGGTGAGACGAGGGGCTGAGATGACACGGGACTGGAAATTCTGGATCGATCGCAACCGCACGTTCATCGATGTGGTCGGCAGGCGGGCGGCCCGGCGGAATCCTCGTCGTGCGCAAGTTGCTCTCGGACGATGCCGAACGGTACCGGGACGCGAACGTCGCCGGGACCAGGGATCTGCTCGGCGTCCCGTCGGCACGATCCTCTCGTCCGAGTACCCGGCCGCCGTTGCGGCGGGCAACGTGGATACCTCACAGGCGGTCACCGGGGCGGTCTACGCCGCGCTCGGCGTCGTGGCCGAACACTGCGGAACCATGAACAATGTGATGTTCGGCGACGACCACCACCAGTACTACGAGATGGTGGCCGGTGGTTCCGGCGCCGGGGGCGGTTTCGACGGCACTTCCGTCGTGCAGACTCAGATGACCGACTCCGGGCTCACCGATCCCAAGGTCCCGGGTTGGCGCTACCCCGTACGTCTGGAGACCCTCGGGATTCGCCATGGCAGCGGTGACGCCGGGCACCGGCCAGGAGGAGACGGCGGCAGGCGAGGTATCCGCTTCCTGCAGCCGATGACCGTCATCACGCCCCCCGGTCACGAACGCGTCGCACCGTACGGTACGGCCGGCGGCGGACCCGGCGGAGTCGGTCGGCAATGGGTGGAACACGCGGACGGCTCCGTGACCACGACGCGGGGTTGCGACTGTCTACCGGTCGATGCCGGGGGCATCTTCGTCATCGAGACACCGGACGACGGCGGCTACGGCCCGGACCCGCCGTGAAGCCGAGCATGGAAGGCCCGCATAAGAACCGCAGCCTCGGGCGGTCCCGTAACCGGTACGTCGACCTCCTGCGTGTCATCGCGGTGGTCCTGGTGGTACTCGGGCACTGGCTGGCGATATCGATCACGTACCACGGCGGTCATCTGGAGGGACAGGACGTGATGGCACGACTGCCGTGGACTGAGTGGCTTTCCCTGCCGTTCCAGGTGATGCCGGTCTTCTTCCTGGTGGGAGGCTTCGCCAATGCGGCGTCTTGGACCTCTCACCGTACTCGCGGCGAGGGTTGGGGCTGTTGGCTGTACGGGCGGGCCATCCGGCTCGTGGGCCCTACCACGGCGTACGTCCTGGTGGCCGTCGCCGTCGTCGCCGTCTGCCGTGCCGCCAAGGTCGACCCAGCCGTGCTCAGACGGGCGGGGTGGGCGGTGGCCCTCCATCTGTGGTTCCTGCCGATATACCTTGGCCTGCTGGCCGTGACGCCGGGGTTGCACGCCGCCCATCGGCGGTGGGGCCTTGGGGTGCCGGCCGTGCTCGCCGTCGGCGCCGCGGGGGTGAACACGGCCGTCCTGTTGTCCCACCCCCCACTGCTGGGATGGGCGGATTACCTGCTGGTGTGGGGAGTTATATACCAATTGGGCTTCGCGTGGCATCACGGCGCGCTCACCCGCACCAGGCAGCGGCCGCTGACACTGGCCGCCATGGGAATCACCGTCCTGGTGGGCCTGGTGTGGCTTGGCCCCTTCCCGGTGAGCATGGTCGGGGTTCCCGGCGCACGGATCAAGAACTCTGCACCGCCTTCGGTCGCTCTCCTCGCGTTCGCCATCGGCCAGGTGGGACTGCTGCTCGCCGCCGAACCGGCCATGACGCGCCTGTTGCGCCGGCCGCATCTGTGGCGGGCGGTGGCGCGGACTAACCGAATGGCCATGACGCTGTACCTGTGGCACATGGCCCCAGTGATCCTCGCGGCGGTCGCCCTGTACCCCACCGGCCTGCTTCCATCAACACCGATCGGGTCATCGGCCTGGCTTCGTCAGCGCCTGATCTGGATGTTCGCGCTCACGGTCCTGTTCATTCCGATGGCCATGGCACTGCGCCCCGCGGAGCGCCTGACCTCCACGCGGCGAGGCGCGGACATCGGCTCACTCCGCCGGAAGTCGTGGCCCTTGCTCGCGACCGGGGTCGCGGCGGTCGGCTTCGCCTTGGCCAGGATCTCGGCACAGGGGTTCGCCCCGAGCGGCCGGCCCCTCCTTCCCGTACTCGCCGTCTACACCGCAGGGGTATTCCTGCTCATCACGGCAGGAAGAATGCGCACCCGGCCGGACGGGAGAATGCTGCCGACGACACGTGAGAACTGACCCCCAGGCGACAGGGCGGGCCTGGCTCCATACGGATCTGTTCGGCGAGGACGTTGACTCATACGGTACTCACGCGTCTGCGGCCGAATCGATTACAGCCTCATATGGCGACCAGACGGACGGCGCCGAGGAAGCTTCATGCAGGGCACAGACGGGGCTCATCCGCGCGGCCCTGTGCAGGTGAATCGAGGGCGTTGCCGACCGAAACGTTCGACGTCGGCGAAGGGATAGGTCTCCGGGGCCTCGCCCCGTTTCCATCGGGCGGTACGTTCGGGCGGTTCGAGCGCACGTGTCTCGTCGATATGGATCACGGCATCGACCTGGTCGGCCACGCGCTCGGAAGTAGTGGCTCTCGCGTTCCGTCTGCGGCTGGTAGATCACGCCGAGGGCTCGCTCCAGTCGGGCTGAGCGCAACGCCGCGGTCGCGGGCGGAGTCAGGCCGAACCAGAGGAGGAATTGCCGCCTGCCTGATGGTACAGCTCTTCCACGCTGTCCGGCCGGCCGCACGACCTTGCGGTCGGCGGGAACGTCCCAGTTGTCGGCGGCGGTGACCGTGCCGGTGTAGTGAAGGCGATCACCGGTGGGCGCCGCAGCCATGCGCGCGCCCATCCAGCGACGCGTCATCGAAAACAGACATGCGCGTTGCGTCCGATCACAGCGAACACCGGGGCGTGAATCACCCGGATCCGCCGCCTACTGATCCAGCTCCGCCAGTGGCATGTCGCCATCGCAGCCGGTCCAGTACACCTGCGTGGCCGGGGGAAGCCCCAGTTGCCGAAGAACCGCCGCCAAGGCTGGGACGGCGACGGCGGGCTCGTGGGTCTTGGGCACGAAGAAGTCGGCCCGATGCCCCTTCCCGTCGGGCTGGTCGGGGTCGGCTTCGCCGCGGAGCACCCGCTCGATCTCCGCGATCGCCCGGTCTGAGATCGTTTCACCGGCCGGCGCGGACACGACGACGTCGTAGTCAGTCCGCAGGTCGTCGTCGTGGGGCGTATCGCGGGATGACTGGCCGCGGAATGGCGCGCCACGGAGGCGACGATCGCTGACCTCGAGGCGGAAATCCCTTATCCGCGCAGCCGGGTCGTCACGGACATCGAGCAAGTACTGCGGCGCAAGAGCTTCCATCACAGGAGCAGCGACAAGCTCGCCGAGGATCCCGCATGGGGATGAGTCGCGTACTGATCGATGTGACCCCGTTGCGATCCTCGCAACAGGCCGAGCAGGTCTACGGCGAGATCACGTCCTTTCTCGAAGGGCTTCCGATCGACGCCACGGCGCCGGCGGAGCGGGCGCGCGGGGCAGTCACAGCCGGAGGATGCGGGGGCGTCCGCGGGCTCAGCGGGTGGTGAGGGTGCGTGCCAGCCGGGCGGGCACGCACCGCTCCCCCTCAGGCCGGCCGTGTCACTCGGCCGCGGTGAAGTAAGCGGCCGGATCAAGGGAGTTGAACGCGATCCAGCGCTGCGCCCTCGCTTCGGCGGGCGCTTGGCCGCCGCCCGCCGAAGGGCGAAAGAAGCCCTGCACCTCGAGAGCGATGCGGGGGTCGTCGTCGATGCGCCGCGCCATGTCGTAGTAGACGGCCAGCGCATGGACGCACCGCGGGGTGTCGGCCGGGCAGGAGCAGTCGACGCTGTCGAGGACCGGCGCGAGCGGATGGCCCGCGTCGGCGATCGCGCGGTACAGATCGTCGGTGAGCAGGGGCTGAATGCCGCTCAGCCGACGGGAGATCGCGGCCGTCGCCCCCGCGGACATCGGCGCGACCTCGATCGTGACCACTGAGGTGCCGCGACCTCGGTGCACGACGGCGCGCACGGTCCGGCCGTCGAACGTGATGTGCACCTTCCCGTCGCGCGCCAGGCGCCGCGCGCTCGGCAGCTGGGGATCGGGACGGGTCTGGCGCAACGAC
Source organism: Actinoallomurus rhizosphaericola (assembly GCF_024055675.1). NCBI lineage: Bacteria > Bacillati > Actinomycetota > Actinomycetes > Streptosporangiales > Thermomonosporaceae > Actinoallomurus > Actinoallomurus rhizosphaericola. The sequence goes on along the minus strand of NZ_JAMXMW010000012.1, from coordinate 21,023 downwards.
TCGGCGAACCGGACCCAGTCCTTGCCCCACTTCGTGTAACCGTAGTCGTGGTCGGCCATGGTCAGTTGACTCGCTTCCGGCGCAGGACCTCGATGAGGCGGTCGTCGTCCAGGCGGGCCAGCTCGGCGACGCTGGACATGTCGGCGATGTCCGACAGCGCGGACTTGCGGTTGTGCATGGCCGCGATGTGCTCCTCGACGGTGGTCCCGGTGGTCAGGGTGGTGACGGTGACCGTACGGGTCTGACCGATCCGGTGGACCCGGTCGGACGCCTGGGCCTCCACGGCCGGGTTCCACCACCGGTCGAAGTGGATGACGTCGGCCGCGCGCGTGAGCGTGAGCCCGGTGCCCCCGGCCTTCAGGCTGAGGACGAGCACCTTCGGACCGTCGTCGGACTGGAACCGGCGGACGATGTCGGCCCGTTGCTCCTGGTTCAGGCCGCCGTGGAAGAACGGCGTACTCACCCGGAGCTGTTCGGCGAAGTGCCGGACGAGCAGCTCACCGGTCTGCCGGTACTGGGTGAAGACGAGGGTCGGAGAGTCGTTCTCCAGGTTGTTGGCCACGATGTCGGTGCACAGGTCGAGCTTGCCCGACCTGCCCGGCAGCTCCCCGAGGTCGTCCGTGATCAGGCCCGGATGGTTGCAGACCTGCTTGAGCGAGGTCAGGACGGCGAGCACCTTGGTCTGCCGCTGGGCGCCGCTGCCGAAGCCGTCGTCGATGACCTGCTCCAGCAGCCGGTCGTACAGCCGCTCCTGCACCTCGGTGAGGTCGCATAGGAGATCGGCGTGGATCTTGGGCGGAAGCGCCCCCGCGACCTGGGACTTCTTCCGCATCAGCACGACCGGCTCGATGGCCCCGCGCAGCCGGGCGGAAGCGGCCGGGGAGCCGTCCGAGAGCGGCCGCACGAAACGACGGCGGAACTGCGTCCGGCTCCCGAACAGGTGCGGTGCGACCAGATTGAGCAGGGCCCACAGCTCGTCGAGGTGATTCTCGACGGGCGTCCCGGTCAGGGCGATCCGCGCGTCGGCCGCGATGGTGCGCGCGGCCTTCGACACCTGCGTACGGGGGTTCTTCAGGACCTGCGCCTCGTCGAAGACCGCGGTGCTCCACTGGATCCCCGCCAGGGCCGGGCCGTGCGTGCGCAGCGTGGGGTAGCCGGTGAGCACCACCGTGCCGCCGTCCACCGCGGGCAGCGGCCCGCCGCGCCAGATCGTCGCCCGGAGGTCGGGTGCGAACCGCGCGATCTCGTGTGCCCAGTTCCCCACCAACGACGTGGGACAGACCACCAGTTGCGGCCCCTTCTCGGCGCGTCCGGCGACACAGCCGATGGTCTGCAGGGTCTTGCCGAGTCCCATCTCGTCGGCCAGCACCGCGCCGCCGTGCGTGTCGATGGTCTCGCGCAGCCAGCTCACCCCGCGCACCTGATACGGGCGCAGCTTGGCGGTGAGCGCCGTGCGCATCTCGGCCCCCACCGAGGTGGTGCGGCGGAAGACGCCGCTCGCGTGTTCCGCCGTCGTGACGGCGACACCCGTGGCGTCGGGGACCGCGTGCGCGGCGATCGGCAGAGCCGGCTCGCCGCCCGCGATCCACGACCGCCAGACGTCCACCGACCTGCCGGGCGAGTCGAGGGCCACGGCCACGAGCCGGTCCGGCTCGATGAGTACGCAGTCGACGTCGGCCACCTTGAGCCTGCCGAGGTCCGGCGTCGGAACGACCAGGGGGACGGTCTCGACGTCACCGACCGGCGGGGCCGCCCCCACCGCGCCGTCGACCCAGGTCCACAGGGCGAACATGTGCCGGTCGGGCAGGTACGTGGCCTGAGTGTCCGACCGCGCCTCGGGGAGTTTCTGTCTGGTTCCCATGGCGTCAGCGGCTCCCCACGCCGGCGCCCTCGCGGGCGGTCAGGTTCTCGGCACCGGCCCGGGGGGCCGCCTGGTCCGCGGTCGGGCCGCCGTCCCGCGCGGGCTCGGGCACGCCCCCGGCAGCCGCGGGCTTGCGGACCGAACGCAGGGCGAGCAGCAGCACGGCCGCGCCGAAGAGCGCGACGAACATGATCCAGACCGCGCCGACATGCATGGCGTGGGGCGCGCCGAAGATCGCGCCGAGGGCGGTCGGGAGGCCGGCCAGGCCCGCCTCGATCGGCGAGTAGCCGCGCACGCCCTGCAGGTAGAACGCGTTGTAGAAGGTGACCGCGGACACGGCGAACAGGAGCAGGCCGAGCGCCGCGTTGCCGCCACCGAACGCGCGCTGGGCGAGCAGCCGGGGATCGAAGCTCGGCATCTTGCTGCGCAGTTCGACGCGGACGAACACGGCCAGCGGAATCGGTCCGACGACGATGGGCGCCCAGACGTCCGTACGGCCCCAGGCCGCCACCTGACCCGCGCGGATCAGTCCGTAGGCCGGCGCCGCGAGACCGGTGATGGACAGCAGCATCGCGGCCGGGCCCAGCGGTCGCACGGCGGGGCTGCGGAAGTTCGGGACCAGCAGGGCGAGGCCGATCAGCGCGAGGACCACGACCGGGACGTCGACCAGGAAGACCGAGCCCCACCAGAAGTGGTCGAGCAGCACACCGGCGAGCACCGGGCCCACGGTCATGCCGACACCGGCGGAGGTCGAGAAGACGGCGATCGCGGTCGATCGCGCCGGCAGCGCACCAGCGGTGAGGATCAAGGTGGCGAAGGCGAGCGGGTACGAGCCGGTGGCCCATTGCAGCTCGGCCGGGCCGGCGTTCAGCCCACGGACCGGGTCAGCGAGGGTCTCCAGGGTGGTACTCAAGACGGTGTTGTCCAGCCAGATCAGCAGCGAACACATCATAAGAACAGTAAGAATCAACTGCTGCCTGGGCTTCGGCAACGTGGATGCAGTCATGAATACCTTTGGGTGCGGTCTGGAAAACTGACAAGCGGACTGTAGGCAACCATCGGGCGCGTGTCAATTCCCGGGTGGTCGATAACTGTCGGCGATTATTCGGCGCTCCCGAGGGCATACCGCCAAGCACTCTGTCAATTCTTGAGATGTGAGCGGACCGGCGAGTTCAGTGCGCTTCCGCGGGCATGCCGCCAAGCACCCTGTCAATCCCTGATCCTGTTGTTTGACCTCGCGCGAATTTCGTGCCCCACCCCGTGTTCTGCCTCTGTCGTACACGATAACGGAAGTTCGGGCCGTCGAGAATTCTCCGTCAATTAAGTCCGATAGCTCGCTTAGTTCACGCTGCCTGTCGGCGATCAGCCCCGTACCCGCGTAGGTCAAGTCGTCTATCCGTTTCCCCGCAACTCGCGAGACTTACGCGCGGTCAGCGGCAAGGCTCTCACCTGCGCATTCAGTCGGGTGGGTGCCATGGTTCGGGGGCGGTTGGCGGCCTCGCCGAAGTCCGAGGCCGGCGCGTTCGAGGATGTCGCGCACCGTACCGGGCGGCACCGTCACGCCGGCCCAAAGGATCCGACGAAGCAGGAGGCAGAGCACAGACCACGGCACGAGCAGCCAGGCGCCCTCAAGCTGTCCGGCGGTCTCGGGCCGGCCTGCCTGCCCGCAGTTCCCCCGAGTCGCGCCTCGGGCTCGGATCAGCGGTCGTCAGGCGGGGAGCTGGTGCCAGACATCGTCCAGGGCCATGCGCAGGGCGCCGGTCAGGATCGTGTCCTCGGCCAGCCCGGAGATCCCCACGTCGGGTGGGGTGAGGGTCAGATCGGCCAGATGCCGGGTGATGGCCGCGAGCAGGACGGTTCCGGCGCGGGCCACCCCGCCGCCGATCACGACCGCGTCGGGGGCCAGGACCAGGACGGCCGGCGCGATGGCCTGGGCGAAGGTCCTGGCGACGTCGTCCACGACCCGCTCGGCCACCGCGTCCCCGGCGGCGGCCGCGGCGAAGACGGCGGCGGCGTCGATCGGACCATCGCCCAGGACCGATTCGGGGTGCGCGTGGGCGGCCCGACGGGCCTGTTCGGTGATGGCCTCGGCGCCGATGGCGCGTTCGAGGGGGCCCCGGCCGTCATCGGTGTCGGGGACACGACCGGGTGGCCGGATGAAGCCGATCTCGCCCGCCGCTCCGGTACCCCGGTGGAGACGTCCGTCGATCACGACGCCGGCGCCGAGCCGCTCTCCCCACTGGACGGCCAGCAGAGTGCCGGGCCCGGCCCGCTCCCCCGCGACGGCCAGGGCGGCGAGGTTGGCGTCGTTCTCCACCCGCACCGGGCAGCGGAACCGGTCGCGAAGATGATCGGAGAGGTTCACCGAGGTCCATCCCGACACGCTGGGCGCCAGGAGGATCCGGCCTGAGCCGGAGTCGACGATCCCGGGGGTGGCGACGACCACCGCGGCGATCTCGTCCGCATCGAGGCCGGCCTCCTCGAGGGCGCGTGCGATGACCGCGTCGACCACGGTCAGGACGCGGCTGGCCCTGTTGTGGTCGACCGATCGGCGCACCGCGGCCAGGCGGCGGCCGGCCAGGTCGTCGATGCCCGCGCTGACCGTGTGCGGGCCGACGTCGAGGCCCAGCACGGGCGCGGCGCGGCCCCGGAGGGAGACGCGGACGGCCGGACGGCCGCCCTTCCGGGAGGCGGCGGCCGGGTGGTGATGCTGGACCCAGCCCGCCTCGACCAGGTCCTCCACCGCCTGGCCCACGGTCGGACGGGTGAGGCCGGTCAGCTTGACCAGTTCGGCCAGCCGTACGGGGTCGGGTGCGCAGTCGCGCACCGCACGCAGCACGGAAGCGGTGTTGAGGCGGCGCAGAACGGGAGTGCCGACCGCACGCTCGTCTCCCATTGTTCCCTCCGAAAGATCCACTGGCCCCTTGACCGCAGAGTCCAGCATGCACATTATTAATGCGAGGTTTTGTAAAGACCTTAATAAACTCCCTTCGGTGGAGGTGCGCCAGCGTGTTGGGCCGACGACTAGGAAGACGATCGAGCATCAGGCGCCGATCTCGTACACTCATCGCCGCCATGGCGGCGGCGCTGGCCGTGCCGCTGGCCGTGGCGCCACCGGCGACGGCGAAACCCACACGCGCGACGGCCGCCGCGCGTGACAACGGACCGGCCGCCCAGGCGCTGGAGCGGATTCTCGGTAAGAGCCGGGCCGACCAGGTCACGTTCCGGACGATCGACAAGGGCACGGGCGCTGACCGTTTCCAGGTCTCCGCCGCGGGCGGGCACCTGGTGGTCGCAGGGACCTCCCCGGCCGTGCAGCTCACCGGGTTCGGCTGGTACCTGCGCAAGGTCGCGCACGCCAACGTCTCGATCGGCGGTTCGCAGCTCGACCTTCCCGCGCGGTTGCCGCTGCCGTCCGCACCGATCGCGCAGGACGCGTCGGTCGCCAACCGGTTCGCGCTCAACGACACCAATGAGGGATACGGCGGCGCGTACCTGAGCTGGCAGGAGTGGGAACATCGCATCGACGTGCTCGCACTTCTCGGCATCAACCAGGTGCTGGTCTACGAGGGGCAGGAGGCCGTCTACGAGCAGGCCTTCCAGCAGTTCGGCTACAGCGCGGCGGACATGCGGAAGTGGATCCCCGAGCCGGCCCACCAGGCGTGGTGGCTGCTGCAGAACATGTGCTGCACCGGCTCACCGATCTCCCAGCAACTGATCGACCGTCGCGTCGTGCTCGCCCGGCGCATCATCGACCGGCTACGCGAACTGGGCATGACGCCGGTGCTGCCCGGCTACTACGGCACCGTCCCGACCGACTTCGCCACGCGGAACCCGGGGGCGAACACCGTCCCGCAGGGCACCTGGAACGGCCTGCAGCGCCCCGACTGGCTCGACCCGACCGGCCCGCAGTTCGGCAAGGTCGCGGCGGCGTTCTACCAGGCACAGACCGAGCTCTTCGGCACCTCCACGATGTACAAGATGGACCTGCTGCACGAGGGCGGCACCGCCGGGTCGGTACCGGTGGGCCCGGCGTCGAAGGCCGTCCAGGACGCGCTCGAGGCCGCCCACCCGGGTGCGATCTGGGTCATCCTCGGCTGGCAGAGCAATCCCCTTCCGGCGACGCTCCAGGCGGTCGACCGGTCGAAGATGTTCGTCGTGGACGGCCTCAGCGAACAGCCGAGCATCACCGACCGCGACAAGGACTTCCTCGGCACTCAGTACGCCTTCGGCACGATCTGGAACTTCGGCGGCCACCAGAACTTCGGCGCCGGCCTCACCGTGTGGAACCAGAAGTTCAACGCCTGGCGCGCCAAACCGGGCAACGCCATGAACGGCATCGCGCTGATGCCCGAGGCCATCGACAACAATCCGGCCGCGGTGGAGTTCTTCGCCGACATGCCGTGGGAGAACGGCCCGGTCGACATGGACGCCTGGTTCGCCGAGTACGCCACCGCCCGCTACGGTGCCGCCGACCCGCATGCCGTGGCGGCCTGGCAGATCATCGAACGCACGGCGTACTCCTGGCCTGCGGGCAAGGACACCCGGCACGTGACCGCCCTGTTCGATGACCAGCCGAGCCTCACCGACACCGGGCAGGCGGCGCTGCAGTACGACCCCGCCGAGTTCGAGAAGGCGCTGCACGAGCTGCTTCAGGTGGATCCGCGGCTGCGCCACTCCGACGCGTACCGCTACGACCTCGTCGATGTCACTCGTCAGGTGCTCGCCAACCGCAGCAGAGCACTCCTACCGCGGATTCTCGCCGCCTATCGCGACCGCGACAGCGCCGCCTTCGGGCGACTCACCGACCGGTGGATGGCCGAGATGAAGCTGATGGACGACGTGCTCGGCGCCGATCCGCACTTCCTGCTCGGCACGTGGCAGCAGGAGGCCGCCCGCCAGGCCGCGAACCCGAAGGAGGCCGCGACCCTTGATTACGACTTGAAGTCGCTGGTGACACTGTGGCAGACCGAGAGCCCCGGGATTCAGGACTACGCGCGCCGGGACTTCAACGGCCTGGTCGGCGGCTACTACGCCGAACGCTGGAAGATGTTCTTCGGCCTGCTGAAGGACTCGCTGCGGACCGGTGACGAGCCGCAGCCGATCGACTGGCGCGCGGTCGCCGAAAGCTGGGCGCACGCGGGCACCCGCTACGCGGCCGTGCCGCACGGCGACGCCTACCGGCTGGCCACGAAGGCGGCCTACGAGGCGTCCGGTGTGCTGACCCTCGCCTCCGACCGGAAGGGTGTCACCCCGGGCGGTACCGTCCACGTCACTGCGACCTTCACGAGCGACTCGGCGCTGAGCACCGCACACAAGGTGGGCTTCGAGTTGACCGCGCCACACGGCTACGCCGTCCGCCCCGTGACCGCCGCCACCGGCCCCGGAAACGACGTCGATCCCGGCAAGACGGCGACCGCGACCTGGACGGTGACCGCCCCGGCCGACGCCGCCGCCGGTTCCCTGCCCGACCTGAACGCCACGGCCTCCTGGCGTACCGCCGCAGGCGCCTCCGGACGGGCGACCGCGCACTCCCTCCTCATGGTCGGCGGGAGTACGGTCGCGGCGCCGTACAAGGCGGCGGCCTCCGCACCGGCCGAGTTCGCGCGAACGGGCGATACGACGGGCATCGCCGCCGGCGGCAAGGACATGGAGGGTGCCACCAACGAACTCGCGACCGTCTACGAGGGCGGCGGGCTCACCTCGGGTCACGCGGTGTCCACGAGGGTGACCAGGCTGGACGGGGCATCCCCGTGGACCCGCGCCGGCCTGGTCGTCAGCAACGACCTGTCCAAGACCGGGTCCGCCGGGTACGCCGACATCGCCGTCACCCCCGAGCACGGCTGCGTCTTCTCCTATGACGCCGACGGCGACGGCAGCCTCGATCACATGACCGAGGTCGGCGGGTTCACCGCAGGCGAGGTCCACGTGCGACTGCGCACGGACGGCGGCCGCGTGACCGGCTCCTGCAGCTCCGACGACAAGAACTGGACCGTGATCGGATCCGGCTCGGTCGCCGGTGCGTCGGCCACGCAGGACGTCGGCATGTTCGTCAGCGCGGTCAACGCCCAGACCGCACAGGAGGCGATCGCGCTCTTCGCCGGCGGCATCGCCGACGCGCCCGACACCTCCCGCGACGGGTCCGGCGACGTCCTGCAGAGCCTCCACAAGCCGGTGACGGCACTGTCGTCGGAGTCCGGCCACCCGGCCGGGGCCGCCAACGACGGCAGCCGCGCCAACTCCCCGTACTGGGGCGGGCCGATGACGTACGGCCAGACCTGGTGGCAGGTCGACCTCGGCGCGGTCGATGACGTGTCCCGCGTCAACGTCCGCAACTATGTCGACGGCACCCGTTACTACACCTACCGGCTGGAGGGCAGCGCCGACGGCACCCACTGGTTCACCCTCGGCGGCCGGAACGGGCCCGCCCCCGCCACCGACGCGGGCGACACGATGAACACCGAGGCCGAGGCCCGGTACGTCCGGGTGACCGGCCTCGGCAACACCGCCAACGCCACCTTCCACCTCACCGAAGTCAGCGTCTACGGCACCCCGACGTCCTAGCCCGCCCGGCGGGTACCGGCCGTGGCCGCCTCCGGCATACCGCTTCAGCCGGTACCCGCCCCGAGTCCAATTCGCACCCGCGAGGCCAGGCCACCCCATCGCCGGGTCGCCGGTGAGGTTCGGCGCCGCGCTGTGGGCCAGGTGGGCCTCGTGGAAACATGCGGTCGCCCGCGTGCAGAGGAGCGGTGACTCATCGGGCCCGCTTCCCTGAGCAACGGCAGAGGGATGACCCGGCAGGCGGGACCTGTGGGGTGAGGGACCCGACCGCGGCATCGGGATTGCACGGGTCCGCGCCTTCGCCGACATCGTGGACGAAATCGCCGGCCGCACAGCGCGCTGAGAAGCAGCGGCCCCCATGGTCACCTCGGTGTCGACGGCCGAATCGAGGGGAGCACGGTCGAGGCCGGAGGACTGCTAAAGTTACGGACGTCGCAAGCGCCGCTAGCTCAATTGGCAGAGCAGCGGACTCTTAATCCGCGGGTTCGGGGTTCAAGTCCCTGGCGGCGCACCCGTCCCGACCTGGGCGTTCTCGGTTCCACCGGGAGCGCCCAGCGTCTGTTTTGGGGCGGTTTGGCGACCGTGGTTGCTCCATGGTTGCTCGCGTGCCGCGACCTTGCTAAGTCCACACCCCGGACACCGTCCGAGCGGCGGGCGACACCACGACCGACGGCCCCTCCAGCGAACCGGCAACGGATCACACACATGCCATCCGAGGCCGGCAGGCGACCCCAGCACGTCCCCACCCTCGGACATGACCGGATGGCCCCGTCCTCACCAAGCCGCCCCTCAGGACCCACACCCAGAAGGACGCTTCAGTCGACGCAGACGGTCGCTACAGAGGCACCGACGGCGTTCGGCGATCGCGTTCGCCTTTGGGGCCCGGACCGGCGTCTTGATGACCCGCGCACCGAGTGAGGTGAACACTTCATCGAAGACGCTGGTGTACTTGGTGTCGCGGTCACGGATGAGGAACCTAATGGGCTCGGCCCGCTCCCCCCAGGTCTGTGAGCAGGTTCCTGGCCTGCTGGGCGACCCAGGTTCCGGTCGGCTTGGTCGGGACGCCCGGCTGTGGTCGCTCCGTCTGGCCGATATCGAGGGCCATCCCCGCAGGCGCGGGGCCGACGGTGGCGCCATCGTCGTGGTGTATCAGCCCGGGGGGCCATCCCCGCGTGCGCGGGGCCGACGTTCGCGTACGCCACCGCGACGGTCTCCGCCGCGGGTCATCCCCGCGTGTGCGGGGCCGATGCCTACGCGCTCGATCTTCTCTGCACCAACGCGGTCGCTGGCGGTGCCGCCAGCGACACCACGGCTGTGACCGCCGAGGCCGCGACAGCCGCCTTTCCTGCATCTGTGGCCGCATACTGTCGTGCCGCGCGGCAGTATGGCGGCGGGCTGCCCCGGGCTCAACACCCGTCCTGCAGCGTCGATATTGCCGGAGGTCAGGTCAGGTTTCGCTCCATCCAGGTCTTGGTGAGTGCCTTGATCTTCGTGTCCTGGTAGAGCCGGTCGGGGGTGCCCTTGAAGTTACGGACGGTTTCGAGGAAGGCGCGGTCGCTGCGGCCGGTGAGTTTCGGGTCGATCAGGTCGAGCAGTTCCTGCCACTTCTTGCGCGGCCATTCGTCCTGGAGCTTGAGCCGGATCTGCGAGTTCGCGAAGGCTCGAAGGGCGATCGCTGCCTGGTAACCGTCGAACCGGCCGATGAGCTCCTTGTAGATCGGCTCCGCGTTCCAGGCGACCCCGTAGCCGTTCGTCAGGAAGACATTGACCAGGTGGACGACGTAGCTGCGGATGGCCTGCTCGGGGATGTCTCCGTGGCGGCCGACGACGTCCTTGAGTCGCTGCGCGGCGGGTGGCTCCTCGGCATAGTTGCGCATGTGCGCCTCGTGGGCCCGCTTGAGGTCGTCCAGGGCCTGCTGAATCTCAGCGACGCGCTCGGGCTCGGGGAGGTAGGAGGACCCACCGACCAGGTCCAGCAGTTCCCTGGCGCGGATCGCCCGGTCGGTGTCGGCGTTGGCGGTGAACCGGGCGAGTTTGATGCCGACCTCGTTGCGGGCGTCCTCGCTGACCAGCGGCCAGAGGTCGGGCCAGAGCGAGCGGACGTTGTCGAGGATCTCTGGGGTCGCGTCGGCGGGGGTGTAGATACCGAAGAGGCCGGCGGCGAGGTTGTCGGCCTGGTCCTGCTCTAGCCCGTCGAAGAACGCTGCGATCTTCTTCAGCTCGTCCTTCGGCAGCCGCTTGGACTTGATGTTGGTGAGGAGCTTGCCGATCGCGGCGACGACGTTGCGAGGCTGGATCCGGAAGACCTCCTTGATGCAGGTCTCCAGCCACTCGGCCAGCTTGAGGCCGGTCAGCTCCTCGATGTTCGGATGCGCGGCACTCGCGTGGTTGCGCATGTAGTTGATGTGGATGAGCTGCTTGAAGCCGATGTCGCTGACGAGCTTGATCTTGTTAGCAGCTTCCAGCAGCTTGTAGTCGTCGATCTGGGAGAGGTCGTCGCGGGTTTTGAGGTTCTTGCGGCGGGCGGGGTCGGTCTCGGCGAGGTCGAAGAAGTAGTCGACGTCGAAGGCGGCGACGTGGTCCCGCAACCGGTTGATCGTCTCGTTCCAGAGGTAGTTCAGCGCGGCGTCGAACAACCCGACCGAGCCCGCCATGATCATCTTGGCGATGTAGGGCGCGTCCGCCCGCTCCTCGGCGGTGAGTTCCTCGATGACGTCGGGAGTGTTCCTGAGGAGGGTCTCACGCTGCTTGGCCGCGACGATGATGTTGTCCGTGGGCAGCCCCCAGGCCTCCAGTACCTGGAACATCAGATCTTCGAATGCCTCCAGATCCGCGCGAGCGGCCTGGACCTGGACCGAAGGCTGCGCTGCGGGAACTGGTAGGTTTTCGGGAACGTCCTGGGGACTCATTTGTTCTTTCTCCGATGAGAGTTGTTCTTCCTCGCCTCGCGGCGTGGAGCTCTAACGTCGGCTTCTGCGGCGCAGTCCGGGCGATCGTTCCGACGTCCGCCGTAGCTTCCGGATCACCCCGGAGCCCAACGTTGTCCCGGGCCGGTTGGGGGCGGGCTGTGGCGAGCGATCGGACGCGTCAGCCTGGTATTTCGGCGATCAGTTTGTCGCATCGCGCGCGGAACAGGGAGGGAATTTCCTTTTCTGCAGGTCACCGACGCGAAGACAGTCCCGACGGCCTGGTTCTCGTACAGCTACCGGCCAGGTGGCACGTAGCGCAGTGTCACTGCCACGGTCCTCGTTTCTCAACTGGTCGTCGGAGCCTCCGCTTCGGCCTGCCGGGCGCGCCGCTGTGCGCGTACGCCAGTGCCAGACCTGCCCGGGGCGGACCAGTCCGGCTCGTCCCCGGGGTCCTTCGTCACCACCTTGGTCACGTGCAGCCCGGCAGCCCGGCCCCGGGTGTGCTGACTCGTATCGCACGTCAGCAACCGAACGTCGCGCCCGGCCAGGCTCTGGATGGCCACCGTCCGGTCGATGATCTCGACATCGGGGCGGTCCAAGCGCACGTGGCCGGGGGGATCGAGGACGATCTCCAGGTTGACCCTGCCGCGAGTCTCACCGTCCTGAACGGTGTCGGAGTCGTCGGCACGTTGCTCATGGCCGGTTCACTGTCCGACGCGATCGGTCGCCGTCCCGTCCTCGCGCTGGCGCTCGCGCTACCCTCATGCAGGACCCCGTGGGTGCCGCCATTGAGAACCCCGTCGAGGAGACCAAGCGTGTGGGCGGCCCGCCAGCGAGCACGCTGCTTGCTGGCGTCTTTGAGGTCGTCCAGCTCGTCGACCACCACGATCGGGAACAGCAGGCGCACGAACTGCCAGCGCGGCACGTCGAGCACCTCGTGCAGGTCGACGTCGGCCAGCTTCACCTCATTCTGGATGTAGAAGCTCGAGTCGGCCACAACGAACACTTCCCGCTGGCTCCACCCGCCGATCCGCGTATCCAACGCGGCCACGGCCGCCTCGAACGCCTCAATCCGTTCGGCGACCTCAAGTTGCACGAGGCCGTTCACAAGGCGCTGCTGGGCGGTCCCGGCGAGCGTGCCGCAGCTGCCCAGCAGCACCCGGTAGCGGTCGGTGAACACGAGCTGGTCGAGGTCCCGATCGCTGATCTGGGGGCGCAGCATCCGCGCGGACTCCGTGGCCCACTCCAGATACGTCAGCAGGCGATGCACACATCGGCGATGCCGCGGTTCTTCAGCTCGGCCAGCACGCCCATCCAGTGCTTGGCGCCTTCGCCGCCGGTGCCCACCCACAGGCCCAGCACGTCGCGTTCGCCGTGGCAGTTGATGCCCACGGCGACGTAGATCGGCCGGTTGGCGACCTGACCATCGCGGATCTTCACGTGGATCGCGTCGATCAGCACGACCGGGTAGACCGCATCAAGCGGGCGGGACTGCCACGCCGCCAGTTCCTCGGCGACCCGGTCGGTCACCCGGGAGATCAGATCACGCGAGACCTCCACGTCATAGATCTCCGCCAGATGGGCACGGATCTCTCCGGTGGTCAGGCCCTTGGCATACAGACTGACGATCGCCTCATCGACCCCTTCGATCCGGCGGGCGTGCTTGGGCACGATCTTCGGTTCGAACTCACCCGCCCGATCGCGTGGGACCTGCAGCGGGACCGCGCCGACCTCAGTCAGCACGGTTTTGGGCGAGCGGCCGTTGCGATGATTGCCACCGGGCTGAGCAGGGCGTTCGCCCTTCTCATAGCCCAGATGTTCGGTCATCTCCGCATCCAGGGCGGCCTGCAGCACCGTCTTGGTGATCCCGGCCAACAACCCGTCCGGCCCGACCAGCGACACTCCCTGGGACTTGGCCCGCTCGATCAGCTCAGCGGCCAGCTGCACATCCAGCCCCGCAGCCGATGCCTGCTCGATGTTGTCTTCAGCGTCGGTCACAGTGATCCTTCCCAGCCAGAGCGTCAGCTCCAGCCTGCCGGATCACCAGCCCGCCCACGATCTTTCAGACAGTCCCGCCGAGAGATCGAATGGATGTTGCAACCCCTCGCAGGGGCGATAAGGACCCGTCACGTCCCTGGACTCTGGTGGCGCGGTCATCTTGTTGCGACCCCTCGCAGGGGCGATGAGGACGGTGGGCAGTCTCCGACACACGCTGGTCGACGTCGGGTTGCGACCCCTCGCAGGGGCGATGAGGACACAACACCTTCTACTCCTGCAACGGCGCGTTCATGGCGTTGCGACCCCTCGCAGGGGCGATGAGGACCCAAGGCTTGAAGGCGGCGAACGGTCCCGGTGCTGTGTTGCGACCCCTCACAGGAGCGATGAGGACACCGGGCCGGTCTCCGGCGTGGTGCGGCTGTCGCCGATGTTGCGACCCCTCGCAGGGGCGATGAGGACCCGACGGTAAAGCCTGATGTCCGCTTGCGCTAGGTCTGCGTCCCGCTGTGTGTAAAGTATGCGTTTGGTGCGGCGGGTTTTTGGAAAGTGCAGGATCACGCCTTGGGCATCGACACCGATGCGGTGAAGACGATGGCAGTAGTGCCGGGCTTGTGCCTCGTCAGCGAGGGTAGGGCGGGTCGATGATTTGCCTTCATGGACCCAGCGCTGGCCGTCAAGGAAATCCAGCCGGGCAGCACCGAGATCCACCGGCGTGTTACGGGTGTAGGCGGTATCGTGAACGGCTTCGCCCATCTGAACTGTGGCGCTCAGGTGCTCGGGGCGGATTCCTTTGATGAACAGCCGCAGTTGGCGACGGCAGTGGTAGAGGTACCTGATGTGGGTCCCGCCGACGTCCTCTTCCTCCATCACAGAACTTCTCCTGGCTGGTAGGTGGACTGGGCAGGGCCGTGGATGGACCGTAGTCCAAGGGTCGGGTCGTAGTCGCCGTCGATGAGCCGGATTTTCAGTTCTTTGTCGTAGCCGCTGAGTGGTCCGGCCCAGTGGGGCATGGGGATCAGGTATTCGTCGGCGAGAAGGCGCCCAGCCTTCATGTTGTTGGGGCCCTGGTTGAGGGCGGCAGCGTAGACGTCGCGGTCTTGGGTCAAGACGGCTTCGCTGCCGTCGAAGAGCGCGTCGAAGGCTTCGGTGAGTGTCGAGCGGTCGTCGAAGGGGCGGCGGAAGGTCAGGAAGTCGCGGGTGAAGGTTTCTTGTCGTTCCAGGACTTCTGCGTGCCACTGGCTGCCCCAGGTGGTGGCGTAGATCGTGTTGAGCCAGGTGGTGGCGTCGGTTTCGTCGATGGGGCGGCCATCATTGTTCAGGAGGATCTGCCAGGCCTCCTCGACCGGCTCTCGTGGGTAGATCCCGTCGGCGAACTCGCCGGGCTCGGTCCCTCTGGTCGTCCAGTTCGGCTGGTGGACGATCACGTCTGCGGGGGGACGTTCGGCGAGGCGGTTGACTCTTCCGAAGCGCTGAAGGAGTGCCTCCAGTGGAGCGGCCGCCGTCAGGAGCACGTCGAAGTCCAGGTCCAGGCTCACCTCGACGCATTGGGTGGCTATCAGGAGACCGGGCTGCCGTGTCTCCCGACGGGAGGCCGCGCCGAATCGTTGTGTGATCTTCGTTTCGATCAGGCTGCGGTCGCGGCGTCGAAAGCGTGAATGCAGCAGCAGCGCTGCGTCTTGTCCGTGCTGGTCTTGCACTTCGGGGGCGAGTTCTTCGAACAGTTCGAGTGCCTGGGCGACGTTGTTCGCCACGACGAGCACGGATTCGTGCTGTTTCAGGCGGTGGCGGATCTCTGCGAGCGCGGCGGCGTCGGTGAGGTGGTGGTTGCGGATGCTCAGCCGGTGCCGGGGCGGGATGTGCAGGTCATCAGCCTTCACCCAGACGGACGGTGTGTTGAGTGTCTGGGTGAACAGGCGTGCGAGGAGGTCAGGGAGGGTGGCGGAAACGACGGCGATCCGGCCGCCGAGCCGTTCCCACAGTTGGGCGGTGGCGAGCAGGTAGCCGAGTCTGCGTGGGTCGTAGACGTGGAGTTCGTCTAGGACGAACACCGAGTTGGCGGCGTCGATGAGGATGGCGGAGTGGGCGTTGCCGGCCAGGGCTCCTCGCAACAGCTGGTACGGGGTGGTGACGCGGACGGATTCGTGGAACAGCTTGGTGGCCGCGGCGCGGGCGACGGCTTTGGTCGCGGCGTCGATACGGTGAGGAGAAGTGTTCGGGTCGTCGTTTTCTGCGCTGTCCTCGGGTGTGATGGCGGCCGCGAGGTGGTAGGAGGCGGCCTTGGAGTGCGCGACCCCGACGGTGTCCGGGGTGCCGAGGAGGTTCTTGAGCCGGTCGGCCATCGCGTTGATGGACGACAGGTACGGAAGGACGATGAAGACCCGCGGCACCCCGCCGGTCTGCTGTTGCAGGGCGGTGACCTGGTTCGCGGACCACAGCAGGACGGCTTCGGTCTTGCCGCTGCCGGTCGGAGCCCGCAGCAGCAGATGCCCTGAGGATGCCGCAGCACGGCGTTGGTGAGGGCGCAGGACCTTGCCGTCGTCGGCGAAGCGCTTGTCCAAAAGCGTGGGGAAGGAACCGTCCAGGGGTTGGTGGAAAGACAGCTGCTTGTGGGCGGAGGATAGGTGATCGGCCAAGATGACGGCGCCCTGGAGCAGGATGGCGGTGAGGCCGCGGCCGGGTGTGGCGCGGTCCGCCCAGTGTTCCAGCAGGGTGTCGAGCATCTGGTGCGCGGTGGCCGGCAGATCTTCGGCGTGTATCGGAGCATGCGTGGGGTCCGGGACGGGTAGCCCGGCACGCCGGGCTGTGGCACCGAGCCATCGGTGCAACGCGTGCACGGCCGCAGGGGAGATCTTCCCGAAGCGTTCGCGCAGCTCGTCCAGGTCGTAGGGGTGGTAGAGGGAGTCCAGGTCGCGGCCGGGCTGGTTGCCGAGGGGGCGGTGGTGGGTGGCCACCGCTGTGGCCACCCACAGCAGCAGTTCGGGGTCGTGGATGAGGGAGGGCAGGAATCCTAGGGACAGCACTTCGTGTCGTTCTCCCCAGGTTCGGTGCGCTCCGGTGACCATGTCCTGGAAGCCGTCTGCGATCTTGCCTGCGTCGTGGGTCAGCGCGGCGAGTTCAACGGCGCTCCAGAACAACCGTCGGAGGCTGGCGTCGACTGCTGCGATCGCGCCCACCCGCTGCCGGAGCCAGCCGGCGGCGGCCAGCGCCGCCGCCAGATGGTCGGTGAGGGGTTCGGCAGGTCGCCCGGACCGGCTGCTTTTGGCGTAGAAGGCCGACAGTGCCTCTGGCATCGGTTTCACCGCCAGGCGGCGGCATCGGGGTGACAGCCGGGCAGCAGCATCACGGCCCGCCCGTCCGGGGTCGATGCGCTGTCGGGAACGCGGGCTTGACTACGCCCGGTGGCGTCGAAGCGGTAGGTGCCCCACCGGGTCCTGTCCCGTCCTGGGGCGATGGCCGTGGGCAGCCGTAGGGGGGTTCCCCCGGTGATGGCCGCATCGCCGGGAACGATCGCAGAGCCCAGCACCCCCGGAGCAGATGTCAGCGGCACCCGCTGCAGCGAGATGCCCACGAGGTCTTGGCTGCGGCCCAGCCGCAACGGCCACACCGGGCGGCGCAACCGCCGCCACCACTGCTCGACATCGTCCAGCAGCCAGACCGTCAGCACGGTCGCGGCCAGGAACTCACGGTTGCGCGGGGTGGGTGAGGCTTTCTTCCCCGAAGCGTCCAAGGGGTGGTACGTCTCGTAGTCCACGCCCCTTCCCCCGGCGTGGAAGGCCATCGCGAACCGCAGCCCTGTGTCCACCTGGTCCCAGCCTCCGGCCGCGGCGGCGAGCAGACCGCCGACGGTGGCCGGCGGTGGACACGGCAGTGTGACCTGCACGCCGGCATACAGCGGGTTACGGAAGGACGTGACGGGCGTGGTGAACGTCGCTTCCAGCGCGATGGTGCCGGTCACGCCGACGGGTCCTCGAACCAGTCGTCATGGATACCCTGTTCGATCTGTGCGGCGAGTCCGGTCAGCATGACGCGGGGGTGCTGGATGCTGACCGTGCCGTCCTCGATCAGGTCTTTGAGCTCACGTTCGGCATGGTCCCGCTGGTCGCCGAGGAATCCCGGCGCCCATCCCAGGAGGACCTGCCCGTCCAGTTCGTCGGCCCAGGCGGAGAGCTCTTCGCGCAGCACGCTCGGCTGGAAGGCCGGTTTGCCGTCCCTGGCACCGACCACCCGGGTGAAGGGGTTCACGCCGCCCTTCATCGGCGCGAGGAGAACGAAGGCGGGGGTGCGGTCTCCGTAATGCAGGGCCTGCTTGGCTCCGCCCCGCAGTTTGGCGAGAGTGTTCAGCACCACCGCGACACGCCGGCGGCGTTCGGCTTGGGCGAGCCGAAGTGCGCTGGTTCCCCGCAGCGTCACAGGCTCGGCCCCGTTGGCTTGGGCCTCCTCGGCGGCGGCCGGGCTGAGCGCCACCCGAAGTCCGCTGCCGTCGGTCTCGAACACCCCCACCCGCGGCAGGTCCAACAGCACGTCGGCGGCCAGCACCGCGCTGTAGAGCTCATGCTGGTGGAGCACGGGGTGTTCCCCGAGTGGGAAGTCCCGGCTCATCGTGCCGTAATCGGCGGTGGCGCGTTGCGGGGTCAAGGACACGAAGGTGCCGGTAGCCAGGACGGTGTCCCGCTGGTAGCTGTCGTTTTTGACCGCGACCATGTACCCGAACAGGTCATCATCGAGGTACCGGTCGGGGCGGCCTTCGGTGTAGGCCTGTTGCTTCTTTCCGGTGCCCGAGCGGGTCACTCCGGAGCGGGGCTCGTCATGGGGCAGCGAGTCACGCAACCACCGGCGCACCGCTTGCGCCGAGACGTAGGGGAACTCCTCGCGCCCTACCCGCAGCTTTTTGACCTTGCCGATGTTGTCTTCGCCCTCACCGTTGTTGGGCGCGCCCGCGACCACGTCCAGGACGATCTTCCCGGCCAGGAAACTCACTGCTCTTCCTCCATCTTCTCGGTGAACTCCTTATCGGTGCTGTCGTCGAGCTCTTGCAGGTCCTCCTCGGCGGTCTTGGACCGCCAACCGAGCCGGGTCAGCTCCTCCAGCACCCCGATCAAGAACACATCCCGGTGGAACCAGCCCGGGTTGTCCTGGGCCGGATCGAACAACAGGACGAAAGCCCGCTCACTGACCAACGGGCCATCGGCCTTGTCCGGGCGGTTCATCGCCCACCGCACCCCGTGCCGGGTCAGCCAGGCCCGCAGTTTCCTGGGATCCCGCATGCACGCGCGAAGGGCATTCAACTTGCCGCCGGATTCCTCAACCGAAAGCAGCCCGGCGACCTTGCGCGCGGTCGACTGGAGTTCGGCCAGGTCCTTGGCGTCCATCTGCATCACCTCTGTGACGAAGGAATAGAGCAGGCCCACCGCAGAGGACACCTGCTCACGGTCGCGATCGGTAAGGGCGACGAGCCGGCCCAGGTGGGCTGCCACGGCACCAACGATCCGCGACGGCTCGGTGAAGGCATTCCTGGCCAGGGCCACCACACCGGGCAGCCGCGCGGAGGCGTGAGCTTGGACCAGAACCTTGAACCCCGGCCTGTTCGCGGGTCTGAGTGTCCGCCGCAGCCATTCGGCCAGCGGCTGGTCCAACGCGTGGATCTCCAGCGACTGGCCGCGATTGTTGTTGTTGAAGACCAGCAGCTCCACACCGGCCGTCAGCCGCTCGCCGTACCGGCGCAGCGCCCTGAACGCCACCACCTCACGGGCCGCTGCATAGCTGTCGCTGACCTTGCCGGTCTCCGCGATCATCTTGTTGCGATCGACCTGGCGTTCCACGGTCCGGCGCATGAAACGCCCATCCCAGCTGTGCAGCGCATAGCACGAACCACCGGTCAGGTGACTGCCGTAGGCGAGCGCGTGGAAGCTCACCAAACACGGCCGGCACAACGCCAGCCCCGCATGCCCGCGGGGCGTGCTGTTGCGGTAGGCGTCACTCTCGGCCAACGGAACATCGAGTTTTCCGAAGAACCCGACCGCCGCTCGCCCGCACAGCACGCAGTCGACGCCCGGCCAGGTCCGCGGATCTGGCAGGCTGCGCCACTGTTCGATCGCCGTCCGGATGCTGTCCGCACTCTTCTTGCCGTTGCTCGGATGGTTCATCGGAGAGTTCGGGTTGATCGAGTAACTCGTCTTCAACCAGAACCCATGCGCGGCCTTGCTGTCCCGTACCAACGCCGCGTTGATCGCTTGGCGCGTCATCAACTGCACCGCGCGCTCGAAATCCTCAGCCGGCAACTCTTCGGGACCGGTATCGCCGGCCAGCGCCGCAGTCGCATATGCGCCGATCCGCTGCAGCGGGTGCGCGGTCAACACCAGACGGGACTGCTCGAGAAGGTCGACCGAGTCGGCCGTCATGCGATCACCCACCCGAAGCCGGTGCTGTTGGCCTGGCCCAGCCCCCAACTCCACACGGCTTGCAGAACCTCCGGAGCGCCGCTGATCTCCACCTCGACACACGCCCCCGGTTTATGGCCTCCCGCACCCGCCCGTCCGGCGACCGCGAAAGAGCGCTTCGGGCCAATCCAGGTGACTCTCTCCAGCGCGACGTCCTGGTCAAGGCCGAGGGTCTCGGCCTTACGGCGCAGGTTGTACTCAAAAGCCACATCCCACTCCGGCTCGCCCGGAAGCAACCACGCCTGACGGGTATGCCGCACCCCGGCCTCATCCCTGCCCGAACCCTTCAACACGATCGGCGTGCTCGTCCGAAAACGCCCGCGGCCAGCGGAAAACGACGGCGGCTCCACCACCTCGACCGCATCCACGATGAACGCCGTGGCCCCCCACGCCAGGACCGGAATACCGGAAAGCGCCGTCCCGAAAGCCTCGACCAGCTGTGGTACCGGGCTCCCCAGTTCCCACACCCCGGCGCCGCCCACCGCATAGACGCCCCGCCTCCGCCGGCTTTCAGCGAACACCGGCGCCGAATATCCGAACGGAACCATGCCGTAGGGCTTCCAGCCCTGCGAATGAAGCTCGGCCCCAAGCTCCGGGGCTACGCGCTCAAGCAGCGAATACACCAGCGCCCGCCCCGGACGGACAACCGACCCCCAGGCCAGCTCCCGCGCCTCGGTATGCACAGCCACCCGTATCCGCACCCCGGCCCTCCTTCTACGACGACCACCCACCAGCCACCGGAAATGTCAGTGGCGCATGGCACCGTCACTCCCACGTACTGGGCGACGTCCGGCACCGTAACCACAGAGCCAAGGTCACGTCTCGCAAAAGGAAAAAACTGGTCTCGATCCATCCACCGCAGCTGCCAACACAGGCCTGCCGTCAAGGGCCGCTACGATGACCCCGTCATCCGCCCTGATCTACGCACCGAAGGCATAGACCAAGGGGGTAGCAACAGACCGGTCTTCTCCTTGAGGAGATTCCAAGCCTCATAGTCATCGACCCTCAGAGGGGCACCGCACCGGCGCCGTCCCGCACAAACGGCATGCACACCGGCCGCGAACCTGCCGATGACCCAGAAGAACCCGATACTTGACAGCTCCATAGAGCCTCGAATCTCAGCGCCACACTGACGACGACGCCTGAAAACTGGACCAGTGGCGACGCGTGAAAACGGACCCACCTCGAGCCCTTTGGGGCTAGTGGAGAGGGGTGCTGAGCGTGGAGGACTGGGCGGAGATCCGCAGGCTGCATCGG